>NZ_BAAAFD010000010.1:0-204563 GCF_039523355.1 Aliiglaciecola litoralis | reverse complement strand
GGGGCTTTTTCGTATAAGCGCATCCGCGCAAAGCTACTCCGCGGTCAACCTTCACAAAGTGGATTCCCAGCCTCTCGCAAGCTCGAGTCGTTCAAACGGCAGGAGCTGTGCTCCTGAGAGCCCCGTTCTCACCCCCATGTGAGAGTAGCACACTGCCAGGCTCCTATTTAGAACAAAGCCACCTTAATCGGGTGGCTTTTTTCGTTTCTGCATACAGCAAAACATCATTAGAAATATCCAGTTCCGATTAAGGTGCCTTCATCCTAAAGCCCAGCTTCGCTGTGCAAACCCACAAGAGAAATCATACCCATCGGGGTGTCATGCAATGCCTGTCCACGTAATCAGCGGCTAGGTGTCACACATCCCTGTGGCTACATCCAGCCCGACATCCATGTCGGTCGTGCGCTCGGGCGGAGCTTCGCTCCTAAAACATCCTCGCTTACCCCCATGTGAGAGTAAAAAGTAATGGCAAAGAAATGTCGTCCCCACAATGCATACAACTACCGTCATCCCAACAACGCTCTTGGGTGGGGACCTCATTAGCTGTTATCGAGGGTTAAAAACACGTAGGCTCTTTGTATTAAACGGTACAAAACCTAAAATGAACTCATCCCTGATAACGCACCCAGCCACCACATCCATGTGCTGTCGTGCGGCTGGGCGGAACTGCGTTCCTAAAAATACCAGCCTTACCCCCACACCGCAAACAACAACCGTCATCCCCACAATGCTCTTGGGTGGGGACCTCGTTAGCTGTTGTCGGGGAGTTAAAACAAACGTCATCCCCACAGTGCTCTTGGGTGGGGACCTCGTTAGCTTTTATCAAGGAGCAAACACTCCTTCTATAGTTATTACAAAAACGAATGTGTACAAATAACTTGCTATGTTGAAAACTGTAGTCAATCATTATTGCAACTTGTCGCTTGCCAAGAACAACGTCTTAACAGGTGACTTATTTCGGTTATTGGAGTGCTTAGTCATTACCCAGTCTCAATTGAATAGTTCATCCTCAATCAGTATCAAGCAAATTCGTATTTTGCTTGTGGTCGCCAGTTTGTTCATGATGAGTTTTATGGCGGCAGATTTACCTTTGCTGCCAGAACAATTACACCATGATTACCTCCTTTCTCGTTTAGGTTTTCAATTGCCAATCATGTTTGTCGTCTTTGGCCTTACTTACGCGCCATTTTATTCAAAAATACACGATCAAGTTCTGTGGATGTCGGTGTTGCTGATCACTTACGCGAATTATTGGCTTACCATTGTGTGTTGGCTGAAAATGCAGTTTTCGTTCCCCTATGAAGGTGTATTACTTTATGCACTCTTTGCTACCTTTATCATGCGCATGAGCTTTAAATATTCGCTTATTTACGTGGGATGCAGTGTCGTTGGATTTACCTTAATGGTGACAATACTCCCGATCTATGGGGAATTCACGGCGGTAAAATTAGGTTTCGTGATGTTTGGCTTGGCGACGGCTTTGTTGGGTGTTCATCAAATTGAAAAAACCTTTAAAAAGCTCAAAATTGTAAATAGTAAACTCACTATATTAAGTGAAATTGACCAGCTGACCGGGATCTATAATCGTGGCACATTTGAGGCTAAGTTTTTCGATATGATCAAGTTCGCAAAGCGAACTAATTCCTATATTTGTGTGTTTATTATCGATCTCGATAACTTTAAAGACTACAACGATGGTTATGGTCACTTGCAAGGAGACGAGGTCATTAAACTGCAAGCCGACATTCTTAATCGCGTGTTCAACCGCGAATCTGATTTGATTGCTCGCTATGGTGGTGAAGAGTTTGTTGTTGCTTGTATCAATCAAGATGACCTTCACTTTGAAAATTTAGCACAAAGTATTATTCATCATTGGCAGGAGGAAAAAGTCCCTCATGGAAAAGGCAAAGGTGGTGACTTCGTATGTTGTTCAATTGGTGTCTATGCTAGTAAAGCAAACCGTTATAACAACGGTAAAATAATGATTGAGCAAGCTGACAAGGCGTTATATAGAGCCAAAGCACAAGGGCGTGGTCGATTTGTTAATGGTAGTAAAATATAGTGCAACACCAAACTGAAAAAATGCCTAAAATGGTCACAATAAAGACAGTATTCTTATTTGTTTTAGTGTCTGTAATAGTGTTTGCATCACTATACAGCAGTAATTTGATTCGGCTTTATACCGCAGTCACTTTGTACGATGAAGATAAAATCACGGAAAATTTTTTAACGCTCTATCAAAACTTTAATGCCAACCAAATACCAGCCAGCACTCAACCTTTTTTGTTTCCTGAGAAGTTGGCCCAACTTCCACAAACCTTCCCATTTGATGACCAATCCATTAACGTCCAAACCTTTATCGAACAAAGTGGAACAACTGGGCTGCTAGTCATTAAAGATGGCAACATAGTGTATGAAGATTATCTTCGAGGAAATGCGCAAGACCGGCAGCATATTTCTTGGTCTATGGGAAAGTCCTTTTTATCTGCGCTCTTTGGTATCGCCATTGAGGAAGGATATGTCAAAAGTATTGAGCAAGAGGTTACTGAATATGTGCCTGAACTAAAAGGTACGGGTTACGATGGTGTACGAATTAAAGACGTACTGCAAATGTCTTCAGGTGTTGGTTTTAACGAAGATTATGGTGACTTTTATTCTGATATTAACCGCTTTTCACGGGCAATCGCTTTTGGTACATCCTTGGACGAATTCGTTGCTTCAATGAAAAGAGCTAGACCGCCAGGTACCTATCATCACTATGTCAGCATCGACACTCAGGTATTGGGAATGGTGTTGACCCGAGCGTTGGATGTGAGTTTGACTGACTACTTGCAGGAAAAAATATGGCAGCCATTAGGCATGGAATATCCTGCATATTGGCTTAAAGATGACTATAATATGGAGCTGGCCTTAGGCGGTTTAAATGTCACTTTGCGTGACTATGGAAAGTTCGGCTGGCTTTATGCAAATTATGGAAACTATCAAGGGACGCAGCTCGTACCCATCCAATGGGTCTTAGACTCTGTAACGCCTGATGCGCCTCATTTGTTGCCCGGAGCGGACAACCCATTTTCTAGCTCCGATAGCGGCTACGGATATCAATGGTGGATACCACAGGGTGCCGCTGATGAATTTGCCGCACAAGGCATTTACCATCAGTATATTTATATCGATCCTGATCAGAAATTGGTGATCGTTAAAACCTCTGCAAATCACTTATACAACGATAAGAGTTACCAGTGGGGAGCAAAACACTACGCGCTATTTAGAGCAATAGAGCAACATTTTAGAGATTGATGATATATTTAGTGATGCTGAGTTAACTTCATTTTGCCGCATTTCTGCGTTGATGCAAAAACACCCAGCCTCCGAATAAACCAGCAAGACCTTGCATCGCTACGCCCAAAGGTGTTCTTGCCCCTGCAATCAAAGTGATTTCTAGGATTGGGTGCATTGTTAATAACGTCACTAATATGGCCAAAGCACCGGCGATCGGATACATACTTTGCCACCGTTTAGATAGTACCTTGCTTAATAGTTTGACCGAAACAAAGGCAATCAGTAGTGCCACTGCAATTGCTGAACCGTAGGTTGATAGCAATCCGATGATATCTTCAAAACTCATATTTAGCCGCGTCATCAGGTCAATCTCTACGCCAAGTTTAGTTAGCTCATGCAATACAAATTGACTGTGGAAAAGACAGGCAAGTACATAACAACTAATTACTGCTGCTAAAAAATCAATAACGATCCGAACTTTACTCTGCATTGTGCGTATCCTATCAGTAAGTCAAAATTAGTTTGCCATGAACTTTTGCAAAGCAAAACTACTATTCCCTACGAACACTCGGCTTGATACTCGCAAAAATTGCATCACTGACGACGGTTTAGAAGTTACGCTTGTACTTAACTTCACTAACGCTAAGAAATACTTATGCAATATTTAATGACTCGAGACATCTTATTTAGAGTTTATTTTATTGTAGTTGGCAGAATAATTTGAATATGTTTTGATAACCACTAGACAGTAGATCGATAAGGCAATCCAATGAAATACGTTTTTACGGCTTTGATTATTTTTTTGTGCTCAGGTGTGACCCCGTTAAATGCTCAGTCGGAAAAAACGGATCAATTATTTGAAATTGAAGAGTTAGTTACTGGCTTGTCGTACCCATGGACCTTCGTCTTCTTGTCCGAAAACCAGATGCTGATCACAGAACGCACAGGCAACTTACGCCACTTAGTGAATAGGGTTGTCAGTGAGCCGGTTAAAGGTCTGCCAAATGATATTTACGTTAACGGCCAAGGCGGTCTGCTTGATGTCATACTTCATCCACAATATCGCGACAATGGTTGGCTGTATTTAAGTTATGCAGCGGGCAGTGATACACGCAACACGCTTAAAATAATCAGAGCCAGACTTAAAGATAATCAACTTCAGGATGTCGAACCTATTCTGACTATCTATCCCTATCGAGATACTCCCGTCCACTATGGTGCAAGAATGGCTTTTCTTGAGGATCATACATTGTTAGTCACATCAGGTGATGGATTCGATTACCGGGAGGATGCCCAAAAAATGAATAGCCTTTTGGGGAAAATATTAAGGATTAATGACGATGGCACAATTCCTCAAGATAATCCTTTTGTTAATAATGATGATGTCAATAGCCACAAAATTTTCAGCTTAGGCCATCGAAATCCTCAAGGCTTAGTTTACGATAGTAATCGCAATCAAGTATTTTCCAACGAACACGGCCCAGATGGTGGTGATGAGATCAATATCATCCGCAGAGGTAAAAATTATGGTTGGCCTATTGCAACCAATGGTATTGATTATTCAGGCGCAAGAATTTCTCCTTTTCGAACTTATCCTGGCATGCAGCCGCCACTCGTTGACTGGACTCCTTCTATAGCGCCATCTTCAATGGTCGTGTATGAGGGGGCTTTATTTCCACAAATGCGCGGCGATCTGCTTGTCAGTACGTTGAAAGCTAAGGAAATTCGTTGGGTTCACATGCAAGGCAATGAGGTGGTAGGTCAAGAATCGTTATTTCATAACCTTAACCTAAGATTTAGAGATGTGTCTGTTCATCCGGATGGTTCAATATATTTATTGGTCGATGGCGCTCAAGGTAAAATTTTACGGGTTGTGCCAAAGCTGAACTGATTTGTCCGTAGGGCATTTTTAAAGCATTTAGCAGAACCCTCCTTTTTTCAGGAGGTTATCACCGCAATTAATGCCGGCTATAAGCAAAGATTCACAGTGAAAAATTTATATTTGCCGCGATAACCTTTATACTATCCGATTCTGAACTAAATATTTAAGAGGGCTAAAAAGTGTTAGAAGCTTATCGCAAACACGTTGAAGAACGCGCGGCCGAAGGGATCCCAGCAAAACCATTAAATGCGGAGCAAGTTGCTGCATTGGTTGAGCTATTGAAAAACCCGCCAGCAGGCGAAGAAGAATTCTTATTAGAACTGTTGTCAGAGCGTGTACCACCTGGTGTTGACGAAGCCGCTTATGTAAAAGCTGGATTTCTTGCTGCCATTGTAAATGATGAAGCACAATGCCCGCTTATCTCTAAAGACGCCGCCATCCAGTTACTCGGTAACATGCACGGTGGTTACAATATTGTGACCTTAGTCGAAGCTTTAGATAATAGCGAACTGGCAGAACTTGCAGCCGAAGAGCTTAAGCACACATTGCTTATGTTCGATGCATTCCATGATGTGGAAGAAAAAGCCAAAGCCGGTAACGAGTACGCAAAAGAAGTGATGCAATCATGGGCCGATGCCGAATGGTTCACCTCACGTCCAGAGCTTGAAGAAAAAATCACTGTCAGTGTGTTCAAAGTGACCAGCGAAACCAATACTGATGATTTGTCACCTGCACCTGATGCTTGGTCTCGCCCAGACATTCCTTTGCATGCCCGTGCAATGTACAAAATGACCCGTGATGGCCTCAAACCAGAAAAGCATGGTGAAGTGGGTCCAATCAGCCAAATTGAAGAAATTAAAGCCAAAGGTTATCCGGTAGCCTTTGTCGGTGACGTAGTCGGAACTGGTTCTTCGAGAAAGTCAGCGACTAACTCTGTGCTGTGGTTCTTTGGTGAAGACTTACCTGGCGTACCGAATAAGCGTGGCGGTGGAATTTGTATCGGCGGTAAAGTTGCTCCTATCTTCTTCAATACTATGGAAGATGCGGGAGCCTTAGTATTTGAAGCTGATGTCGATAAGATGGAAATGGGCGATGTCATCGATATCTTCCCTCTTGAAGGTCGTATCACTAATCATGAAACTGGCGAGTTGGTATGTGAGTACAAGTACAAATCAAGTGTGTTACTTGATGAAGTACGTGCCGGTGGTCGCATCAACTTGATCATTGGTCGCGGTCTGACGGACCGAGCGCGTGAATCTCTGGGTCTTGAGCCAACTGATTTGTTCCGCAAACCTGAACAGCCTGCTGATTCAGATAAGGGTTATACCTTGGCGCAAAAAATGGTGGGTAAAGCATGTGGACTGACAGGCGTTCGTCCAGGCACATATTGCGAACCTAAAATGACTACCGTGGGATCACAAGATACCACAGGTCCTATGACGCGTGACGAATTGAAAGATTTGGCTTGCCTAGGCTTTACCGCTGATTTAACCATGCAGTCATTCTGTCACACCGCAGCGTATCCAAAACCAGTAGATATCGATACTCAGCATACCCTACCTGATTTCATCATGAATCGTGGTGGTGTGTCGCTTCGCCCTGGTGATGGTATTATCCATTCTTGGTTAAACCGTATGTTATTGCCTGATACTGTTGGAACAGGTGGTGATTCGCATACTCGTTTCCCAATGGGGATATCCTTCCCAGCTGGATCTGGTTTGGTGGCATTTGCTGCTGCAACGGGCGTGATGCCACTAGATATGCCCGAATCTGTTTTAGTACGCTTTAAAGGCGAAATGCAACCGGGTATCACATTGCGTGATTTGGTTCATGCAATTCCACTTTATGGTATTAAAAACGGTCTGCTAACCGTTGCCAAGAAAGGTAAAGTTAATGCCTTCTCTGGGCGAGTGTTAGAAATTGAAGGCCTAGATCATTTAACGGTTGAGCAAGCGTTTGAATTATCCGATGCCTCTGCAGAGCGTTCTGCTGCCGGTTGTACGATTAAACTATCGAAAGAATCAATTGCTGAATACCTCAACTCGAACATCACCATGCTACGTTGGATGATCAACGAAGGTTATGGCGACTCACGTACCCTTGAGCGTCGTGCACGTAAGATGGAAGAGTGGTTAGCGAACCCAGAATTGATGGAAGCTGACGCCGATGCAGAATATGCAGAAGTGTTGGAAATTGATTTGAACGAAATCAAAGAACCAATCTTGTGTTGTCCAAACGACCCAGACGATGCCAAAACTTTGTCTGATGTTGCTGGCGACAAAGTCGATGAAGTCTTCATTGGTTCTTGTATGACTAACATTGGTCACTTTAGAGCAGCGGGTAAATTGCTAGAGCAATACAACGGTACTTTGCCAACTCGTCTGTGGATTTCACCACCGACTAAGATGGACCAAGCGCAGTTAATGGAAGAAGGTTACTACAACATTTATGGTCGAGCAGGCGTAAGAACTGAAATGCCTGGTTGTTCGTTATGTATGGGTAACCAAGCGCGTGTACTGGCAGGTGCAACCGTATTGTCTACCTCTACGCGTAACTTCCCTAACCGTCTAGGGGATGGTGCCAATGTGTACTTATGCTCTGCTGAATTGGCAGCAGTTGGTGCTATTGTTGGTAAGATCCCGACCACTGAAGAGTACATGGCTTATGCGAATAAGATTGAATCCATGAGTGGTGATGTGTTCCGTTATTTGAATTTTGACCGTATGGATGAATTCAAAAAAGCAGAAGAAGCAGCGAAGTCGAATATTATTCCGGCACTAAATATCGCCTAATTTCTACTGTTTTTATTCAAACCGGATGTTAGCTTTGCTTCATCCGGTTTTTTTATGCAAACTACTGCTTCGTTTTCGATTAATTTTTGTCGTTTTGGCAATTACCGATAAAAATAACAACAAGGTGATTTTAAGATGTTTTCACAAACCGGTTCATTGATCCCCGCTGATCAACATTTTGCAGTGTTAGGTGCTTTGTTTGCCATTGCGTTGTTTGGATTTTGGGCTGAGAAAAAGTCTTGGGGAAAACTGGTTACCGGCGCAGTATGGGCAATACTGGGTGCCATAGTCGCATCTAATATCGGACTGATCCCAAAAGACGCTCCCGCCTACGGTTTTGTTTTTAGCTACATGGTGCCAACTTTAATTCCACTTTTCTTGATCCACGCTGACGTGCGCAAAATTATCGGTGAAAGTGGACGTGTCGGTGTTGGTTTTGTTCTAGCCTGTATTGGTACTGCAATAGGCGCAGTTGTGGCTGCCTCATTACTTGATTTAGGGGCGAAGGAAGGTGACTTAGCCGGGATTTTCACTGCCACATACACGGGCGGGTCAGTAAATTACGCGGCTTTGATACAAGCAACCGGATTTGATGACGCAAACATCATTTCTGCCGCGACAGCGGTAGATAACTTAATGAGCGCTCTGTTCTTAGCGTGTTTAGCTTTGATGCCAGCGTCAGTGTGGCTGATGAATAAATTTGCCAAACGTGACCACAGTGAAGGTGAAGAGAGTGCACTGAATCATGTTGAGAGTAACGTCAGTGGTTTTAGTATTGCAGCCACACTTACGTTCGCCTTGTTGGTTGTTGCTATTTCAGATGGCATTGTCCTTGTGCTTAACAATACTATTGGCGGCGAATTCGATTTCTCTGGGTTGCGTTATATTTTCATCACCTTGTTATCCGTGATCCCGGCGACACTATTTCCACAAAAAATGCAAAAAATGCACGGTGGGCAGAGTATAGGCCTAGTGTTGGCATTCGTATTCTTTGCCGCAATTGCCGCAGGCGCTGATGTTTCCAAGTTGCTAGGTACCGCGCCAATTTTGCTCGGCTTTGTACTAATATTGCTCAGTATTCATGCGATAGTGGTATTTGGCGGAGGGGCCTTGATCAGCTTTTTAGCGGTAAAAATGACAAACAATAGTGAATCGAAGTTTGCCCTGTCTTTGCCTGAGCTTATAATTGCTTCAAATGCCGCCATACTAGGCGCAACGACCGCGCCTGCATTGGCCATGGCGAGAGGCTGGCCCGGACTAGTGACACCCGGCGTATTGGTTGGAGTTGCAGGCTACATTGTAGGCACGCCCATAGGATTAGCCGTCGTTGCTCTGATGAGTTCGTAATTATTGCAAAAGCAACGCTGCTGGGAAGTGTGAAGAACAATTTTCAATTGTTGAGCTTATAATCACATTTTATATTGAGCGCATGCAGCAGTATAAATGCCAAGCAACTGAAGGGCGCAGCCGTTGCAAATGCGACCAAAACGCAAGTTAAGTACGATAAGCAATGTTTTGCACTGCGAAGTCAATGTGTGCAAGGACAATATGAAGAATGGCAAACCAGTGACAGAAGTGATGGATGTTGATGCAAAAAATAATGATTAATCGAGTATTTGGATTGGCGTTGATATTATGCATTAGTATCAGTGCTGTATTTGCCCAAGACGTTGAATTTGACCGTGCAACTGTGCAACTTGAAAGTGAGCAATTCTCTATGCAACTGAATGTCGAGTATGCGCAAACCTTTGAGCAACGAGCACAAGGGTTAATGTACAGAGAATCAATGTGTGAAAACTGCGGTATGCTTTTTGAGTATTCCCATGCACGCATAGCCAGCATGTGGATGAAAAATACCTTGCTTCCATTGGATGTCGCTTTTGTTGATAAAGACGGCATTATTACTGACATCATAGCCATGCAGCCCCATGATCTCACCTCAGTGCGTTCTTCAAAAGAAGTTCTATATGCGCTGGAGATGAATCAAGGCTGGTTCACTAAGCAGGGTTTTAAAGTGGGTGACACTATGCGCGTGGTTAACGAAGTGCAATGAACATTACGGGGAATTCCTTATGCTAATAACCGGTGAATGTTGCTATGGCGAGATCCAATATCGTCTGAGCGCTCCCTAGTGTGAAGCTTGTTCTTGTTATGGCTCCAGATGTCGCAAAGCTTTCATCTCTCAAGCGTCTGCTTATGCACTCGTTGATCCAGAGCAGTTTGAATGGCTCAAAGTTGAGCATTTACTTACTATTTAAACACTGTGCCATGCGGCAGAATTACTACTTTGTCTCATGAATTGGCCAATAACGGCGTGTCGACTAACTTAAAGTAAAGACCTATGCAGCAAAACCTAAAACCTAGCTCAAAATTAGATTTCATGTCCGGTGGTGGGAAAATGGGGGCGCTGATACGGGCATATGATTGGGAGTCCACCCCGTTAGGAAAACCAGAAAACTGGCCCCAGCCGTTAAAAATCACGGTACGAATACTGTTGTCGACAGGTCATCCCATGTTCATATGGTGGGGCGAAGAATTAATCCAATTTTACAATGACGCTTTTGCTCGCTCCTTGGGTACAGAACGTCATCCGAGCGCTTTAGGGCAAGGCGGTCGAGAGTGCTGGGAAGAGATTTGGCAAGACATCGGTTGGCAAATTGATCAAGTGTTAGCTGGAAAGGGCCATACATGGCACGAAAATCAGTTGATCCCTATTACCAGAAATGGCACGTGGGAAGATGTGTATTGGACCTACTGTTATGGACCAATAGATGATCCAAACGCAGATACTGGGGTAGGAGGAGTTTTAGTCATATGTACTGAAACCACCAAACAAATGCAAGCCGAGCAGCGAATGAAGGTAGCGGAAGCTCGCTGGCGATCTTTGTTTGACCAAGCACCAAGTTTAATGTGCATATTAGATGGCCCGGAACACTATTTCGAGTACGCTAATATCAATTTCAGATCTTTTCTTAATCAACCTGATATTTTGGGTAAAAAAATCGTAGAAGTGGTTCCTGAGCTGGAAGCTCAAGGATTTGCAAAGCTGCTCGACGAGGTGTTTGCAACGGGGATCAGCCATCAAGGCGAAGCGGTGCCATTTAAATTTGAACAAGGTGAAGTCCAATATTTTGACTTTATTTATCAGCCGATAAAAGATGATCAAGGGCAAGTAACTGGAATCTTGGTTGAGGGTTACGAGGTAACTGATCGGGTGTTAGCTAATAAAAGTCTTCGCGAGGATGACCGTCGTAAAGATGAGTTTTTAGCGATGCTGGCCCATGAGTTACGCAATCCATTGGCACCCATTCGAAACGTCAGTGAAATGTTAACCTTGTCAGCCCAACACGACAGTAAGTTAAAAAATATAAGTGATATCTTGGCACGGCAAGTGTCTCATATGACGCATTTGTTGGATGACTTACTGGATGTTTCTCGTATCAGTCAAAATCGTATTACATTAGATTTAGCGGCGCTCGATGTGTCGCATATTATTAAAGTAGCTTTGGAGTCGCTGCAAAGTGCTATTACGGCAAAAAATCATCAGGTGACATTTACCGATAGTGACACGCCAATTTATGTTAACGGTGACAACACACGGCTAGTGCAATGTGTTACTAACATAGTAAATAATGCCATTAAATATACGGAACATAATGGTAGGATTGAAATTGTACTATCAGAACAGGGTGATACCGTGACTATTACCGTCTCTGACAACGGCTGTGGAATAAGTCAAAAAATGCAAAGTGAGGTATTTAGCCTCTTCAAGCAAGCACCACAAACACTTGACCGCTCACAAGGTGGGTTAGGAATAGGTTTAAATATCGTGCAACGTTTAGTGACTCTTCACGGCGGCAGAGTTTGTGTAGAAAGCAAAGGATTAGGACACGGCTCTAGTTTCAGCATAACCTTGCCAAAGATAGACGCTCCGCAGAATAAGATTGTACAGCCTGAAGAAAGACAACATAGGCAAAAACGAGTTTTAGTCGTTGACGATAATGTAGACGCTGCAGATAGCATGTCAGAATTATTGCAAATTTTGGGTCACTCAGTAGCCACTGCCTATACCGCACATGATGCCTTACTCAACGCTGACAGTTTTGATCCCGATATTATCTTATTGGATATTGGGCTTCCAGATATGAACGGTTACGAGGTGGCGAAGGAAATGCTGCAAAAAAATCGTCATCGCTCCCTAATCGCCTTAACAGGCTATGGACAACCTGAAGATGTGCTGATTGCAAAACAGGTGGGGTTCAAATTCCACTTTACCAAACCGGTCAACCTGAGAGATCTCAACGACGCGATCAGCTCTATCGAATAAAGTCTGCAAAAGGCTCGAATTGCCGCGTCACCTAATCATTTTTGCTAATTTTAGGACGTCAAAAGTTGGTCGCTAAGCACAAAACATAGGCTAAACACAATACCATAAAATATCGAGGCAGTTGCCATTACCCAGTGAAATTAGAATCACATTGTGATGAGGAAAGACGCTAACTGCTCGGTGTTAAGTAAATTTAGGTTTTTACATTTGCTAGAGTATCGCTTCAATATTGGCGTTGCGTACACCGGTATTTTGCGACTAGTGAGGTAAGCCTTGCTAGGCGCTACGTTCAAATCCAGTGTACTTTGTTGCATTGCCTCTGGTCTGAAAAATCTATTATCCACTCACTTTATCAAACTTAATTTCCAAACTGCCGATTGTTAATCTCAAACAAACTCATCTATTAGTATCTATTAAACAAGCATGCAGCCATACTCATTGAGCTGAGCATCTATATTTCATGTTCGGCAAAGGTCCTTAGGTTAGCTCAAAAACTGACTTAGGTTTACAGCGTTACCTCAGAAGGAGAATCCCATGAGTAAAGGACAAGACAGTAAAAAAAATGACAAAAAGAAACCGCTTTTAACAGCTAAAGAAAAGAAAGCGGAAAAAGCCGCTAAAAAAGCGAAAAAGGATGTGTTTGGGCATTAAGCTTTCAATGACCGTCGAGCTTATTCGATGGTCATTATTCCACTTTCACGGCTCGGCTAATATCTATAGTCATAAGATACATACCCATTTACATCTTCGGCATATTAGTTTGTTTTTATGCCTGTTTTTAACCATGTCTGTATGTAAAGTAAAAGTATTAGCGGATGAAAGTTAGTTGCCTATATCATTTATGCAATATCGAGATTGCTAGGCTCGGGGGGACATGGGGTCGGTCGCTAAAACGGATGTCGCTATGCCTTTAAACGCTCAATTGCCCTATTTTCCCTGACACATCATTAGCCCCAGTGCAAAATCAACTTCAAAAAGTGATAGGTAATGACGCTGTCGAATTTGTGGTTCTAGTGAACCCAGTAGAAAGTCCAATTTATGAGCATAAAGAAGACGTAATGGCCGCGGTTAGAAAAGCCGTTCTTCAACACTATCAAGACGTTTATATAGTCCCGTATATGGAGTCCGATGTTACTGACGGTATGCATTTTCGAAAAACGGGGACCCCAACGTGGGTAATCTCCGCTGTGTTTAAGGTTCCCGAAGAGATGTTCGCCCATGGCTTAAACGAGCGGTTGCCAATTAAAGCCTTCCACTATGGTCTAACGTACTGGGGATTTATTCTCAAACACCTGGCCAGCAATAAGGCTTAAAAAAAGGGACAGGTGAACACGGCACTTTTCGTTGAATCCATATATAGCGTTTGAAATAGGTAACCGCTCACCTGCCTATTTACACGCTCGCGAAATAACGGTCAAGCGGGTTACCACATTGCATCTTATCCAAAGTTCAGATTGGTTAGCCCCCATTTCTTCAATTAGCGTTATCAAAACAATACCGACAAAACAATTACGATTGTTATTTGTACAATTTGCATTTGTGGCATATACTCATCCTTAGTGTCATATAGTATGACATAAAGGCATAGAAAGTGAAAAGGAGCCGCAAATGACATGTTTAAACCAACAATTCAGCAATAAAAACTCAGTAACAACCCCATTGAAACGCATCGCTCGGTCAGCTATCGCCCCTGCATTTTTAACAGTTCTGACTTTATCTATGGGGATATCATCCGATATTGCTAACGCTAACCCGCTAGATCACAAAAGAGCAAATTCGAAACCGTTCGGCCAAAATCCAAACAAAACGTTAGCGGACATTCGCAGGGCAACATTTCCCTTTATCGATGTGAAGAATGCCATTGACGCTGGTTATGTCAGCACAGTTGATTTAGGCGCTGGATGTGTATCTGCAGAGAGTGAAGGGGAGCCTTCTCAGCTTGGGGCCATGGGGATCCACTTTGTGAACTTGGCAGAACTTGGTAGCCCAGATTTTGACTTTCACACGCCCAGCGTACTTGTTTACGCTCCCGATCCCCATGTTGAAAATTGCAGTTATTCTACCGCCGAATTAATGGCTGATGACAACGATTGTACAAAAAGTCTGCGTCTCGTAGCTGTCGAGGAGCTTATATTTGCAGATTTATGGGAAGCCTCTATCGACAAACCACATTGGCAGCAACCACCGGAGTTTTTAGGCAATCAGTTTTACTATATACATGATAATCCAGACACCGACTGGGTTGACGAAGCACACGGATTTCCGCCTCATTATGAATTGCACATTTGGTTATATGACCGAAATGTCGCCGGATTATACTCGCCATGGAATCCAGCGTTATCTTGTCCGACACATATGCAAGGACATGCTCACTAAGTATTCATCCTCTCGGTAATAAGGTAACCAAAGGTCTTCTTTGCTTAGGCTGTCTTACTTACTATTTTTGCTTATCGAGCCGATACCTCTTAGTTTCGCAAACAGACTAAGAGGTATCTCATTGAGGCGAGTAAATTAGGGGGTTGCGTAATTTACTTTGCATTTATCTGCTAATCTTTACACTCCGCGTCGATACATGCTGGAGCTTTGATTGTAGCTATGCTCCAATCTTGTCTTCGCTGCACTGGATGCTGTTAATTTCATTTCATTCATCGACTGATCCATAAATAAAAAGAAAGCTTTAAAACCAGTCATCAGAGATGCAATTTTTGCGATTAGCACGGCGAGTTTTTGTACGTAATAGCCGGCCTGTTGCTAGAAAGCTCAACGCAGATAAGCGCAAAAAGGGCGTTATTGTGGGCCACTTACTATCCCGAGTCTAGGTTAAACATATTATTGTTGCTGGTGCTTTAGTCCAATTATTGTTAGAAAGTATTAATTCGTATGAAAGGGGTTGTTACGCTTGAGGGGAAAATGAAATATCATGGCGGTTGCCACTGCGGCGCAGTGAAATTTGAAGTGCAGTGTGGTGAGGAAATTGAAGTAGAAGATTGTAACTGCTCGGTGTGTAGTAAATTCGGGTTTTTACATTTGATCGTACCCAAAGATGACTTTAAGCTCTTATGTGGCGAACAAAATTTGATCGAATATCGCTTTAATACTGGAGTCGCTAAACACCTGTTTTGTGGTACTTGTGGGGCTAAGCCTTTTTATGTACCACGTTCAAATCCAGATGGTATTGATGTTAATGTGCGTTGTTTAGATAGCCGACCGCCGAGGATCAATATTGTGGACTTTGACGGGCAAAACTGGGAAAGCAACGCGGCATCCCTGGCTCACAAAAGTAAACGTAGTCGTGTTTAGCCTGTCATATACTGTGGGGATTTAGTTTTTCTTTAAAAAATTACGTAATCTGCTAGTTTACCGGAAATATAATTAAATAGGGTCTGATGTGAAGAATGTGAATCTCCATATCGCCAAGTTTGGCGGTACCAGTGTGGCGGATTTAGAGGCCATGCAAAAATGCGCGAAAATAGTGGCAAATGATCCTGCCACTCGACTCGTGGTGGTGAGTGCCTCAGCTGGTGTCACTAATCATCTAGTGACGCTATCAAGTAGTTTGCTGACACACAGTCAAATTGAAGAGGTTCTGCAGCAAATTTCCAATATCCAATTGCATATATTACATGCGCTGGGCGAACCTGCAGAATTAGCTGAAAAGCTTGACTCACTTATGTTGGCAATGAAAGAGCAAGCATTTCATGAAGAGCTGTTACACCGAGATGATTTAAAAGATGCCTTGCTGTCTTTCGGTGAAAGGATGTCGTCACTGCTATTCACTGAAGTGTTGCGTCTTAATGGCGTGAATGCGGAAAATTTTGATGTGCGTAAGGTATTGAGAACCGACTCTGTGTTCACTGAAGCTGCTCCACAATTGGAACAGATAGAGCAGTTAGCCAAGCAATTTTTGCTGCCAGAAATGGCGCAAAAAGTGATCGTTACGCAAGGCTTTATTGGCGCCGATGAACAAGGCAGGACGACGACACTGGGGCGGGGAGGAAGTGATTTTACCGCCGCCTTACTGGCTGAGGCACTAAATGCTGATGTGTGTCAGATTTGGACCGATGTCGTTGGCGTGTATACCACAGACCCACGTATCACCTCTGCTGCTAAACCCTTACCTGAATTGAGTTTTGAAGAAGCAGCCGAGATGGCAAACTTTGGTGCTAAAGTGCTGCATCCTGCGACTATGGAGCCCGCATTACGAAAAAATATCAGAGTGTTTGTCGGCTCTAGCAAAGAGCCAGAAAAAGGCGGCACTTGGATTGTTCGAGATTGCGAACAAGAGCCTCCATATCGTGCTATTACTCGTCGCAAACAGCAAGTGATGGTGACAGTAAAAACGCCCAAGATGATGCACGCACAGGGATTCTTGCAACAGGTGTTTACCATAATTGCAGCGCATAATTTAAGTGTCGATTTGGTCACCACATCCGAAATCGCAGTGTCATTTACCTTGGACAATCCAGCCAATTCAGTTGCCGAAAAGCTCAATCGAGAAACATTGGAAGAGTTGAAACTATTTTGTGACGTGGTGATTGAACGTGACTACGACTTAGTCACTGTCGTGGGAAACAATATGCACAGCGCTGCGGGTGTCTCTAGCAAAATATTCTCTTCCGTTAGAGACTACAACTTGCGCATGATTTGTTACGGAGCCAATCCACATAACATGTCGTTCTTAGTGCATCAGGATGACAGTACTGAGATTGTCAAAGAATTGCATCGCTGTTTATTTGAAAGCTGACGATCACAGTAAATAGAATAAGAGAAGTTGGTTAAATGGCAATCAACCAATAAAAAACCGCCATTACCTAAGTAGGTAATGGCGGTTTTTTTATGCTGGTTTATCTACACTCTAAATTGCTGAATAGACGCTTGCAACTCTTCAGCAAGTTTCGCCACTTCTTCGCTGGAGTCAGCAGTTTGCTGAGCGCCAACAGATGTTTCTTCAGCAATGCCCACAATGTTCTCAAGCTTTTCACTGATTTCTTGCGAAACCACATTTTGCTCACGCGCTGATTGCTCAATTTGGCTACTCACATCGTGCGCTCTGTGAACTGCTTCGGTAATTAGATCAAGTGCTCTAGTGGCTTTTTCAGTTTGCTCAACACACACAGTGGTTTGTTCTTTACCTTGATTCATAACAGTTACGGCCCTTTCAGCACCGGCCTGCAATACTTCAATCATGGCATTGATTTCTTGAGTTGATTCTTGGGTGCGACTTGCTAAGGTGCGAACTTCATCTGCTACAACTGCAAATCCACGTCCTTGCTCACCGGCACGGGCGGCTTCAATCGCGGCGTTAAGGGCCAGCAAGTTAGTTTGATCGGCAACGCCTCTGATCACATCCAATATACCACCAATGCTTGCGCTGTCTTGGTGAAGCTTATTGATAACGGTTGCAGCATCATCAACATCGACGGCCAGCTTCTCAATGGTACGTTTATTTTCAACCGAGATGCTTTTTACTTTCTCAGCTTCTTTGTCGGCATGACGGATTTGATTCAATGTGTCTTCTGCACTTTGGGTTACCATTTGCGAGGTGCTGTGCATCTCCATGGTTGCTGCAGCCACTTGCGCGACTTGTGATTTTTGATTTTGAATCGAATGCGTCGTTTGAGCGGTAACTGCTGAGGTTTCCTCTGAGGCAGCGGCAAGCTGTGCCGCCCGAGTCGTGATACCGGTGATCAATATTTTCAGGCTATCGACAAGGTTGTTCACGCTTTGAGCCAGTTCACCAAATTCATCGTCAGAGGAATCATCCAAACGCTGCGTTAAATCACCTGAGGATACAATATGTAGGATTTCGTTAACCTTGGAAAGCGGCACCGTAATCGCCGTGACACTCTTCCATGCTATTAGCGTTGCCAACACCGCAGACACCAACACGAGAATGATGATGAAGGTCGTACCGCTGGCGACACGGTCAGAAACTTGCTCTTTCATCACGTTTGTTTTGGTTTCGGCCAATTTGAGCATCTTGTCGAGCTCGGCTATGGCATCTTGAATATTCTGTTCCGATGCGGCTAGTGCTGAGGTCGCTTGAACTTGTTTGTTTAAGCGCAACACTTGTGTATTGAGTAAGCCATCGGCTGCGGTAACAGTGCTGATAACAGAGCTTACCAAGTCGGAAATCTCATCCATTGTGCCACTGTCATCGCGGTCACCCACTAGGTTTTGCATCTCTGCTAACTGTTCAGAGACTTGAGTCACAACCAATTCAACTTCATTACCAATAGTCTGAGCGCGAACCAAATTTTCGGTTTTTATGTAATCGGCACTAACGGTAAGCAGTGACAACAGTGATGTCTCTAATCTTCCGCCTAGCTCAGCTGCTTGTCTAAGCCTGCTATCATTTTGCACTGAATCCAAGTCACTGAAATCCAATAGTAAAGTAGAAGAGTCATCGGCGTTATCTTCTACTTCGCTGACGATATCCGATAGCGCTGCGCCATATTGCAAGTCGGCTTTTCGGCTGTCAAACATGTCGGTTACGTTAACTGTGTACTGTTGATAAATACTATCAACGCTTTTCAATGCACTACTAAATGCCGCGTCTTTGCTTACTTTTCCTTTGACCGCGCTCGCCTCGCTTTCGAAATTAGCTTGGCTGGTTTGAAACTTTTCTAAATTGGCTTGCAAAGCGTCAAGTTCAGTTTCATAAAACCCCTCAACGGTTAACCTGCCCATATTCAAAAAGGATACTTTAAGTTGGTTGCTACCATTTAACGTTGGGATGGCTAATGTATTAACTTCTTCCGTAGCGCTGTCAATGGAACTAAAGTTATATAGTGAGGAAATACCGATACCCAGTAACAGTGCGGAAATAATTGCGAAACCGCCGATGACGCGCATCGCGACAGTAATTTTCATTTAGATACTCCTGTTACTACTTTTTGCAGTGACTTTTTCATATTGTGAATCATCTAATAAGATCCAGTTACCAGTGTGTCAAATTCTCTAATAAAGGTCACCAAAAAAATACACTACATTTCATCAAAGCGTTAAGTATATGATGGCGTGTACATAATTGCGTGTTTATTTCAGTGTAATCCATTACAAAGTATCGACTGATGATTAGGAACCTTTATTTTGAACCTGAGTTTTTTTACCAGATTGCAAATTCAGTAGTGTCATGGCATTTCCCCACACATAGCCCGTGTCTAAGGCAATATATTGAGTTGATTCAGTCTGTCCCATTAGAGTAGCCCAATGACCAAAAATGACTTGCCTTTTCGGCTTCATTTTTACATTAGGTACATTAAACCATGGCACTATTGATGTGTTGTTTTTAGTCGGTGCTGTTTTGGTCTCAAATTCAAGGCGATCAGCATCTTTGATATAACGCATGCGGGTGAACGCATTGGTGATAAATCGTAACCGTTCTATGCCTTGCAGTGCTGGGTCCCAGCGATCGGGTTGATTACCGTACATCTGACTAAGAAAATCTAACCATTGCTCACTGCGCAGTACAGTTGATACTTCCTCACTGAGTTTCACGGCCTTTTTGAATGACCATTTAGGATATAAACCAGCATGGCTTATCAAGCTATGTTTATTTAATCGCAATGCTAACGGCTTAGTGCGCAACCAATGAGCTAATTCATCCACTCGGTCACTGCGTAATAAAGGACTGAGGTTATCGTTGCGTTTAGGTGTTTTTAAACCAGCGTAGATCGCCAAGAAGTGTAAATCATGGTTTCCCAAGACCGTGTCAAAGGCCACGCCTAAATCATACAAGAATGATAAGGTTTTTAATGAGTCGGGGCCGCGAGCGATCAAATCACCCACGCCCCACAATTTGTCACATTGAGGATCAAATTTTACTTTATCTAATAACCGTCTCAGGCCGGAGTAACAGCCTTGAATGTCACCTACAATAAAGTCAGCCATGTCTTTTGTTTACCGAAGAATGCATTAATTGACCAGTGTTGACACAGCAAGCCTAAACACCGGAATAGGGGCTTTGATCGTGTTGCCCTGGGAATCGATTAACTCGTAGTGACCTTGCATAGTGCCCACGGGCGTGTCGAGGATAGCGCCGCTAGTATATTGATAAGACTTACCAGCGGGGATATGGGGCTGCTCACCAATAACACCATCGCCGGAAACTTCAGTTTTTTCGCCGTTGCCGTCAGTGATCAGCCAGTAGCGACGCAGTAACTGGTAATCTTGATCGCTGTTATTAATAATATTGATTCTATATGCAAAGGCATATTTGCTATCGGATTTAGGAAAGTGGTCTTCAAGGTACTGTGTTTGGACTTTTATACAAATATCACTTTGTTGGCTCATATCTCGCTTTCCTGATGACTGACAAAATCGGCAATTCGAGCAAAATCGGCCAAGCTCAGCTTTTCAGCTCTTAACTCGGGGTTAATATCTAAAGAGACCAGTTGTTGCTCATTGATAGATTTGCTTAGGCTGTTGCGAATTGTTTTGCGTCGCTGATTAAATGCCTCAGCGCAGACTTGATTTAACTTCTGCTCACTAATAACCGTCACAGGTTTGACCTGGTGAGGTATTAAACGTACCACTGCAGAATCGACTTTAGGGGGCGGATTAAACGCGCCTGGCGGAACGTGCAGTACTGGCGTTATCTGACAATGATATTGTGCCATAACTGATAAACGACCATAGTTTTTACTGCCTGCACTTGCTGCTAATCGATTAACCACTTCCTTTTGCAACATAAAATGCATGTCTTTGATTTTGGTGGTAAAGGTAAAAAGGTGAAACATCAGCGGTGTTGAAATGTTGTACGGCAAATTACCAAAAACGCGCAGCGGGTGGTCTTGGTCACAAAGCTGATTAAAGTCATACTTTAAAGCGTCCGCTTCAATCACATTAAGTTTGCTAGATAAAAAAGGATGGGTTTTAAGGCGCTGCGCCAAATCACGATCTAGTTCGACGACATTGAGTTTGCTTATGAGTTCGCACACAGGCTCTGTTAAGGCGGCAAGACCAGGTCCAATCTCAACTATGTTTTCACCTTCAACCGGACGGATCGCAGATACAATCTGATCAATAATATAAGGGTCATGCAAAAAATTCTGACCAAAACGTTTACGTGCTGTGTGACCTAGGTGTTGTTTACTCATTGTTTTCTTTCTACTAATTTGAGAGCTTTGAGAATAGCACGCTTAAAACTGCCTGAGTTGGCGTGGCCGGTTCCAGCAAGATCCAATGCAGTACCATGATCCACTGAGGTGCGGATAAAAGGAAGTCCCAATGTAATATTGACGGAATCACCAAAGCCTTTGTATTTGAGCACCGGTAAACCTTGGTCATGGTACATGGCTAAGATTGCATCAGCCTGCTCCATATACTTAGGTTGGAATATAGTATCTGCGGGCAAGGGACCCGTGATGCGCAAACCTTGCTCGCGCAATTCATCCAGTGCAGGAATGATAATATCCAGTTCTTCACGACCTAAATGCCCATCTTCACCTGCATGTGGGTTGAGACCGCAAACAAACAAGTTTGGCTGGGCAATTCCGAATTTTAGTTGCATATCAGTGTGCACAATGTGCAGCACTTTATGTAAGCGTTCCCGCGTAATCGCTTTTGCGACATAAGCAAGAGGAATGTGAGTGGTGGCTAATACCACGCGAAGCCCTTCGGTTGAGAGCATCATCACCACATCTTGGGTATTTGACTGGCTGGCAAAGTACTCCGTATGACCGCTAAACGAGATACCTGACTTATTGATAATTCCTTTATGCACAGGTCCGGTGACCACCGCATCAAATTCACCGTCCATATTTTTGGCGCAAGCTTGGCGCAGTGTTTCCACTACGTATTGTCCGTTAGCAGCATCTAACACACCAGCTTGTACTTTATTGGCAACCGGAATGTCGATAATAAATAACTGTCCCGGCTTTTGTACTTGCGGGTTGTGTTGCTGATAAGCCATTAATTCAAGCGGCAAATTTAATTGACTTGCTCGCTCCAACAGCATGTTTTTATCAGCCAGCACCACGAGTTGCGCATCCCATTGGGATTGCGCCAACGCTATAATGAGATCAGGACCAATGCCTGCAGGTTCGCCAGGGGTGATAGCAAGTTTAATTGGCAAGTTAATTTCCTGTCGTTTCGGCTTCGGGTTCGATCACTTCGATATAGGCTGTGTCGCGCATTTCACGCAGCCAGGCTTCGGTTTCTTCTGCAAACTTACGGTTAAACAAAAGTTGATAGGCTTTATCTTCTTTGCGCTTATCAGTCGCATCGTCAATACGTCTATCGATAAGTTGCACCAAGTGCCAACCGTGTAAAGAGCGGAAAGGTTGACCAATTTCATCTTTTTCCAAATTGGCAAGGGCTTGCTTAAATGCAGGAACATATATTTCTGGGTCATTCCAGCCTAATTCACCCCCTCTAAGGGCAGAACCAGGATCCGCCGAATGTTCCTTTGCTAACGCAGCGAAATCGGCTTCACCAGCAAGGATTTGTTCGCGGAACTTTTCGAGTTTCTGTCTGGCCTTGTCGTCGCTGAGGATCACCGATGGCTTAATCAGAATATGGCGAGCATTTACTTCTTCAACCTTCACAATTTCGATACCGCGAAGATCTTTGACTTTCAAGATGTGAAATCCGGCGCCACTGCGAATAGGTCCCACTAAAGCATCTTTATCTTTTCCTTGCACTGCTTCTGCAAATAATGTCGGCATTGCATTAATATTCATCCAGCCCAGATCACCACCATCAAGCGCTTTAGCACCAGAAGAAGAGGCGATGGCAATACGGGTAAAATCTGAACCTTCATTTAGCAGCTCAAGTACTTTGTCAGCAGTGGCTTTTGCCTTAGCGATGTCGTCATCGCTAGGCTGTGGTGGAAAGCCAATCAAAATGTGACCAATGTGATATTCCGCTTGGTCCGCACCTTGCTCATCGATAAGCTTGACCAAATTTTCAATTTCTTGAGGGGTAATATAAACACGACGACGCACGTTTGCTCGTCTTACTTCGCCGGTTATCAATTCTTTGCGAATATCTTCGCGATAAACTTCAAACGGAATACCGTCTTTAGCAATGACTTGTCTAAATTCATCCATTCCCAGATTATTATTGGCGGCGATGTTGGCGATAGTTTGATCCAATTGAGGATCACTGATTTGAATCCCCATCTTTTCGGCCATTTGAGTTTGTAAACTATCGGTTACCAGTCTTTCGATTGCTTGGGTCCGCAATGCACGGTCCGAAGGAAGTGTTTGATTGTTCGCGATCGCGTTGCGCTTTACTTGGGTGACCAAGGTATTGATTTCACTTTCTAAGATGACACCTTGGTCGACAATAACGGCCACTCTATCCAGTGACACTTGTTGGGCAACACTGCTAAATACCAGCATTGATGAGAGAACGATAGATACAACAATTGATTTCATTTTTTAATACTTATGGTTTAAACATTGATGCCCCACCGTTGCGGGTAGGGCGTTCGGTTTAGTTAATTAAGTAGGCCTGACGATAACCAAACAAGCCATCTTCAAGCATTTTTCTGCGCCCTTTTTGGCCTTCAGAGCCTGAGAACTTAAAGCTAAATTTCAAATTAATACTGGATTCAAATTCCTGCGTATTCTGCATACCAGCGGCATCAAATCGATTACTCAAGTGCCGTTGAGATACTAAGCTAACAGACCAACAGCAAGACTCGTACTGCACACCCATGTAACTTTCGATAGTGCGCTGGGTACCTAAGTCTTTGTACCACCTGCCAACCCAATGCCAGTTTTCAGAAATGGGCCAACTTGCGGTTAATCCTAACTGATCAATCTGCTCGCCTGATAAGTTTCGTACAAAGCGATGGTTAACTTGGAATATTTTATCTTCACTGAGCCTATATTCCAATGAAATACTGCTGCGTTCCACTTTGTCGGTCTTAGTTGATAGTTGCAACTCGGTATGAACAAACCACTTGCTACCCATTTGCCAATCTAATTCGGATGCCAAGGCGGATCTGTCATCGTCCTTAGTGGCCGCTAACACCTGATTATCCTCCAGATAGAATATCTGACCCAGACTCACTTTAAATTGTTCCCGACTATTTTCATCAAGAATACGCGAGGTTAAACCGACAGTAATCTGATTGTTGTCGCTAATTCTATCTAGCCCAGTAAACTCTTGACCTCTGAACAATCCATTGAAATCATTTAACAGCCGCGTGGTGTCATATAATCCGATATTATTTTGGTCTTCGTAATCGGTATACAAATATTGGGCTTTAGGCTCTAAGGTTTGCTTCAGGGAATTGCCAAACCAACTGATTTCCCGTTCGAAAAATAAAGCACCAAATATTCGCCCTTGTCCAAGTGAGCGCGTGGTCTCTTCTGCCAATTGAGTGTTTTCTATATTGTCTTGTTGGTAAAAGGTGTTTAACCAAGTCGCCTCAGCTAAAAACTCGCCCCATTGAGAACGCAATGGCAATGCCACGCTAGGAGCGATGTGCAATCGCGTGGCTTTAGGTTGCTCTTGCATGTGGTTATCAAAAAACGCTAATTCGGATGTCAATCGAAATTCCAATCCGGCCATCGGATCGCTGAGGTAATTAAATTTCAGCTCCGGCAAAGCGCGATAATTTGATTGATGATCGCCAATCACTTCAAAATCTTTGAAACTGACGGAGAAATCCATATTCGCACTAAAATAATTTAGCTCTAAGGTTTGATATAAATGGGTGTCCGCACGGTTGTAATAATCTGAGCCGAAATCGACAATATAATTGTCATCGCTTAAGCCGTTGTAATCGACATTGAGTTGCCATTTGTCAGCTACTTTGCCGCTGTGTAGAAAACGATAAAAATAGCGATCGCGCTGATCTACAAGTTCCCGATCCTCGGGCAGATACTCAACATTGAATTGTCCAGCGCTGGCGTCAGTTAAATAACGGAATTCAGTTTTAAGCTGCACACCTCTTTTGGTCATCACTCTGGGTGAAATAGTCGCGTCATAATTGGGGGCAATATTCCAGTAGAAAGGTTGTTCATAAGACACGCCGGTGGCGCTGGACGTCTTTATTTCGGGAAACAATAGACCTGTTTGCCGTTGATCCGAAACAGGGAATACGAAATAAGGCAGATAGAAAACCGGTACGTCTTGAATGTAAAACACCGTATTGACGGCTTCTCCCCACAACTCGCCTTCTTCAATGCTGATACTGCTGGCATTGATTTTCCAATCCTCGTCGCCTTCTGGGCAAGTGGTGTAACTTACATCGGTGAGCTCAACACCATCGGTTTGATCTATTTTTATCTGTTGGGCTGAACCGCGACCTCCAAATTGAGTCAACTTATACTCAGTATCGGTCATTAACAATTGCCCAGAGGCAGTGTTAAGCCGAACGTCTGTGCTTTGCACGGACATCTGTTGATCTTGATAGCTTACTTGGCCGGTGGCGGTTAATTGGGTTTTTTCTTTATCAATGGTTGCGTTGTCAGCGTGGATCCGTGCGCGCTCATTATCAATAGTGACATCGCCTTCAAAGGTCGCCAGTTTATTTTGACGGATCTCGGCTCTTTTGGCTTTTACCTTGATTTGTTCGGCCAACAGGCTTTCATCTGCAACATAACCCGCTTCAGGAGCAGGGCATGAGGACAGTTGTTGTGCGGAAACCGTTCCAGTCATTGAAAAGAACAGTAAAAAGCTATATTGGTTAAATTGCATACAAGGTCTAAGTTTAACAGCCATGCCGATGTCGATTAACGACATTAAAAGTGTGAATTATAAGGAGTTGGAGTAGATTCACAGCCAAACTTCCCAAATTATACAGCATAATGGATTTCCTTTGTTCTATTATGCCTGCGCATTAGTTATATTTATACCATAAAAACGAGGTATTACGTGACAGATAAGCAGCAAAGACAACAGGCGTTATTGAATTGGATCAATTCAGATACCGGCTTTTCGTGCCAATCCTTAGACATCGTCTCAGGAGACGCTAGCTTTCGGCGCTATTTTAGATTTACCGATCTGAATACTCAGCAGTCGATTATAGCAGTGGATGCGCCACCAAAATTCGAAGACAGCAGCAAATTTGTCGATATAGCGAAGGCTTATCACGCAGCAGGTGTGCATGTACCTAAGGTATATTGTCACGATCCAGCACAGGGGTTTTATTGTTTACAGGATTTTGGTAACCATCAGTTTGCGCTAGAGGTGCAATCCGCTAATGTTATCGCGCGTTACAAACAAGCTATCGACCAGTTACCGTCAATTCAGGCTTGTGTAAGTGTCAATAACAAACCATTACCCTGGTATGACGACCAACTTTTAGCGACAGAGCTTCATTTATTTACGCACTGGTTAATGGAAGTGCATTTAGGCCTTGTCTTAGATAACAATCAGCGCAAATTAGTACAGGATTGCTACGACTATATTGCTGACATATTCAAAGCACAGCCTCAAGTTGGCGTGCATCGAGATTACCACTCTCGAAACCTCATGGTGCTTGACGATAATCGTATTGGCGTGATCGATTTCCAAGATGCGGTCATCGGTCCTATTACCTATGATCTGGTGTCATTACTTCGAGATTGTTACCAATCATGGTCATCTCAACAAATTGCGGAATTGCTCGCTTATACTCAGCAAACCTATTATCCAAATTACGATTTAGCCCAATTTACTTTTTGGTTTGATATGACGGGTATCCAAAGGCATATCAAGGCCAGTGGTATTTTTTGTCGGCTATGTCATCGAGATGGCAAACAAGGCTATTTGCACGATATCCCGCACACGCTTGATTACATTATCGATGTAGCTGGACGCTATACCGAAACACGGGAGTTCGCCAATTTTGTGGCGACTATTGTTAAACCAAAATTCGTTAGTATTACGCAATGAAAGTTGCGATGATCCTTGCAGCAGGAAGAGGCGAACGGATGCGTCCGTTAACTGACCATACCCCCAAGCCTTTACTCGAAGTACAGGGTAAACCTCTTATTCACCATCATCTGATAAACCTTGAAAAAGCGGGCTATAAAAAGGTCATTATTAATCATGCCTGGCTCGGGCAACAATTGGTTGATGCTTTAGGTGACGGAAGTCAGTTTGGTTTGAGTATTGTCTTTAGTGCTGAGTCTGAGGCTTTGGAAACTGCGGGGGGGATTATCAATGCGCTTCCGCTTATCAAAGCACATTTAGCAGACAGTCATTGTTTTACTGTGGTCAACGGTGATATTTTTACCGACATGGATTTCGCAATACTGCCAACAAGGCTAGACCAAGACCTTGCACACCTAGTGCTGGTGGATAATCCTGCACACAACCCAACCGGGGATTTTTGTCTAAATAATGGGCGGATCGAAAGACAACCGCGAAATCAATTCACATTTAGTGGTGTTGCTGTTTACCATGTAGATATGTTTAACACGCTTTTTTCTCAACCACAGACTTCACCGATAATGCCTTTAGCGCCATTGTTATTTCAGCATGCTGCGGATAATCGCCTATCTGGCGCTTTGCATCAGGGGTATTGGTTTGATGTGGGGACGCCGGAGCGGTTGGCGCAATTAAACCAAATGGAGGTCAAGTAATGCCATTTTGGGGTAAGGTACTTGGAACATTATTTGGATTCATGTTTGGTAGAATTCCCGGTGCAGTGCTGGGTTTTTTTATCGGTCATTTATTCGATAAAGGATACAGTCAAGATTTTAATCAAATGGGGGGATTCAGTCGATTTTTTACCAGCCAAGATGAACTGAAATCCCAAGCCATCTTCTTTCACGCTTTGTTTTCGGTGATGGGGCACGTTGCTAAAGTTGACGGGCAGGTTACTAACGAAGAAATTCGCATGGCATCCTCACTGATGGATCAGATGGACCTGCAAGGTGATATTCGAAAAGAAGCGCAACAAGCTTTTCGCGAAGGAAAGTCGCCGGATTTTCCAGTAACGGATATATTAAACGAGTTTAAAACCAGCTGTCACGGAAGACGGGATGTGTTGCAGGTTTTCTTAGAGATCCTTATTCAAGCGGCCTTTGCAGATGGCAAATTAGATCCCAAAGAACAACAGTTACTCGAGCGTGTAGCGGATAAATTGGGCTTTAAACAGCATGAGTTTTTGTATTTGTTGTCAATGTACGAAGCGGAAGTTCGATTCCGGCAGGCGCAACATGGTCGCCACGGTGGGCAACAAAGGCAGCGCAAACAATCAGCCTATACCCAGCAGCAATCGCTAGCGGATGCGTATAAAATTCTTGGTATTAATAAAGCTGACGACGCTAAACAGATTAAGAAAGCCTATCGAAAGTTGATGTCCGAACATCATCCCGATAAATTAGTCTCCAAAGGACTACCTAAACAAGCCATTGAAATTGCCAAAGCCAAGGCTCAAGACATACAAGCGGCTTACGAAATGGTAAAGCAAGAAAAAGGATTTAAATAACTCTATGTGTTTTTCAACTTCATGGCGATCTCGCTTTTGGTTATTAGTCGTTGTCAGTATCACGCTTGCAGGGTGTGCGACTAAGCAAGTGCAATCGCCTCAAGTCGCGATCCCAAAACCAGGCAATATGCTCAACTTAGATCGCAGTGAATTAGACGAACAACAGATTTTTTGGTTGGACGAAATAAATCGTTTTTATCAGGCTGACATGCAAGACGTCGTTATTCCCCATGTTAAGGTGGTCAACCAACTCGATGACTGGCCGCAGGATAGCTATTGTAGTCCGCAACATGTGGAATTGATAAATCGCGCGATTGAACTCAACGCCACTAGCCTATTAGCTCTAACATTTCGTTCGTTTTGTGCAGACCTCGCTCAAAACGCCGAATTAGCTGAAGAAACCCAGACTGCCTTAGGCAATATCTCAGAAATACTGCTGCTCAGCGGTAATGGTCGAACTCCGGAGCAGGCTGTACAAGTTCGTGACCTGTATGAGGTCAATATTATTTTTCAGTGGGCCGGTTTAGACGTATTCGACATCGAGCTATTACGTCTGCATGATCAAGTGGTCTATAAGTTTCACACGTTCGCCATGACCAACGGTCAATACGATGTTTATTACGCAAAAAATAGTCAATATGTCGCTAAAAACTTGCAACAAAGTGGTCAGCCTATAGAAAACCCCCAAGCCTTGGCTGATATCATTATCCAAGGCAATATTAATGCAAAAGATGCATCGGCATTGCAATGGCAATATGCCCAATGGTTGCGTCAAGACCAGCCACAAAAAGTGATAGAAGCGTTAAGTACTCAAAGTGACTTACGCTTTTTGGCCGAAGTGTTGCTAGTGCAAGCTTATTTGCATGTAAACGATCAGCGCTCTATTAATTATCATCTCGATAATATCCTCAGTTTTTCAGAAGCCGGCTTTGTGGAAGCCAGTGCCGTGTTTGGCCAGCATTTGTTAAACAGTGATGATCCTATGGACCTGCAAGGTGCAGCAAATTTATATCGAGTGAATGTTGAACAACACGGTATTTACAATGCCGCCATGGCTTGGCTGGAATCGTTTTTAAGATTACCCCCTCAACCGCAGCAATTTGAGCGTTTGTTAGATCAATTCGATGAAGCCGATTATGTGGGGTGGCGCTTAGCAATTAACCAATATGATCATGTTTTTGGCGGTATATCTGAGGTTGGATACCAGAAGCTCACATTATTATTAGAGCAATTGGGCCAGCATTATGTACGTGCTCAACTCGACTATGCCGCCCTTCTGCTGGAAGGTAAGTGGCAAAACGAGGCAAAGATTGAAGCCGGGCTAGCCATCATTCGAGATCTCGCACACCAAGGCGATCATAACGCTCAACTGGATTACGGTATCTTGCACTCCAAAGGGCGATACGGGATCGCGATTAACCGAGAAGCCGCTTTTGATTGGTATTTTCAGTCAGCACAACAGGGCAACTCTAGCGCACTATATAACTTAGGCTTAGCTTATCGTTTTGCCCGAGGCGTAGAAAAAGACATGCAATTGTCGGTAGATTATTTTCAACAAGCCTATGATGCCGGTTTTGATTTGGCCGGTTGCCGAGTTGGTGACATATACAGCGAAGAGCAAGAAGTGATGAACCTGCAATACGCCAGTGCCGCCTATCAAGCGGTTCTGGATGAAAAGGACAGCAGTACCGAAGCCAAAGCCAGCTGCGCTTATGGTCTTGGCTATATTGAATTTTATCAAAATGAAAATACTGACCAAGCACTTGATTTGTTTCAGCGGGCAGGTGATTGGGGGGAAGAAAACGCCTATTTTGAGTTAGGTTTAATCTATGAAGATGGAACTAAGGTAACAAAAGATCCGCAACGGGCTGTTGAATACTATTTACAGGCGATCAACATGGGCAGTTACCGTGCGGCGGCTAATCTAGGTTACATGTATGAAACTGGAAATGGCGTCAGTCGTGACCTGCAAAAGGCACTTCGATTCTATACCATTTCGGCTAATGGCGGCTCTCCTACAGGGCAAAACAATCTGGCGACATTTTATCGTTACGGTCAAGTCGTAGAACAAAACATTCAAACGGCTTTCGACCTTTATCTCAAATCGTACGCCAAAGGCAATCGATTCGCTGCTGAAAACCTAGGTGACATGTATTATTTCGGTGAATTGGGCGAGCCTGATTACCAGACCGCGTGCAATTATTATGAAGCGGCTGTTGCACGAGGCGCAGCGGATGTTCAATTTGATGTCGCCTACTGTTTTGTCTACGGCGAAGGTCGCGAGCAAAATGTCGACAAAGGCGTTGCTTTGTTATTGCAAAGTGCTTTGAACAATGACACCTCTGCACTGGTAGAATTAGGTAGGTTGTATGCCAATGGTGAATTGGTCGAGCAGGATTTACAGAAGTCGTTGCGTTATTACCAATCCGCCTATGAGCTTAATAATCCCAGAGCGGCATATGCGTTGGGATTAAACTATGAAAATGGTATTGGAGTGAAAAAAGATCCTGTTTTGTCATTTGAGTATTACCGACAAAGCGCTTCTTGGGGGATGACCGAAGGCATGCTCGCGACTGCCAAGGCCTATCTGTACGGATTTGGCACAGCAAAAGATAAGGAGCAGGCAATCAAATGGTTGCAAAAAGCCTCACAAAAAGGGTCAATGGAAGCGCAAAGCTTACTCAAAAACTTATGAGTCTCGATGGATCAGGGCTAGCTCGTGTCTGCTAACAATAATTTAGCCACCTTAGAGAGTTTTATTGATTCGTTATGGATTGAAAAAGGGCTCAGCGAGCACACGCTAAGTGCCTATCGCTCGGACTTAGTCAAATTCTGTCAATTTGCCGAAGCTAAAAATGACCGATTTGACCTATCTCATTACAACAAGCAAGACTTAGAACAATTTGTGACTAGCCGCTATGACAGCGGTTTTTCAGAGCGCAGCGTGTCGCGATTCTTGAGTAGCTTGCGTATGTTTAGCCGATATTTGCTGCAAACTGGGGTGCGCAAGGATGATCCCATGAGCCAGTTTCGTAATCCCAAATTACGACAGTCATTGCCCAAAACCTTAAGCGAGCAAGAAGTCGATGATTTACTCGACGCCCCTGACATCGAAGATGCTATTGAACTGCGCGATAAAGCGATGCTGGAAGTTCTTTATGCCACTGGCTTGCGGGTGACCGAACTGGTGTCATTGCGAATGGAACAATTGGGCTTGCAACAAGGCGTGATAAGAGTGGTGGGCAAAGGTAATAAAGAACGCTTGGTGCCGCTAGGAGAAGAGTCCATTGAGTGGCTATTGTTGTATATTAAACAAGCCAGAATGCTGCTGTTGAAAACTGAATCAGATATCCTTTTTCCTAGTAATCGTGGGGTGATGATGACCCGTCAGACATTTTGGCATCGGATAAAGTACCACGCTAAAAAAGCCGACATACAATCTCATCTATCTCCTCACACACTTCGCCATGCTTTTGCTACTCACTTGCTAAATCATGGCGCTGATTTACGGGTTGTTCAGATGTTGCTGGGGCACAGTGATCTGTCCACTACGCAAATTTATACTCATGTCGCCAACGAACGTTTACAGAAGCTGGTGGATCAACATCATCCCCGCGGATAAGTGGCGTTTTGGGTGATTGAGCCAAAAAGACTATTCCTATGTATAGATAGCAGTGGTTTGAATGTGTCGCGGATCGGTATACACTTGCACATAGTTGACGAGGGAACTTAATATTCACAGTTCAGGTTATTTAATTAACCTCAATCAAAATGCAATTTTTTCAGACTGTCGCAGGTCTATATGTACAGGTCATTATCAGGAATAAACATGAAATATGGGTTAAAAATGCTGGCGCTGGGTTTGGTTGCAAGCGGATTTATGGCAGCAAGCTTTGCCGTCGAGAAAAATACTAAATATGAAGCAGTTAAACAAAAAATACAGAACGTGTTGGGCTTTCAAGTGCTGTCTATTGGTGATTCACCCATTGATGGATTAGTTCAAGTCTCCACCAATCGTGGGTTATTTTATACCAGTGACGACGGTAAGTTTTTAGTCAGTGGCAAAATCTTCAATGTTGAAAAAGGCATGCGCGATGAAACTGAATCCTCGTTAGCTAAAATGCGAATTGAGGGGCTGGGTGAATTCAAGGACACTTACATCGAATTTACTGCGCCAGAAGAGAAATACATTGTTAATGTCTTTACCGATATTACTTGTGGTTATTGCCGTAAACTTCACCGTGAGATGGATGAATACATGGCTAACGGGATCACCGTTAGATACTTTGCTTTCCCAAGAGGCGGAGTAAACAGCAAGTCTTATCGAGATATGGTGTCGGTGTGGTGTGCTGATGATCAGCAACATGCAATGACTATTGCCAAAACCGGCGGTACTGTAGAGAAAAGCAATTGTGCCAACGCTGTTGCGCAGCAGTATGAATTTGGACAACAAGTTGGGGTAACGGGTACGCCAAATATCGTGTTACCAAACGGTGCTATGATCCCTGGATATCAGCCTGCCAGAGACCTTCGTAACGCCTTAGATCAAATTTAATCCAATCTGGCCAAGGGCTGTCGTGTACTTCCCTTGGTCGGACTATCTTTGTTCGTTGTGCATCATCCCCAAGCCTTTTACTGGATAAATTAAGACGCCATGTCTGTAACCATTAAACGAAAAAACAAAGTATCTGACTCACACCTTGCATCGATTCCACACCCTGTTATCCGCCAGATATATGCCAACCGCGGCATTAAAAATGTGGAAATGTTAGATAGACGTGTTGCGGCCTTGGCTCACTATAAAACCTTAAAAGGCATTGATGCTGCTGTAGCTGTGCTGGCGGAGGCATTAGCGCAGAAAACTAATATTGTAATTGTCGGTGATTTTGATGCTGACGGTGCGACTAGCACGGCGCTAATGATGTTGTGCTTAACCCGTATGGGCGCAAAACACCTCAGTTATTTAGTGCCGAATCGCTTCGACTTTGGGTATGGATTGTCGCCTGAAATTGTCGATGTGGCGGCGCAACAAGGTGCCAATTTAATTATCACTGTCGACAATGGTATCAGTTGTTTTGACGGCGTGAATAGAGCCAAGGAATTGGGGATCAAAGTCGTGATCACCGATCATCACCTGGCCGCTGATACACTGCCAAATGCTGATGCTATCGTAAACCCCAATCAACCCGGGTGCGAATTTTTGTCGAAAAATTTGGCCGGTGTCGGTGTCGCCTTCTACCTGATGTTGGCATTGAGAAGCCATTTAAAACAAATTGGATGGTTTACTGAACATAAGCTTCAAGAGCCTAATCTGGCTGCCTTTCTTGACATAGTCGCCTTGGGTACAGTCGCTGACGTTGTGCCATTGGACAATAACAATCGCGTGTTGGTGCATCAGGGCTTACAACGTATTCGAACGGGTAAGTGCCGTCCCGGGATCAGTGCTTTAATCGATGTTGCCGGTAAACAAGCGCAACGAATGATGTCCACCGATTTAGGGTTTGTACTAGGGCCGAGATTGAATGCCGCTGGACGATTAGACGATATGTCTTTAGGTATTGAATGTTTGTTAGCTGAAGACCCTAATACGGCAAGGCGTATGGCCTTTGAGCTGGATTCACTAAATCGAGAACGCCGAGAGATCCAACAATCTATGCAAGATGAAGCGCTCAAAGCGCTGGCAACCATCGAGTCGGATTTGATGCAAGTCAAGCACGGCATTGTTGTATACAAAGAAGACTTCCATCAAGGCGTGATTGGTATTGTGGCAGGCAAAATTAAAGAACAATTTAATCGGCCGACCATAGCTTTTGCCCATCAAGATGAGCAGATTTTAAAAGGTTCTGCCCGATCCATTCAAGGACTGCATATTCGCGATTTGTTAGAGGAGATAAATAGCCGCTATCCACAGTTGATCAACAAGTTTGGCGGTCACGCAATGGCAGCTGGACTATCGATAGAGTCGAACAATTTGTCGGCGTTTATTGCTGCATTTGAACAAGTCAGTTCGGAGTTATTGGCGGATATTGAACTCAGCCATCAGATAATGACCGACGGTGAATTGTTTCAACAAGATCTTAGTTTGGACTTTGCTCAGCAAATTAAAGACGCAGGGCCATGGGGCCAAAGTTTCCCAGAGCCGATTTTTGATGGTGAATTTGATCTAATGGAACAGCGGTTATTGGGGGGGAAACATCTCAAAATGATGGTTCGTCATCCAACCGGATTGCTACTCGATGCGATTGCATTCAATATCGATGAAACTCACTGGCCCAACGCTCAGGTTAAGAAAGTAAAATTGGCTTATAAGCTGGATATTAATGAGTTTCGAGGTCGTATTTCGCTGCAATTGATGGTCGACGCTATTCAACCTGTCTCTTTGGCGTCATAAACCAAAAAAACAGGTTCTCTTTTAGCCAAGATGGGGGAGGGATAAACTCAAGTAAACGGGCGCCAAGCCATAGGAAATTAGCCCTATAGAGCTGATTTTCTTAGCCTAATTAGATTGCCAAAGCGCAATATAATCTGTATAAAAGACGCTGATATTAACACTATTTCCTCTTACTAGAACGGCAACTGCAAAGGTGTCGGTTATAATCAATTTTGCTCTATGGTAAATCAGTAATATTTTAGTAACCTGAAGATAAGGACGTCAAATATGAGCGTTTTTACTAGAAATAATATTAAGGTTAGTGGTCATGGGCCTACCGCTATTGTATTTGCCCATGGGTTTGGCTGTGATCAGAATATGTGGCGCTATCTTACGCCCGCTTTTCAAGACCGATTCACGCTTGTTCTCTTTGATTTAGTTGGTAGCGGCAAATCCGATTTATCCGCTTATGATTTCGAAAAATACGCTTCTCTTGATGGCTTCGCCGCTGATTTAATTGAAATTATTGATGCAGTGACAGATAAACCCGTTATCTTTGTTGGCCATTCCGTGAGCGCCACTATCGGTTTGATTGCTTCAGTTGAGGCGCCTGATAAATTTCTTTGTCAAATCATGATTGGTCCTTCGCCTTGTTATATTAACGACGGTGATTATGTTGGCGGTTTTACACGCGCCGATGTTGAAGAACTTTGTGACACTATCGACAGCAACTATCTTGGGTGGTCAAGTACCATGGCACCGGCAATCATGGGAGCTCCTGAACAACCCGAGCTGGGCGTTGAACTTACCAATAGCTTTTGCAGAACCGATCCTGAAATTGCCAAACATTTTGCGCGGGTGACGTTTTTATCCGATCATCGTGATGCACTTCCGAACTCCAAAACACCTGCTTTGATATTGCAATGTAGTGATGATTTTATCGCCCCTTGTTCAGTCGGGGAGTACATGCATAAAACCATGCCTGACGCTGAATTATGCATTATTGAAAACGTCGGTCATTGTCCTCACTTAAGTTCCCCTGATGCCAGTACGCTGGCTATAGAGAACTACCTTTTGAAATATTGCTAATCTCCAGTGACTATGAATAAGGTTCCTGATCTGGCAGTGTCGTTTGAACAGGCAGCTTGTGGCTTAGTCACCACTGAGACAACAGGGACCATCGTCAGAGCGAATCAAACTTTCTGTAAGTGGTTAGGCTTTGACGTAGATGAATTGCTTGAGAAGAAAAAAATCCAAGAGCTTTTTACTGTGGGTGGCCGTTTTTTTCATCACACTCACTGGGCGCCTCTATTACAGTTACAAGGCTCCGTGGCTGAAGTGCAAATGGATTTAGTGGGACGTGATGGCCAAACCGTGCCTATGTTGATTAATGTGGTACGACAGCAATTTGGCGACACTAGCTATGATCAATTGGCTTTTTTCGTTGCCGAGGACCGAAAAAAGTACGAACGTGAATTACTCTCTGCCCGTCGATCAGCCGAAGATGCCTTAACAACATTACGCAGTACGCAAAAAAAGTTACAGGAAAGTCGTGACTTTATGAGTATCGCAATTCGCATTGCTCGCATGGGGGTTTGGTCACAAGATATAAAAACCGGTCAGATGTGGTGGAGTCAAGAGCTTCAGCAATTAGCTGGACTAGGTGATACAGAATATTGGGGGGCTTCAGCAGAGTTTTACGATTTAGTTCACCCAGATGATCGTCAAGAGGTTATTGACGAGCTGCAGAAGTCGATCAATACCAAGAGTGACTACGATATACAATTTCGCATGATGCACCGGGATGGCCATTGGCTGTCAATGGAGGGGCGGGGGCATGCCACCTATTCAGATAATGATCAGGCCATTTCAATTTTCGGTATTTTTATCGATATTTCCGAGCGCAAAGCGGCAGAAGAGCAGTTACGCGAATTGAATGATCAATTATCGGTTGCAGATCGTCGAAAAGACGAGTTTTTGGCAACACTGGGTCATGAGCTTCGTAATCCATTGGCGCCGATACGCAATGTACTGGAAGTCATGCGGCTCAAAGAACCGGAAAATTCGTTTTTGCAATGGTCGCGGGACATGATTGAACGCCATGTAACGCAAATGACTCATTTAGTGGATGATTTGATGGAAACGTCGCGGATTACGCATGGCCGCATCGTGCTTCGAAAAGAGCATGTCAACATACTCGAATTAATTCAATGCGCCGTCGAGTCATCACAAGAAATCATGCAAAAGTTTAATCACAAATTCACCGTTGAACTGCCAGATAGTCCGATTTTTATAGACGCAGACTCCACTCGCTTTATTCAAATAGTATCTAATCTATTGACTAACGCTGCTAAATACACGCCTAAAGGTGGGATTATACAATTGCGGGTTTTCCAAGCAGGAACAGAGGTTGTGGTGTCTGTCCAAGATTCGGGGATCGGTATACCCGCCACCCAGTTATCTACGGTTTTTAATATGTTCTCACAGCTCGCGCCAGCGATTGAGCGCTCTCAAGGAGGCTTAGGTATTGGCCTTGCGCTGGTACATGGATTAGTTCGATTACATAACGGCTCTATTGTCGCGCAAAGCGAAGGAGTGGGTAAAGGGAGTGAATTTATTGTACGCCTACCTATCTCCGACAAAGCCGTTGACTCATCTCCCGCTGCCGATGAAACTGTTGCTGTTGTGGTCAACAGCAAACGCATTCTAGTGATAGAAGATAATATCGACGCGGCTGAAAGTTTAACAATGTTGTTGCAAATAAGTGGACACACAACTCAAAGTGCACATGATGGCAAGAGCGGTATTACGATGGCGGAGGAATTTGCGCCAGATGTCATTTTAATGGATATTGGCTTGCCCGATATCAATGGGTATCAAGTCGCGCAACAAATACGGCAACAAACATGGGGGAAAGGTCTGTTTCTCATCGCCGCCACCGGGTGGGGGCAAGACAAAGATAAAGATTTAGCCAAGAAAGCAGGGTTTGATTACCATCTTACCAAGCCAATTAACTTTCAAGAATTAAATGCGTTATTGCAAAAAATAGATTAGTTATCCAGAGTCCAGGTTAGTTAAATCGTCGCTGCTACTCCCTGCTTCGTTTGCTCTAAGCGCTCCCCTTTGCAATAAAACAAGAGGATGCGTAATCAATTCAGCGAGTTGCAGCTAAGAAAAAATCACTTATTTCCCTCAGCTAACAACATTATCTATTTTGCCGAATACATTCGGTTTACGCGCCGTTCACAGGGTTGTTAGCGTTTTACTGTTTGAAAAAATCGGTGCTTTGTTGCGCGAGCATAGCTTCGATCTCTTCAATATCCGCACTGCTAGGTTTGCCTTTGGGCTGATTACTCTCGCCAGAAATGGCCATTTGCTCGTTCGACCATTCGCCTAAATCAATGAGTTGACAGCGTTTACTACAAAATGGACGAAAGGGGCTTTGCTCACCCCAAGTAACTGTTTTTTTGCAGGTGGGACAATTTACTTCCATGGATACTCTCTAACGTTTGGTAATTAACTAAATTTGACGGTGATTTTGTGGCCTGATTAACAACTGGCCAATTGAAATTCAACAGCTTCGTTGACTTGGCTGCTGCCATTATCGTCGGGCACAAAGCGCATAAAGCGGATAGCATACCGGTATTTATTGCCGCTTAACATAGGGTAGAAGCCTTTGTCTGTTTCACTTTGTACCCGAATGAGTTCGTTTTTATCTTCGGCGACTCCTTGATAAAATCCATTTGGCGCAGTGATTGGCGCAAAGCGCCCACGTTCACGCAAGAATGACAAGGTGATTTCGATGGCCTCTTGAATTAAATCAAACTCTTTTAGCCAAGTGGCAATGTCTGTTCGGATTGACTCAAGGGGCTGCTTGATCCAGTAATGTAAATTCGGCAGATCAAAACTGCAGGTACCACCTGGAATAGAAAACCTCTGTCGAATAGATGACAGAAATTTATCTTCTTTTAAGTTAGCACCCACTTTCTTTGAATGCTTTAGCTGGTCGCGAAGTCGAAGAATTTTCTGCAGTGCGGCTTGCAATGCCTCGGAATCAATTTTGGGATGTTGAGACCAATAGACTAAATTTTTTTCATGGACTTCGATATCTTTCAATATATCGTTTCGCAAATCCAAACGTTCGAGTAAATCCAGAAGCGTAAATAAAGCTTCAAAAAAACTCATAAACTGCCAGTCTTGTTGAGCTTCTGCGCTTTGGCGGAGTTGCAAAAACAGCTGTTCTAGACGCAAATAGGTCCTGACTTTTTCGTTTAACGGAAATTCATAAACAGCAAGTGACATTGGGTTTCCTATTCATACTGAGCTTTAACCTCTACTATGATGTAGATAAATCAAGATCCAGCTTGGAATGAGTGCTCAAGGAATTACATCAAATCAGACAGTTACATGATCTAATAGTTCATCAAGCGCGATGGGGTGAACTACAACGCATATCAGCTAAAATTTCAACCCCTGTGTGGATTTCATTATAGAGCATACACGCAGATAACTAAGCGCTAATTGGCAGAATGTAGATTGTAAACACTGGACGTGATAAATCACAAAGTCGATTTAAACCCCAGGTTCTAGTGCTGCACTTGACTTAATTTGAGATATAACTGATGTAACTTTTGCACTTGTGGGTCAAGTTGATCTTCAGGCCCACTATTGTCAATGACATCATCAGCATGGCTTAAACGTTCAGCTCGACTGGCTTGGTGAGCCATAATGTTCTTAATTTGTGTTTCAGTTTGCAGATCTCGACTGCTGGCTCGAGCGAGTTGAGTCGCTTCATCAACGTCAACAACCAAAGTACGATCAACCATCGACGTCAGCTGATTTTCGATTAATAGTGGCACGGATAGAATGCAATACGCAGAGGTCGCCTGCTTTACTTGCGTTAACATCTGTTGACGGATAAGTGGATGGAGTAAGTTATCCAGCCAAGTTTTGTCACTCGGCGAAGAAAATACCGCTTGTCTTAGGTACATTCGGTCTAAGTTTCCATCCGAAAGTAGCGCATTAGGACCAAAATGAGCCGCTATCTCCGCCACAGCTTGACTGTCGGGTGCCACCACTTCTCTGGCGACGATATCGGCATCGACAATATCAATACCCAGTTTAGCAAAGCGATCAGAGACCGCTGTCTTTCCGCTGCCAATACCACCTGTGATACCAACAATGAAGTCACTCATGCAAAAGCCCATTGCCAGTATAGATCGGCAATATCCTGACCGATGATCAAGGTTAACCAACCTGCAATCGCCAGATAGGGACCAAAGGGGATATGAGTCCCTTTATCTTTCCCTTTTACTAATAACATGCTGATACCAATAATCGCGCCCACAAATGACGATAATAAAATAATGATCGCAAGGTGCTGCCAGCCAATCCAAGCGCCAAGTGCCGCGAGTAATTTGAAGTCGCCAAAGCCCATCCCTTCTTTGCCTGTCGCCAGTTTAAATAACCAGTAAACACTCCATAAGCTAAGGTAACCGGCGGCGGCACCAATGATGGCGTCATGGGCGGGAACAAATACATTGAACACACTGAGCAACAAACCCAACCACAGTAAGGGCAGGGTAATTTGGTCAGGTAACAACATTTTGTCAATGTCGATAAAAATTAACGCCACCAATGACCAGGTTAATACCACTGCCATCGCAGCTTGCCAACCGAACCCGAAGTGCCAGGCGATTATGGTACTGGCAAAGGCCGTAAGAAATTCCACTGCCGGATAGCGAAACGAAATGGGGTTTTTACATTGACTACATTTGCCTTTAAGAAACAACCAACTTAATACCGGAATATTTTCCCACGCACGGATCTTATGCTGGCATTTGGGGCAGGTAGAATCAGGTTTAACTAAATTAAAAGTGTCAACGGGTTTGGCGCTTGCCTGCTCCGGATTAAAGTAGTCTTGATACATTTGTTTCCATTCCCGTTCCATCATTATCGGCAAGCGATAGATAACAACATTGAGGAAACTGCCCACCAGCAAACTGATAATGAACACAAAACTTAAAAAAAACAGGGGCGACTCAGCGAATAAATAGAATATGGCAGGCATAGTGTTGGTTTCTTAATTGTCGATATTTAATAGCAGAATGACAGATAGAGTGCCAGAAAAGTGTCCAGTGCGGAACCTTTCTGGCTAAGGATAAACGGATAAATCGTAGAATGAATTTATACCACATTACCCATTTGGAAGATTGGTAAGTACATGGCAACAATCAAGCCACCAATAACGACCCCTAGAACCGCCATTATCATAGGCTCTAATAAGCTAGTTAAACCGTCTACCATGTCGTCCACTTCGGCCTCATAAATAGTCGCTATCTTGCTTAACATATCATCCACTGCGCCAGACTCTTCACCAATAGCGATCATTTGAGTCACCATGTCTGGAAAAGTACCAGTTGCGCGCATTGCGGTGTTCATTTGAATACCCCCTGCGACTTCTTTTTTGATAAACAAGATGGCATCCCTAAATACCGCATTACCCGATGCGCCTGCAGCCGAATCCAAGGCGCCAATTAACGGCACACCGGCAGCGAAGGTAGTGGAAAGGGTTCGGGTAAATCGGGCGATAGAGGCCTTTTTTAAGATCTCGCCAATCACTGGAATTTTAAGGATCTTTTTATCTACTGCATCGCGAAGTTTTTTTGATTTTTTGTGAGCACGTCCAAATAGTACGCCTGCACCCACAAGTCCAGCGCCAATGTACACGCCGTAGTCTTGAACAAATTGGGAAATACCCAACACAAATAGGGTAAATGCGGGAAGCTCTGCACCAAAGCTACTAAAAATTTCTTGGAACTGAGGCACCACAAAAATCAATAGAATAGTGGTAACAATAAAGGCAACCACGATAACGGCAACCGGATAAAACATGGCTTTCTTGATTTTTGACTTAAGCGCTTCCGCTTTTTCTTTATAGGTTGCAATACGGTCGTAAATTGTTTCAAGGGCACCGGATTGCTCACCTGTTTCTACCAGGTCACAATACAAATCTTCAAAGTGTTCAGGGTGTTTACGCAGTGCACTGGAAAGAGGATTACCGGCTTTAACTTCATCGGTGATTTCCATCAGCATCTTGCGCATACTCGATTTAGCATGGCCTTGGCCAATCATATCGATGGTCTGGATTAAACTGACACCCGCACCTAGCATAGTGGCGATTTGTCGCGATAACACACAGATATCTTGGGCTTTAATTTTGTCTTTTTTGCCAAACAAGGGTTTAGCGAGTTTTTTAACTTTGGTGGCGGACACACCTTGGCGACGCAGCATGTTCTTAGCTTCACTGATGGTCGTCGCACTTATCTCGCCTTTGCGGCTCAGACCTTTTTTATCAGTGCCGCTCCATACATATATCTCTGCAGTTTTTGCCATGGAAGATTTCCAGCCTTTTTAGAAGAATAAAAAAGCCCAGACTTAGCTGGGCTTCGAAGCTTACTTAGCTAATCAGACTCTGATTAACAAAGTGTAGTGTCACTACAAACCACTGTCCACTCTACACGGCCGTTAGCAATCGCAGGAGTCATAGTTACAGTCTCGCCTGCCAAAGTAGAACCATCGCTCTGGTAAGTTGCAGTAATTACACCGTCAAGTGTGGTAAGACCGTGAACTGCTGCACCTACTGTTACGTTAGCTGGAACGCCGTTTGAACCTGCGTCACAATCTGCAACTGCACCATTGATGTTGGCACACACTTCAACTGCTGACTTAGCTGCTGAAGTCGAGTTAGTTACTTCAGAAAATTTTGCCTTATCAGTGAAGCCTTGGTAAGCCGGAAGTGCGATGGCAGCTAGGATACCGATAATCGCAACAACGATCATTAGTTCGATTAATGTGAAGCCTTTATTGTTTGTCATCTGAGTCATTTTCATCTTGTCAATCTCCAGCACCGATGGTGCAATTAAGTTACTGTAATATAAAAGTTAAGTTTCTAAAAATTCAAAACCCTGTTTGCGTTAAATGGCGTCCTCGTTGAATTCATAATCAGTATAGAACGAGTTTCGGTACTGACAAGTATGCAGGAGCATACCTAAGTGTATGAACTGAAACAAAACAAGCTTCTGAAAATAGTTAACTATTTGATTCTCAATGATAAATCAATAGATTGCAGATCCTTGGTTAATGCTCCCGATGATACGAAATCTATACCAAATTCACGTAATTTAGTTAATTTCCGGTCAGTAATGTTACCTGATACTTCTAATTTGACCTTTTTTTGATTGATCTTTATTGCTTGACTTAGCATCTCGTCGTTGAAATTGTCTAACATCACAATATCGGCTCTTGCGTCAATCGCTTGAGCGAGTTCGTCTAATGTCTCAACTTCTACTTCTATGGTTTTTCCCGGTACGTTAGCGCGAGCTTGGGCCACAGCGTTGTGGATCGAACCACAGGCTAAAATATGATTTTCCTTAATAAGGAAAGCATCATACAAACCAACTCGGTGATTCTTACCGCCGCCACACGTCACCGCATACTTTTGCGCAAGCCGCAATCCAGGTATTGTTTTACGTGTGTCGAGCAGTGTAATGCCAGAGCCTTCAAGTAATTTCACATAATGGGCTGTGGTGGTAGCGGTAGCCGATAGGGTCTGCAAAAAATTTAATGCGGTGCGTTCGGCGGTTAAAATGGATCTGGCTGAGCCACTAATAGTGCACAATACCGAATTAGCTTCGCAGCGCTGTCCATCATTCGCTTGCCAGTTAACGATTAGTTCAGGATTTACCTGTTCAAAAGTTGCTTGAGCCCAATCTGTTCCGCATAAAATACAGTCTTCTCGCGTGATAATAGTCGCTTTAACCTGATGATCTGATGGTATCAAAGCGGCGGTGATATCACCGACTTCAGGACGTTGATTGTTAAGATCCTCGGCTAAAGCTCGAGCAACATCGCTGGCGATGCTAGCGGGTAAGGTCATTGATTGCATGGATTGTCCGAAATAATTAAAAATTTAAAGTTGGCGAAATTGTCGGTTAAAACTAATTACGCAGAATGAGCCAGTCACCACTTTGGGTAAATTCTAAATGCTTAAGCACGCTCATGCCCAACAGCACTTCGTCATCGCGCATACCCGGATTGATACTCGCGTTGACATCATTTAAGGCGATTGAACCTAAATCCAGTCGCTGAATTTTGGTCTGGTACACGGTTACGTTGCCGTTGGCCGTAGACGCCGTATACGATTGGCCTGCGACTAGCCCTAGATCGCCGGCTAAATGGGCTGGGACAGACACGTTGGTAGCACCGGTATCAAGTAAAAATGTCACGGGTTGCCCATTTATTAGGCCGGTCGCCACATAATGACCCATACGATTGCGTTTCAGTTTTACTTCTACTCTGTGTCCATCTACGGTGCTCACCGGAGACTGATTTGGGTTGCGTTGTTTTTCCAGTGAATTACGGAAGAATAACGTGAGTAACACAAGTCCAGTGAGCCAAAATGCGATCAGCATCCATTTGCCAAATTTGCTTGGATCTTGGGTTTGCTGCGGATTTTGTTCCATTGTCGTTTGTTCCCCTGTTATGCTTAGGCTCATATTATTCATCTACAGATTATAAAAAGATATCGATTTACATTGATGTCACGATGGAGCCGAAATGCAAATTAATGATGGATGGTTAGATTGTGCTGACCAGTCACCATGCGATCATTTTGATAGTAGACCAGACACCTATGATATCAGTCTGCTGGTGATCCACAATATTTCATTGCCACCTGGAATGTTTGGCGGTTCTCATATACAAGACTTTTTCGCAGGTCAACTCGACCCCCAAGCCCATCCTTTTTTTCAACAAATCTGTGCAATGCGCGTATCATCGCATTTATTAATTCGACGAGATGGCAACATTGTGCAGTTTGTTCCGTTTCACCAAAGAGCATGGCACGCCGGTTTATCCAGTTTTCAGGGGCGCAGCTGCTGTAATGACTATTCAATTGGGATTGAAATGGAAGGAACGGATGAGGTTGCCTATACAAATGAACAATATCAAGCGCTTATTAAAGTAACCAAGTGTATTATGGCGACTTATCCTGCGATAACATTGGCAAATATTGTAGGACATAATGATATTGCGCCTGGCAGAAAAACCGACCCAGGCCACGCATTTGATTGGTGTTATTATCGCCAACGCTTAAATTAGATACGTTTAATAAGTTAATAATTAGCTAAACCAAAATAGAGAGTAATTCATGACGCTGATCAGTTTAATCGTAGTGTTGTTGGCAGAACGTGTCGCCAATCAGTCTAAGTACTGGCAAGCCAATTTCTATACGTCACATTTATTTGCCTTCTTGCAACGACGAGATATTGTCAAACCAGGCATGCAAAGCGCCACATTTATTGCTGTCATTGGATTGCCTACTGTATTTCTGCTTATTTTACTGGGGCAAATAGACAGCAGCATTGTGAGGTTAGTGTTAGATACCGCCATATTGATGGTCTGCATCGGATGTCCAGCATTGCGAGAAACCTACAAAAACTATCTACAAGCAGCCAACCGTGGCGATTTTCAAGCCTCGAGCATGTATGCCGATCAGTTAGGTCACGATGTTGACAGTCCAGCAACATTCGGACAGATGTTGGTGTGGCTCAATTATCAACATTATGCTGCGGTGATCATTTGGTTTGCATTACTCGGACCGGCAGGAAGCGTTCTGTATGTATTAACACGTGCGCTGCATGAAACCACGCTTGAACAGCATGACGATTCTCATCCCATAAGTGAAAAGGTTCTACATATACTTGATTGGATCCCTGTGCGGGTTACCGCTTTAGGCTTTTTACTGGTGGGTCACTTTTCAAAAGCACTACCAATTTGGTTGAGTCATTTTGGCAATCTTCATACTCCCGCCAAAACGCTACTTTGTGACGTTGCTCGTGCTGCTGAGGAAGTTGAGCCCGACGAAACAGACTGCACTGAAGAGCCTTGTACATTAGTTCGGTTAGCGAAACGTAATGTGATGTTTTTAGTTGTGGCGATTTCTATTTTATCATTATCGGGTTGGTTGCGTTAATTTCACGCGTATTGGATTAATGGTCAGACCAGGCAGTGGAATTCTCTGCTGCCCTTATTTTCACTGTGTTAAAGTCTTTAAAATCCCACACTTTGAACTCGCTGTTAGGGACAGGTGTTTACCTATAATCTGATCTAGTCTAAAGTATTAGGTTAAATGGTCTTACCAATTTGATATTGTTGTACGATTGTCACGTTGGATTTAGACACCAAGCTAAATACTAAGTAGCACCAAAGCACGAGAAAAAAGCGACCATATGCAGCGAATCCAGTCCCGAAAATTATCCGATGTGATCACCGAACAGCTTGAGTCGATGATCATTGACGGTCGTTTATTGGCTGGTCAAAAACTGCCACCTGAACGGGAGTTAGCTGAAAAGTTTGCGGTTTCTAGGCCCTCTTTGCGCGAAGCTATTCAGAATTTAGAAGCGCGCGGCTTGTTACTGCGAAAACAAGGCGGTGGCACTTTTATAAAACGCAACCTTACTGCTTCGGTGACGGACCCCTTGATGGATCTCATCGCCAAGCGGCCAGAAACACAATTTGATTTATTGGAGTTTCGCCACGCTCTCGAGGGAATGGCGGCCTACTATGCTGCGCTGCGCGGGCAACCCGAAGATCATGTCAAATTAAAGCAATGGTTGTTAGAAATTGAAGCTTTGAGTGCCAATGAAGATAAAAGCCAAGAATCACAAGCGTTAGTGGAATTTTATTTGACCATGGCCCAAGCCTCTCACAACTTAGTGTTGGTGCATGTTATGCGTAGCCTCAAAACGATGTTGCAAGATAATATCAAAGCGAATCTAGAGGTGCTGGCAACCGGTAACGACGTGGCCGGTACAATACAATCACAACGAAAGACGATTGTAGCCGCTATCCTTGCGCGTGATCCAGAAACGGCACGCCAAGCTAGTAATGAACATCTGGCCTTTATTGAAGATACATTGCTTGAAATTAATACTCAGGATACTCGTATCCAGCGAGCACTAAGACGAATAGAAATTAAAAAATAGATTTGCAGGCAACTCAAAGTCGCCTCAATGGTAAATAACGTATTGGAAAAGAAATGAAAAGTTGCTGAACTGCACTATTCTTATGCTTGGCCAATACATTCATTATTAAATTAACTAAAGGAAAGCACCATGACTGATATGATGCATCCGGATGTGGATCCACAAGAAACCCAGGAATGGATAGAAGCGCTTGAAGCGGTATTGCAAGAAGAGGGCGTAGAACGCGCCCATTACTTGTTAGAAAGCTTGATAGAAAAAGCGCGTCGCAGTGGCGCTCACTTACCCTATACCGCGACTACTGCTTACATTAATACTATTCCTGCCGGTCAAGAGCCGACCATGCCGGGCGATCAGACAATTGAAGCAAAAATCCGTAACGCCATTCGTTGGAACGCGATGATGATGGTATTACGGGGTTCCAAGAAAGATCTTGAACTGGGCGGTCATATCTCCAGTTTTGCTTCTTCAGCCATGCTGTATGACGTGGGTTTTAACCATTTCTTCAGAGCGCCGAATGAAAAAGATGGCGGTGATTTCTTATTTGTACAAGGGCATGTATCACCGGGTATTTATTCTCGCGCTTACATCGAAGGTCGCTTATCTGAGGAACAACTAGACGGATTCAGACAAGAAGCTGAAGGTAAAGGACTGTCTTCCTATCCTCACCCCAAGCTGATGCCCGACTTCTGGCAGTTCCCAACGGTATCCATGGGCTTAGGGCCAATGCAAGCGATCTATCTAGCGCGCTTCTTAAAATACCTTACCAACCGTGGTTTGAAAGATTGCTCTGAACAACGGGTTTGGTGCTTTATGGGTGACGGTGAAGTCGATGAGCCAGAAAGCTTAGGCGCTATTGGTCTGGCTTCAAGAGAAGGTCTCGACAACCTGACGTTTGTGATCAACTGTAACTTGCAACGCTTAGACGGCCCTGTTCGTGGTAATGGTAAAATTATCCAAGAACTCGAAGGCACCTTCCGTGGTGCGGGATGGGAAGTATTCAAAGTTATTTGGGGACGTTATTGGGATCCATTGTTGGCGCGAGACACCTCGGGCAAATTGTTGGATGTCATGAACGAGACCGTTGATGGTGAGTATCAAAATTACAAAGCCAAAGGGGGCGCCTACACCCGTGAGCATTTCTTTGGTAAATATCCAGAGCTAATCGACATGGTTTCGAATATGTCAGACGAAGATATCTGGCGTTTGAATCGTGGCGGCCACGATCCGGTTAAAGTGTATGCTGCGTATAAACGCGCCACTGAAACCAAAGGGCGTCCACAGGTTATTCTGGCAAAAACCGTTAAGGGTTATGGTTTAGGTGCTGCGGGTGAAGGTAAAAACATTGCGCACAACGTCAAGAAAATGGATATAGACGCGGTTCGTCAATATCGCGATCGCTTTAATATCCCGGTTTCTGATAAAGAGTTGGAAAACCTGCCGTATTACAAATTTGATGAAGACAGCTCAGAGCTGAAATACCTCAAAGAACGTCGCGAAAAATTACACGGTTTCATGCCTGTGCGTTTAGCCGACTGTGACGAAGATTTACCCGCAATCCCACTTAAAGCATTTGAAGCTATTACTAAAGGCTCGGGTGAGCGTGAAATATCGACTACCATGGCCTTTGTTCGCGTGTTAACCGTGATGCTCAAAGACAAGCAAATTGGTAGTCGCATTGTGCCAATCATTCCTGATGAAGCCAGAACCTTCGGTATGGAAGGCTTGTTTAGACAGGTGGGTATTTATTCTAGCCAAGGGCAAAAATACGTGCCCCAAGATGCTGACCAAGTTGCTTATTACCGTGAAGATACCAAAGGTCAGGTACTGCAAGAAGGGATCAACGAATTAGGTGCAATGGCATCATGGTTAGCGGCGGGTACGTCTTACTCGACCAATAACCTGCCTATGATCCCCGTGTATATCTATTACTCTATGTTTGGTTTCCAACGTGTCGGTGATATGGCATGGGCTGCAGGTGATAGCCAAGCGCGTGGCTTCCTTGTGGGTGGCACAGCCGGCAGAACCACATTGAACGGTGAAGGTTTGCAGCACCAAGATGGCCACAGTCATGTTCAAGCTGCATTGATCCCCAACTGTATAACCTACGACCCAACTTACGGTTATGAAGTTGCTGTGGTTGTCCAAGAAGGTATCCGTCGCATGGGTGAAAACCATGAGAATGTATTCTATTACCTTACTGTAATGAACGAAAATTACGTACAACCTGAAATGCCAAAGGGCGCAGAAGAAGGCATTATCAAAGGAATTTATTCACTTGAAAAAGTCGGAACTGCGAAGAGTAAGAAGAAGGTTAAGTTGCTTGGTTCAGGTACTATTTTATTGCAGGTGCGTGAAGCAGCGCAATTGCTAAAAGATAAGTTCTCTGTGGCCAGTGAAGTCTTCAGCGTGCCTTCATTCAATGAGCTGGCTCGTGATGGACTAGATTGTGAGCGTTACAACATGCTCAACCCTACCAAAAAAGCCAAGGTGCCTTACATTACCTCTGTGTTAGAAGAAGGATTTGATGGTCCCACCATTGCCGCTACTGATTATGTGAAGAACTATGCCGATCAAGTTCGCGCGTTTGTACCCGGTCAATATAAAGTATTGGGAACCGATGGTTTTGGGCGTTCAGATAGCCGTGCTAATTTGCGTAATCACTTTGAAGTAGACGCTAAATTCATTGCCGTGGCAGCATTGCATGAATTGGTGAAAGCTGGTGATGTAGAACACAAAGTGCTCGTTGATGCCATCAAAGAGTTTGGCATTGATGGCGATAAACTTAATCCACTTTACGCTTAATAAGGAGGAATCAAAATGTCCGAAATGAAAGATGTATTGGTACCTGATGTTGGCGGTGAAGAGGTTGAGATCATCGAAATTTGTGTCGCTGTTGGCGACTCAGTTGATGCAGAAGCATCACTGATAACGGTAGAAAGCGACAAAGCGAGTATGGATATTCCGGCTCCCTTTGCTGGTGAAGTGGCAGAGATCTTGGTTAGCGTTGGCGACAAAGTCAGCCAAGATACCTTGATAATGAAATTATCAGCCGCCGGAGCTTCATCATCTGCGAGTGATACAGATGCCAAGCCTAGCGAAACTAAAGCCGAGCAGCCTAAAGAATCTGCGCCAGCACCAAAAGCAGAAACACAGCAGGCTCAATCTAGTGGCCAAGCACAAACTATCGAAGTGACGGTGCCCGATATTGGTGGCGATACCGATGTCGAGGTCATTGAAGTGTTAGTGGCTGAAGGTGACAAGATCGAAGCAGAAACCGGTCTTATCACTTTAGAAACTGATAAAGCCACGATGGATGTACCTTCTCCTGCGGCCGGTGTGGTCAAGTCGCTCAAGATTAAGGTCGGCGACAAAGTGTCAGAAGGCACTTTGGTGTTATTACTTGAATCCGAATCCGAATCTGCATCCACATCCTCACAGGCAACGGCTGAGAAATCTGCTGATGATTCTCAGGACCGCAGTGAGCCTGAAGCACAAGGTACGACTGGCTCGTCGTCGAGTACCTCAGTGATCGATGTGACTGTGCCTGATATTGGTGGTGATACTGACGTTGATATCATCGATGTGTTGGTTAGCGAAGGTGATGAAATTGAAGCCGAAGCAGGCCTGATCACTTTGGAAACCGACAAAGCCACCATGGATGTGCCAGCCCCGCAAGGTGGCAAGGTCAAAAGTGTGGCGGTTAAAGTCGGTGACAAAGTCTCCGAAGGCAGTTTAGTAATTACCTTAGAAGTGACTGAACAAGGCTCGCAAAGTCAAACTGATAGCAAGTCAGACTCGCCCGCGCAACAAAGCGCTGCGCAATCTACTTCAAGTCAATCGGCCAGTAAGCCAGCCGATAGCCCTAAACCACCACCCGTTCCTCATCACCCCTCTGCGGGTGAAAAGAAACCCGGTGGCATTGTGCATGCTTCTCCTTCGGTTCGACGCGTCGCCAGAGAGTTCGGTGTCGACTTAACCTTGGTAACGGGTACGGGACCTAAAAAGCGTATTTTGAAGGAAGATGTGCAATCGTTCGTCAAATACGAATTGTCCAGACCGAAGATGACAGCCGGCTCATCGGTTGCAAGTGGCTCGGGTGGCCTGCAAGTATTGCCGCCACCGAAAGTCGATTTTGCCAAATTTGGTGAAGTCGAAGAAGTGTCACTGACCCGTATTCAAAAGATTTCAGGACCTAACCTGCATCGTAACTGGGTGACTATTCCCCACGTTACTCAGTTTGAAGAAGCTGATATCACTGATATCGAAGCTTTCCGAAAAGAGCAGAATGTCATTGCTGAAAAACGTAAGTTAGGGGTCAAGATCACGCCACTGGTATTCATGATGAAAGCGGTGGCCGATGCGCTGAAGAAATATCCGGTATTCAATACCTCTTTGTCTGAGTCTGGCGAAAGCTTGATCCAGAAAAAGTATTATCACATCGGTATTGCAGTAGACACTCCTGGAGGGCTTGTAGTCCCCGTGGTCAGGGATGTCGATAAAAAAGGCATTCTAGACATATCACGAGAGTTATCCGAGATCAGCGTGAAAGCGCGAGACGGCAAACTGAAAGCGGCCGATATGCAGGGCAGTTGTTTTACCATATCAAGCTTAGGCGGTATTGGTGGTACGGCGTTTACGCCTATTGTTAATGCGCCCGATGTGGCTATATTGGGTGTGTCAAAAAGTGAGATCAAACCTAAATGGAACGGCAAAGAGTTTGAGCCGCGGTTGATGTTACCCTTATCTCTGTCTTATGATCACCGCGTAATCGACGGTGCGGTAGCGGCCCGATTCGCCGTACATTTAAGTCAGGTACTGGCAGATATGCGTCAAATATTACTGTAACAACGAATCGATGTGTGCAGCGTTAAAACTAAGCTGCACACATTTTTAGGTTTTTTAAGTGTTTAGTGGTGCTTTTCTTTGCTAAGCGACCTGTGCATAGGTAGAATTTTACAGGTCAACGAGAATAAAATTCGAAATTTGAGGTCATAATGAGCGAAATAAAAACGCAACTGGTCGTGCTAGGGGCAGGACCTGGTGGATATTCTGCAGCTTTCAGAGCTGCCGATTTAGGTATTGAAACCGTAATTGTAGATGCACGTGAAACCCTTGGTGGCGTGTGTTTGAATGTAGGTTGTATCCCATCAAAAGCACTTTTGCACGTGGCAAAAGTAATTGATGATGCTAAAGAAATGGCCCACCACGGTGTCGTTTTTGGCGAGCCTAAAATTGACATCGACAAAGTACGTGAGTGGAAAGACAGCGTGGTTTCTCAGCTGACCAAAGGTCTGTCTGGCATGTCGAAAATGCGCAAAGTTAAACATGTGCAGGGTTACGGTAAATTCACCGGTTCTAATACTCTGGAAGTTGACGGCAAAGACGGTAAAACGACGATTAAATTCGACAATGCCATCATAGCCGCGGGCTCTGAGCCAGTTACCTTGCCGTTTATCCCTCATGATGATGAGCGCGTGATTGATTCGACTGGCGCACTGGAAATGAAAGATATTCCAGAAAAAATGCTGGTTCTTGGTGGCGGTATTATTGGCCTGGAAATGGGGACGGTATATCGTTCATTAGGTTCACAGGTAGATGTGGTTGAGTTTCTTGATCAACTTATTCCAGCTGCTGATAAAGACGTTATCAAGATCTATCAAAAATATGTGAAAGATAAATTTAACGTCATGCTCGAAACGAAAGTTACCGCAGTTGACGCTAAAAAAGATGGTTTATACGTGACCTTTGAAGGTAAACAAGCACCTGACAAGCCGGTTAAATATGACAAAGTGTTGGTTGCCGTTGGTCGTCGCCCTAATGGCAGCTTAGTGGATGCTGAGAAAGCCGGTGTGAAAGTCACTGATCGTGGCTTTATCGAAGTCGACAAGCAAATGCGCACTAATGTTAGCAATATCTTCGCCATTGGAGATTTAGTGGGTCAACCTATGTTGGCTCACAAAGCGGTACATGAAGGACATGTAGCAGCTGAAGTCATTTCTGGCATGAAACATTTCTTCGATCCTAAGTGTATTCCTTCGGTAGCCTATACCGATCCTGAAATCGCTTGGGTCGGTGTCACTGAAAAAGAAGCCAAAGAGCAGGGAATTAATTACGAATCCGCGACTTTCCCGTGGGCTGCTTCAGGTCGTGCAATTGCGTCAGGTCGCACCGAAGGCATGACCAAAATGATTTTTGAGAAAGACACGCATCGAGTTATCGGTGGCGCAATAGTAGGTATTAACGCAGGCGAGATGCTGGGCGAAATTGGCTTAGCTATTGAAATGGGCGCAGATGCAGAAGATGTTGCATTAACCGTTCATGCTCACCCAACCTTGAACGAGTCTATCGGTCTTGCAGCAGAAATGTACGAAGGTAGTATTACTGACTTGCCAAATCCTAAGGCTAAGAAAAAGAAATAATATCGTCAAAAATGAAAAAGGCTGAATGTTGATTCAGCCTTTTTTTTGCATATTTATCCCAAGTTCAGGTTATTTAAGCGTTCGTTAACTAAAGTGGCTTAGCGCGGAACCATCCGGTAATCGACAACCGTGGTTTGCGGGCATAAGGCGCCACATAGGTCACCGCATGAACATGATTAACGTCAAATAAAGTCAATGAATTGAACGTCGGAGCCCAAGCATCTCTTGGGGTGCCATCTTGTTGATAAAACTGCAACAATCCACCCCAGTCAGGGTGCCACTCTGGGGTAAGGTTAAGAACGTAGGCCACGCGTCTTTGTTCAGTGTCATGCACATCATTATGCCGAGTGAGAAAATTGCCGGGATAGTAACGAGTCACTTGGGCACTGGCTGCAACAATATCGTCGAATCCCGATATCTTCTTAATGGCATCCAAGGTCGATGGCGCATTTAGAAATTCAAACGCTTGTTTTACTAAGCTGGTGGAATCTTTATCAGGGCTAAGAACATGGCGACCATAATAAAATCCAATGCCTTTACTCGCTTCGCCATAAATCCGATGCATAAGATTGTTTAACTGCTCTTGAGGCAATTTATGTAGTTCCTCATAGGTCGACGATTTATATTCACCATCGAGAACGTACGCAGTCTCAAAAGGAACGTTGTCGTGGATATCGACAGCCAATTTAGCCGCAATTTCATCATCCAATACTTCCAGTATGCGGGTGCGTTTGTCTGATTTATATTGTTTTGCCACATTGGCTATATTTACCGATGAGTTGAACTGAATTGTCATAGCAAAGAGTACTTCTTTAATTAATATGGGAGGATTTTAACTTAACTGTCGTGGTTTTTGAGGGTTAATTTAAAAAAATATTTTAGTCGGCTTGAGCAGCGTTACCTTTATCATGGCGAACGACCTTTTATCGCCTAGCGATTCAGTATCATCTGCGCTTAAAAAACGGCATAATTAGTCTTACCAGTTAACCTTTTGCTGTTTTGATAATCGCGATGGATCAATTAGAGTTCTTTGAGATTCCCAGCCCCTGTATAGGCGTATGCCAAGCAGGTAAGGCTGGCTATTGCACGGGCTGTTATCGAAGTCGAGAGGAACGCTTGCATTGGCATCAAGCCTCTCCCTACGCAAAGCGCATCATAGTCAAAGCCTGCAATAGGCGTAAAAAGTTGGCAGCAAAAAGTAAGGTCTCTGGTATCGAAGAGATAAACCAACCCAGCCAAGCCAGTTTGTTTGGTGATGAATAAAATAGCGCGCTAATTGTTATCGCTTAGATGAATTAGTCTGAACTCAATCTGGCACTTTTCATATGCGAACTTGATTAAATCTGACAGTCGTCTGAGTGCCAAAAGCGGAAATTTGAGTGTTAAGTTTGAACGGCAGTTGAGTACGTAAACCTGATATTGGCGAAATGAATTTTTTACCTCAAAGGGTAGTCGACTAACAAAAAAATTCATTGGACAGAGAACTATCGATCTTTGTCAGAAAAGACAATGCTAGCTTTTACTTCAGGGAAAATCACTTTCTTATTACATGGAAAAAGAAAAAATTTGCATTAAAGGCGATGATTTTCATCGCCTTTAATACGCCATAATTTAAATTATGCTTTTCTAATTCTGTGCAGAAATAAAAGGGCTAGAGCGAATAAACTAAGAGTGGCGGGTTCAGGTACCTCGTTTACTGCTTCAGTCCAAATAGCATAAGTCAGGTCATCTCTACAGTCACTGCAAGGGTCGAAATAAGGGCCTGCTAGGGAGTTCTCATTGGTGTTAAGATTTACGTCGATATTGAGTACTCCACTTCCATTCCAAAACGCATTAACTATCCAGCAATAGCTAGTGTTTTCGCAACCAAACGTTAACTCTGGTTGGGTTCCAAAATTTCCCATTACTCCATTAATAAAAACTTGTTCAATAAGTGCATTACCCGCTAGTTCAGCATCCGCTTGAGACTGCCATAGAAAATCACCTGATTCATCACAGCCTGTCCACGCATCTTCGCACGTACCTTCAAAAAAGGTTACATCGAAAAGCGTACCGTCTATTTCAACATCTGTCGCACCAATTAATTGTCCGCCACTAACAATTAAACCAGCGTTAGAACTAAAAGGTATCAAGAAAGTGATTAATAAAAGAATTCGAAGTGAACTGATGGTTTTCATACTTTTTCCTAATTTAAAATGCATCAATAAATCAAAGCAAATTTTACGCCAATAAATTTTATGATAATTAACATATAGTTAACTATAACAGAGTATGCAATTGTAAAATTTATGGACGCAAGTAAATTGATAGTTTCAAAGCAAACCTGTCTCTTGAAGTTCCATATTTGGTCTTAGGTGTTATTTGAAAGCAATAAGCAAACTGTTCGTTACTTGTCTTTTTGTGCCAGTCGAAAGAACCAGTGGGACTGAAAAGTACGTGAAGCCGCCGTTCAGGTGTGTAAAACCAAACGACAGAAATGAGCGAATTGCAGACCTTCATCTTTAAAAGATTAGGCTACCGCTTCAGACAAGAAGCGGTCATTCAATCTTGTGATTCTTGATTACTGCTATGTGCCATTTGCTGACATCAAGATCGAATGGTTTTAATGATCACTTTGTACGTTTTTCAGACGGTTGCTTTTTGAGGGCGCCCAGTGGCAAGAAACGGCTAAAAGGAGACTCTGAACTTGATAGTTCTTAGCTAATGTTTCAATGAACTTTCCAGTATGTAAGAAGGTCGTTGACTTTACTATCTATCTCCTTCCATTTTGATAGATGTTTGTATCTAAATTCTAGGATTAACCAATAACCATTGGGTTGGTGATGATACTCCATAACACAAATTTTATTGGGAGTCGTAGTTGAGCAAGTAACGTAAATGCGTTGTCCGGCATCAGTGTTTGCTAATGCCGTAATTCGGTCATTGAGACTGGATTCATACAACTCTAAATCATACTGGTCCAATTCAGTTGCTCGACTCAATAATCCATAGTTGACAAGTCTATTGATACCTACTTCTGGCTCCGGTCCCGGTGGGTTTGATTCCGAGTAAACAGAGACCTGGACCTTTGAACTGTTGAATTTATCAATAAAGTTTCTTCTGTCGTATCCGTTATAGTCCGGCATAAATACAGAAAAACCGAAAAGATCCGTGCTGAGCTTCTCCTTATAGTTTCCCCAAGGCGTGATAAAATTCATTGGAACCTTAAAAGACAATTCTCCCAATGTGACTAATACGGGTGTATATCTCTGACACTCGGATTTTTTTATCATTTGTCGAAGTGTATCTTCATCGGAACGCCCAATGCCACTGGGGTATGACACTGTATATAGTGCAATCTCTTCTTCAGTTAAGGTAGGCAATAATTCTTGGACAGACCTCTTGCAATCTTGACTAAACAGACTCGATTTTGTTAAATCGAAAAGAACAGTGCTTGTCGTTCCAATCCTTGCACCAGTAAGGAAGTCGAAACCAACAGTAAGTACAGTTCCAAGAATTATCAATATCAAAAATACGGAGAATATTGCTTTTTTCAAACTTATAAAATTCCTAAAGTAACGCCTTCTTCCACATATGTTTAATTAGTTTTAGAGTGACCATGGAAGGCCGGAACGTGGCGAAAGCGCCATTTCAAATCAGAGTAACAAAGTACTCAATGAATGTCTGCAGATTATCTGAAGCAGACCGACGCTGATAGTTAAATCAATGTCTGGTTCTCGCTCGTTGATTCTACCTCAATAGAATGTCAGATCAGATTTGAGCTTCTACCGCTTAGGCTATTGGTAACCATCTGCTCGATCATTTCATCCCAAAGTGGCTCTGGCAAAGTGTGCCCCATGCCAGTAAAAATCTTCAGGGTCGCATTAGGAATAGCGTTGGCCGTTGCGATGCCGCATTCCACGGGTACCAAAGGATCCGCGTCACCATGTATCACTAAACACGGCATGGTTAACTGGGTGAGTTTTTGGGTGCGATCTTCGGCAGCCAAAATAGCACAGGTTTGGCGCCATATTCCGGCAGGATCATAGCTGCGCTGTTTGGCTTTGAGCAGCAGACTTCGTACTTTTTGATGATCAAATTCAAAATGATTTTGATGCAGTAGTTTCCATAACCCCAGAGCGTATTGGATGTATGCCTGCTCTTCTTTGGGAGGGGGCTGCATTACTTTTAACACCACAGATTTCTTAGGTTTTGGCAACTTAGGATCGCCCGTTGTCGACATGATTGAGGTTAAACTCAACAGCCGATGAGGGGCTATAATCGCCATACATTGCGCAATCATCCCGCCCATGGATACGCCCGTGACATGGCATTGGTCGATATTAAGGAAATCGAGTAATGCCAATGCATCCTCTGCCATATTTTCCAAGTGATAAGGCACTTTAAGTCTTCTGCCGAACAATTGATTGGCGAACACTGAGGGCAGGCTAGGTACCTTAGCATGAGAAATTTTGCTGCTGTTGCCTATATCTCGATTATCAAAACGAATCACCCAAAAGCCGCGATCTGCTAGCTTTTGACAAAATCGCTCGTCCCAATGGATCATTTGCGTGGCTAAGCCCATTATCAACAGCATCGCAGGGTGCTTTGGATCACCAAAGGACTCGTAGCAAAGCGTAATGCCATTCACCTCAGCAAGTTTTTCGTTATCGGTAGGGAAATTCATTAACTCTTACGCTCGGTCGGGGTTGGGGAAAATAAGTTTGTGCAGCGTTTTTTCTCTAAACGGAGCCCATGAACCTTCTTTTTGAGCAAGGCGATTGGCGACTATCCAAAGTACTTGGGCATTGTGTCCCAATCCCATGTGACTGCCCTTAACCTCAATATTCTCCGACAGCTCGTGGCAATGTTCGTCGTTATTCTTACACGCTTTCCAATGTGCCACCCCGTCACTTCGAGAAAATATTGCTGTGCTTGGCACTTGTGGTGGTGGAATGATGCGGGTGATCGCCTCTGGCTCGCGCTTGGCTAAATCGCCATTGATCAGTTCGAACATTTTGGCCGCCATTGGAGCTGAGCCGTGTGGACCATTGAATGGACTCCCTAAAGATATCACTTGTCGTACACAATCTGGAATTGCCCTTGCCACTTCTCGGGCGAGTATGCCTCCTAAGCTCCAGCCAACTAAACTCACTTTTCGTTCGTGACGAACACACAGCTCAATGACGCGATTTAGCAATGCGTCACTGACGATATGCTGACCACCGGTGATATGGGTACCCAGATTTCTTCTTAAGCCCCAGCCATATGGCGTATAACCTTTCATTTTTAAAAAAGAGCGAATGGGCTTAGTGCTTAAGTCACTGGCAAGAAAACCAGGGATGACCATGACGGGATGTTTATCGCCTCTTGGAGCCTGCAACAGTAGCGGCATTAACATGCTGGTGGTGCCGAATTCAATGAGCGCTCGGCTCTCGCTGAGCATGTGCCTAATTTTCGGGCGGTTACGGGTGATATTGGCAAGATTAGTCGACATACAGATTATCCCGTTAGTCGCTTTTATCGTTTAAAAGCGCGTTAAATGCGGCCATAGCTTGAGTTTTCTCTTGTACCGCAGCTTCTAATTCGTTGGCGGAGTCCAACAAGTATTTTGTGAAGTTATCTAAATCGGGCATTAAATTCTTGGCACTGGTGGGGCTAATAGTGATGGTGCCGTTATAACTCAATACCGGTAGGATCAGGCCCATGCCGTCGAAGATAGGCGCGGTTCCCATATTCGCTAATAGTTTATGCCCTCCTAAGTATAAGGGCAGATTGGGACCGGGGACATTGGTAATCACAAGATTAAAGAAAGGCTTATGACGCTTGGCTAACGCAGCTCGTGAGTATAAGCGCGATGCCGCTCCGGCGAGCCCAAAAGGGATCAGCTCCGCAAAACCCATTAGGCTTTTTGCGTCTATCGCGTCTTGATAAAGTTTACCTACCAAGGTGTTAATATGGATTTTTTCGAGGCGCTTGATCGGATCTTCAATGTCAGTAGCAAGCTGAATGTACATAGCTGACACTTGATTACCCATAGCGTTCTTTTCTTCTGCAGAACGAGTAGAAACAGGTACCATGGCGACCAGCGGTTTATCTGGCAATTGGTCTTTTTCCAAAAGATAGCGGCGCAACGCACCGGCACAAATGGCTAACACTACATCATTGAGTGTTGCGCCTGCGACTATGTAACGTAATGACTTCACTCGTTGTAAATCAAGCAGTGCTGAATTCCATTTGCGCTCTTGTTCAACAATGTCATTAAAGGGGGTTCTTGGCGCGCTAAAGGGCAGGGTTGGCATTTTAATTCCGTGCACCTGCGACAGATAGCCTGCTTTAAACGTAGCCTTGCTTGATTCCCACAGTAGTCCGGGCAATTTGCCTGGTTTGGTGGCGAGGTTGTATGCGCTTCTCGCCATTAAACCCAAAGCACCGGGCACGTCGTCTCGAACCTTAGGTGTTGGCGGTGGGACAGGCCGTGGTGTAGGCGAAATATCAAACAACATTGCCATCAGGTCAGCACCTGACTTGCCGTCAAATCCGGCGTGATGTACTTTGCTGATCAATGCGACTGAACCTTTAGGTACTTGTGATACGTTGTCTAATCCTTCAACAAAAATAAATTCCCATAGGGGACGATTGCGATCCATTACATTGGAAAAGTGTTGCGAGGCAAGGTATCTCAGTTCTTTCCATGAACCTGGAGCAGGTAAAGATGTGCGTCTGACATGTTGCTTTAGGTCGAAATTCGGATCTTCAACCCAATATGGCTTGTCTATGCTCATGGGCACATTGACCAGTTTCTGCGTCAGTTTATCAACCAGGTGAACTCGTTTTTCAATAAAACTAAAAAAGTCATCGAACTGCATTGACCCTTCTAAAATAGCGACGCCACCGATATGCATGGGAATTTTTTCGGTTTCTAAATATAAAAAGGATGCATCTAAACCAGAGAGCTCTTCCATCAGTCAAGCCTGTAAACAAGTTATTAGTAACCACGTTACTGATTAGCCGTTAAATATCAACTTATATTTTGCTTTAACCCTGCGAACAATGGGGGGCGTTCGCTGATTATTGGACTGCTGGTTTTAGCTTGGCGAGCTTAACCTATCTGAGCTTAGGTTAATTAAGTATCTGAGTTGTTATCCTACAGTACAAAAAAATACCACAATTCTATGGCAGCATGGCTATAATGAGCGCAGACTCCATAAAAGGTACTGAAAAAAATAGTTATGCAAGCAATTGATTACGCCAATAAAGCTACCGCCTCCTTTGTTTTACCTGATATTTGCCTGCGTATAAGGCAGATGCTCGATGATCACAATTCTGACGTCGATGACATCGCGAGGATAGTGAGTATGGATCCTTCACTCGCTTCAAAACTATTAAAACTCGCCAATAGCCCCTTATTTAGATTTCGCTCACAAGTCGATAGCATTTCCAAAGCTGTTAGTGTGCTAGGTGGAGAAGCCCTATATAACCTCGTGATGGCTGAAACCGCCAAAGATGCGTTCGCTCACTTTAGCGACGAAAACATAGACTTGAAGCGCTTTTGGGAGCAAAGCCTTTACACCGGTCTCATTGCCAAACACTTAGCTAAATTGTCTCGCGTCAGAGGCAGCGATCGCTTTTTCTTGCTGGGCTTATTACACAATCTGGCGGAACTGGTAGTGACCAAAGAGTCACCGGATAAAGCCAAACAGTGTATTCCTGAAAATGAACGGACAATGCCTTGGGTATTACAAAAAAAGGTACTGGGGTTCACCTATGCCCAGTGCAGCTCTAATATCTTGCAACTGTGGAATTTACCCACTCAGATTGCAATGCCATTAGTGCACGTGTATGACGAGGAGCGCTCGTTAGAGAACAAAGAAATTGCGATTATGTTTATTTCCACCTGCCTAGGGTACGCGCTAGCAACCAAATTCAAAGGGGATCCAATTTCCTTAACCAACCCAATCGTGCTGAAAAGTGCCGATATCGAAGTTGAAATAGTCCAAGACGCGATTAATTTCAGTCGCCAGGAAATTAACAAAATGCTATCTATTTTTAATCCAGGTTTAGCGTCTTAACATTGCACAGGCAGACGCACTTAAAGAGTCTTGAGTTTGCCTAAAACCTCGATTTAGCGAAACCAGAATAGAACCTTCAGTCGCCAAAAAAAGACATTCAACTAGCAAAATGTGATTTTACCTAGAGTAAAATCATATTTGATTGATTTTACTTCCATTTTGCTCTGCAAAATGAAGACAAACTTCGATACAATAGCGCAAATTTCGAAAAATCACTGACCGTCCTGCATTGTTATGAAGTTAATTTGCGCCACACTTTTGTTTTTATTTTCCTTTCAAAGCGCTGCTCGGACAGATGTTATGGGGACTCTGTTTTTATCTAAGGCACCTTTTCACGGCGACGTAGATGGCAATGAAGAGCATGCGGACAGTTTCCAGTTTAATGGTGAGTTTGGTGTGATTTATGCCAATGGCAATACCTCTGGAACCACACTCACCGGTAAAATCAATGCCAAACAAGACTTAAAACAATGGCATAACCGTTACGCCGCCAGAGTGTTATATCAACAAAGTGAACAAGAGCTAGAGAATGAAACTCAGCTGACAGCAACTGCCCAGCGGGTACTTGTGTCAATGCAGTCTGATTATAAGCTAGCCAACCCTGCACATCGCCTGTTTATGTTCGGCGAGTACGATGACGACAGATTTAACGCCTATGAATACCAAGCTTCGATAGCCGTGGGCTGGACTGAAGAGTTATGGGCGGATGAACAAAGCGAGTTAACTTACAGCGTTGGACCGGGCTATGCACGTTCGATAGCCAAACCGGCTACAAATGCGCGCAGTCAAACCGGGCTCATTTTACGTGCAGCAATGGAATACGAAACTAAACTCAATGATTTTGCTACTTTCAGACAGTATGTCAGTGCCGAAACCGACGATGAGTTTTCCCGCTCAATTTCAGAAACCTCAGTGGATGCGAGGATCAACGGCTCGCTTAAAATGAAATTATCGTTCAATATGACGCACAATCGCTCGCCCCAAGTGATAGACGAAGAATTAGACACGCAAACTGCCGTCACTTTGGTATATCAATTTTTTTGATATTATACTGACCACGGCAGAGAGTGAAGGCTAAGCCCCCACTCCTTGCCACAACGATGTTTGTTATCAGATGTGATCGACAAATGAAACCATACCGTAAGTACCAACAAATTAACCAAAATGTTTATTTGACTACCAGCGAAAATAACAACAACAGCTGATAATTTTTAATTCTAATAATCAGGAAACGCTATGAAAAAAACGCTATTAAGCTCAGTTGTACTTTGCGCACTAAGCACAAATGTGTTCGCTAAAGAAACCCCTCCTTTCACCTTAGATGGTGAGTTCGGGTTAATTGTGACAACGGGCAACACAGAAACGACCTCTGTTAAAGGTAAGTTGTCGGCCCATCAAGAATTGGAAAAATGGAGCAACGACTTCATTTTCGACGCTATTTATCAAAAGAACCAAGTCACTGAAAACGACGCAGAAGTAGAAAAGACCACCGCGCAAAAATGGTTGGTTTCAGGTCAGGGGAATTATAAGTTGGAGAATCCTGATCATCGCTTGTTTATTTATGGCTCCTATGTCGACGATAGATTTAACAGTTACCAATATCAATCGACTATCGCTGTTGGTTGGAACCAGAAATTGTGGGACGACGAAAGCAGCTCATTCGAATACAGTGTCGGTCCTGGTTATTCTTATGCAAAATTTAAGGATGGTAGGAAAGTAAATGGTCTTATTGTACGTGGTGCTTTGGACTATAAGTGGAAAATCTCTGACACTGCCACGTTCAAACAACTGTTAAGTACGGAGGTAGGTCAAGACAATACCAAGTCTATTTCAGAAACATCTTTATCGGCGAAATTGAACGACTCGTTATCGATGAAATTTGCCGTGCTCATGACTCACAACTCAGATGTGCAGGGTAACGATGAGAATCTAGATACCGTGACCTCCGCCACTATTGTGTATACTTTTTTCTAAACACATAAGGCGAAGTCCCTTCTAAAAAAAGCTGGTCGATTGACCAGCTTTTTTGTTTCATGCCGCTAACTGCGCTTACCAGCCTAGTGTAATATTCGGGTTTTAATCGTCCCGTCGATAAGAGCAAGTTGCTGAAAGGCTTGATCTGCGTCGTCAGTCTCAACGTCAATTACTACATAACCGATATTTTCGAGTGTCTGCAAATATTGCGCGGCAATGTTAATGTTATGAGCCGCGAATGCTTGGTTGATTTGAGTTAGTACACCTGGTGCATTGACGTGAATATGCAGTAAACGTGAACGGTCTGTGTGCTCGGGTAGTGAAACTTCAGGAAAGTTCACTGCGGAGAGTGTTGAGCCGTTGTCACTGTACTTAGCCAGTTTTCCAGCCACTTCTATACCGATATTTTGTTGTGCTTCTTGGGTGCTACCACCCACATGAGGCGTCAGGATCACATTATCAAATTGACGCAATGGCGATACAAACTCTTCGTTGTTGGACTTTGGCTCTACCGGGAATACATCGATCGCTGCCCCGTTTAATTTACCGCTTTTAATTGCGTTAGTTAGGGCTTCAATATCAATTACCGTGCCTCTAGCCGCATTCATTATGATCGCGCCATCCTTCATCATGTCTAATTGCTTTGCGCCTATCATATTCTGTGTTTCAGGTGTTTCAGGTACATGCAAACTAACCACATCGGAGGTTTTAAGTAGCTGATTCAAGGTTTTCACTTGCGTTGAATTACCCAGTACTAACTTGTCTTCAATATCATAAAACTGCACTCGCATACCTAAATGCTCGGCTAGAATACTTAATTGCGTGCCGATGTGACCATAGCCAATAATACCTAAGGTCTTCCCTCTTGCCTCGTATGATCCTACCGCACTTTTTTCCCACTCGCCGCGGTGTGCTTTGGCATTTTTACTAGGAATTCCCCGTAGCAATAAGATAATCTGTCCAAGGGCTAATTCGGCAACAGAGCGCGTATTAGAGAAAGGAGCGTTGAACACGGGTATTCCGCGTTTTTGGGTGGCCTTCAAATCCACTTGGTTGGTACCGATACAAAAGCATCCAATTGCTACCAATTTCTGTGCGGCTTCCACTACCTTCGCGGTAATCTGGGTTCGTGAGCGGATCCCAATAAAGTGCACTTCTGAAATTTTCTTAATTAACTCTTCTTCACTCAATGATGTCTTGATGTATTCAATATTGTTATAGCCGTTGGCGACCAAGGTATCTACTGCGCTTTGGTGTAATCCCTCTAGTAACAATATCTTTATTTTATCTTTTGGCAACGACACTTTGCTCATGAATTCTTCCACGTTAGAGAGTTAATAAGAGTTAAAATTAAAGACATCTGGACGTCTAATTCCAATGAAAAATACCAGAAGTAGTTTCATTAAGAAAGCAACTTGTCGGATTAATTTGCGCTAAGTTATTTCTTTCACGCCGTCGTCTGTAGCGACAAGTACAATATCAGCGCCACGGTGTGCAAACAGGCCATTGGTGACCACGCCGACAATTTGATTTATTTTCCTTTCCATTTCTACTGGATTAAGGATCGTCAGGTTATGCACATCTAAAATAACGTTGCCATTGTCTGTTACGACACCTTGTCGGTATTCGGGATCACCGCCAAGTTTAACCAACTCCCTGGCAACATAAGAGCGCGCCATAGGAATAACTTCAACAGGCAAGGGGAATTTACCTAGCACCGGTACTTGCTTACTGTCGTCGATAATACACACGAACTGTTTGGCCACTGCGGCAACAATTTTTTCCCGTGTCAGCGCTGCGCCACCGCCCTTGATCATATGTTTGTGTTGGGTTATTTCATCAGCGCCATCAATATAAACATCAAAACTGCTTACCGAATTTAAATCAAACACTTCGATACCCATGGCTTTAAGTCGTTTGGTTGACTCATCTGAACTTGATACCGCACCTTGGATAGTGTTTTTGACGCTTTCTAGTGCTTCGATAAAGTAGTTTACCGTAGAGCCTGTGCCAACGCCGATAATGCTATCGGCGTGTACGAATTTCATCGCAGCTTGAGCGGCTGCTTTTTTCTTATCATTTTGGTTCATAACTAATTTCCGTCTCAACAAAGAAGAGAATAATCAGTATACCTTATAGCGCATTATTTATAACGGTTGATGGTGTAATGATTTTATCCACAGGAACATCCCAGCTCTGCGTTTCAATCCGTTGTGCTTGTTGGCAATCATGGGCCACTCCGCATAATAGTGGAAAGGGCCGGGTCGACGGGCTATTTTTGGCCAGTTTTTGACTTAATGTACGATCGTAGAATCCACCGCCCATGCCTAATCGATTACCGGCCAAGTCAAAGGCAACTAATGGCATTAACATTAATGACAGCGCGTCAAGGTCGATTGCACTTTGTGGGTCAAATACTGGCTCGAGGATTTGGTATTGATTGTTTTTCATTTTTGTCTCCTTGGTATAAGGAAGAAACAACAAATATCCCGCTTTATGCGGATTTAAAACCGGTAAATAGGTGTGAACTTTATTGTGCCAACACCAGTTAATTAAAGCCTGGCAAGAAATTTCGCCGTCTTGACTCAAATATACGGCAATGTGCCGTTGATTATCCAAGGTGCCGGAGGATAGCAATTGCTCAAGTAGTTTTGCTTCTGCCTGTTGTTGCTCGCTGTTGCTCAGTGAACGTCTAGCTTGCCTGTAGTAGCTACGTAACTGCTGTTTAGATTTTTCTGTCGAATTCACCAAGGTGCTTACTTTTTATTGGAATTAGGGCAATACTCATTTAAGGCCGCAATCAACTGCCCCATGACAATGGGTTTATGTAACACGCTACATATCCCCGAATCCACGATTTCCTTATTTGGCTGCACATAAACGTCAGCAGTTAATGCAACAATGGGCAGGTGGGGGATCTTGGCTGATATCTGCTTGCTGGCTTCCTTACCATCAATGCCAGGCAAGTGCAGATCCATAAACACCAAGTCATAGTCGCGCTGCTGCACTTGCTGTACTGCCTCTTCGCCGCTGCCTGCAATATCAATATCAAGGCCAAAGGATTGAAATATCGCGATGGCAACCTGTTGATTAATTTCATTATCTTCAACCACCAATATCGCCGCGTCAGGATCAAAATCGCGAATAGAGGTTTTGCTTATTGTGCGGCGAATGGCTTTTTTGCTGTTCTTAACGGGAATACTGACCTTAACCAAAGTGCCCATTCCCAATGCACTGTTTAGTTTGATTGAGCCCCCCATCAACTCCACTAAACTCTTAGTGATCATCAATCCCAAGCCTGTTCCTTCCAATTTCTTATCGGTGTGCAGCTGTTCAAATTTGCCAAACAGTCGAGACTGTTCTTGTTCTGCAATTCCTACTCCTGAATCTTTCACTGCAAAGGTCAATAAGTCTTCACTGAGCACGACATTAATATTAACGGTTTGCTTGGGACTGGAGAATTTAACGGCATTGGATGCAAGATTCAGCAAAATCTGGCTCAATCGAGCTTCATCGATGAAAATATGGGTATATTCCTTGGCGGATACCTGAAAATCTAGAGTGACCTGGGCTGATTGAGCGATGGAGGTAATAAGTCCTTCTATTGAATCAAAGAATGAAGTGATCGACACATGGCTGGGATTTAATTCTATCTTGCCCGATTCAATTTTGCTCAAATCCAGTATTGAGTTGACTAAATCTAATAGTCGTTTTCCGCTAAAATCTAAATGCTGCAAGTAGGTTAAATGTTTCGCCGCTGGCGGATGTTGTTTGTCATTGAACATCAGTTGGCTGAGGCTAATAATGGCATTTAACGGAGTTCGTAACTCGTGACTCAAGCTGGATAAAAAGTCCGCTTTTCGCTCGTTGGCTAGCTCAAGTTGCCGGATCTTAAGTCTTAACTCTAACTGGGTAATAACTTCTCTGCCTAATATCTCCAAAGCGTTACGTTGATGTTCGTTTAAAGCATGCGGTTGGTCGCTAATGGCACACAAGGTACCAATGGCAAGGCCCTCTGGCGTGAGTAACGGCATGCCAGCGTAAAAGCGGATATTAGGGGCCTCAGTGACCAGTGGGTTATCTTTGAAGCGAATATCATTATGGGTGTCTCGCACTTCAAAAATTTGTTTTTGATGAATGGCATGCGCGCAAAACGCGATATCTCTTGTTGTCTGATCGGCATCTAAGCCTACTTTTGATTTAAACCACTGTCTATCGGGATCAATTAAACTGATGAGCGCAATGGGGGTATCACAGATATCCGAGGCTAACTGAGTTAAATCATCAAACACTTTCTCAGCTTCGGTATCAAGGATGTGATATTTGTAGAGTGCATCCAGCCTTTTCGATTCGTTGTCTGGAATGGGGGCAGAGATCATATTTTGCGGCTACTCAAGTATGTTTGGGTGACGCCCATCGCCGCCCAAACATAAATCTAGCATTAGAGTGCGTAGGTGTCCAAGTAGAGTTTACGTAAACGATCGTGATCCACTTTTGTGGCCACGTCTATTTGTGAAGCCTCAAGCCAAAATGGACTCATAGTTGTGCCAATTGGCGCTACGGATGTTTGCCCTCGATTCAAAGGGTCAGTCGAAACTCGTGCATGACCGCGTGTAAATTCAAACAAACTTGGGTCAATCAAGTATGCCAACGGCATTGCATCATGGAAGAAACACACTCGGTCTTCCCTATTTTGTGAGTAAAAGTCAGCATAAAATTGCGATGATTTATTGACAAAACCACCCAAAGTATCGTTTCGCTCTTGCAGACCATCAAGAAAGTCTGGTGTAAATGGCACATCGTTAGTGACATCAAGACCAAACATTTTCAGATCCCAATCTGCCGCAAAAACAATTTCTGCCGCGTGCGCGTCATTCCAAATATTGGCTTCAGCAACCGGAGTGACATTACCTCTTACAAAGGCCGCACCGCCCATAATGACTACCCCTTTAACCAGTTTAGGTAAATCAGGTTCTAAACGCAGTGCTAGCGCCAGATTACCTAATGGACCAATCGCAACAAGGGTAATTTCGCCTGGCTGTTCGCGTGCCATATCGACAATAAACTGCGCCGAGCTTCGAGGGTCTAGTTCACGCTGAGAGGCTGGGAAGTTGATATTGCCAAAGCCATCGTCGCCGTGCACAAAATGCGCGTAGCCAGACTCAGGTCCAACCCACGGCATACCCACACCTTTTGTCACTGGGATATCTTGCTTGGCAAGTTCACACAAGGTAAGGGCATTTTGCGCCGACATGGTTACCGGCACGTTTCCAAATACCGTGGTCAATCCCAACACCTCAATGTGCGGAGATTGAAAAGCAAAGAAAATCGCCATTGCATCATCGATGCCTGGATCTGTATCGAGTATAATTTTATGCGTCATCTAAAAATCTCTTTGATTTGAATAGGGTTATTGATGATTCTGACTGAGAAAATGGTCTACTTCATCAGCATTTGGAATCGATTGAGCAGCACCACATCGCGTTACCGCTATCGCTGAGGCGGCGCAGGCTCTTGTCAGTGCATCACGTGCTTTTTGGCGCTTACTATAGGCAGATAAAAAGTAACCAATAAACGTATCACCGGCCGCAGTCGTGTCAACTGTTTCTACCACAAATGCAGGTACATCTACGGTTTCTTCGGCTAACAACATGCGAACGCCATGTTTACCTAGAGTAATGAGCACTTCCGCGTGAGGCCAATCTCGTCTGAAGTAGTTTTCGATCTCGTCAATGTCGGTGACACCTGCAATTTCTGACGCTTCAACTTCATTAACAATGAGCAGATCGATGCAATCGTGAGGTAATTGTTTCACTGACTCTGTCATAGGTGCGGGATTGAATGCCACTTTTAAGCCTTTCTCTTTGGCTTGTTTTAGTACTTCTTCGATGCCACTTGTTTCATTTTGAGTAAGCACCCAATCGGTGGCTGCTGCATCATCAAGGGCTCGCAAAATATCTTTATTATCAATCTCTCGATTGGCTCCGCCAAACAATACAATGGCATTTTCGCCATTTTGTGCAACCTGAATAATCGCGTGGCCAGTTGGTGTATCGCTGCATTGAACGAACTTACAATCCACTCCTTGTTTGATCATGGCTTGTTTAAAATGGGCATCATGTTCGTGGATTTTACCTACGTGCCTTACGTCAGATCCTGCCTTAGCGAGGGCAATAGATTGATTCGCCCCTTTACCACCAAGAAGTTGTTGATAGTGGTTAGAAGAAAGGGTTTCGCCAGGCTGAACAAAATGCTCAACCTGATAAACATGGTCAATATTGATTGAGCCAAAATTAATCACTGCCATAAGGGTTCCAGCTTAAATTAAAGAAAGATAACGAGCTTAAAAGCGATTTGTACCACAAGTCAGCTATAAAAAGAACCAAAAAAGTTGACCTTTTGGTCCACTTTGGTTGTCAACTTCAAATTTGCACGCCGCATCAACGATTATCCAGAATTAAGGTTAACTCGTTTTGTCAGACCGATTCCACCATTTACTGAATGTCGCAAATACGCCAGATGGTTCTATATAAGGCTTGGTGCTGGCATAAAATAAACGCACGGAAACCGTCGCGCCATGTCCCCATGGCCACCAAGACAGCATAATGTCGTGTTCGCCATTGCGATCTTTACTCATCAGCTGTTGATTTTTTTCAAGTGTATTAAAAAACCCCGCTCTATGACGAAAGGCCGGGGGCGCTTTTTTAATCGATTTTTTGTCCCATACATGGGGGAAATGTTTTTGCGCGACTAGATAAACTAAATTTTCATGGTCGACTGAGAACTCTGCCAAGTAGCAACTAAAGTGTTCGTCCCATTGCCACTGGATCTTATCACCAAGCTCTTCTATAAAAGGCGCGCAGGCGTCAGCAATCGCTTTTTCATACGTGTTTGAATTGTTCATGATATCTAATTTTATTATTGTTTTTGTTATTGACTAATTTGGATATAAAAAAAGGCAGTAAACACTGCCTTTTAATCAACATCATGAATTACTTTATACGATTTAAACGCAACATTCCAAGCAAAGTTAAACCGAATAAAGCTAATGTGCCTGGTTCTGGTACCGTGGTGGTACTGCCGGTATCGGTAGAAGTCAGGCGTAAATTGTCGACAGCGCCTGATCCAAAGATTTTAAATTTCACTTTATTCACGTTGGTGCTGGCGAAAGAGTCAAGGAAAATGCGGTTTATCGAGTTTTCACCGAACATGGCGCCATTGGGTCTATTAACAAAATCCGAAAACTTAAAGGATTGCACCTTAAGTGCATTGTCAAAAAGCATGACTTCCGATTTTTCCACTTCACCTGCACCTACGTTGGTTTGAAAGTCGATAAGGTCAAACCCTAATGCATCAATAGTAAAATCTAAGTTAAAGGTTACATAACCCGCTAGGCCATCACTCCTGCGCCCAGCTTGGTCATCTGGTTGGTCACACACGCCATCACCGCAGCCAGTGCCATTTTCTTGGATCACTAATGCGTTTCCAGCATTGAAGTTCCGTGAATTAAAATTACTGTTGCCCCAGCTAGGTCCGGTTAGATCGCTGTCGCGATTATTATTCTTATCTGGGCTTGCTGTGCCAGGAGCTGTGTTATACAGCACGCCATAATGATTACCTGAAGATTTGTTGTTGACGCTGACATTCACACCAAGCGCGGCATACTGACTATTTATAACCGTACCGTGTTGTAATGCTACAACGTTGCCGGCAATGGTATCTTCATCAAAGGTAATAACAGTCGTACCCGCATAACCCCATGAAGAAACGGTTACTAAAACTGCAGCCGAGAGGCATTTTTTCAAACTTAAAGTAGCCATAAGAGTTAGTCCTTAATTAACAACGATATTCAGACATAGCAATTACAGGCGATTTATAAGCCAAGTAAATAGAGTTATGTATAGCTAAGAGATAGTTTTTGTTGCGAAGACTCATCAACACAAGCAGTTAATTTACTACATAGTGTATAAATGAAGTTCTCCCAGAATGCCGCTGTTTAGTATGGGCCCGTGAACCGAAAGTTCAGGGCGGAGACATCATCACTGCCGCAGGCTTCTTGATACGAGCCAAGCTTGCACAAGAGCAGTGGAATCAGTTTCCAGGTTAAATAGCATCGGCCAGGGACAAATCTAAACTGGCGAACATCCCAGGAGAGATTTAATTTTACCATATAGCGGTAGAAATTAAATCGAAAACTCACAACAAACCATCTCACTTATCGTGGCGCTGGTTAATATGTAGTCAGTACTTTAGCACGAATGGCTTTTTCCTATTAGCCAAAAACAGCATTTAAGGTATGCAAATCAATACCTTCGTATGGCAAAGTTGTGGGTACTAAATCCTAGCTGAATCGATCTTTAGACACATATTGTTGCGCTTATGTCGCGTCAGGTATCGCAATATTGTTGATCTTGGGTAGGCCAAACGCTCTAGGCACAGCTATTTGACAGTGGTAGCATTGCAGCATATCTAGAGGAATATACTTTGAAGCAATCAGCCCCACATTATGAAGAACTCTCCACTTTATTGGAGCAACATTCAATTTTAACCGACGCGGCAGAAATACACGGTATTTTCTGTGGCATGTTGTCTGGTGGAATGCCACTTGAAAGTCAAGACTGGCTTGATCCACTGGCAGACTCGGTCAATCAAGGAAAGCCCATCCCTCAGCCGGTGGAAGTGCAGTTGACGGCAATGTATAACCAAACCTGCCAACAACTACTCGAAACTGATTTTACCTTAAGCTTGTGTTTACCTGATGAATCGGCACCCATAAATGAGCGTGGTAATGCGCTGATTAATTGGATCCAAGGATTCATGCTTGGCTTTGGATTTCATCAAGCCGATCTCACATCCTGCTCGCCTGATGTGAAAGAAGCGCTGGAAGACTTTTATGAAATTTCCAGAATGGACGAGTCTATGCCTGAAGATGAAGAAGCAGAAAAAGCGCTATTTGAAGTGGTTGAGTACGTGCGCGTTTCATGCATGTTATGTTTTAACGAACTAGGTCATTCCGCAGCGCAAACACAAACCACACCAAAGACGGTACATTAATGTTTTCGCAGTTTCTAAAACAATGTCAAGTAAGACGCCAGACGTTAACAGAGCATTTACTGCCTAATAGTATTTGTATTATTTCCGCTGCTCAGCTAGTGACGCGTAGTAACGATACCGAATACCCGTTTCGACAAAACAGTGACTTTCATTATCTGACTGGCTTTCCTGAGCCTGAAGCTGTGTTGATATTAAGTAATTCAACCCAGTTTGATAAAGCCTACGCCGCACTTTTTTGTCAACCCAAAGATGCGCTAGCTGAGATATGGCAGGGCAGGCGAATTGGTCCAGACGTGGCGATGCAACAATTTGGCTTTGATCAGTGTCACGTTATCGATGACTTGGACGTTGGTTTGGTGAGTTATTTAGACGGCCACGACAACCTGTATTTTGCCCGCGGTGAAAATGCCGATATCGATCATCATATAGATGAAGCGCTTAATGTTTTACGTAATGCCCCTAAGCAATCCAAAATAGCACCGGCATGCCAAATAGACGTGCGCGAAATTCTGCACGAAATGCGTTTGTTTAAAAGTACAGACGAACTGGATTTAATCCGTGCGGCCGCTAGTATATCGTGCGAAGCACATAAGGCGGCGATGACCTATAGCAAAGCCGGGCGCAATGAATATCACTTGGCCGCGCAAATTCATCACAGTTTTGCCATGCAAAGTGCTAGAAACAGTGCTTATGAGACCATTGTTGGCAGTGGCACAAACGCCTGCATATTGCATTACACTGAAAATAACAGCGAACTTGTGGATGGCGACCTAGTACTGATTGATGCGGGTGCCGAGTATCACGGTTATGCGGCCGATATTACCCGTACCTTTCCTGTTAACGGTCGTTTCAGTGACGCTCAGGCACAACTTTATGAACTGGTTTTAGCCTCGCAAACCCAAGCACTAGCACATTTCAAACCCGGTGGTAATTTCGCGGCGGCCAATGCCACTGCAATTGAAGTGCTCACCGCTGGACTAATTCGTTTGGGTTTGTTAAGCGGTGATGTTCAAACAAACATAGATGAGCAGCAACATCGGCAGTTTTTCATGCACGGTTTGGGACATTGGTTAGGTTTGGATGTCCATGATGTGGGTAAATATAAAATGAATGGTCAAGACCGCCCTTTTGAGCCCGGTATGGTGATGACTATTGAGCCGGGTTTGTATATTTCTAGCGAAGCCGATGTCGACCCTAAATGGCGAGGCATTGGTATCCGCATTGAAGACAATATACTCATTACTGAGCAAGGGCACGAGGTGTTGACCCAAGGTGTGCCTAAAACAATAGCGCAGATTGAATCACTGATGGCAGGATAATGAGTCAAAAAGCGCCGACTGAATTTGACCTACTGATTGCAGGTGGAGGAGCCACCGGCTTGGCGTTGGTTGCCATGTTACTCAAGCATACTGAACTTCGCATTGGGTTAATTGAAGCCGCCGCGCCGCCGGATACTAACCATCGCCAATCCGATTTTCTCGAATTGCGCAGTATCGCGTTATCAGCCCAATCTTGTGAGATCCTTGGCGAGTTAGGTTTGGACTCCTTGGCTGAAATAGCTTGTCCAATCACAACTATTCACGTTTCTGATCAGGGGCATTTAGGGCAATGCACGTTGCGTGCTGAAGATTATCATATGGCCGTATTGGGGCAGGTCGTTGAACTTCCTGCGCTGGTGGCGCAACTGCACCAGCAAATTCAAGACGCTGGTAACCGGCTTCACGTGTTTTACCAAAGTGAAATTACCGACCTTACTCGTACCCAAACTGATGTCACTGTTATCTTATCGGGAGGCGAATGTTTATCCGCTCAATTATTGGTAGTGGCTGAAGGTGGGCAATCAAAAACCCGCGAAAAACTGGGGATTGAGGCAGAAGTTGAAGATTATCAACAAACCGCACTGGTCGCTAATGTTGAGCTTGCAACAGATCATCAAAACTGGGCGTTTGAACGTTTTACCGCCCAAGGTCCGTTAGCTTTGTTACCGCTTAAGCCTTTGTCGCAGGCAAATAATAAGCATCGCGGTGCGCTTGTTTGGACCTTGAGTCATCCTCGGTATCAGCAGCTAATTGCAATGAATGACCATGAATTTATCGCAGATCTACAGCGCGAGTTTGGTTTTCGATTAGGTGAGATAAAAAATGTTGGCAGACGCAGCGGGTTTCCGTTGACGCTTCGCTACGCTGAGCAACACATTCATCATCGCGCAGTATTGATCGGTAATGCTTGTCAAAGTTTGCATCCTATTGCTGGGCAAGGGCTGAATTTAGCGCTCAGAGACGTCAAGCAATTAGCTGACCTGTTGATTGCGCATCGGCAAGAAGATATTGGTCAATATTCACTTTTGCATCGTTACCAACGCCAGCGCAAACAGGATCAACAACGCTTAACGTTCGCCACAGACACTTTAGTGCGTACCTTTTCAAATTCCTATCTTCCTTTCGTTATTGGGCGAAATTTGGCGCTTACTGCACTGGACAATATCCCAGCGTTAAAACAGTCCTTTGCCATCACAGCAATGGGATTCAAGGGCACAACAGGAGAGCGCCATGCAAAACTATGATGTGGTCATTGTTGGAGCCGGTATTACTGGGTTAACCGCAGCGCTTGCCCTTAAAGATTCCGACTTAAGTGTTTTAGTGATTGATGCACAGGCCGCTGATGCTCCGGTAACAGATCAGCCTGAGCTACGAGTGAGTGCTATCAATTTAGCAAGCCAAACCATTTTTCAACGCCTTGGCATTTGGCAACATGTGGTTGAACAGCGTTTGCAGGACTATCAGTCTATGCAAGTGTGGGAACAAGACAGCTTTGCTCATATTGGCTTTTCTCATCAGGAAATTCAGCGCAGTCATTTAGGCTCAATTGTTGAAAATCAGGTTCTGCGCTTAGCTCTTCTTAAAGGTTTAGAAGGTATAAACAACATCGAGTTGGCAGAGCCTGCGCGCATTGAGAATCTGGTATTTGGCCAATCTGAAAGTTTTCTGACCTTATCGAATGGTAACAGCTTTACCGCAAAATTAGTGGTGGGGGCTGATGGTGCTAACTCCTACGTACGCCGGGTTGCCAATTTACCTTTTACATTTTGGGATTACGACCACATTGCACTGGTTGCCACCGTGCGTACCGAACTTGCCCATGATAATTGTGCCAGACAAGTATTCACCGCTGATGGGCCCTTGGCATTTTTGCCGTTATTTGAGCCCAATTTATGTTCCATAGTGTGGTCACAGCGCAATCAACAAGCAGAAACCTTGCTGGCATTGCCGGAGCGTGAATTTAATCAACGTCTACAAGTCACACTTGATAATAAGTTAGGCAAATGTGAGCTGCAAAGTCAGCGGGTTAGCTACCCACTTACAATGCGCTATTGTCGTCAATGGGTGAAAGATAGGGTGATGGTAATAGGTGATGCTGCGCACACTATCCATCCGTTAGCAGGTCAAGGTGCCAACCTCGGCATTGCCGATGCAGCCGCATTGGCGCAAACCTTAGGTGAGTTACAAGCCAACCGCAAAGACATCGGCTTAGCCAAGAACCTACGTAAGTTAGAACGCTGGCGCAAAGCTCAAGCGATGAAAATGATCGTCTCAATGGAAGGTTTCAAACGTCTGTTTGCCGGAAGTAATCCGGTCAAGAAGCTGATCCGCGATATAGGACTGTCTGCCGCCAATCAGGCTGGCCCCGTTAAACGCGATATGATCAAGCTGGCTGCTGGATTAGAGGGAGAGCTTCCAGAACTGGCTAAACAGGCATCCCAAATAAAAGGCCATAGTGATTAACTATGGCCTTTTATTATATTGTCATTGTGTTGAGTTTAGGCGAGTAATCTAGTCAAAGGCTTTAGCCGCATCAACCATCTTACTGACATCCTCAAGCATTTTTTTAGCATCATACACAATCCCGTCTTTGACCGTGTAAACCACACCGCCAGAACGAGTAGGTTGATTGTTATCATCCAATCGATAATGTCCAGTGCCGTATAACACTTTGAAGTTGCGCAGCGGATTTTCCCCCACGATCACCAAATCCGCTTTTTTACCTATGGTAATCGAACCAATTTGATCTTCCATACCCAAGGCTTGTGCTCCGTTTAGCGTAGCAGATTGAATCACCTCCCACGGGTTGAAGCCCGCTTCACGCAATAACTCCAGTTCTTGAATGAAGCCAAAACCGTATATTTTATAGATATAGCCAGCATCCGAGCCTGTGGTCACGCGGCCACCGTGATTTTTAAAGTCGTTTAAGAATGTCATCCATAAATCGAAGTTTCGCTTCCAAGCAATTTCGTTATCTGTGGTCCAATCAAACCAGTACGAGCCATGGGCATAACGACTTGGAGTGAAGAAATCCCAAAGGGTAGGGAGGGTGTATTTGTCATGCCAATCGGCATTGCGCTCGCGCATTAAATCTCGGCTTGCCTGATAGATTGTCATGGTTGGATTGATCGTGAAATCCAAGGCAATAAGCTCATCTCTCACCGCTTGCCATTTTTCACTACCGGGCTTGGCTGCTTGCTCCCACAGTTTGCCTGCTTCGGCAAAGCGATGTTGCTCGTCATTGTAGTTGTAATCAGCAGGGTAGTTCTGGATGACACTGTCGGTGAACAACGCTTCAGGTAGACCATACCAATGCTCCATGGTGGTCAGTCCTAAGCGGGCAGAGTCCAGTGCATTCATGCTCATCACGTTGAGCTGTGCGTGGTGCATCATGGTGCCAAGCCCTCGCTTTTGCGCTTCATCCAGCGCCGCTTGCATAATATCTGGAGTCGCGCCAAAAAATTTAACGCCTTTGGCGCCGCGTTTGGCCGCGTCCTTTATCCATTTGCGTGCTTGATCTGGGGTCGAGATCGGTTTATCACTGCCCATGCCAAAGCCCAGATAAGGGATAATGCGCGGGGCCACGATTTGATTCTTGTCACTGCGATTCACATGGTCCATCACCCAATCCAGCCCATTAAAACTGCCAGGTTCGCGCACGGTGGTAATGCCATGAGCCATCCATAACTTGAACACGTACTCAGCCGGAATGTTATCGGCAGAGCCGCCAATGTGTCCATGCATGTCAATAAAACCCGGCAGCACATACATACCGGTGAGATCCATTTCCTGATCCCCCGCACCGGCTTTAGGTCTGCCTTGCTCCAAAATGGGGACACCGGGATGACCGACGTTGACAATATTAGCGATACGGTCATTTTCGATGATGATATCCACAGGCCCACGAGTTGGTGCGCCTAAACCACTGACCATATTTACTCCGCGCAAAATCAAACGCTTATAAGGACCTTGGCCCTCATCAGCGCGTTTGTCAGGCGCAGAAACCCCCGGCTTGGCTGACACAGATAAGCTCAATGTAAGTATTAGACAGGCTAAAATTCGTAACATAAAGTGCATTTTTCGACCTTAATGATGACGTTAGAAACGAGATAGTCACTAGCCTACTGACAGTGCGCTAAGGAATCAAAGGAATTTGTAAAAGGGGAGGTGTCTCCCCTTTTGATTGGTTTTTGAACTTGTTAAGTAAATGGCAGGTAGGTGACGCGTCTGTCGTTGCTCAGCTGCAAATCGAGATTAACCAAAATTGGCAGTTTAGTAGATTGTATTATTTGATGTAAAAGCTTTCTTCGAAAAGTGGTGTCTTATCGATATCGTATATATTGATCACATATTTGGATGGCGTTTGTTTAACATCAGACGTTGGTAAGGTTATAGTCCAAATGCCATTTCTTCCTCGAAAAGTATTTTCTATTTTCGATATTTCTAAGCCATTTTCATCAAAGATTGTCCATGTATACATAAAAGCTATATTTTCGTTTGTACCGCTGAACAGATCCGCAGAACGCAATTTGAATCGTAAGCCAAATAAATCCGCTTTATCAGAATTTATGTTTGTGGTTTCTCGTAAATGTCTGAAATTACTGTATTCGCCAAAATCTTCAATATCCAAATCTAGCCTAGAGTTTTCTAATTGAAATTCGTAAAAAAACTGCTGTTTCAATCTACTGATTTCGTCGCTACTTAATTGGCCAGCAAGAAATAATTTGCCATAGATTTGAAGTAGATCATTTCCAGCTGTAATCTTTTCAAATCCCTCTTTTTCCTTATTTCCAGTTCTTTCACGTTTTTCTTTTTCTTTTGCAATTTCTATGTCGCGCTCTTTGAGTCCACTTAAGCAGGATTCGAAATCTTTTGCGGTTCCTAAACCAAGGCACTGCGCCCGCGCAATTTCAAATTTCGCTTTATCACCAAATCCGAGTCGTTGGGCATTCAGAAATTTTTGATATGCTTTTTCTAAATCTTTCTCAACGAATTTACCGACCTGATAAAGCTCTGCCAAGATATAACTAGCTTGTCCAAAACCAGCCTCTTCAGCTTTAATAAACCACGACAGCATATTTGCTGCATCAGGATCATTTTTATCTGATTGCGATAACATCCAGGCATAATTGTTCATCGCTTTGCCATTGCCTAAATCGGCAGACTTTCGATAATATTTTTTAGCCCGAACTTTGTCATTTGGTACAGTGTCAGTGAAGATGTACCCGTCGGCAACCAATTCATATTCACGAGCAAGGATTTCTTTGTCATCAGTTGATAATGAATTTGGAATGGTTAGGTTGAGTGTTTCGACTAAAAAATCGTAGATAGAAACGTTTTCGTGAATATCACCAGACCAAGAGCCATGGCCGTGACCGGTTTGATCGTAAAAAATAGACGAAACTGGTTTTTGCAAAACTTTTAGTACATATTCCATGCGTCGAGATTGTTCAAATACAGCAATTTCGTCAGTCTTACCCGCAGTAAGTAGAACGGGCGCCTTAATCTTTTGAGCATGATAAACCGGAGATACATCATATAGTTCTTCACTGTTACCACCGAGGACGGCATCAAATATGGTTTCACCAAAATGTAATCTAACGTTATTGGAGTCGTACAATAAAGGTAAATCATAGATGCCAAAACGCGCCACAATACAGTCGTAAGTATCTGGTTGTTGAATTGCCAACATGATTGCCGAATATCCTCCATAACTAGAGCCTATTGAACACACATGTTTATATTGATGGCTGTTTAACACATCGTTGACCGCTAAAGTTATGTCCTTTTCAATGGCACGACCCAATTCACCGATGCCACTTTGTTTAAAAGATTTTCCGAAACCTTTTGAGCCTCTGAAGTTAACCTGTAAAACATCGAATCCGCGGCTGACCAGATATTGAACTTCTTTATTAAACGCTGCAGTTTCACGAACGCCAATAGGTCCGCCATGAGGCATCACAAGTAACGTATTGAAGCGATGTTCAGATGCTTTGGTTAAATAGGTCTCAACGTTAATATTGGAATCGATAGCTAGATTCTTAACTTGCGTTTTTGCAAAGTTATAATTCTCCAGTCCAGGGTAACGTTCGAACAAGAGCTCCGCTTTGTTTAATGCTGGAGTAAACAAGTAATAGGCACCGGGATAATCTGAATCGAAGGCATATATAATGTACTGATTTGTTTTTTCACTATGTGACAAAATCCGCCATTGTTTGCCTTCGAACGCTTCGGTTAACTTTTGGGCGATTGTTTCTTGGCTTTTTTGCAGGTATTCAATTTTATATCGACCGTGATCAATGTAAGTAACAGATAAAGGCTCGACACCGTCGTCTGATTGGTACATTTCAGCTTTGATTAGGTCGAATCTTGGGTGCTCATAAATTAATTCGGTTACTTCTTTTTTAGCCATATCGAATTTGTAAAACGATTCTCGGTCTGAATCTTTATTGGTCAGCACACCCAATGTATTGTCATCAAAAAAACCGATAACTTTAAATTCATAATCTGCATCTATCAGTTCCAACATTGGCTGCCAGTTAGGATCGTCGAGAGTTCTATATTGAAATAATATGGTTTTTTGTTCTTCGTCTTTCATGCTGGCGACAATACGTTTAGTTTTCGTATCGTAGCTAAAAAAGGAAACATTTTTACTTGGTGGAGCAAGGTGTTTTTTCTCGTTGAGTTTAGCTCCAGTTAGCGTTTTGATGTCGGTTATGTGCAAATTAAACCCACCCTCATCCCAAGGGCGAAGCTTTGCAAACAATACTTGTTTTGAATTAGGGAAAATGTGCACAATGTAGCCATCGTAGCGTACCGATTTAATTTCTGATTTTATTTGGTTATCAGTGAAATCAAGTGAAATGAAATATTCTTTTTGATATGCAGAAAGGTGTAAGGTTTGATTATCAATCCATTGATAATCAAAAACGCGTTTGACGTTGTCTAAACCACGAACGATGTACTGTTGACCTTTTTCTAAATCCGTAATGGTGAAATATAATGTTCCTTCGTGATTGACGTAATTTGATAGGTATTTGCCATCTAAAGACAATTTTGGCATTGAAACGTTAGCTTCGATAAATAATTTTTCGGCAGGAACAAGATTCGCTAATGATAAAGCCGAATAAAAACTCAAAAGTAAAAAAGCAATTGATCTGATTATCATTGTTCGGCCTCCTTTGCCAATTCCACATCTACGTATTCAAGGAACTTATCATCGCCTGGCCCTCTATGGCGAAGACGACGAGCGGAAAGAATATTGTTGTAATTGTCTTGCATATACTCCAAAGCGTCAGTCGACTTGTTCTCTAACGTTATGTTGTAACGAGAAAACCACCCGTTGCGAGACATTATTTTTAAATGACCCACATAACTAATTTCACTAGGCTTCACTTCAAAATCCCAATAGCCGCTTTTCAGGGTGTAATAGTAACCATTTAGTAATCTAATCTTCTCAAAGCTGTATTTGCCTGCGGGCATCTCTACTAAAAAGTAATTATTGAATTGGTCTAAATCATCGCGGGTAAATAGCACGTCTTTAGGGCCGCCAATTTGAATATTATTAACGGCATAGTTTAAGTCGACGCCAACGAGAAGATAGCCTGAGTTGGCACTTAAAGGGATATCTACATCTTCTTTAATTGACGAGACCGTGGAGGCGCACCCCAGAAGTACTAGACAACAAAAAATGGGTAAAACAAGAAAGGTCCTCATGCATAGTCCTTAATACTACATTCCATTATCGCTAAGAATACCAAAGCTTAAGTTATAATCAATATCCTCTAAGATAAAGCTTAGACCTAATCTTATCTTTTCGTTTTTTAACCTGTTTTCAATTGCTTGCTATCCAATGAATAACTTGGGTGTGTTGGAAATTTAGCCAAAAGTGGAGAGTGCATATATTTACATAATTGGAAATAACCATGCCTGTCCACGCTAACCCCTTCGTGCAACTTAGAGTGGGTGTCCACGTAATCTTTCAAAACCTAAGTTTTATTCAATATTCACTGAAATAAAGGTGAATGCGTATCTTTTACTTATTGTTTGCCAACTTTTCAGGAATGACTGGAACCTTTGTGAAACTTAAAAATAACCATACCTGTCCACGGTAATTCTTTATTCAAACCTTAAAGTGGGTGTCCACGCAATTCTTTAACCATGCCTGTCCACTTTACTCCTCTAGAGATGCTTAAAGTGGGTGTCCACGTTATTCATTCTTAGAGTGGGTGTCCAAGTAACTACAATTCATTCCTTAGAGTGAGTGTCCAGATATTTCAACTTAAAGTGGGTGTCCACGTAATTCGTCAACTTAAAGTGGGTGTCCACGTAATTCTGCGATTCGTTATGCTGAGTTTTTTAGTCTTGCCATGATGAACTCTGATAATTTGGCACTGATCTGTGGGTGTTGGGTGTCTTGGTTAAACAAACAAATTTTAATTTTACCCAATGTTGGTAACGATGGATTACGAATAATTGATAGTGAACTGGGAACACTGGTGCGCGCCAGCGCAGTAACCCCTAAACCTTGTTGGATCGCAGCAATGAGGCCGTATAAGTCGGCGTTGGTATAGGTAATTCGCCACGCAATCGTTTGTTGCTTGAGCATTTCAATCACGCGACTGCGATACACACAGCCATCGGGGGCCAATACTAAGAATACATTGGTGCGCGAAAACGGCCGAGTTGGATCCCCGACCCAAACCAAATCATCTTCCAATACCAATTCCCCTTCAGTGGGTTGCGAGGGCGGAACTAACGCCAGCACCAAGTCAAAATCACTGCGTTTGCTGTCATCTAGTAGATTTCGGCTTAGTGCAGAGGTGACTTCCAAAGCGACATCAGGATATTGTTTGCTGAATTCTCCGATGATACTGGGCAATAACGTCGTAGCAAATTCGCTGGGGATACCCAATCGTAAACGACCTCGTAACGAAGATTGCTCAAACTGCCGAAACACATCGTCATTTAAGTTGAGCATTTTCTTGGCGTAATTGAGCAATGTTTTACCGTCTTGATTGACCACCTGTCGCTGGCCAAGTTTGGTAAACAAACGTCGGCCTAATTGTTCTTCGAGCTTTTTAATTTGCAAGCTCACTGCAGGTTGGGAGCGGCCCAACAGGTCGCCTGCTTTAGCAAAACCACCTTGCTCCACCACAGTGACGAAAGTACGTAAATTATCCAAAGAGAGTTGTTTCATTATGTGCCTTTCGTCCCCTAACCACCGCGAGGTGCGGATGTTTTTGTATAAAAATTACTAATCTAACTAATTTAATACATTTAAAATAATTATGTAAGCATTTGAATTATCAATTTGTTCCAAAGCTGGCAGCTTTCTATACTTCGGGCATCAGAATATAAGGTAATCATTCATGACCAATAAAACAGCTCTGCACGCTAAGCACATTGAAGCTGGCGCCAAAATGGTAGACTTCCACGGCTGGGAAATGCCGATTAACTATGGTTCACAGATTGAAGAGCACCATGCCGTGCGTAAAGACGCAGGTATGTTTGACGTATCACACATGACCATCGTCGATGTGAAGGGCGTAAATGCCAAAGGCTATTTGCGTACTTTGCTAGCGAATGACGTCGAAAAGCTGCAGGAAAAAGGCAAGGCGCTATACAGCGGAATGCTTAACCAAGAAGGTGGTGTGGTTGATGATCTGATTGTTTACCATTTCGATGATACCAATTATCGCTTAGTGGTTAACTCAGCGACTCGCGAAAAAGACATGGATTGGCTCAATGGTGTGGCTTCTGGTTTTGATGTGAATATCATCGAGCGCCCAGAGTTTTCAATGATCGCAGTGCAAGGTCCCAATGCGAAACAAAAATCCGCGCAGTTATTCTCTGACGCACAAAAAGAAGCGGTCGAAGGTATGAAGCCGTTCTTTGGTGTGCAGGCGGAAGATTTATTTATTGCTACCACAGGTTACACCGGTGAAAGCGGTTATGAAATTATGGTGCCTAACGAGATGGCATCTGATTTCTGGCAACGATTGCTTGATGCGGGTGTTGTACCCTGCGGATTGGGCGCTCGTGACACCCTTCGACTTGAGGCTGGCATGAATCTTTACGGCCAAGATATGGACGAGACTGTTTCACCACTGGCGGCCAATATGGCGTGGACCATTACATGGGAGCCACAAGACCGCATCTTTATGGGACGAGAAGCACTAGAGAAACAAAAAGAACAAGGTACCCATAAGCTTGTGGGCTTAGTGATGACCGATAAAGGCGTGTTGCGCAGTGGTCAAAAAGTCAAAGTGTCAGAAGGCGAGGGTGTGATCACCTCGGGTACTTTCTCACCTACCTTGGGCCACAGCATTGCCATGGCGCGCATACCGGCAACAAAAGACACTACTGCTGAAGTCGAAATGCGCAAAAAATGGATAACAGTCAACATTGTTAAACCTAGCTTTGTGCGTAACGGCAAAAGCGTTCTATAAACAAAAAATTAAAATAAGGGGGCGGAGTGAATTTTCTAACCCCAACGGTTAAACCATAAAACAATATGGGGACATTCACTCCGACCCCTTTTAAACATCAATATTAGGAACGATTATGAGCAACATTCCATCTGAATTACGTTATGCCTCTACACATGAATGGGTACGTCCAGAAGGCGACGGTACATTTACGGTAGGTATTTCTGAGCATGCCCAAGAATTACTTGGCGATATGGTGTTTGTTGAATTGCCAGGCGTAGGCGACGCCGTTATAGCCGGCGATGATGTCGCGGTTGCAGAATCGGTGAAAGCTGCGTCAGACGTTTATGCTCCTATAAGCGGTGAAATCGTAGCGGTAAACGAAGACTTGGAAGACTCACCAGAGCTAGTTAATAGCGACGCCTTTGGTGACGGTTGGATGTTCCGCATTAAAGCGGACGACGCTAGCGAATTCGAAGCGTTGCTTGATGCTGAAGGTTACGCCAACAGTATCGACGAAGACTAAACTTTCTTAGTCACGTTTGCGCTGTAAATAACGGAGACATCTGTTTGTTGTCTCCAGCAACCGAGCAATGTGTTGTGCATTGCTCTGGGCTTACCAGTTTCTGATGGTGAGCTTGTTAAAAGTTTTCAAATAGGCAGTAAATTATGTCAAAGGTTCCGTTTTCTCTCGCTCAACTTGAACAAACCGAAGATTTTGTTCGCCGTCATATTGGACCTAGTGAGTCCGAAATGGCTGAAATGCTTGAATTTGTTGGCGCTCAAAGTCTGGATGATCTAATGAAACAGACCGTACCGGCCGGTATTCGCTTACCTGAAGCATTGAGCATTGGTGAAAGCGTAACTGAAGCTCAGGCGTTAGCTGAACTCAAAACCATGGCGGCAAAAAATCAAATCAATCGTTCGTTTATTGGTATGGGCTACAGCGACACTATTACGCCTAATGTGATTTTGCGTAACGTACTGGAAAATCCAGGTTGGTATACCGCCTATACGCCTTATCAGCCAGAAATTGCCCAAGGCCGTTTGCAAGCGCTACTTAATTTTCAACAAGCCACTATTGACTTAACCGGCATGGAGCTGGCTTCTGCTTCATTATTAGATGAAGCCACCGCTGCTGCTGAAGCTATGGGCTTGGCTAAGCGCGTTTCCAAAAACAAAAAATCCAACGCATTTTTTGTTGCCGAAGATGTGCATCCACAAACGCTTGACGTGGTGCAAACACGTGCCGAAATGTTTGGTTTTGAAGTCATTGTTGGCAAAGACATTGACGCTGCAACGCACGATGTCTTCGGTGCGTTACTACAATATCCCGGCACGACAGGGGAAGTGAAAGATCTCACCAGTGTTATAGCAGCATTACACGACAATAAGGCGATTGTTGCTGTTGCGGCAGATATTATGAGCTTAGTGCTATTAAAGTCGCCCGGTGACATGGGCGCTGATGTGGTATTAGGATCAGCACAACGCTTTGGTGTACCTATGGGGTATGGTGGCCCTCACGCCGCTTTCTTTGCTACTCGTGATGCGTACAAACGTTCCTTACCTGGCCGTATCATTGGTGTCTCAAAAGATACCCGTGGTCGCCCCGCATTGCGCATGGCACTGCAAACCCGTGAACAACATATTCGTCGTGAGAAAGCCAACTCGAACATTTGTACTGCGCAAGTGCTACTGGCCAACATGGCGTCATTTTATGCCGTCTATCACGGTCCAGAAGGTTTAAAAACCATTGCAACCCGGATCAATCGTTTCGCCGACATAGCCGCAACCGCGCTAACGCGACATGGTTATGCACTTAAGCATTCAACTTGGTTTGATACCATCACCGTGCTAGTTGATGACAAAGCTGCAATGATTGAAGCAGCGCAAAAAGCCGGAATGAACCTGCGCGCTGATCTGGATAACGCGGTGGGGATCTCTTTTGATGAAACCACAACACGTGCTGACGTAATGGCACTGATCGATTTACTTTGCGGCGCAGATCACGGCTTTAGCATCGACATGCTAGACGCCGAAGTGACCACCCAAGGCTCGCACTCCATCCCAGCCGATTTGCTTAGAAATGACAGTATCTTGAGCCACCCAGTGTTCAATTCGTATCATTCAGAAACTGAAATGTTGCGTTACATCAAGTCACTCGAAGATAAAGACTTAGCCCTGAATCATTCGATGATAAGCCTTGGTTCGTGCACCATGAAGTTAAACGCGACAGCGGAGATGATCCCAGTAACCTGGCCTGAATTTGGTAAATTGCACCCATTTGCACCGGTTGAACAAGCCCAAGGCTACAAGGAAATGATGGATGAGCTAAGTGATTGGCTGATCAATATCACCGGTTACGACGCGCTTTCCATGCAGCCTAACTCGGGTGCGCAAGGTGAATACGCTGGCTTGATTGCGATCAAGCAATATCACGAAAGCCGTGGTGAAGGTCATCGTGACGTGTGCTTGATCCCTAGCTCTGCTCATGGCACCAATCCCGCATCAGCTCAAATGGTCAGCCTGAAAGTGGTGGTAGTGAATTGCGATAAAAACGGTAACGTTGATTTAGCTGATTTACGTAAGAAAGCAGAAGAAGTAGGCGATAGATTATCGTGCGCCATGATCACCTATCCCTCTACCCACGGCGTTTACGAAGAAACCATCAAAGAGATGTGTGATATCGTGCACGAATTTGGTGGCCAAGTGTACATGGACGGTGCCAACATGAACGCCCAAGTGGGCGTAACCTCACCCGGCCTAATTGGTGGTGATGTGTCACACTTAAACTTACACAAAACCTTCTGTATTCCGCACGGTGGTGGTGGTCCTGGTATGGGACCTATCGGCGTCAAGAAGCACCTTGAACCCTTCTTGCCTAATCACCAAGTGATCGACACTGGTAATACAACCAAAGGCAATGGCGCAGTCAGTGCCGCACCTTGGGGTAGTGCATCTATCCTGCCTATCAGCTACATGTACATCAAGATGATGGGCAGTGCAGGACTTAAAAAAGCCACCGAAGTGGCCATGCTCAATGCCAATTATGTAGCCAATAAACTCGATGGTCATTTTGAAGTACTCTACCGCGGCCGTAACAACCGCGTAGCACACGAATGTATTATCGATTTGCGTCCACTTAAAGAAAGCTCTGGAGTGACCGAAATGGATGTGGCCAAGCGCCTCAATGATTATGGTTTCCACGCACCAACCATGAGCTTCCCAGTGGCAGGCACGTTGATGATTGAGCCAACGGAGTCTGAAGCCAAAGCCGAACTCGACCGTTTCATCGAAGCCATGATTTGCATCCGTGAAGAGATGGCCAAAGTGGAAAGCGGCGAGTGGGACGCCACTGACAACCCGCTACACAATGCACCGCATACACTCGATGATATTTGTGACAGCAATTGGGATCGCAGCTACGACAGACAAACCGCAGCCTATCCCGTTGCCGCTGTGGCTAGAAACAAATTCTGGCCTAGCGTCAATCGTATCGACGATGTCTATGGAGACCGCAACTTGATCTGCAGCTGTCCTAGCATTGAGAGTTATATTGAAGAGTGAAGATTGTTGTGACGAGCAATTAACTCTGCGACTGGAAAGACTTAGTTAAACAAATTTAAACCCGCTTTTAAGCGGGTTTTTCAATTTTAACGTGGCAGTTATGTTAATGAACTAGTCATCCAATGGCAGAGGAACCTTTACTGATTCACGCTATTTTTAAGCAACAGCAAAACTAGTTAATTCTCTTATTCACCAACTAATGAATCCACTCAGTTCACTTAACTTACCCGGACTCAAAGAAGTCTTCATAATTCAGGCTATGCAATTAATTCTCTTGCTAGCCATGCGTTATAAAGTGACCAGGCGATAACCCACATAACCAATGCGATAAGGACATCGATAACACGTTTTACTTTTGGTTTTCCTAAATATGTTGATAATTTGACTGCGCCAGTCGCTAATAGCGAAAACCATACGACAGATCCAAGTACAGCGCCAATTAGAAAAAATAATTTAGCGCTACCGGTATATTGTCCTCCAACACTCCCTATCACCATTACGGTATCTATATAGGCATGTGGATTTAAAAAAGTTACCGCCAACGAAGTTGCTAATAATAGTTTCACTGATTTTTTACTGGCTATATGCTCATCTTGGTTTACTTTTTGCCAAAAAGCCGATTTCATTGATAACCCACCGTACCCCAATAGAAATAGGATGCCGCCCCAAGTCAATAGGGTGAATAAGGTATCACTACTCGATAAAACTAAACTTCCGCCCAACACCCCAATCGAAATTAAAATTACGTCATATAGTATGAACAATGCTGCCGTCGTTTTATGGTGGTTTTTACGAATACCTTGAGTAAGCAGCATAGAATTTTGGGTGCCAATAGGGGCAATCATGCTCAGTGTTAGTGTGAAGCCTTTGGCTAATATTAATAAACTCATGGTGTTGTTCTCGCAAATAAATGGTGTAAAGGAAATAAGTACAAACCAACTGATGGACGACAATTAAAGAGTGACTTAGCTAATAACGGAGGTTAGTTTGAGGTATCCTTGCATATAAATATAATTAATATATTTTAAGTGTCATTAGTAAAACTTATTAATCTGAAGTAAACGGGGATTGAATAACATGGCTAATTTTGACTACAAATTACTTTCTGCCTTGACAGAGGTGATTGAATTACAAAGCTTTGAATTAGCCGCCAATAAGTTGTTTATATCTCAGTCGGCAATATCTCAGCGAATCAAGAGTTTAGAAGAGTATATTGGCCAACCCGTGCTAATTCGCAGTCAACCGATAGTGTTAACCACAGCAGGTGAACAATTAGTTAGTCACTTTAAAAAAGTAAAGCAGCTTGAAAATGAACTCGCGCCGGTTTTGTCACCTGATAAACCACGACAACCGGTGAAAGTTTCTTTAGCGGTCAATGCAGACAGTATTGCAACTTGGTTTATTCAAGCGATCACGCCTGTTTTGCAGAGCCATCGTATAGAATTAAATTTAATGATTGAGCATGAAGAGCGTACGCTAGATAAGTTGCGGACAGGCGAAGCGATTGGTGCGGTAAGTGTTATCGAAAAACCGCTAAAAGGTTATCGATCTTTCCGGTTAGGGAAAATGGAATATTGCCTAGTGGCGAACGAAGCGTTTAAAGACAAGTATTTTAAACATGGAGTGAATAAAGAGTCCTTAAAAATGGCCCCTGCGATTAGTTATGATCACAAAGATGATATGCATGTTCGTTTCATTGCAAAACGTTTTAATTTGGCTGCAAGCGAATATTATTGTCACAGCGTTCGCTCATCGGAGGCTTTTGTCGCCTTAGCCAAACAAGGGGTTGCTTACTGCCTATTACCTAAATTGCAAATTGCTAATGAATTGGCCAGTGGAGAACTAATCAATATATCACCTGAGAACGAGTTAATTGAAACGCTATACTGGCACAGTTGGGTTTTGGTCAAAGGGGTCAATAAAGACATATCACAACATATAGTAAAATCTGCCCAGCAGAAATTAGCAAGTTAACCTTCGTAAATTGTTGGCCTCAGCAACGTTGAATTATCAATAATCAATGGCTACTTTCTGATATCAAATTACCAAGACACCCATCACTAATTTCAAAAAGTTACCAAGACAGACACCCATGCTAATTTCAAAGTTTCGACTAATTGTTGATGTAAAGCTTCAAAGGTTATTCGCTCGATACCTCTAACTAGAATAATTGAGCTAGCAAGGGGGTCTTGATAATTAGATTTTTTCATTCAACTGGAAAAAGTTGTCTGTAATTGGTCTACATTATATTTACTGCACAATTAAATGATCTCTCTTACGGATAAATAATTAAAGTTGGAATTCGCAAAAACATTATTCGTATCACGGATCAACGTTCTGCTTTTAGAATCGCTTTATTGTCGTGTATTGAGTCACCTAAGCAGGGCTGATAATAACAATGAGGTTTCGTTGCTAGGAGAGCGGTTATGACAGAAAGTATTTATCATATAAATAATTTAGTCCACACCATCATTGGCAGCATTGCTTTGCTAGGCGCATTGGGTGCTTTAATGAGCGTAAAGGGGTCTGCTAGACACAAGACAGCTGGTCGGGTATTTGTTTGGTTTATACTCTTTTCAGCGGTGACCAGTTTCTACCCCACATTTTATAAATTCAGTGAGATTGGTCCACTTGCTTTGATTCTTGCGATGGCCACTATATATCTAGTCATTACTGCCGTCATTGCTGTTCGCTATCAGACTGCAGAGCCACTGATGATTGAAAAGTGTCTGCCTGTAGTGCCATTGTTGTTATTAATTTTGCCGGTAATAAGGGTATTTTTGGCGATTAAAACAAACAATTTCGATATATTCTTTGGCCCGTTACTATTGGCAAGTTTGTTTATTTATTTGCTTGTTCAGGATCTAGCAATTCTTGTAAACAGGCAGCGTTCACGAGAATTTTGGATTCAGCGTCATTTGACCCGAATTATTTTTGCATTCTCGATTGGTGTAATGGCAGTAGTGCGAATCGGCGTAAATTTTGGACTCACTTTCGAAATGAGCGTGATTCTGCCGCTACTCGGAGCGCTCGGATTAGTTGTATTCTTCAGGTGGCGTATCGCGTAAACGGCAATTAAAGTCCTAGCTGAAAACTTACTAGTTTCCGATGATAATTGATGTGGCGAGCAATCGAGCCCGCGACTCAACTGCCCCGCTAAACAAGTATGCCCCCGTTTTTTAAACGGGTTTGAAATTTTAGCGTGGCAGTTTAGGTGATTTGTAATTCAGCATATAGAGTGAAAACCATCACAAAATTGCTTTATTCTTTAAAAGGATCGGCGCCAATCTGCATTGGCGCTTTAAATTTACTGAATTAAGTTAACTTGCTGAGTAGCAGTATTGGTTTGCAATCCAAAATGCCCCAAGCTGTAAGTGTAAGTTGCATCCTCGTTCCAGATGCGGCTGCTGTGAATGCCATAAACATAGCAATTTCCAGTGGAGCAAATAATTTGGTCACTAAAGCTTTTTATCGAGTAAACCTTATTGCCTAATGGGGCGCCGTAAAGCCCATCAAGGAATGGACTACTAATAGATAATCCCGCGCTGCCACAGGTGCTGTTCCAAACATTATATGGGTAAACCCCACAACTACGTAACCCTAACATGGCGCCTGCTACACCAACAAAGGTATCAACGTAAGATGAAGCAGCAAGTTTATCAATTTGCTGAGCTGCAAGGGTCACGCCCATTGAATGGCCAATCACATCTATTTTTCCAGTACAGGAGCTGTTGATGGCATTCACAATGGCATTGCGTACCGGTGTCTCTTCGCTACCACTGTGATTATTACAAGTGGCACACGATTTAGATCCCCAGCTGGGATTGAATATTTCGTTAGCGGAATATCCCCGAGCATACAGTTCGTTCAAGGTATTGTTCCAACTTGAAGGTGAAGCGGTATTGCCGTGCACTAACACCACATTATCTTTGCAGGCAGCATTGACGCCGGCACAGACAAAAAGAAATAAGCTAATACTAAGTAGAATGTTTTTCATAAGTAACCCATTTGTTAATTTTTCGTTAACAACTTTAGGTGAAAAACTGAACATGTCATATAGTACTTTGGTATGTAGGGGGCGGTGTTCTCTAGATTACAATGCTACCGGAGTACTGATCACCTTGATTAATCTTATCTTGTATACCTTTGTGAGATTTTAAGAGATATGTAATTCAGTAGTACTAAAGTGTTATTTAACTCTTAGTCTACACCGAAGATACTGACGGATAAACTGGTCGAGGAGTTTGTTATGCAGCATCACAAAATCAGCTTAGTCCCAGCATTGGTTTCAGCAATTTTCTCTATAAATGCCAATGCGTTAGAGCCGCTCCCTGCGCTTAATATCGAACCCTCCAAGGTGACTATATCGGGAATATCCAGTGGCGGCTACATGGCGCAGCAAATGCACATAGCCTACAGTGATATCTTTTCTGCTGCCGCGATCATTGCTGGTGGACCGTTTTATTGTGCGGAAAACAATATTGGTCTGGCGTTAACGCGCTGCATGAAACCCGAGCCTAACAACCAGCCTAATGTAGCGCGCCTTAAGTCAATTACAGAGACTTTCGATGCATTTGGTGATATTGCACCAACCGATAATTTGTACAATGATCGGGTATGGATTTTTTCGAGTGCAGATGACTCTGTCGTGCTACAAGCTGTAAGCGATAGTCTGAATGCATACTATGCTGAGTTTATCCAACCAAAAAACATGCGTTATGTCTCATCCGTTGGTGGTGAGCATTCGATGCCTACAGATAGCTTTGGTTATCCATGTGATTACCTGGGTAAAAGCAGTAACCCTGACGACCATTTCATAAATAACTGTGGTTACGATACCGCAGGCGAATTGTTAGCTTACAGCTACAAGCACATTAAACGTCCAAAGACGTCCGCTTCAGCTGGTCGTTTAATCCAATTTGATCAAGAAAACTTTCTTCCTGAACCGACGCAGCATGGTTTATCACAATATGGCTATGCGTATATTCCAGAGGCGTGCGACATCAAAGAAAACGGCAAGGCATCAAAATGTAAATTACATATAGCCTTGCATGGTTGTTTACAAAGTGCGGATCGTATTGGCAACGTTTTCGTTGAAAACGCAGGGTACAATGATTGGGCTGAGCGAAATCGAATTGTAGTTCTGTATCCACAGGCAACGGCAACATTACAGCAAGGTAATGGCAATGGGTGTTGGGATTGGTGGGGGTATGACGATAACGAATATGCCACTCGATTCGGCAACCAGACCACGGCAATTATGGCCATGGTTGATCAGGTCACCGCTAATTCAACGGACAACGCACCCGCTGCTCCACCGAGCAAATTAACCATTAATATAGATCAACTTGGCAAGGTCCAATTGGGCTGGGAGCATCAGCAAGGTGTTGCTGGCTATGCGGTTTACCGCTCGTCTGAAAAAGACGGACCTTATTACCTTGTTTCTGCCGACGTAGTGCTAGAAAACAGTTTTGCTATTGTCCAGCAGCCAGCGACTCAAGCTTACTATATGGTACTTAGTGTCGAAGCGGATGGCAGCGAAGGCTTACCGTCAAAAGAGCTGGCCATCTCTATACCCGGTATATAGACGAGTCGAGGCCTATGATGAGAGATTACGAGAATTACGAAGACACCCATCACAGGTGAGGAATTCTAATAAGATATGTAACATAACCGGCAAGGAGCTCTAATGAGTCCCTTGCCGGTTTAATACAAAAGGTACGTTTAATTAAACAAACAATTTAGCTTTAAGATTTATTAAATCGACTCGCTTTAATAAGCCCTAAGAACATCAAAAACATTAGAAATACACTAGGCTCAGATACTTGAGAGACGTTTAAGCTCACATTATCTAACCCAAAACCTCCTGGACCTGTAAATTGTTCAGGGATAAACACATCGGCTTCTATCGTAATGACATTGCCACTGTAGTCACTTAATAAGTCAGAGATATCAAAATTAAAGCTAGTCCAATCAAATGCCCCGTCACTACCAGCTGCCGCCTCAAAGTGATAAATAGGCCCTAAATCAACACCATCATGCACGATATTTAAGTCAAAAACACGAGCAAGCGCGCCGCCATTAAACCATTGAGCTGTAATGTCAAAGCTAAGCTCTGCCATCAAGTTACCGTTTGGCAAGATAACATCTTGTGAAAGTGTGTAGAAACTTGACGCAAAGCCATCGAACGCATTGTACGCCGCATAAGTTCCTTCAGTTGGAGCGCTAAGTGGTAGACAGCCGGTTTCGGAACCAGCGGTCCCTATGGTCCAATCAGTCCAGCAATCAACTCCACCCGAAAGTGTTGAATTCCAACCAGTGAAGTCACCCGTTTCAAACCCGCCGTTAACTAGAATTTCTGCAGCTAATAAAGCATGGGAAGAAAAACCAAATATCAATACCACACACAACTTTCTTATAAATTTCATCATTATTCCTTTTTTAGATATAGCGCTAATTATCAATTTAAAAGTATTTCAGTTATTAAACGAAAAATGTCAACTTTTCATAAGGCAAAAATTGATCCATATTGGGTTGGGTGGTAGTAAAGGCTTGTTTTATATATTTAACTTTTTGAAACTATCCTTTTTTATAAAGTCAAAAATCAATTTTGTAAAAAAAATGTAAATTAATCTGACAGGGGAATTACGAAGAATTACGAAGACACCCATCTTTTCATTTCATTATTGAGACACCCATCACACTTCATAAATTCAGGGAAAGTAGTCACTTGGAGAATTCAAGATGGATTTGCTGGGTTACGAGACACATTGTTATCTAGAAATTCGTTATCGAGACACCCATCTTTTCATTCCGTTATTGAGACACCCATCACACTTCATAAACTCAGGGAAAGTAGTCACTTGGAAAATTCAAGATGGATTTGCTGGATTACGCGCCACATCGTTATCGAGACACCCATCGGTTCGTCTAGCGTTATCGAGACACCCATCGTTATCGAGACACCCATCTTTTCATTCCGTTATTGAGACACCCATCACACTTCATAAATTCAGGGAAAGCAGTCACTTGGAAAATTCAAGGTGGATTTGCTGGATTACGCGCCACATCGTTATCGAGACACCCATCGATTCATCTAGACATTTAGGGTTACTAAAGATGAAAAAGCGCCCTAGGTTTACCCTAGGGCGCTTAAATAAACACTCACACGTTTGCTTTTTTAGTTACTGGCTTTCGATGCTTTAGTAACGGTATTGGTAATTGTGAATGGTGTTGCCACACTGATGTAGCCTTTAACCCGCAAGATATAGGTACCGGCTTGGTCAACCCAGAATTGCAAGCTTTCAGGGTTAGCTAATGAGGCACTTGTGGCCACTTCAACACCCTCAGGATTGACTAATGCAAAGTCTAGATCAGCAACGGTTGCCCATTCTAAAGACGCCATAATGCTAATGTCATTGGCCGCTACTTCAAATGGGAAGTCTTGTACTTCCAAGTTCTCAGCAGAAACGCCCATGGTTCCTGTGTAGGTTTCTGTAACTTCAGTGTAAGTCACATCACTTTCAATCACTTCACCGTCTACGTCCATGGCATCGAAGTACACGTATTTACTTAGCATGCGAATTTCTAGGTCATGGACACCATTGCCAAGACCGTCAAACGAAACCGTTACGTTTTTAGGATCGTTCTTGCTGGCATCAGCATGATAGATGGTCGCTGCGCCCATTGATTGACCGTCAGAGAATAATTCAATGGAAGTAGGCTTGGCATTTTTCACATAAAAATGCAGACGAACTCTGTCTCCACGAACCGCAGCAGCAACAGCAGAACCGGCATATTTGGCTTTCATGTAACCGCCTTGATATGCTTTTTCGTCGTCTTTTTGATACCACTTTCCGTCGTAACTTAGTCGCGGATCCGAATCATCAACAGTGCTCCACTTTCCCTGACTTGCCCATAGCGTATTTCCTGCTAAGAAGTCATTACGCTGGCCAACGACTTGACCCGCCATGTCTACCGCGGCCTTTACATTAATGTATCCAGTACCCACTTCATGAGGGGCATAGTCCATTGGATCGGCCGTGACTTTAATGATTTCTTCGATTTGATCAGGTGAAAGATTCGGATTTACTTCTAACAGCAGTGCCGCAACACCTGCCACAAAAGGCGTTGCCATCGAGGTACCACTGATCGTGTGATAGTAAGCAAAGTATTCAGGGTGGGCTGGATCAACGACCGGACCCAATGCACCAATTGCCGTGTTAGGTGCGCGAGTAGACGTAATATCTTTACCAGGAGCGGTAATATCTGGCAGCTTGTATTCGTCACCTGCGACACCGCGGCTCGAAAAATCCGCCAGTTGTTTATCACTAGTACCGGCGGCAACATTGATTACCCAAGGCGCAATAGCATATTGGTTTAGGGTGTCTTCAGCTGGACCGGAGTTAGATGCGGCAAACGTGACTACCATGCCGTTTTGATATGCCTTAAAAGACGCTTGGTTGATTGGGTTGTTTGGATCAAACATCGCGCCATCACCACCACCCCAGCTGTTAGTGATGATGTCGATATCAAGACGCTCTTGGTTGGCAATGGCGTAATCGAATCCTAACAATGCATATAAGATTGAGACACCTTCGCCTGCACCCAAGCCAACTAGGCGAGCACCAGGCGCTATACCGTCATGGTAATTTGCACGGCGTTCATCATTGGCAGATGCAGCACCTGTTCCACCGACAGTGCCCGCTACGTGCGTGCCGTGTCCAGACGTTGTGTCGCTGTTGGGCACACCTTCAATAAAGGCATTACGACCGCCTGCTAAGTCTAAATCTCCGACGATTTTAACGTTTTCAACTGTCTTAGTACCTAATTCTAAATCTGGATGTGTGGCATCGACACCTGAATCTAACACCGCGATCGTGACACCACTACCATCAACGTTGTAGTTGTCTTGCACATAATGGCCGCCAGTAATTTCACCTGAGGTATAGTTTTTGTATTCCAGTGGAACGTTAGCGTAGACGCTCGTTACCGATGGATTTGCCTGCAGCGTTTGCAGTTGTAATTTAGACAGCGTAACCCCTGCCATTGGCAGTGTTTGCAAAGCACGGTAAGGCACGTTTAGGTTCTGCAAGACCGAATCAATGCTTTGCTGATTGTCGAAGGACACGATCACGTTAAATGGGCCAACTTGGCTTTGTAATTGTTCAGATAATTTGGGACCAATTAGGGCATCGGCATGTGCTGCGTTGACGCTCAACATGCTTGCGGCTATAACACTCAATGTTGCGAAAGGACTTTTCATTATTATTTCTCCGATAAAGTGTGGGAATTTATTTCACCGGATTAGCATCGCAAACTTTAAGGCAGGTAAACATAGGGAACTACCCCTAGATGTTAAAAATTTGTTTACTTTAATAAAAAGACGATAGGCTCGCTTTGCTTGATTGAAAATGGTTTTGCGGCACATTATCGAAGCAATGGCAACGAATTGTACTCTCTGGTAATTAGCAGCTCTAAACAAGATTGAATGTTTAAAGCTGCTCAACGCTAGCCAATAAAAGGGATCAGTTTAGCCACCCGTTGTTTATAGTCTCGATAGTTGTTACCAAATTCTTGGATTAACGCCTTCTCTTCAAAATATAAACCGATGAAGATATAGAGCGTCATGCCGATAGCTAGCAGCAGATGATTGGCTGTCGACTCAGGCACAAACCAGACCCCGAGTAGCACACCGAGTTGAATAGGATGACGAACTATTTTGTACAGTCCCGGGGTTCTAAATTGTGACGAGGGCATGGGCCTGCCTAGTAAAGGCGTAAAGGTTTGACGAAGTCCAAATAGCTCGAAGTGATCCAATTGAAAGGAGGCAATCAATAATATTAACCAACCAGCGGCACCAATTGCTTGCACAGCATAGCCCGTGAGAGAACCCGTAACCTGCCAAACTTGGCCATTCATTGGCTGCCAAAAGTAAACCATGATAACCAGCGCTATTGCAGTACCTAGGCAGAATGTAGCTCGTTCAGCAGATTCTGGTAGGTAGTTGAAAAGCCATTGTTTGAAGCGTTTGCGCGCCATTATGCTATGTTGCAGGCCAAACAAAGCGATCAGTGCAATATTAAACACTAATGCAGTTAGCAAAGGCTGTTCAAGACTTTGAGAGTTAACTGAAATAGGGGCGTAAACACCACTAGCAAACACGATAAAGTAGATCAGTGAAAACAAAGACGCAGCGTAGCAGACCAGTGAGTATAGGAACGGAACAATTGGGCGTGCTGTGGTATTCGATTTAGTTGCAGATGACATGTCAAAATTCCTTATCAATAAATATTAAATGCAGGTTCCTTTAAACACTACCTGCGTGAAATTGGGTGCTGATCTGAGGTGGATGCTTGAGGGTTTGCATCACCACACAGCTCGCTTCAGCGGCATTAAATAATGCGCTTTCTAATTCTGGCTTGGTTCCAGCGAGAGTTTGCATTTCAACCGACACATGCATTTTCTGAAAGGCGACCGGAACTGCGGGGTTAAACTTCAAGGTACCACGTACATCAATCTCAGCTGAGACACTAACTTGTAGATGGGTCAACTCAACCGATAAACGGTTAGCGATAATGCGAATGGTGCTGTCTAAACAACTGGCTAATGCAGCGCATAAAAGCTCCCCCGGCACAGGAGCGTCACCGTCACCGCCTACTGCAGGGTGAACCCCTAGTGAAATATTCAAACCTGCGACTTCGACATCGACATGCAAGGCGTCGTGAATCTCAGTGTTGCTTTGACCGGTTACCGCCATATCGGTGACCCAAGCTAGTTGTGGAGTATCAGCATATTTTTTGACTAATCCATGGTGCCTCTGGGTCATGCTAACAATACTTGGTTTGATTAATTGGGAAGAGCTCACAGCTGCAGTGGTGTTATTCATCATACTATCCTTTAAAATGAGTGGCTTTCACTTTAAAGGCGCTACTTTTTTCATACCGGCTGCTAGTTTTTTTCTAGCATATAGGTCAGCGAAGTTCAGGTTAGCCATGAAATGTCGGGAGAAGGGGAATAACAGCAATACTTGCCGGTCTTAATGCTGGTGGTAAGGTGAGCGCCTAGCTCAGGCGCTACCGTTGATATTTTATGCAAGGTAACTCGAACACGTGCAGCCACGGCTTTGCGCGCTTTTTCAGCATTGTGATCAAACGTCCTAGCCCGTCCTCCTAATCCAACACTTTGTTTTAGCGCATTTATCAGCTGCTCTTCCTCTGTTTCCAATGCTGCATATTGGGCTTCGTCAGCATTTACGGCGGCCAACGACTTCTCTTCGATTAGCTCGTTTAATCGCCCCCTATATTGTTGCAATGCCGCCTGATCAGAAACCGCAACGGTTGATTCCTGTGCCATCGAATACTCGCCTGTCACTAGGTCTGCAGCATATACCTCTTTGTTTTTTTGTTGGATTAACAGGGCGATATCATTTAACCCGCGAGAGTTCTTTATATGTACTGTCTTGCCCGCAAAAGTTAAAGCCCAAATACTGCCGGTTTTTTTAAACTGATTGTATTCGATGGGGAAGTTAGTAGGAGAGGAGGAGTTACCGGTAAAATCGATAATTCGCTCAAGGATCTCGGTGATTTTATCACCCATCCATGGCACGTGAGCTTTACCTTCAATACTGACAAATTGCGAATTAGGCAACATGACAGCTAATTTACGACCGGCACTAAAGGGCACGGTTCTATCTTTTGAATGATGCATGATAAGTGTCGGCATAGTCACTTGATTAGCCGCTTGGGTGGCATTCATACTAAAGGATAAGTTCAGTAAGGCTGCGGCCATCTCTGGCGTTGTTGAGCGTCGATGGATCTCGCTTATTGTTGACCTCGTATCTGCGTCCATATCTGGATCGAACAAATCCAAGATCGTTTTTGCGCCGAGCCCCCAATGTGCGGCGATCAGTGAACACAAGGCGCCTTGTACTTTCGGCTCGCCAAGCTCTTCGCCATTGAGGTAGGAATCGATAAAAATAATGTGTTCGACTCGTTCAGGATGTGCTTGAGCGTACAGGATGCTTGGAGGACCAGCGCACGACACACCCAGTAATGAGAAGGTTGCAAAGTCCAAGTGTTCCACCAATTCAGTTAAAGTGTCGACTTCGTCTTCCAGAGTGAAAAGGCTGCGTTTGCGGTCACTTAAGCCCACACCAGGTCGGTCATAACGCACTACCGTAAAAAATTCGCCTAAACGACTAAAAAACTGCCTATAAGCGTCGATATCCCAATCTAAATCGATATGGCTAACCCACCAAGCTGGCACAATAAGCGCAGGTCCATTGCCATGAATAGCATAGGCAACCTTACTGCCGTCGCCTTTGCTGAAAAACTTGATTATCGGTGCGTGCTGACTCATCGATTGGGTCATCTTTTTTGAAGTGGTTTTAAGATAGTAGCAGCTTTTGGCTAGATCTGAATCGGGGGAGCACCCCGCTTACTTTTAATCGTTCAGCCAGTGACTCATTTTATAGGGACAATGAGTTATTTTGCTCACCTTACTCCTTAAACAGCATGCGTCTACTGCTATTGACTAGCATACCAATAATCAATCCAATCAATAACATCACGCATACTAGAGCAGCTCGAGGTAATGAGAATTCCCAAAATAAGAATGACACGGTCACGGTTTGCAAGTTCTGTAATACAAAAATAGCGCACAGCGCAATCAGCGCGATGATGAAGTATTTGGACAATTTATGCATAATCTTTCTCCTCTAAGTACAACCGAGGTCGCCCTTATTTGTCTTAGTTAATCTTAACCGATAACCCGTTATGGAGTGAGAGCTTCTATGGCACGGTCAAGTGCAACTTTAATTGCTTTATCCGATCCTTTTGATAACGCTAAACAGGTCTCTAATGATTTACCGTCTATGGCAGGAAGTGCTATTTCTACTTCTTCTATTGGTGCCCCCAGCTGCTTCATACGATAATGTATCGCCGCCTTGACTTGAATTACCAAATCTATCCTGCCTTGAATTAAAAGTCGCAGATTGGCGGTATCACTGGTAGACACTTGCAAGTTTGTCCCATCGTCAAATCCTTTTGATTTAAGAAATTGTTGGGCATAATCATTACGCAAAACACCAATGGTATATTTCTTAGCATCGTTGAGATCAGTCAACCTAATATCGTCACGTTTGCGCAATTTATACAATGCAACTTCGATAGGGTCAGATAAAGGGCAATACCAATCAAAACTGTTTTCCCGTTCTTCTGATCTTAGTATCGAGAAAATAAGCGTATTTGGGCGGTGATTTGCCAAATCTAGCGCTTTGCTCCAAGAGAGTAACTCAATGTTCGCGTCTAAGTTTGCCTGCGCTAAAATTCTGCGTACATTATCAGTGGCTTCGCCGCGTAATGTGCCGTCGGTATCTAAATAGTTGTAGGGAGGCCAATGTTCAGTCACGATCCGCAAGCGCTGAGATTCCGCCAATGTGCTCAGTGACACAACAGCTAATAAGCAAATAGACAAAGTGCGAAACATATATATCAAAAAGTGACCTTTACCAAACTTGTATAACTACTAGTTTTCACGTTGATGAATAAATACTCTACCTGATATTTTCGAGATTGGCATTAAACAATGCTTTAAGTCAGTATTTACGAGATACGTTAGAGGTTATCGTTCTTTAGACGTGGAATATTGAGGCTTTTTGCTTGTTTGCCAATATATTAACCCTGTTAAAGCAACAGGCAAAAGCGACACTAATCCAAACGAAGTATTATCTGCTAGAAAGAGTAAAACACTAGACAATGCAAATGTTGCTATGGTGATTAATGCGCCGTACTTCCTTGTCCTAGATAAAGCCATTAAAACGCCTCCGAGTATTTGAATCATACCGTAGGTAATTATTAGTGTTGTACTTAATCCAAATTCTTGCAAAAAGGCTACTTCTTGAGGCGATTCAATGACTTTGGCGATGCCCGCTGCGACGCTCAGCAAAGCGACAAGCCCTATTAGCAACAGATTCAAAATTTTCACGATATCTCCAATCTTTCATTTTCTCTGATTGGTTAACTTTCCGGTAATTTGTCCAAATTAACAAGTCAAATTAACGAGACACCCATCTTTAGAAATTAACGAGACACCCATCTTTAGAAGGTACCGATACACTTCCTCCAACGATAAAAATCACGTTCTATTCGCGGAGGCTAGATGTAACCATCTCGAATGCAACAATGGGTGTCCTCGTAGTTTTTTAAAGAGACAATTAACGAGACACCCATCTTTAGAAGATACCGATACACTTCCTCCAACGATAAAAATCACGTTCTATACGCGGAGGCTAGATGTAACCTTCTCGAATGCAACAATGGGTGTCCTCGTAGTTTTTTACGGTGGGTGTCCTCATAATTTCCCGTAGTTTTACGATGGGTGTCCACATAATTTTTCGGTGCGTGTCCTCATAATTTTCAATGGGTGTCCTCGTAGTTTTTTACGGTGGGTGTCTCCATAATTTTTTACAGTGGGTGTCCACATAATTTTTTACGGTGGGTGTCTCCATAATTTTAATTTTCATATGTTGGAGCTGGGTTGCTATTTTTTTCGGCAACTATCATGATAGAAATCAATGATTCATCGAACAGCCACCAATGGAGTGCTCAACCTTGATTATCAGTAAACACGGCTTAAGTAAGAGTCTGCGACAGGTTGATATTTTAGTTTTGTCTTTTGGTGCAATGATTGGCTGGTCTTGGGTCGTATTAATTTCGCAACTGATGCAAAGAGCCGGCAGTGTTGGCGCGATTGTCGCCACGTTAGTGGCTGGTGGCGTAATCGTCATAATAGGGATGATCTATGCTGAGCTAACAGCTGCCATGCCAGAAGTGGGCGGGGAGCACGCTTATAGTTTGCGGGCAATGGGTAAAACAGCCTCATTTTATTGTACTTGGTCCATCGTGTTTGCCTACATTTCTGTCGTCGCCTTTGAAGCGGTCGCGCTGCCGAGTGTGTTAACCAATATCTTTCCTGACATGGGGAATGGTGAGCTGTGGCGCGTCAACGGTGCCATTGTTTATTTAGATCAAGCGATGATTGGAGCGCTGGTATCCATCCTTATTACGTGGATCAATATTCGTGGGGTTAGGATCGCGGCAATAATACAAGGTGTTGTGGTGGCGGTGATTGTGTTGTCGGGGTTAGCATTATTTGTTGGCTTGGGCGCCCATGGTGACACCGTGAATTTAACGCCATTGATTGTGGGCGGCGGCACCGGAATACTTGCGGCCATGGCATTAGTGCCTTTTATGATGGTGGGCTTCGATATTATTCCCCAAGCTGCAGAAGAAATTGATTTACCAGCCAAAAAAATTGGCCAACTTTTGGTGTTGTCCATTGTCATGGCCATCGTTTGGTATTTATTAATTGAGCTTTCCGTGGGGATGTTACTTAACGAGGAGCAACGCAGTACGTCGGAGCTGGCCACCGTTGATGCAACTCAAGCCGCTTGGGGGCGTACTGGCGCATTAATTTTATTGCTCGGTGGCGTCGCGGGGATTTTAACCAGTTGGAACGGTTTTCTTTTGGGGGGAAGTCGAGCCTTATTCGCCATGGCCGCCAGTGGCATGTTGCCGCGCTTTTTTGCCAAAGTGCATCCTCGCTATAAAACACCGGTTAATGCGATTCTGTTTATTGGAGTGTTAGGTACCTTGTCACCTTTTTTAGGTCGTCAGGCGCTTATCTGGTTTGTCGATGCGGGCAGTTTAGGGTTAATGGTGGCCTATATATTTGTTTGTGCTTCTTTTTTATACCTCAGATACAAAGAGCCTGATATGACACGGCCATTTCAAGCGCCCGGTGGAAAATTATTAGGCTGGTTTGGTTTAGGCGCAAGTTTGATGATGATGAGCTTGTACTTCCCGACAATGCCCGCTGCATTAGTCTGGCCGCAGGAATGGCTAATGGTTATTTTGTGGTTTGCCGGTGGCAGTCTTGTGTATTTTTACTCGCACAAAAAGTCTAAGCAGGGTTTTGATTAGCGGTAGATTAAATTTACAGCGTTTTCTCCATCTTAATAACAACACTGTTGGCACCATTGGCTGTGATGTGCGTATCTCGACTGACTTCAACGTACCCGCGAGCAAGATAGAAAGGTTCACCGGGAATAGTGGCACCTAAGTCAATTTTACTAAATCCCGCCTCGCGGGCCGCCGCTTCACTTAGCTCAAGCAATAGTGTGCCAATCCCACAGCGAGTCCATGATGGGTGAGTGTACATGGCGCGGATGCGAGCGGCATCTACCTTAGGATCAGAAAAGGAATCGTCACGTCCCACTGTATGATCGCCGCCATAGAGCGTTTTCCGTTTACCCCAACCTCCACAGCCAACCATGATGGATTGATCATGCTTTACCGTTTCTATAACAAAATAAGTTTGATCCTGTATCAGCGTCAAATCAACGCCCATAGTTTCTTGAGCCGCTTCAATTTCAGCAGCGCTAAGAAATGATTTCATATTTTCTAGGATCGCAGCACGCATCAGTTCGCCGATGAGTGGCACATCGTCAGGGGTTGCAACACGGTTAGTAAAGTTAGTCAATTTGGCAGCTCTTCTGATTATAATTGTGCAACATTTAAATAAGCGTATAACAAATTTCACTGAGTGTTATGTTTTACCTGCAAGAGTCGAAGTGCTTGTTATTGAATAATAACCCTATTCTAGGTTTGGGAATTGTCGACTAGGGCACTCAGGTGTCATTGGCAAATATGGGGCCGGTCGTCATTTAATCGCATGCCTTGCGCAATATGAGGGCATTGCTCTTTAGCGTTCAGCACTACAATGGCGCTTTGATAAGCGCGCGCGTGTTAATTTATTTCAGGCTTCAATGCCATGCTATCTTGTAAAGTCTCACGCGGTTTAGTAGTTTAACCCATAATAAAAATAAATCAGGAACTCACCATGTCTGTCGAAGCACTATATAAAGTAATTTTGTATCCCTTTATCACTGAATCCATCGCTAGTTTAAAAGCCATGACGAATTTAAGTGGCACCTCTGGCGAAGCCTTTATGGATAATGTGAGTGATTTCAGATTTAAAGGTTATGCCGTTTGCTCTGACGTTAAAGGCAGTTTAGATGGGGTGATCATGATGCACCACTACCCAGAAACCGCCATCGCAATCGGTAATTCGGTGTGTGAAAACATGTTCGGCGAAGCCTACGCGCAAGAAGAAATTAATGAAGACCTGAGTCATGCGTTGGCTGAGTGGGGCAACACTATCGTTGGCCGCTCAACGGATTTGCACGGAAGATATAATTTAGATTACGACTTTTCAGCGCCTTACTTTGTACAAAACATGGATGACATGGACAAGTATTTAGTCGGTGTTAAAGAAGTCGTAACCGTGCCTATTACGGTTGAAGGGGTAGGCCGTTATTACTTTAACCTGTTGGTCCGCAGTGTTGACTATCAAAATGCTGGTACAAAGCGCGAAGAAGCAAGCAAAGGTATTGCCAATGTACACACTAATCCTTTACCTAAAGATGCAAAAGTACTGCTTGTAGATGACAGCTCAATGATCCGTAAAGCCATCAAACGCTATTTAAATCAATTGGGCTACAATAATATTATCGAAGCTGATGATGGCAGTGTTGCCGTTGAAAAAGTGAAAAACGAAGCGCCTGACTTTATGTTTATGGATGTCGTTATGGGTGAAATGAATGGCAATGAAGCGTTAGCGGCTATTCGCCAAATGGGCTCTAACGTACCCGTTGTAATGCTATCATCTGTAACCGACAAAAAATTAGTCGACCAATGTGAATCGCATGGTGTCTCAGGGTTTATCTTCAAACCTATTCAAGCCGATAAAGGCGCCGAAATCATTGCAAATTATCTGAAAATCGCCTAATCCCCCCTAAATTCTCTGTATCCAGGGAGAGTGATTTATAGGCTAAATCACTCTCCTTTTTTATTTAAATCACCTCGCCCTCTTTTTTGGTTTTTTTGTCAATCAAAAAGAGGTAAATAATCATATATGAGCTAAACTCAATATTACCTGTTGTTGTAAAACATGCCGGTAACATTTCTGCTTTGCTGTACATACTAGAAGTCGCTGAAATTACCGACTTTAGTAACCAAAATGGAGTACATAAAGGGAGAAAACATCATGAAAAAAACCACATTTACGACTCTCTCAAGTCTGTTATTGATATTGTTTAGCTGCGCGGTATCGGCCGCGCCAATTTATTGGACCGACTGGCTTGGCGGCGATCAAGATCCCAATGCTGGTTTTATTGGGCAAGGCGAAATCACCACTTTAACCAGCACATTAGATGTCACTTATACCAATCCCAACGGTATAGGGTTTTATCAGCCCTCAGGTGGTGCCGACTATTATCAAAATGGGCGTTCTGGTCGTGATGACAGCGTTTCACCTTATACAAGCAGTGAAGTGGATAACAGTCCCACAGGAACGGATATCGTTGCCTTAAGCCGTGCAGGAACCCAAACGCTGTTTTTTTCTGAGGCGATCGCCAACCCGGTGTTTGCGTTTGTGAGCCTCAATGGCAATGGCTATGCATTTCTTAATCAAGACTTTAATATTCTTAGCGTCGGTGGTGAAGACGGCAATTCCTGTGGCTATTGGGGCTGTGGCGGTGTGACCAAAAATATCGTAGATCTTGGTGGCGGTGATTTTCTGTATGAACTGAATAGCTCTAACGTAGGCGGCACCGAGCCCCACGGCGTAATCCAATTCACTGGCGCCTTTGACACCTTAGTGTGGGATAGCGCTTCGAATGAATTTTGGAACGGCTTTACTGTCGGGGTTCAGGGTACGGCCGAAGAGATTTTTCCCGATGACCCAGACGATCCTGATGATCCAAATAACATTCCAGAACCTGGCACAGTGTTACTGTTCGGTTTAGGGTTGACGTCACTTATCTTGCGTAAAAAAGTCACAGGTTGAATCAATTACCTGAGGCGAGTAGGCGAGTATCCTCAAAAAGGTACTCGCTGCTTTATGGTACTTAATGCGCATGCTCAAAACGTGCAGAAGATACTAGCGCTCAATAAGTTCGATTTGGTAGATACTTACACCATTGTCATTTTGTGACGTGCAACGTCGTTGGTATGTTGCGTATTTCTATTCGGCATGTTTTTCTTACCCAATACGCTACTTGGCTTTTGTGGCCTCAATTCCTTTCTACTGTTTCTAGTGTTATTTAACAGCAAGCCGGTTTGTTCTTTATACTGAAAATGATCGATACTGCTCGCCTATTACACAAAACGGTTAATAGAAACTATAATTCGCAATAGCAGCTCGATACAAAATGCCTTTCTGGCTTTGCAATTAGGTATAAAGGTTGGCATATTTGTCTGAGTCGGGTTTTTGGTAATGCCATGTATTAATATGGCAAAAAAATAATTGAAAACGGTGGAGAGTCTCATGAGCAACGATGATCGCATTCCTGTATTAGAGTTACCGCTTGAGAGAGACGTCTTTATGCGTAATCTTATTCGTCATTTGTCAGGTACCTTGCAAGATGTCGTAGGACTTGAAGAAGCGTCTGGCTTTGTCAGTGTCGTAGGTCAGCATGTCGGTGAAGAGATAAATAGTGCTTATTGCAATGCTTTGCACGTTGATTCACTGAGCAGAGAACAAGTTAGTGACGTATTAGTCGATTTAAAACGGCGCATTCTTGGCGACTTCTATATTATTGAAGAAGACGACGAGAAAATAGTGTTGGGCAATAGACAATGCCCTTTTGAAGATAAGGTTTTAGGTCGCCCTGCAATGTGTATGATGACTTCCAATGTGTTTGGCGTCATCTCATCGCAAAACCTAGGCTATTCCCGAGTCGAGTTAGACAAAACCATCGCAAATGGCGACGCTGAATGTCGAGTTGTGGTCCACTTGAAACCGGCAACCGAGGGAGAAAAGAGCGTTGGAAGAGAGTACTACCACGTTTAGGTCATTAGCCTCTATGTCAATTCAACATTATCAACGTGTCTTAACTTTGTTGCCCGAGGCGGCATTGTTGGTTGACACTAGTGGAAAAATTCTAGCGTATAATACCGGTGCGGCAACCCTGTTTGGAGGATTCGAATCCATATCAAATTCTCTTTTTGATTTGCTAAGCGATGACACACATCCTGAAATTCAAAGCTATCTGCGCTTATGTGCCCGCAACCGCCAACCTGTGGTAGGCTCAATACGCTGTAACGCGCAAGCTAATCCTCTGACGCTGACCAGTTATGGCGCAGTATTAGAGCCTAGATCAAAAGATCATGAGGCAATCGTATTATTGCGTTTGAAGGCCAAACAAGATTCCAGCTTTCGTTTTTTATCTTTGCAAAAGCAAATTGAAGATCTCAATAGAGAAATAGCACGGCGGTTGCATGCCGAGCGTGAGCTCAAAAACCAATCGAATTGGTTGCAAGTCACACTCTCAAGTATCGGAGATGGGGTGCTCATTGCCGATGAGCAGGCCAAGGTGACCTTTTTAAATCCGGTGGCAGAAATGTTAACGGGGTGGCAATTGCATCAAGCAATGGATAAGCCAGTGACCGACATTTTGAACCTTGTTAATGAGGATTCCAATGCTCCTCTTGATAACATTGCCCAAAAAGCCATGTTTGAAGGCGCGATCGTTGAGAATAATGTAGAAGCTTTATTGATAGACAAATTCGGCGAACAAAAAAATATTGATATCACCGCCGCACCCATTGCCCTTGACGGTACTGTTGAAGGGGTGATTATAATATTTCATAATGTCACCGAAAAACGCGCATTAGAAAGGCAATTGCTTGATCGTGCCAATCGTCTTGAGCTAATGAATCAGCGTAAAAATCAATTCTTAACTATGCTCGCCCATGAGTTGCGTAGTCCTGTATCACCTATCAGCAATGCCACCCAATTATTGAAGTTACAAGCAAAGAATTCGGCGGAAATGTGTGAACCATTGCAAGTGATTGAGCGACAAGTTGGTCATCTCAAACGATTGCTCGATGAGATGTTAGATGTCTCTCGCATCACTTCTGGGAAAATGAAAATTGTTAAAAGACCCTTTGATTTGGTCAGCTTATTGAAATCAATTTGTTGCGATTACGCCTCTCAATTTGAGCTACTTGGGGTTGCCTGCAATGTCGATATGCAAACGTCCAGTCTATGGATAACAGCTGATGCAGATCGGATAACTCAAGTTGTCCATAATTTGTTTAATAACTCTTTGAAGTTCACGCCCATGGGCGGCACAATCACGCTAGGGTTATCGAGCAACCAAAACAGTGTGACATTAACAGTCAGTGATACTGGTTTAGGCATTGAAGAATCTGCCATGATCGATTTGTTTGAACCATTCACGCAAGGTGAGCAATCGTTAGAACGCCACTCCGGAGGTTTAGGGTTAGGCTTGTCGTTAGTCAAAGGGATAGTTGAATTACATGGCGGCAATATAAAAGTAAGTAGTGAGGGCCTCAATCGGGGAACGACGTTTTGCATTGACTTACCGTTATCGCAGCAACAAGTGCAACCGCAGATCACCCCAATAGAAGAGCCATCTTCGCAATTGCATCGTATTCTGGTTATCGAAGATGATCATGACACCGCGAATATGTTAACCCAATTACTTGAACTAATGGGGCATGAGGTCTTTTGGGCAAGTTCTGGAATTGAAGGTGTTGAACAAGCAATTATCCAGCTTCCGTCGGTGATCATTTGTGATATTGGCCTGCCGGGCTTAGATGGTTTTGGTGTGGCGCGGCATATACGTAACAATGTCCAAACCGCGTCGATCCCGATGCTCGCGTTGACTGGGTATGGTGACAGTGAATTCGTGAATCGGGCAAAAGAGGCCGGGTTCGACCGTCATATAACTAAACCCGCAAACCTCAAAGATATTCAGGATGCGTTGCGTTTAACTCGAAATCCAAAGCAAGTTCAGCTAAGTTCTTAAATTCGATGTGACAAAAAATAAGGCACATCACTATAGTTAGCCAATCTCGTTTACCAAGCTTGGGTAGTTGACAGTATTTATCCCTTAAAAAATCCGCTTGAGCGCATTTAATTTTACTTTTTATCTCATCTCTATAGCCTTTGAATTATTCATCAGGCGTTTGTCCCTATCCCGATGCCGTACACAGGAATAAAAATGAAAAATGCGATTGGTCGATCTTTTCCATCAGCTGTACTTAATCAATTTAAATTAACTATGGTCGTTTTAGCCTCCCTATTTGTGATTGCCTGCAGTGTCGCACAGAACACTGAAAATGAACTCGAAGTCCCATCAGATGAAGGGATTTACGTGCTTGATTTTGAATACGGCCAAGCAACCCTTACGGATTTCAAACGACACTTTTTCACTACTTTTCCGCACAGCGATCCCACGGAAGGAAATGTGATCTACGACCGTGCACAGTGGTCAAACGACAACATGCTTTCACAGGCTAAAAATAAGCCATTGCAATTGTTTATTAAACAGACCAATGATCCCTTGATGTTTGATTCAGTCAGAGCCACATCCAAAGCCTTTTACAATGTTGAAGGCTCAGCCAATCAACTTTTGTTTGTATTCAAAGGTAAGCTACCGTCGGGCAATGCGATCTGGCCAGCATGGTGGTTGAACGGAAGTTATCAGAATGAGTGGATATATAATGGCCAGTCACAGGCCACTGATGGGTCATTAGATGCTTATTCAGGAGTCGGTAATTACTATGACACTCCTTCGGCGGTAAATTCGACAGATTGGCCATCAGCGGGCGAGGTCGATATCATTGAAAACATCAATGGTCAAAAGGTGATCCACAATACCCTGCATACTTGTCCACAGATGTACGACTCAACATGGAATAATACCAACCAGATAACCAATTGTGCTAATGGCAAGAGCACTGATCCCAACGCGGGATGCACAGGAACGCCTTATCAGGTGTCCGAGCCTGCGGGAACCTTTGCGGCATTATGGTCGCAAAATAGTATCGAATTTTTCTATTGGGATATGGATCAAAACGTACGCCAACTGGGTGGGCCTTTGAGCGAAAAGCCCGACCCCGAGCAATGGCGAGCGACGCACAGAAAAAATCTAGTGCAACTGCTACCCACCGAACACGTTTGTATTGATGATATTCATCAGCCATGGCAATGCAAAAACTGCCAAGCAAGTGAGACTAAAAAACTGGCTAATTTAAAGATGATCTTCAATATTACCCTGTGCGGAAAATGGGCAGGCGCAGAGTTTGACGACACAGCAAGCTCGTTAGCCAATTGCGAAGCCTACATAGCCAAACAAGGAGCCGAATTGATAGATTCGCAATACATCCGGATTGATTACTTAGCAGTACGAAAACTTTAGCTTGCCGAACTTGTTTTGCTAAGTAACCTGAACTCGACACCTTTTATCCAGAGTCTAGGTTGAAATATTCAAAAGAAATAACCATTGTGCTCGGTAAAGGGCACTTTGGTTCTATTTTTCACTTGCATACTCATTCCAAGGCCACCTACAAAGGGTAGTATAAAAAACAGACAGCAATACTTTGCGCATACACGGTTCTACTGCTACTGTTCTCAATGTCAATCTCGACATTTATGGAATGAAAAAAATGACCAGTAAATCAATCAAAGCCATGGTGGCAAGCGTTACGGTCGGGATGTTGTTTATCCTTATTGGCTGCTCCAAAGTCACACAAACGACAGAAACAGTTACCACTCAAACAAAAAGTCCCTCTAATTCAGAAGAAACCCAAGGGATAGTGTTACTTAGCGGTTTGCCTACGCTGGGGACCAAAGACAGCATCGCCATCCTTGAAATGGACCCCGAGTCACCTCAGTTTGGCGACATATTATATGAATATGAGTTGCCCAAATACGATGCCCCCTTGCATCATTTATATTACAGCCCTAATGGTCGCCTTTACGCTACCGGACTGGGCACCCAATGCAGCCTTGCAGAGGTACTGCTTAGTCGCGATGCCCAAGGTGCTCCCTCGATAAATGACGTGACTTGCCTTGATACTCAAGGTCAAAGTGTTGGCGAGGACATCATGTGGCATACGGTCAATGGTAAGCCGCATATGTTCGTGACCTTTATGGGCGGAACGGGTTTGGATCAAGTTGATGCTGGGTCAGTCGGTGTGTTTGACCCTCAGTCAAATGAATTGATTAAAATCATCGAAGCCAGAAAAAGCATGGTAGGCGAGGGACAACCTTACATCATGTATCCCCATGGTATTTCTGCTTTTGGCGATCGTATGGTGGTGACCTCAAGTGTGCATCCTAATCTGACCGATGGGGTGGGTAATGCCATTACGGTTATTGATCTCAACACCCTTGAGCCAATCGAAAATATTGTCACAGAAGATGCTAAACCCGTAGGCTATCCCTCTTCGCCTGTTGAAGTACTGTTTGTTCGGCCCAGCATAGTGGAAGGAGTCGAACCCGCGGTACTGGTAAACACCATGTTCGGTTTTGAAACTTGGAAAATCCCCTATAACGAAAGTGACAAATCCTTTGGTACTCCAGTAAAACTGTATGATGGTGCCTCGGCCGGAACCGGTGTCCCGCTGGAGTTTTATGGCAATCAAAACGAGTTGTTTATTAGTCATGGTTTACCGGGGGTGGTTAAACGCTATTCGCTTACGGACCTGCCAGAATTGGTTTCCAGTGGCGCTGATATCCAAGCGGAGGCGGGGGCGCATCATATGATTTTTTACAAAACGGCTTCCGGTAAAGACGTCATTGCGATTCAGAATAACTTGCTGAATTTGGGGAACGCCGCCGATGAAGATCCAACCGATGTCGATTTTATCGCTAAACTGAATCATCACTCTCTTACTGTGCATGACTTGGCCACTGGCGAGAGATTGGGTGAGATTAATATTAAAGAGCGGTACAACAAGGGAATCGATAATATTGAAGCCTTGTTCGGCTCAGGTTTTGTACATCACCATTAAATGAGTAGTCGTTTATGGGTCACAATGCTGTGTTTTGCTGTTGTGCTCGCTGGGATGCTAGGAGGCTGGTGGCTGCGTTTGCAAACACCATCAACCACTCCGGTTAGTTTTAGTGCGCCCTTTGTGTTCGGTCGATTCATTATCCCGCAAGACAACCCCTTGACGGTTGAGTCAATTGCACTAGGTCGGCGACTATTTTACGACCCCAAGTTGTCGGGTAATAATCAGGTCTCCTGTGCTACTTGTCACAAGCAACACTTGGCATTTACCGACGGTTTGCCACATTCCATCGGTGTGTCGGGAAACCCGTTACCTTTCAATAGTATGAGCTTGGCAAATCTATTGTGGGGGCCACAGTTATTGTTCTGGAATGGACGAGCATCCTCGTTAGAAGAGCAGGCATTGCAACCCATCGAACATGTGGATGAGATGGCCCAAGATCTATCATTGTTGCTAGAAGAGCTAGCTAGTGATGCTGTCTACCACAAGATGTTTGCTGAGGCTTATGGCAACGTCAGCTTGGATGCCATTGCCAAGGCGCTTGCCAACTTTCAACGCACTTTGGTTTCTGCCAATTCTAAATACGATCAATATCTAAGAGGGGAGCTGAATTTATCAGAGCTTGAGGAGCAGGGGCGTAGGTTGTTTATGGCACACCCCGATACTAAGGTCAGTTTGCGCGGTGGAAATTGTATCGATTGTCATAGCCAGTTCTTGACGGGTGGGTTTAACACCGCATTTGATGGTTTCAACAACAATGGCTTGGATGATGATGCCACCCTTGCAGCAGGTTTAGCTGAGGTAACCGGGCTCGACGCGCACAAAGGCATGTTTAAAACGCCTACCTTAAGAAATATCGCCGTTACAGCGCCCTACATGCATGATGGACGCTTTAACACCTTAGAAGAGGTATTGGCACACTATAATGGCGGCATAAAGCGTAGCAGCACGCTAAGCCCGCTGATCCTCGAAGCGGACAACGTTGCCCAGCATCAAGAGGATAAAATAAGCCTTAATCTCACCAAGCAGGAGGAACGCGCGATTATTGCTTTTTTACATACACTGACAGACAAGGAGTTTCTGACCGATGAACGATTCTCTAATCCCTTTACGGCGAAAAAGGACGCTCCATGAATAGTCGAACGATGGTTATCTTGGTGGTGGTTTTGACAGGCCTTATGCTGTTGATTTATAGCCAAACTCGCCCAACAGATAACCAGCAGCTAACCTTGAGGTTTCATCCTAAGCTAGGGGAGTTACCTCTGGTGTTTGATCAATATCGCTATGCTAACCCCGGTGGCGACGGGCTGTTCAAAATCCGTGATCTGCAATTGTTTGTCAGTAATCTCACTTTAGTGGGTCAAGATAACCGCTTTGTGTTGCCTGATAGTTATCATTTACTTAGGTTTGATTTAAATGAGGGGTGGTTTGATATTGATATTACCTATCCTGCTGATATCAATGTGGCAGCCATTGAGCTGGGAATTGGGGTCGATCCCCAAGCCAATGGTACGATTAAAATTGCCGGCGATCTTGATCCCAATGGCCGAATGGCATGGAGCTGGGATGTGGGCTATAAGTTTTTGCTGCTTGAAGGTGCAATCAAGATCGGCGAAGAGTTTTCTCCCCTGGTCTACCATGTAGGCTTTGACGAAAACTACCAAGTCGTACAGATCCCTCTGGATAAAAAGGCTTTGCAAAGTTCACCAGCAAAGATCAATTTTAGCCTAGACTTTATGGCGCTGTTTGATCAAAAAACGCCATTTGATATGGCACAAACGTCTTCCGTTAAATTTGACCGAGCAGACGCAGCGTTTTTAGCCGCAGGCTTCAGTGAACTGCTGTCGTTGTGTGATGGCAGTTGCGATTAAGACCGGTTTAAATCGTTCAGTGCTCAAGACAACTACGGAGAAAGCGCCACTAACCAATGAAAGTGGCGTTTACGCTAAGGTTTTACTTAACAATGATCACGCTTTTTTCAGTGCATCACGTATTTCGGTAAGAAGTAGCACTTCTTCCGAAGGCTTAGCCGGAGCGGCAGGTGCTTCTTCGGCTTTTTTCTGCATTTTTTGCACCGACTTAACCAGCATGAATACCGCAAAACCCACTATCACAAGGGTGATACAGTTATTGATGAAAACCCCATAATTAATTGTGGGTGCCCCCGCCTCCTTAGCGGCAGCCAAAGACGTATAGGTGCCTTCGCCTAGATTGTAAAATAAATCGGTGAAATCAACCCCGCCCATCATGTGACCTATGGGTGGCATGATCACATCAGTTACAAGTGATTTAATGACCGTACTGAATGCCGCACCAATAATGATACCTACTGCCATGTCGATCATGTTGCCTTTTATGAGGAAGGCTTTGAATTCTTTTAGCATGCTTCTAATCTCCTGAAAATAAATGGAATTGTGTGTTTTTTAGTCATCGTTTTATGAGAATAACCTAGCTGACTAAAAAATGCGCAGATCTTTTTGTTAACAATTAGCGGGGGGAGCGGATTGATTAGTAAAAGTTGCTTAAATGAGGAGTGACTAGCGTTCTAATGTTGCGGATATATACCCTAACCACGCCTAGCATGGTTAGGGTATGGCTAGAGTATATTAGCGTTTTACAGCCTTAGGCTTATTCGCCTTGGCGACTTTTTCTAAGGCGTGAAACATGGGTTGAAACGCAGGGCGTTTAATGTAGTTGCCCATGCCTTTTTCCACCCGTAAATCACCATCAGCGTATTTCAGAATTCCATTAGAAATAGTGTGGGTTGCTTTACCGGTGATCTCCATGCCCTCGAAAATATTGAAATCAATATTTTGATGATGGGTTTTGACCGAAATGGTTTTAGTGGCCGTTGGATCCCACAACACGATATCAGCATCAGCGCCTACACCAATGCGTCCTTTGCGCGGGTAGATATTAAATATCTTAGCCGCATTGGCTGAGGTGACAGCAACGAACTCTTCATGGGTTAATCGTCCGGTATTCACACCATGGGTCCATAACACTGCCATGCGGTCTTCGACGCCAGCAGTACCGTTAGGTATAAGAGTGAAATCGTCTTTACCCGCGGCTTTTTGTGGTGCACAGAAGCAGCAGTGATCAGTGGCAGTGGTTTGTATGTTGCCACTTTGCAAGCCCTTCCATAACGCGTCTTGATGGTGCTTTTCACGAAACGGTGGAGACATTACGTGGGCGGCAGCATATTCAAAGTCGGGATGACGGTAAACGCTTTCGTCAATCATTAGATGCCCCGCCAGCACTTCGCCAAATACCCGCTGTCCGGCGTTACGAGCACGGATGATTTCATCCAGTGCGTCTTGGGTGGAAACATGCACTAAGTACAAGGGCACACCAATCACTTCAGCTAATCGAATAGCGCGACTTGCCGCTTCCCCTTCGGCTGCGGGTGGGCGTGATAATGGATGAGCTTCAGGACCGGTTATACCCATCTCTAACAATTTCTTCTGTAACTGAAACACTATCTCGCCATTCTCGGCATGCACGGTGGTGATCGCGCCTAACTCCACGGCCCGAGAGAAGCTTTTGTACATGGTTTCATCTTCGGCCATGATGGCATTTTTATAGGCCATGAAATGTTTGAAACTGTTGACTCCTTCTTCGCGAACCAAGGTGCCCATGTCTTTTTTGACGCTCTCGTCCCACCAGGTTATGGCGACATGAAAACTGTAGTCTGCACAGGCTTTTTGTGACCATTCACGCCAGGTTTTGTAGGCCTCCATGATGTTTTGTTGAGGGCTAGGGATCACAAAATCGATGATTGAAGTATTGCCTCCTGCTAGCCCCGCAGCAGTGCCGGTAAAGAAGTCTTCAGAGGCCACCGTGCCCATAAAAGGCAATTGCATGTGTGTATGCGGGTCGATGCCACCGGGCATTACTAACTGACCAGATGCATCTAACACCTCGCAGCCGGTAGGCAGCTCAAGATCAGCGCCGACGGCGACAATTTTGCCATCTTGCACCAGTACATCGGCTTTTTCGCTGTTATCAGCGTTTACAACCGTACCGCCACGAATAAGGATTGACATATTAATCTCCTTTTTTGGCTAATATTAAATACAGCGCGGCGGCTACGAATAAGCCAACAAACCACGCGTAATGATATAGCGTATTGAAAATGTCAGGCACACTATCAAGCACACCTGCAGCATATAAAAAGCCTGGTAAATTGGGCAATATGCCAATTACCAGTGCCGTGAGTCCGGCCATATTCCAGCCGTTGTTGGCGCCGTATTCGCCATCATGACGAAACAGGGCATCGGTATTTATTTTGCATTTACGTAAAATGAAGTAGTCGGCAATCAATATGCCAGCAATTGGACCGAGTAGGGCAGAGTAGCCAATCAACCAAGTAAATAGATAGCCACCTGCGGTTTCTAGCAACTTCCACGGGAAGATGGCAATACCAATCCCTGCGGTGATGTAACCGCCCATTTTAAAGCTGATTTTTGCCGGACTTAAATTGGAAAACCCATAGGCTGGCGCCACCACATTGGCCGCTAAATTGGTGGTCAAGGTGGCCAGTGCCAGCGCAGCAAGGGCAACCACAACACCGAATCCTCCCATGCGCGCAGCAAGCGCGACAGGGTCCCAAATGGCTTCACCGTAAATCGTCACCGTTGCCGAGGTCACCGCCACACCGATAAAGGCAAATAACGCCATGGGAATGGGCAGTCCAACTGCTTGACCAATAATTTGATCACGTTGAGATTTAGCAAAACGGGTAAAATCGGGAATATTCAATGCCATGGTTGCCCAGAAACCCACCATGGCCGTTAAGCCCGCAATGAAAGTCGTGGCAAATTGTCCTTCTTTGGCACCACCAGGCTCAAATTGTGATGGCGTGGATAACATCGCGCCAAATCCGCCCGCTTCGCTGTATGCCCAGTACAGCAGTGCCAATCCCATTAGGATCAAAAAAGGCGCTGCATAACTCTCTAAAGCTCGAATCGATTCGGTACCGAATTTTATGAACACAAGATGGAGTGCCCAAAAAGCCAAAAAGCACAACAATTGAGCAATATCAATACTCAGTAAAGGTAAGGCTTGGCCTTGAAAGGCATTATCAGACAAGCTATTTATGATCACATAAATGGCGCTGCCCCCCACCCACGTTTGAATACCAAACCAACCACAGGCGACTAATCCTCTGGCTAGCGCAGGAATTCGCGCACCTTTGGTTCCAAAGGCGCTGCGTAATAACACGGGGAAGGGTACGCCGTGCTTGGTACCGGCATGACCAATTAAGATCATTGGTAGTAGCACGATCATATTGCCAAGCAGTACAGTCAAAATGGCCTGCCACCAGTTCATGCCTTCGGACACCAGTCCGGCAGCGAGCATGTAAGTAGGCACACAGACCACCATGGCTACCCACAAGGCAGCGAAATGTAGCCAGTTCCATGTGCGATTCGCCACCGTAGTAGGGGCGAGATCTTCATTCCATAGATCAGCATCATATGGCTGATCAGCTGCCGATGGTGCTGTTTGTGTATCTACCTTGGATGTCATAGTGTCCCCCGAATTATCAACCTTCTAGTTATTCGCCGTCCGTTAATGATGTATAGGTACTTGGGCGGCGATCACGGAAGAACTGCCATGTATTACGTACTTCTTGGACCATGCCCATGTCTAAATCGTGGATGATTAACTCATCTTGATCGCGACTCGCTTCTTTTTCAATTTGGCCACGCGGGTTTACAAAGTAGCTTTGACCGTAAAACTCGCCAATATTCCATGGCATTTCACGACCCACACGGTTAATCGCACCAATCCAACAGCCATTGGCGGCAGCGGACGCAGGCTGTTCGAGTTTCCACAAATATTCTGACAATCCTGCCACTGTCGCTGATGGGTTGACGATATATTCAGCGCCGTTTAGTGCCAGCGCACGCCAGCCTTCGGGGAAGTGACGGTCATAACAAATATACACGCCCAGTTTGCAGTATTGGGTATTAAATACCGGCCAATTTGAAGCGCCCGGTTTAAAGAAGAATTTTTCCCAGAACCCAGATACTTGAGGAATATGGGTTTTGCGATATTTACCTAAGTAGCTGCCATCGGCATCGATGACGGCCGCTGTGTTGTAATACACGCCGGTCACATCATCTTGTTCATAAATCGGCACCACTATGACCATTTGATATTTCTTGGCATATTCTTGCATCAATTTTACCGTCGGCCCATCAGGAATGCGCTCTGCGCTGGCATACCATTTCGTATCTTGACTGGGACAAAAATAAGGTTGGGTAAAGACTTCTTGAAAGCTTAATACTTGCACGCCTTGTTTGCCGGCTTCGTCGATAAGCGGTAAATGGGCTTCGATCATGGCTTTACGGATCGTTTCGGGATCTTCATCGGTAGATGCTTTTAGCCCCATTTGGATAAGTCCGGCTCGTAATGTCGACATAATAATCTCCGTGTTTTTGTTATTTGTTATTGCATACTTGGAAAATTGAATTCTGCACCGGCACGAATACCTGTTGGCCAGCGTGTAGTGACGGTTTTTAAGCGTGTATAGAAGTGGATCGCTTCAGGCCCGTAGATGCCATGAGCTCCGAAAATGGAGCGCTTCCAACCACCAAAGCTGTGGTATGCCACTGGCACTGGAATAGGCACATTGATCCCCACCATACCCACTTCTATGGTCGCGGCAAAATCGCGGGCGGCATCACCATCGCGAGTAAAAATAGCTGTGCCGTTGCCGTATTCATGGGCGTTAATTAGATCTGTTGCTTGTTGATAACTCTTGGCGCGCAGCACTGATAATACGGGCCCAAAAATCTCTTGTTTATACACGCTCATATCAGCTGTGACATGGTCTAGCAAGGTGCCACCAACCCAAAATCCGTTTTCGTGTCCATCGACTTTTATGCCGCGACCATCCACTTTAACCACTGCGCCTTCAGATTCACCTTGGTTAATCAAACCGACGATACGATTTTGGGCTTCAGCGGTGATCACCGGTCCCATGTCAGCTCCGGCTTGAGTGTATGGTCCCACTTTCATGGCTTGGATCCGTGGGATCAGTTTTTCGACTAACAGATCCGCGGTTTTTTCACCTATGGGTACAGCCACACTGATTGCCATACAGCGCTCTCCCGCGGAGCCAAATCCAGCTCCCATGAGTGCATCTGCGGCTTGGTCTAAATCGGCATCCGGCATGATCACCATGTGATTTTTGGCGCCACCTAAGGCTTGCACTCGCTTACCTGCGGCACATCCTCTGGCATAAATGTATTCTGCAATTGGGGTCGAGCCAACAAAGCTAATTGCAGCAATGTCTTTGTGATCGAGCAGGGCGTCTACTGCCACTTTGCCACCGTGCACCACATTCAGCACGCCATCAGGTAGTCCGGCTTGTTGAAACAATTCATGGATGAGATTGGCGCTAGATGGGTCGCGTTCCGAAGGCTTAAGAATAAACGCATTACCGCAAGCGATGGCCATGGGGATCATCCACAGCGGCACCATGGCTGGAAAGTTAAAGGGCGTGATACCAGCCACGACACCTAGTGCTTGGCGCTCTCCACAGACATCGATACCTTGGGCTGCATCGCGATTAAAATCGCCTTTGAGTTTTTCGGATATTCCGCAGGCATACTCCACCACATCTAATGCCCGAGTGACTTCACCTAGGGCATCATCGTGCGTTTTACCGTGTTCTTTGGAGATAGTCATGGCCACTTCATCGCGGCGCTGGTCGAGTAGCTCTCGCAGGCGAAACATCACCGCGGCACGTTTATTCGCTGGAGTTTTTGACCAGCTCTGAAAGGCCGCTTTAGCGCTAGCTACTGCACTATCGACATCCGCTGGTGTTCCTACTACTACCTCACTTTGTTGTTCACCTGTTGCAGGGTTATACACTGGTGTGGTTTGGATACTGGCGCCTGAGGTGGCTTTACCTGAAATAATATGTTCGATCCTAGACATGAGGTTTTCCTAATCGAGTGCTTGGATGATTTTGCGTAAGGTGCCAAAGGCAAAATCAATGTGCGATTTTTCAATAATCAAAGGCGGCGACAACGCAATGGTATCGCCTGTGGTGCGGATCAAAAGTCCGGCTTCATAAGCTTGCATAAAGGCACTGAACGCCCGTTTGGTTGGCGCACCGGCAATAGGCTCAAGTTCGATGCCGGCGATCAATCCTAGATTGCGCACGTCTTTCACCAGCGGTAGATCCGCCAATGAATGGGCAGCATCTTGCCAATAATCGGCCAGCTCGGCGGCGCGGGTTAACAATCCTTCTTCTTCGTAGGTGTCTAAGGTCGCCAGCGCGGTGGCGCATGCCATGGGATTACCCGAAAAGGTATATCCGTGAAAGAACTCCACCATGTTGTCGGGGCCTTGCATAAAGGCATCATAAATTTTGTCTTGGGCGAACACCGCGCCCATGGGAATGACCCCGTTGGTAAGGGCTTTAGCGGTGGTGACGAGGTCGGCTTCTACATCAAAATAGTTAGATGCAAAAGGTGTCCCTAAACGACCAAAGCCGGTGATCACTTCATCAAAAATCAACAAAATACCGTGTTGGTCACAAATTTTGCGTAGACGTTGTAAATAGCCTTTTGGAGGCAGTATTACCCCTGCCGAACCTGCCAGCGGTTCGACAATGACCGCAGCGATAGTAGAGGGGTCGTGCAGCTCACACATGCGGATTAAATCATCAGCCAATTCTTCGCCATGCTGTGGCTGACCTTTGGAAAAGCGGTTTTCTTCGATGCCATGAGTGTGCCTCAGGTGATCCACGCCTGCTACCAAATTACCAAACATTTTACGATTGGCGGGCATACCACCTACCGACATACCGCCAAAGTTGACGCCGTGATAGCCCTTTTCACGTCCAATCAGACGGGTACGATGCCCTTCGCCTCTGGCACGATGATAGGCAATCGCCATTTTTAGCGCGGTTTCACAAGACTCCGAACCAGAGTTGGTAAAAAACACCTTGTTCAAGTTACCTGGCATCATCTTGGCCAGACGACTGGCTAGCTCAAATTGCTTGGGATGGCCCATCTGAAAGGCCGGGGCGTAATCCAATTCAGCGGCTTGCTTTTGAATCGCCTCGACAATGCGCGGTCGATTATGACCAGCATTACAACACCATAAGCCGGCAATGCCGTCGAGCAATTGGCGGCCATCAGATAGGGTAAAGTGCATACGGTCCGCACCCACCACTAAGCGCGGATTTGACTTGAATTGACGATTAGCAGTAAAGGGCATCCAGTAGGCTTGCATATCGTGTTCGCTTAAACCGGCATTGTTACTCATAACGGCTGACTCCTTCACTTATTTGCTATTGTGACTACCCAATGGGTTTTTGGGGTGCTCTGGCCAAGTCATCACTGGCTGGTTGTTGTCTACCGGCACCATGTCGATGCAATCGGGTACTGGGCACACATGAGCGCACAGATTACAGCCAACACAGTCTTCATCGATCACAGTGAAACGACGGCTACCATCTTCTTTGACTTCAAAACTAATCGCTTGGTGTGAGGTATCTTCACAGGCGATATGACAGCGACCACATTCAATACACTTGTCTTCTTTGATGAAGGCTTTGGTATCGAAGTTCATATTAAGGGCATTCCAATCCACGGTATTGGCTACCGCTTTACCACGAAAATCTTCTAAAGACGCATAGCCCTTATCATCTAAAAACTGCTCAAGGCCAGCGATCATGTCATCGACAATACGGAAACCATACAGCATGGCAGCGGTACACACCTGAACGGCATTGGCACCAAGGGCGATAAATTCAGCCGCATCGCGCCAGGTTTCAATCCCGCCGATGGCGGAGATATGCAAGTCTTTGGTGGCGGGATTACGGGCGATTTCGGCTACCATGTTAAGGGCGATGGGTTTTACTGCAGTACCGCAATAGCCGCCGTGAGTGCCTTTGCCATCGACGATAGGATTAGGTGCCATTTGATCAAGATCTACCGACACAATGGAGTTAACGGTGTTGATCAGAGATACCGCATGGGCACCGCCTTTCATTGCCGCTTCTGCCGCCCACACTATGTTGGTAATGTTTGGTGTTAATTTGGTAAACACGGGGATATCGACCACTTCACGAACCCAGCGCGTGGTTTGTTCAACCATTTCAGGAACTTGTCCAATGGCCGAGCCCATGCCACGCTCACACATACCGTGTGGACAACCAAGATTCAACTCAATCCCATGTACACCAGAGGCGGCTATCTTGATGGCTAATTCTTTCCAAGCGCGCTCTTCTATGGGGGCCATCATCGAGCCAATAATGACTCTATCGGGCCACTCCTTGCGACACCGTCTTATTTCTTCTAAATTCGTTTCCAGTGGACGATCGGAAATCAGCTCGATGTTGTTAATGCCCACTACGTTACGCGAACGATCATGGTGCACACCATAACGACTGGACACATTGATAACCGGTGGATCTTCACCCAAGGTTTTCCATACCACGCCGCCCCATCCGGCTTCGAAGGCTCTAACAACGTTGTAATATTTATCAGTGGGAGGGGCAGAGGCCAGCCAAAATGGGTTGATACTGTCGATCCCGGCAATGTTGCAGGCTAGTTTACTCATCTTAAAAAATCTCCGTTACATCAATACCAAATAACACACGACCCATAGCGTGAGCAGCGCGTTTGCCGTCCTCGACCGCCTGTACTGTTAAATCTTCACCACTGGCGATGCAGTCGCCACCGGCAAACACGTTTTTCAGGTTGGTTTGAAAATGTTCGTTAATGACGATTTTGCCATTAGCTAACGTCAGCCCAGTAAGGGCATCTGTATTCATCGATTGACCAATAGCTTTGTAGACTCGGTCTACCTCTATTTCAAAGGTGTCGCCCGTGCCGACCAATCGCCCTTGCTCTAGATGGGTATCTTCAAAGGTGATCGTCTCCACCTTATTCGTACCGTGCAGCTGAATCGGTTTTGCCCAGCACTGAATAGTGACGCCATTTTTACGCGCTAATTCTATTTCCCAGTCGGTAGCGCTCATGTGCTCTTCACCACGTCGATAGACCAAGGTGACCTGCTCAGCGCCTAAACGCTTGGCTTGCACCGCAGCATCAATGGCTGTGTTGCCTCCCCCGATCACCACAACACTGTCACCGGCGTCAAGCTGGTTTAAGTCTTTCGCTTGGCGAATATCTTCAATAAAGTCAATGGCATCCACTACGCCATTTAATGACTCATTTTCAAGACCCAATTGATTGGAATTACTCAGGCCAATGGCAAGAAACACCGCATCATATTGTTGTTGTAAGTCGGCTAATTGGATTTCTTGACCTAGGCGCTGTTGATGACGCATTTCGATACCACCAATGCCGAGTAAAAACTCGACTTCTTTCTGGGCAAAATCATCGACCATTTTATACGCAGCTAAGCCATATTCATTTAACCCACCGGCCTTTTCGCGGCCATCAAAAACAGTAACAGTATGACCAATGAGCGCGGCACGGTGCGCACAAGATAATCCGGCGGGACCGGCACCGACAACCGCAATGCGCTTGTCTGTTTCAGGTGCTCGAACGAAAGGGTGCGGCTCATCAGATAAAACTAAATCATCCACTGCAAACCGTTGTAACAAACCGATTTCGACTGGCTTACCTTGGTCGTGATTACGCACGCACGCACGTTCACACAACACTTCGGTGGGGCAGGCTCTGGCGCAAGTCCCCCCCATGATATTTTCTTGCAGAATTGTTTTGGCCGCACCTGTGATATTGTCGGTACGAATTTGATGAATAAAAGTAGGGATATCAATTCCTGTTGGACAGGCTTTTATGCAGGGTGCATCGTAACAGTAGGTACAACGCGCAGCTTCAGTGATGGCTTGAAGTCGATTTAAGGGTTTATGCAAGTCTGTAAAATTATCATTTTTATTTGGATTGATCTTAGTCGCGCCAGATGTCATTTTTACCACCTTTGGGACACAGTCACTTGTCTGTGAGACAACTGTCTGATGTCAGTTTTGAAGCAGTCTTTCAAATAGTAATTACCTCACTCTCCCAGAATGGGTGCAGAAATTTTTATTACAGAGAAAACGCTGCTGGAACATTTGTTTCACCAATGTTGCATAAATGTAAATGAAGTGCAAAAGAAAAAGCGCGTTGAGTTAACAAAATTAATTCACGGATAAGTTTACTCTAACCCCAATTATCTCTTACTCTGTCTCTCTTGTTTTGAAATAGGATGTTGTCCGATGGTTCTCAGAATATATATTTTGTCGTTTATGATTATCCTTGGCGGTAGTAAGGCCAATTTAGTCTTTGCTGCTGGCAGTTCCGCTAAAGCAACGATACTGAGCCAAGATGCTCGTTTGGCACAATTTTTTGAGGATATTTTCCAGCGAAATATTGCTAACAGCCCAGACAGACAAACCAGCTTAGGGTTAAAGACTGAGCGTCAAGGCCTGTGGACGGATATATCAGATGATTACAGTAAGGCTCGCACCGAAGAGGTGAAACAGGATTTGGCCCGTTTAGAAGCTGAATTTGATTACGCTAAATTGAGTCCAGACAGTCAGCTTAGTTACGACATATTTAAGTTTAAGCTGCAACAAGCGATCGAAAACGCGCGTTTTTTGCGCCATTTATACGTACTCGACCAATTTCAGGGGCAATTCACTTATTCACTGACACTGCTGCAGAACAATCACAAAATAGATTCAGTTCAAGACGCGCAAGACTATATTTCTCGTATCATCGGCATAGAAGATCGTTTAGCGGAGATGGTTAAGCAATCTCAAGATCGTGCCAATTATGGCGTGATTGCTCCCCAATTTGCCTTCCCAGCTATGATCGCCGACATTCAAAGTATTATTGAACAAGTGCCGATCAAAGCCGATTTTGCCGACAAAGTGGCAGCGCTTAATATATCTGCTGCGGAAAAAAAGGGGCTGATCGACAACGCCAATAAAGCCATCGAAGGTCCGTTCAAACGCGGATATATTGCACTTCTCAACGAGGTGAAAAGACTGGCTAAACTACAAAAAGCCACTCAAGGTGTGTGGGCATTACCAGAGGGCGAAGCTTTCTATCAAAACCGGATTAAAAATTACACCAACCTAGATATGACAGCAGATCAGATCCACGAGTTCGGTAAAGCAGATGTGGCGCGTATCCATGCCGAGATGCGCCAAATCATGCAAAAAGTCGGATTTAAAGGGAGCTTACAAGCGTTCTTTGAATTTGTACGTACCGATCCGAATAACTTTTATCCCAATAGTGAAGCAGGGCAAGAAGCCTTTCTCGCCGATGCGCGTGCGCAAACGGCCGCTATCTTCAAAGTGGCTCCTAAATTCTTTAACAAACTGCCTAAAGCCGAGTTAGAAGTGCGTAAAGTCGAAGCATGGCGTGAGAATTCAACTAGCATTGCGTTTTACAATAGACCGTCAATGGATGGCACACGTCCAGGTATTTACTATGCGAATTTGGCCGATATGACCGGCGTTCAAAAATACGTGTTTACTGCTATTACCTATCATGAAGGTGTGCCGGGACATCATTTCCAACTTGCTCTTGCCCAAGAGCTCGAAGGCTTATCTAATTTCCGTAAATTTGGCGGCGGCAATGCCTTTGTTGAAGGCTGGGCGCTGTACGCCGAGAAACTGGCTAAGGAAATGGGTTTTTATCAAGATCCGATGCAAGACTTTGGTCGCCTGCAAGACGAAATCTGGCGCTCAGTGAGACTGGTAACCGACACCGGTATTCATGCTAAAAAATGGACGCGCCAACAAGCGATTGATTACTTCGTAAAAAACACGCCGTTATCGCCACAAGATATAGAAACCGAAGTTGAACGTTATTTCGTGCTGCCAGGACAGGCTTTAGGTTACAAAATGGGTATGACTAAGATCCTTGAGTTACGTCAACGAGCCGAGAATGCGCTCGGTGATACCTTTGATATCCGCGCATTCCACGATGTGATCATTGGCCAAGGCGCAATGCCCCTGCCGATACTAGAACAGCAAGTGGATCGCTACATTGAATCCAATAAAATCTAAGCGAGATGCTCTGACGATACCGTCAGAGTAGCTTTCTATGTTGTTAACTAAACGGGGCTTGCAGAGTGTAATTAAATAGTCTGAGAATCACTTTGAGCTTTCTCGTCTAGCAGTGCTTTGTTTTTATATTTATCCAGCATATTGCCTGTGGTTGCCCACACCATCAGTCCAGACCAAGCAATAATAGAAAAGCCAGCGGGCACACAGGCAACTAGGATTAGCTTAAAGTGTTTGCGATTAAACATTAATGCCAGCGCTGCAGGTAAAAACCAAACGGCAAATAACGCGGTGCCTAATATAATCCACTGTAAAACATTCATATTCTCAAAATAGCTTAATAGATTTTCCATGACGTGCTCCTGTTTTTTGTTGGTAATGAGTTGCTTGTTTTTATTAGTCACAGAAGCTTGGAGTTTATTACAAATTATTTTTATAAGGTCAGTTTGTGATGACTTCAGAGTATTAGATTGAGGGTAAGGACACGACAGAGACTTTTGCATTTTGCGAGTTTGAGGGGGATTGGTTGCAGGTGAAAATTAGCGGTTTAATTTCGAGTTCTTTGTAACAGTTACCAAGCGATTGAACACTGGTCGAAATCGCTGACCAGTGCTCATAATCATTTGATTATAGGTCCCTCTACCCTGCATTTATTCCACACGAGCCCACAAGTCATAACTGGTTTTTTCAAAATGAGACGTCCAGCGTTCAAGGACTTTTTTGGCCTCTTCTTCGCTACCGAGATGCTTAGTCATCACATCCGTAAAGGTGGTTTCTGGGGGGGCCATTGCAGCCCAGTTTTCGTAAGGAACGGCCAGCATCAGCATACTTTCTCCACTGACAGATTTTGCCCATTCCCAATTAAATGGCCATTTTTGAGCTTTGGCGGCATCACTTAAGGTTTTCTTGTCCTTCTCCATTGCTTGCCAGTGGCCCATTTTGACTTTGTAATTGGTAACCCCAACAAAGCGAAATTTGACTTCTGGTCCCCAATGACTGTTTTCGGTATCAACCACTGACAGATAATGACCGTAGTTAGCGACAAATTGATGAACATCGGTGTTCCATTTTTGTTGCATGTTGTGCTCAGTTCGCCAGGCTTGATATGAGTCCATATCGGGCCAACTAAATCCAAATGATCGCACTGCTATCATGTTTAAGTGATTGCCAAAGACAGGAGTGTACATATGCCAGTCTCTTGGATTGTCGAGCTTACGGCTGTCTGCGTCGTATTTCTTCATCGCTTCCATTAAACTTGGAGCCTGTCCATCTTTGGCGGTCATAACCCACATTTCAGCTAACATCTGAGGAGAATGATTATCAGCCATCGCGAAAGGGGAGGTTAACAGTAGACTTGCGAGCAGAGGCATTATTAGTCGGCTAAATTGCTTATTATTCATGTTAATGTCCTTTTAAGTATTTTAAAAACCACAAGGGTTTAATACGCCAATAACCAAGCGACAAAAATCTAGCTATTACTAAACTCACATATTCATGGTGTAAGCAGTTTAGTCGAACATTACAGTAATTGCGTATGTTTACCGTAATCAACGTAATCAAGACACCCACTTCAAAAATAGAACGTAATCAAGACACCCACTTCAAAAATAGCAAAACTCTAGTCCAGTTTTACTGAGACACCCACATTAAAAATGGCGAAACGGCCATTTTGTTCTAAGTTTAGGGTAACCAAACAACCAAGGATGGTCTGTTATGCCCCAACCACGTAAAAACCAAATCAGTTTAATTGACACCCCTTACTACCACTGTGTTTCACGCTGTGTTCGTCGCTCTTTTTTGTGTGGTGAAGATTCTTTCACGGGACAAAGCTTTGAACATCGCCGGGGGTGGGTAGAGAAACGTTTGTTATTTTTAGCGTCAGTGTTCGCCATTGATATTTGTGCGTATGCGGTGATGAGTAATCATACCCATGTGGTGCTGTGTGTGGATAAAGACTCCGCGGATAGCTGGTCGATGACTGAGGTGATTAGGCGTTGGCATCAGCTGTATCAAGGCACCTTGTTGAGTCAACAATATCACAAAGGCGAGCCGCTCAGTGACGCTGAGCTTGTGAGTCTGGAGCAAACGGTCACTATTTACCGTCAACGTTTATATGACATCAGTTGGCTGATGCGCAATCTGAACGAGCACATCGCCCGTGAGGCGAACAAAGAAGATGAATGTACGGGGCGATTTTGGGAAGGACGCTTTAAATCTCAAGCCTTGTTAGATGAAAGTGCGCTGATAGCCTGTATGGCCTATGTCGACTTAAACCCTATTCGAGCCAACATGGACAGCGCTCCTGAAACCTCAAGACACACCAGTATTCAAAGGCGTATCCATGCGCTTATCAAGGGTGAACAGCCCCGCACATTAATGCGCTTTGTAGGCAACCACAAAAAAGACATGCCCAAAGGTATCGCGTATAGCCTAATTGATTACTGTGAGCTGATTGAGAGCACGGGCAAGTGTATTCGTCAGGATAAAGCCGGTCATATCAAGCCGCAACACAGCTCCATTCTAAACAGTCTTGGTCTTAATGCAGAGCAGTGGTTAACCCTAACGACCGAGTTTGAACAACACTTTTACACCGCCGTAGGTAGTGAACACATGCTTCAACAATTCAAACAGCACACAAAGCATCAACGCATACGAGGGATGGTAAAGGCCAGAGCCTTATTGCAACACGCTTAGAAACAATCCACTCCCAAATAAACCCTCATCAACCCAAAGTTGCTAAATCCGGCTGCCTGTTATTTGAGAAATAAGCCGATTTTCAGCATACACCTCAACCAAAATACAAAAGCAGCCAATTTAATCGCGTTTTGAGACTAAAAAAAGTCACGAATTTTTATGAAGCTGGCTAACATCCAAGAATATTTTAAAAATGAGTGTCTCTATTTATATTGTTTGTTTCTTTTTTAAATATGGGTGTCTCTATTTTGCTAATGAAATAGGCTGTATTTTACATTACAATCCGCGGCCTTGTTTTCAACTAACTGACAAATTAAATGGCGGCAATTGGCATAGACTACGGGACATCAAATTCCGAAGTCGTTTATTTTGATGGGCAGCAACATCACTACATCAAACTCGACCCAGATCTAGATGGGGCGAATAAGATCCGCTCGTCCGTTTTTATCTATTATCAGGACGATCTTCCTGTGCCTCCTGCACCAGTGGTTGAAGCTAAAGTAGCACAAATTCAACGTGCTATTACTGAACAAATTGAAAAAGCTAAGCACGGCTATTACGACGCTCAAGATCCTCGAGAGCAACGGCTGTATAGTGACCGAATTGATGAGCTAAGAGGCGAGCTGCATAATCGCCCAGCACTCCAGCGACGAGCTATCCAATTGTTGCTCAAAGATATGACAGTGCAAGATTTGCCTTTGCATCAATTAGTTGAAACAGGTCAGTTTGCCTTTGGTGAAGAGGGCTTTAAGCGTTATCTGAAAACACCTGATAAAGGCCGCTTAATATACTCTCCGAAAAATTTTCTGGGCGCGAACTTAGTAGCAGGTCAACAACAAGCCTTTGTTGGCATGATTGCTAAGCAATTAGAGTTTTTCCGCCTCAGTGCCGAAAAACAACTGCAGCAAAACGTTGATATCGCAGTGATTGGTCGGCCGGTTAAGTTTCACGGTACACGAGGCGAAGCCGGTAATAATCAAGCGGTAGAAATTATGACCCAAGCGGCCCAAATGGCAGGCTTCAATAAGGTTGAGTTTCTAGAGGAACCGATTGCTGCAGCCTATAAAATTGAACGAAAATTAACTAAACATACCAATGTTTTAGTGGTCGATATAGGGGGCGGCACTACCGATATTTGTTGTATTAAGTTATCTCCTGAAAAACTGGCAAACCTGGATCGTCAGCAAGATGTTTTGTCCGTCACGGGCGCGCGGTTAGGTGGCATGGAGTGCGATAAAAATCTGATCGTCAAATCGATTGCTGAAACCATGGGGCAGGGTTTGCTAATGCAAAATGGCTTACCAGTGCCGCCAACTTATTTCTCAGACATGTGTGCGGTGGACGATATCCCCAAATTAAATCGGTTTTTCTCAGAAGAGTATGGCCTCGATATTTTACAAACCATGTCGATCGTCAAAGATCCCAGCTTGTTAAAGCGCTTACTTACTGTACAAGAAGAGAAACTCTCTGCGAGGTTAGTTAATTCGTCGCGTTTAGCTAAGGAATTACTCTCTTCTAAAACCGAAATTACGCTGCCTTTGCATTACATAGAAGCTGATTACGATGTCAATCTCACCCTTAACGATTTGAACCGTTCAATGCAGTCTTGGTTGCGTAAAGTCAAACGCTTAGTCACTGAGTGTCTGGACAAAAGCCTTGAGCCACCGGAGGTGTTATTTATTACCGGAGGTATGAGTTTGTCGCCTATAGTAAAACAAGAATTGCAAGAGGTCATGCTGCCGCATTTACCCGTGATGGAAGGGGATGCGTTTAACTCTGTATGTGAAGGTTTAGCCATTCAAGCGGCGAAGTTGGCGAAAGAAAAAGCTAGTTAAGCTGTTAAATGTGGCAACCATGTGTTCTTTGGTAGTAACTTGCAAATAGGCATTAAGTTGATTAGTTTGAGCTTACCGCTTATTTGCTAAGAACCGATTAACATGAAGTCTCCAACCTTACTCGCATTGCTTGCTGGCTTAATTATCAGTGGTTGCTCATCAGCGCCAAAACACAGTATAAACAAACTAGCCGATGCAGATTTTAATGATCATCACGCGACAGGAATTCTCGCTCAACCCTTGCCTGTTGTGGTGAATGCGCTGCAAAACGGAGACATCACCGCTGAGCAATTGGTACAACTTTATTTGGCTCGTATCCAAGACATTGATAAGAATGGGCCAAAACTGCAATCAATTCTAACCCTCAATCCAGACGCGTTAAACCAAGCAAAATTGAGCGATCAACAACGTTTAAAAGGTGACGTAAAAGGGCCATTGCACGGTGTGCCTATTTTGCTCAAAGATAATATAGAATCCAAAGACAACATGCCGACTACGGCCGGCGCATTGGCGCTCAAAAACAATGCCACTGGTCGTGATAGTCCGCTAGTTGCAGGTCTTAGAAACCAAGGCGCCATCATTTTAGGTAAAACTAATCTCAGCCAATGGGCTAATTTTCGTTCTGAAGACTCACTCAGCGGTTGGAGTGTATTAGGTGGGCAGGTTCGTAACCCGCATATGCTTGATCGCAACCCTTGTGGCTCCAGCTCAGGTTCAGGCGCCGCAACCGCAGCCTCATTGGCCGCTGCAACTGTAGGAACGGAAACTAACGGCTCAGTAATCTGTCCAGCCAATGCGAATGGTGTCGTTGGTTTTAAGCCAACCGTTGGCATAGTGCCTCAGCAATATATTATTCCTATTTCGGCATCACAGGATACCGCTGGGCCGATGACTAAAACGGTAATGGGCACAGCGCTGATGATGAATGCCATGGCCACTACCACGCCTGATATCGACTATACCGCTGGACTGACATTAGATGCGTTGGCCGGCGTTAGAGTGGGCGTATTGAATTTCGCCAAAGGAAATTCTGCAGGCATTCGGGCTCGCTTTACAACCGCACTAGAGGACTTAGAGAAAGCAGGCGCTATATTGGTTCATATTGAAAAGCGTCCTGCCCAGCCTGATAACTTAGGCAAACTGGCCTACGACATTTTAAAATTTGAGTTCAAAGATGGCCTGAATAACTACCTTGCGTCTACTTCTCCAACTATGGTGACAACGCGCTCACTCGAACAATTAATCGCCTTCAATCAAGCTCATCAAGATATAGAGCTGGCGCTATTTGACCAAAGTATACTGGAGGCATCACAAAAAATGGGCACTTTGGATAGCCAAGAATATCAAAGCGCAATTGAAGTCGTTCAGCGTGCTAGTCGTCAAGATGGCATAGATAAACTGCTGCAACAATACCAGGTCGATGTGTTGGTGGCACCCTCGGGGTTGACCGTTCCTCGTATTGATCCTATTAACGGTGATGTGTGGCCAAATGGCTGGCCTGGGTATGGCTCGCACGCAGCGCGTGCTGGATACCCTCATGCAACCGTACCTATGGGGGCCGTTAATCACTTGTCAGTGGGGATGTCTTTTATTGGTACACAAAATTCGGATGCGCAGATTTTAGCTTACGCCTTCGCTTATGAGCAACACTCACAACGAAGACTTGAACCTAGGTACTTGTCTAACGCTGAGGCAATCCCTGCGGTTGCCAGAGCCATGGCGCCGTATGAAGTGCCTCAAAAAAGTCATTAATTGCTAATTAACGAGCATGACTTGAGCTTTGGATTGAAAAACGATTGGTATCTAAAGTCAGTTTTTTAAGACATTTTTAAAACGATATTCTGAGATTGGCTATTAGTGGTGATCATAACTCAACACCCTGGCTAAACGCCATTCTCCGTCTTGTAGTAACCACAAATGGGTGAAACGCGCTGGAAGCTCAACGACTACAGGTTCTCCTGATGGCGCGAAATTATGCTCACCGATCTGAATAGCACCGTATAGCTCACCTTGATCGTACATGGGAAATACCTTTAATGATCCACTCACTAAATGACGGGCGATTTTATTTTGGCCTGTTTGGCACAAGCCATTTTTTAGCGTATTCAAGAAAGCCGCTTTGCCCTTATCAACCCCGCCTTGATCATGGTAAAACTCAAGATCATCACTGATGAGTGACGCGGTTATTGACAAGTCACATTGATTGAATCCTTGCTTAAACAGCGCTTGGTCTTTTAGCTCGAGTACTTTAAATAGCACCTCTGACTCGCTCACCTGGGCCATTATTGCGGAAGAAAAAACGAAACCAAGACCAAAAACAAGCTGGTTAAAACGTATCATTTTGGAACACCTGATCTTTATCTGAGTTAATCATAATAAGCCTTTTGGAAATTCATGTTGCTGCTTAAATGTAACCAATTGAAACGGGCGACACGTAAAGCGTCATAGTTATGAATAAATTACCCACAACGATGTAAATTTGATAATTAAGATCTATTAAGAAAATGGGTGAACCATTGAATTTAGTGGCTTAGAAGCTGGCATGGAACTTGATATGTGTTGTAGAGACAACAACATGAATGAAGTAGCAAGGAGAAAATATGCGAGTTGTTTACACCTTTATTAGTTCACCGGTATTCAAAACGTTGTTGATGATCATGTTAAGTATCATCATGACAGCTTGTGCAACGGTCGCCCCCACACCCTATTCTCAAGCCGAAGACTATGGAAAACTAGGTTACGCAAACAAAAAGTTATCGAATGATCAATATCAGGTCATTTTTACGGGTAACAATAATACCGATGTGCAAAAAGCCAAAGATTACGCACTGTTGCATGCTGCCAATCTCACCCTCGAAAAAGGTTTCGCCTGGTTTGAGATTATCGATAGTGATGCCGACCAAGAAACGAAAACAGTGACAAGAGTAAGCCCAACTCCGGTAGTTGCCAGAGAAACCACCTCCACTTGTGGCCTATTAGGCTGCACCATCAGCAATGCCAGTACCTATCAAGGGAGTACAACAACCACACAAGTAGTGGCCGATAAAGTTGTGGCTACTTTGTTGATTAAAATGGGCAAAAATAATCCTGAAAACCCCAATAAAGTATTCGATGCCAAAGCGTTATCAACTAACTTGAGTCGGTCAATCTAGACGTGTTCAGCATCCTGTGTTGCGACTAGGTAATATCAATGGTCAGCGGCACGTATGGCAAAGATAATCGCTTTAAATAGTCAATTAACAAAACGATCAATTTGGTCGTTTTGTCGTATATACCTGCTGATTTAACCAAAAGACTTTGCGTTACTGCAGTGCATTATGTTGTGCTGGAAAGTCTGAGTAAACTACAGGAGGTTGCATGAGGTTGTTAGCGCTTATCGTCATCACTACGATATTTTTGAGTGCATGCTCGAACAATAACTGGCGCAATTCCAGCCGCGAACCAGCCGGAATCGCTGTCGATCCGACAAAATTCAAAGACGCCGTTATTGAGGTCTACGCTGCGGATGCCTTTAGCTGGCGTGGCTGGTTTGCTGTACACTCGTGGTTGGCAGTTAAACCTCAGGATGCCGCGCAATATACTGTCTATGAAGTGGTTGGTTGGCGCGTAAAGCGGGGCCTGCCAGCGCTAAGAGAATATTCCACGGATACGCCAGATACATATTGGTACGGAGCTAAACCTGAAAAAGTGTTATCAATATCGGGAGATAAAGCCAATCAGCTCATCCCAAAAATAACCGCAGTAATTTCACGATATCCTTGGTCAAATGAGTACAGAGTTTTTCCGGGGCCTAATAGCAATACTTTTCCAGCTTGGGTTGGATTGCAAGTGCCGGAGCTAGAACTAAATCTGCCGTTTCGCGCTATCGGCAGTGGTTATGCCAATGCTGATAAAAATAAAGAGCCTGACATAAGTGCACAGGCCAACATAGATTGAGAAGACTGTTTCAAATCGAACAGCACAGTAAATTCAGGTAATTTTTTCTGTGAAGGTTTATGCTAGTACTATTGGCTCATCAAGGATACACACTATGAAATCTCATTTGTTTTTTGGTCTAGTTGTTGGCTTAGTAACTACACTTCCTACATCGCATACTTTGGCACAAACGCCAGTGCAAGCCAGTGATTTGGTCGATATGTTTGAAAAGCTGAGTGGTAAATATCCGGGGCATCGAAAAGCCCATGCTCGCGGTTTGTGTGCCCAAGGCACATTTACACCGGCTAATCCCGATGCATTTAAAGGTGCTAAATTACTATCCAGTGGTGAACTTCCTGTTTCCTTAAGGTTTTCAGTAGGAGGAGGAAATCCGGACGCCGACGAGCGAACTGCGGGAACGCGAGGTGCAGGTATCCAAATAAAATTGCCCGACGGCAGTGTGCATGTGTTTACCGGTAATAACTTTCCGGTATTTGCAGGTAAAAATCCTGATGTCTTTCATGGTTTCTTATCCACTTTATTGCCGGATGAAAACGGCCAGCGAGATCCTCAGAAAACCGCCACTTACATCGCATCACATCCCAGTATTCAGCCTCATATCGCTTGGCAGCAATCCGCTAAGACGGCTGCATCATATGCCAATACCGAATTCTTCGGGCTGCATACTTTTTACTTTGATAGAGAAACAGATAAGCCGACTAAATTTCGCTGGCATCTTGAGCCCAACTTAGGCGTTGAAACCTTAAGCAAAGAAGGAGTAGCGGAAAAGCCCGCAGATTTTCTAAATTCACGATTTAGTCAACAATTGGCAGAGAAGACCATCAGTTACACACTGCGAGCAACACTGGGAGAGCCACAAGATAGCGACATCGACCCGTCCAATCAGTGGCCCAAAGAACGCCCTCAAGTCACGCTAGGTGTTATCACTGTGACTCAAGCTGGTGGCGAGGCGTGCAAGAATGTTAACTTTGACCCCAATATGCTTTCGTCCGGGTTCACACCCAGTGATGATCCCGTATTAAAGATGCGATCGGCAGCTTATGCCATTTCATTTGGTAAACGTTTAAGTAATCAATAATGAACTAGCGATCGCTGAGTATTTTGCTGAGGTGTGAGCTACGGCTCGCATATTTGTAATGCCTAAGATTGATCCAGATTGAATATCGCCCGTAAACTTGGTATTGAATTCATGAAGCATCTAGGTAACTTTCATCGCGGTATGGTTCAAAACTGAAAACACACTCAATCTCAACATTCACTGACAACGGTTAATCCATGAAAACAATTTTAATTACAGGTTGCGGCAGACGCCTCGGCTTTGGTTTGGTACAAAACTATCTTAGTAAAGGCGATACCGTATTTGCCGTAACGCGCACGATTAACGATGGACTAGCCCAACTGCGACAGCAGTACCCTGACAAGCTCAAGGTGATTGAATGTGGTGAATACAATGCCGCGGGCGGTATGAAAACCATTGAGTCTATCGCTGATGCTGACATCGATATTGTGATCAATAATGCGTCCCTGTACGAGGACGACGAACGGCAATTGGGAGCAATCGCGGATAAATTTCAGCGCTTTTTTGAAGTGCACATGCTTTTCCCCACCGTAATAAACGAGTGGTTTGGACAAAAGTACGCACTTTCAAGCGAGGTGGGTGCCAAAAACGTGATTAATATCACCGATATTTTCGCTGACAATCCGTCACAAGCCAGTTCACACTATTGTTCAACTAAAGCGGGCCTTGAAAGCTTAACCAAGTCGTTAGCTAAAAAATATGCGCCGCAATTGAGAGTGAATAGTGTTCAACCAGGACCCGTTAAGTTCTTACCTTCGCATAGCGAAGCCTCAATTAAAAAGGTCCTCAGCGAAACGCTATTAGCCTCAGAGGGCGGTTTTGAATGCTTGATCGACACAATCGAATTCATCGTCAACAATCACTATTTGACCGGTGTCAGCATTAAGGTCGATGGTGGTAGGTCGATCAATCGAGGGTAGTCCGAAGGACGATAAGGTTACCTGTTTTTTGGGATTGCCAAATACCACAGAATTCACATAAGGCTCGTCAGTCAGTAAGGTGCTTAACTCCACTGGGGTTGCTGAGCTAAACATAATATCGATATCCGCCGGCCGGTCCTTTTTAGAGCACAGAGGATCGGCTCTGTCTCTGCCCATGTTAATTTCAATCTGATTGGTCATCGCCTTAACCTGAGCTTGGCTCAAACTGGTATTGATAACACAAATAGAATTAAGAAATTGATTACCACTATTAATATCCACTGGAGCAGTTTCTACAAAAGGAAACAACTGAATAGTGCCAAATTCCATGATCAGCGAACGGACCATCGCAACTGCATTGGCTTTGGGATTCATGTTGGTCCCGAGGGACAAAAAATATAGCATTATCTGAGCAGTTTCCGTATGTATGCGCCGACGAATACCGTGATGAGTATCACCCCTATGACTGATTCTAAGGTAACTAGATTGGACAAGAGTCCATCAGGTTGATAATCGTCCCACTTTCCGAAGAAAGAACTAATGAAACTCTGTGTACTGAGGGACAGTGCCTTTAAGATCATAATTTTTTCATCAATTACACTAAATATAGCACCGAAAAGCAGAATTAATATGCCACACGAAACACCAATGTTGGACAGTCTGACCCCCCATCCAAAAGCTCCGCCGAATAAAGCTCGGACGGCGACTTTGTTTTGATAACACTGACGCATATGAAAATACGCCATGTCTTCCAACTCCATTCGGCCAGAATCTGCTAACCAGTTTTTCAGTGCGCAATATTGGTCACCCAACTCCTCTTTATTGCTATGTTGCAATAGACTAAATTCTTTTGGGCTGAATATTCTAAAAGGGGCGTAGCGAGTCAGAAAATCAGCTGGTGAAATCAGCACGCGAGATGCGGTAAAGCGACGAATATCTAACTTTGAGTGCTGGCAATAATCGTTGTTTTCAAGATAGGTGTTTTCACTTACCGCGGAGCCATTTAAGGAAAGCGCGCCGCTAAACTGATTATCTTGGATTTTCAGATGTCGACCAATGCTGCAGTCTGTCAATTGGATACCAGCGCTGTTAACGCATGGTGTATGACCAACGTCATTGCTTTGAAGCACCATATCGGTTTCGACATTGACATTGTGTAAGCTCAGTAATTCTGCGCTAAGGTCAATGCACTCAAAGCGTTCGGCTTTCAAGTTGCGTATTTGAATTGTTCCGAGAGTCTTAAAGCCATTTAATCGCAGCGGTGAGCTAATGTGAGTTCGATTAGCGTTTTCAAACTCGTATAATTCCACACCAATTTGAATATGACCAATGGTCGATTCGACGCCGCACTCTTCATCCGCGTCCTGGTGCCCCAAAATTTGTATTTCGTTTTGAAATGAGCCACCGATAGAAAGGGTATTTTCGATCACCATTTCATTGAGCCAAAATAGATCCTGGCCTCCTGCTACCCCCAGATCTAAAAACACATTTTGAGCGTGGATCCCTCGAAATGAAGCTCCGCCTGTACCAGTAAAATTGGATGATTCCAAATGAACATCACCTAATATCGAAGACTCTTTTAAACTAAAGTGCTGTTTAAACGTGCAATTGGGCAGCCAGACATCACCATAGATTTTAGTGTGCAACAAACGAAAATTTTGCTTAAAGGTGCAATCTAAAAAAGCAAGAGAGTCTTTGAATACATGGCCTTCTAGTTCAATTTCAGAAAATTCACACTCAATAAAAACCGCCTTGTGATTAGCCTTAGAGGTAAGTTCTAAAAGGTCTTTTTGGTCAAAGCATTGATGTCGATAAATGGTAAATTCCGTGGCTTGAAATGAAGCCGCTGGCATCAGCGCTAAAGACTCGAAACCAAGGCCTCGCCTTATCTTCGCTTTATTAGGTGGAGATAACTCTGCTTGCACAAATTGATCTGCTTCAAGCATTCTAAATCCGTGTTTCTTGAGTACATGCCAGTATACAAATGAAAGCGCGCCAGATGGGTCTATGAATATTGAAAAACGATGGTTCTTTTTATCGAAATAGATATTTTGAAACGGCTTCATAAATTAATCGTTTGTCCTTGATATGCGAATCCTTTGAAATACTTTTCGACTTTTTCCAAGTGCGCTTGCCAATTATCCTCATAACTCATTAAAAAGAGTTTACGGCGCACAGACTCAGGGTAATCCTGAATAAGTGAATCTAAGGTTGCATGCACCGGATTCCAGTCTGTCAATGTGACATCGTGAAAGCCAATATCAAATTGTAAGTCGGTTATGACATCAGCGATGCTGGTGGTATCTGACGAATAAAATAAACGATTATTGAGTAGTATACCATGGGTCGTTTTACTTGGAGTATGAGCGACTTCAAAGGTGTTAATTCGTAGTTTATCAATGCAAATAGTGTCATTTTCAACGAATTTCACGTCAAACCAATCATCCATGGAATTAATGCCATCGCTGTCTCTACCTAGTGAGCCTGCTAAGGTTTGGTCCCATAACTCATGTTTGATTTCCTCATGCAAATACAGGGTTACTTTCTTGTTGTATTTGAATTTGGATTCATAAGCAAGACGCTCAAGGCCAAACACATGGTCTCCGTGAACATGCGTAATAAATACTGAATCAATGTCTGCAAACGTCAATTTCTGCGCTGCTAATGCGTGCTTAATCGTGTGTCCACAATCAATAAGCATGGTGTGGTTCGTACTGCGGATCATGGCGTTATTATTAAAGTGTTCAAGCGACTCAGAGTGGCCACAACCCAATACTGTAAAGGATACGTCTGACATCTGTAAAAACCTCTCTAAGTTAATCTGTCAAATGCGATCGTGTAACTTGAAATTGCCCATTGGTCTAACGTAACAGGTTAATCTCAGGTTTGTCGCATCAGTCAATGTGGGAACCAACAATAACAAAGTGTAGAAAAGTTAGCATCACCCTAGAACAGTTGATAGTCATTTAAGGTTTGAAATTTCAAGCGAACTTAGTAAACCTAAAAATAGAAAGGTCGAAAAAGGATATTCGACTATGGGTATGGTGAGCGAATAAGCGAGCCTAGATTGTCTCGCTGTAAAAATGCGTTGTGAGTGCCGTTAATACTGTTGCTAGTGCAATCAATAGCAAGGTGATAAGTGTTGCACGTATTATTAAAGATAAAGATTAAACGCGACTAAAGCGGCTATGCTAAAAATCAAAAGACCATTGTATCGGGTATTCTTGAATTCAAAATTCTGCCATTTTGACACTCTGTGCATATCTGGATTTAGACAAAACCAAAGGATCAAAAGGGTTCCAATTAACGCGCCAACAGCCTGGCGGATCTCACCGTTTGCAAGCTGATAAATGCAAAACACCATCGACAGCAGACATAACGATTGGTAAATACGAGAGTAAAAACTAAGCATACGAGTTTCCTTTTGTTCGTTAAATAGAGGAGTCATATGCTCCCCTTGGTCTCAATTGTTAATCTGCTTTATGTAATTGATCATAAAGCTCTTTACCTATTGCCGTTCCTAAAGAAGCGGCACCAAGCGCTCGCGCAATCGAATAGGATGCGCCAAATGTAGCGCCAACGACAGCCCCAAGTGCACCACCTCGAATTGAACCGTTTAGCCCACCACCCAGAATGGCACCACCTAAGGCTCCCCATCCAGCTCCTTCACTGGCGAAACTAGCGATTCCATCATGACCGGCTGAAACCAATCCCAATTGTGCTGCATTTAGCACCGTTAAAGCATTTCCATTTTGCATAGTTAAGTTTCTTTTGATAATTCAAGGTTAATCCCTTGAATAGTAATTATTGACCTAATAGAAAAATCAGCAAGGTCGCAAAGGTACAGTTTTTTTCCTTATGGGTGGGTGTCCACGTTAGTTCCGTTGCTTAATCTGTTAAGAGTGGGTGTCCACGTTAGTTCACGTTATTTCCGTTATTTTGCTTAGAGTGGATGTCCTCATTACTCCCTTTTTCTTTGCTTAGAGTGGGTGTCCACATTATTTTTCTTTGCTTAGAGTGGGTGTCCACATTATTTTGGACTTTCGGTTAAGAGTGGGTGTTCACGTTAGTTCTTTCTTAAGAGTGGGTGTCCACACTATTTTTGTTTGGTACGGCAGAACATTTGCGATGCTTGTCCATCAAGATATACTGGCGGTATTGTGCTTTTATTGACAAGGTAACGAATGAAACAGCATGACGCGGTAGCATTAACCGATTACATTGAATATCCTGAAGCTGACATGCTATCTAGATCAGAAGCCTTCTATGCAGATATCAAGCGCCGTCACAGTATTCGCCAGTTTAGCGATCGACCGGTTGCCAAGGAAATCATCGAAAACTGTATCAAAGCCGCCGGTACAGCTCCAAACGGTGCTAATCATCAGCCGTGGCATTTTGTCGCAATCCATTCTCCTGAAGTAAAAAAACAAGTACGAGAACAAGCGGAATTGCATGAGCAAGGTTTTTACGCTGGCAGGGCAGGTGAAGAGTGGTTAGACGCTTTGAAGCCGCTTGGCACCGATGCCGATAAACCCTACCTTGAGCATGCTCCTTGGTTGATTGCTATTTTTAGCCAGAAAAAAGGCGGAATCAAAGAAGGTGAAAAACAAACGAACTATTACGTGCATGAGTCTGTTGGGATCGCCACAGGTTTTTTGATCACGGCATTGCATAATGCCGGGTTAGCGACCTTGACACACACACCTAAGCCTATGTCGTTCTTATCTAAAATATGCAATCGTCCTGATGATGAGCGGCCTTATATGCTGCTAATTGCTGGCTATCCTGCAGAGGATGCGAGTATTCCCAAACACGCATTAACGAAAAAGCCATTCGATCAAATTTGTAGTTTTTTATGAGGATATATCTAATGAAAAAAGTGCTAGTTACGCTGGTTGTCGCTTTAGGCCTTAGTGCGTGTAGTGATAATGAAGTTGGAGATGTATCTTTGGGCATATTTACGACCAAAGACATTAAGCTGGATGCGCTAAAAGATCCTATAGTGACGGGCGTCACATGTCACATATCCAGTATTGAAGCGAATTTGGACTTTTCTGATCCTTCCGACAGTTCGATTGCGTGCAGACAGACCGGCGAAATTACGGTTGAGATGATCGCAAAAATTGACAAGTCAGCCTCTGGTGAAGTGGTATTTAAAAAATCGAAGAGTATTTTTTTCAAAAATATGAAGGTGCGCCGTATTTATGACCCTAAATCTCAAACTTTGATGTACCTATCTTATTCGACCAAAGAAACCTCAGGTAGTTATAAACACAGTTTATCCACTGTGCCGCTTTGGGGAACCAAAGCCTACTTGATAGAAGCAAAGCCAATTGACTAGCTTCAAGGTCTAAAATTTTGCCAAAAAATCACTTTGTGTGGCGGACTTTACACAAACACCCGTATGAAGTGCATTTCTAAGTTGATTTGCTTAGCGCAATCCTCTAACGTCTTGCCATCGAAAATTAAGGCAAGCGTGATTGACATCACCGCTTTGCATATATGTGGAGTAAATTATGAGTAACGAAACTATCGTCATTGTCGCTGCAAAACGCACCCCAATGGGCGGCTTTATGGGCAGTTTAGCTGCCGTTCCTGCCACCGACTTAGGTGCAACCGCGATTCAATCTGTCACCGCCGGTATTGATGCATCGCTGGTCGATGAAGTCATCATGGGTTGTGTATTACCTGCTGGATTAGGGCAAGCTCCTGCTCGCCAGGCAACACTCAAAGCAGGATTACCTTTGAGCGCAGGTGCCACCACAATCAATAAAGTCTGTGGCTCTGGTATGAAAGCCGTCATGATGGCACACGACCTTATTAAGGCCGGCTCGGCAAATGTGGTTGTGGCAGGTGGTATGGAAAGCATGAGCAATGCACCATATTTGCTGCCAAAAGCTCGTGGTGGTTATCGTATGGGCCATGGCCAAGTTAATGACCACATGATGCAAGATGGACTTGAAAACGCCTATGATGGAAAAGCGATGGGTTGTTTTGCTCAAGACACTGCCGATAGCGAAAGCATTGGCCGGGAACAAATGGATGAGTTCGCGTTAACGTCTCTGACTCGGGCTAAAAATGCTATTGAGAAAGGACGTTTTAATAACGAAATTGTGCCAGTAACCGTTGCGACTCGCAAAGGTGATGTGGTTGTCGATACCGACGAAGGTCCTGGCAATGCAATGCCAGAAAAAATCCCTAGCTTACGTCCTGCTTTTAAAAAAGACGGTACAGTCACCGCGGCTAACTCCAGTTCAATTTCTGATGGTGCCGCAGCCTTATTGGTCATGACTCAAAGTAAAGCAGAGGCGCTAGGACTTGCACCTTTAGCTAAAATAGTTGCGCATACCACAAATTCTATCAAGCCTGAAGATTTCACTGTGGCGCCCGTGGGCGCGATGGAAAAACTCTTTAGCAAAGCCGGATGGACCGCACAAGATGTAGACTTATTTGAAATCAACGAAGCCTTTGCAATGGTAACAATGTTAGCGGTTAAAAAGCTTGGCTTGGACAGCGCTAAGGTTAATGTCAATGGTGGCGCCTGTGCATTAGGCCATCCCATTGGTGCGTCAGGTGCCCGCATTTTGGTGACCTTACTGCACGCACTGCAGCAAAGTAATGGTAAAAAAGGTGTCGCCTCTTTGTGTATTGGTGGCGGTGAAGCAACTGCGATTGCTGTGGAAATGCTTTAAATCTTAGTTTTTGAACACCTTAGTCACGGTCTTGCTGCAACGGTTTGATCGTGACTAGCGGTATCATTGTGAGCAGGTGTCAGCTAAGCATTGTGTCTCAATTTCAATATCCGTTAGCGCAGCACTAGCGCCTGTCATTGCTGGTTTTTGTTATCACATCAGAACAATAGATAGCTGTGCTAAGCCTTATCTGGACTAATAATTCAAACTTGCTTGTCGATATAATGATTCGATTCTTGTTGGGTTAGCGTATAGTGCTTATGTATCGAAATGTGAATTTTACCTAAACCTGTATTATCCTAGGTTGAGTATATTCAACGGCATAATTACAGAACACCTAGCTTGGTCGTTATTTGAAGCGTTTTTTGCTTTCAATGGTTAATTAACCGCAATGAAGGAAAGATAGCAACAAAAATGAAATATCCTATCCAAGATGACGCATTTGCTGAAAACGCTTTGCAGATTGAAATACCTGGATTATTCACTTCCCCTAGACTGCTTCTCGACGAGCAGTCCGTACATCCGTTGTTTTCGAATAAACATGCATTTCATTTTAATGATCCAAATGATAAGCAGCGAGAACTTACTATCTCGCTACCTTGGCTAGATCCTGCTATCCGTGTGAACTTAGATGGCGAAGAGTTTAACCTCAACACCGTTCATTCCGCCAAAGCAAGGCTGGCTATTTTTGTTCCCTTAGCCGTAATGGTGTTGTGTTTAGTGCTGAGTACGTTTAGCGCTTGGATTGCCATTGCATTAATGCCACCGCTGTCTTTATTGGCCGTGAGAGCCATGCGTCTAAACCATTTTTCGAAGAAACGAAAATTGCTGTTAGCTGCTGCTATGTTAGTGCCTTTAACATTATTAGCAGCCACGACCTGGAAAGTCATCGAACGCTCCTGGGAAAATCGGGTGCCCGCAGCATCATTAAGTCGGCACGTATTTTATGATGTCGTGCTCAGTTCAGAGCAGTTTGCCTTTTTATCTCGCCAAGGTGTGGTGGATTTGCTTGATGCCTTTCGCACAACACAGGCGTTTGAGTCTGTCGAATTAGATTTAGCGGAATTACCTGTTGCACCTGAGCTTGAAGTGTCAATTTCACAAAGCTTTTACCCTAAAGTGGATCGCAAAGTGTGGATCGTTCGATTTGATTTTACTACTGCTGAGCTTGGTGTGGTCGCATCTCAAGATTTGGCTAACTCGCTAGGTAGTCGATTCGAAGATTTTTTACGCGCGATTGAAAATTAATCCGTTGTAGCCCAGTTACAGATTGGCTGAACACGAGATAAATTAACAGACTAAACTTACGTCATTTAGTCAACTTTAAACGTCCTTCCTATGCAATTCCGCGCTTTTAGTAGATGTTAGGTGTCGCAGATAATCGTAAAAAGGGCGTTATTGAGGGGCACTAATTATCCAGAGTTCAGGTTAATTAATGATACAAAAAGTTAGCATCTGCGTAGACTAACAACAACACCTACCTTGTCAAATTATGAACGCGCCAATCATGTCGGAACCTATGATAAATAAACAAAAAGTCACTACCCAAACGCTGATGCGATGGATTTTCGGCCAACTTAAACCCTATAAACGGCGGGTTATTCTGGCTATTGCCGCACTCATTGTTGGTGCGCTGTCTTGGCTACTATTGGGGCAAGGCGTAAAAGTTGTCGTCGATGATGGTTTTGTGGCCAACAATGCCGACAAGCTCAATCAAATGGTTTTTGTGGTGTTGGCGATAGCTTTGATTGGCAGTGGAGCGGCGTTTGTGCGTTTCTATTTGATGATTTGGTTAGGTGAGCGAGTCAGTGCCGATATTCGCAAGCAGGTCTACTCTCACTTATTAACTTTATCTCCTGGTTTCTTTGAAGCCACGCGAACAGGAGAAGTCATCTCCCGATTTACTGCCGATACCACTGTACTGCAAACGGTGGTGGGAATGGGGTTATCGATGGCGCTACGGGCCACTATTACCTTTGTAGGTGCCTTGGTATTGATGTTGATCACCAGTCCCATGCTAACCATCTATGTATTAATAGCGGTGCCTGTTGTGTTACTGCCAATTAAATTTTTAGGCGCTAAAGTACGTGGTTATGCCAGAGACAGTCAGGATCGGGTGGCGGATATGGGGGCTTACGTGGATGAAAGTTTGCACGAAATACAAACGGTGCAGGCCTATACCCACGAGGACGTAGACCGACGTTTATTCTCGCAACGCATTGAGGCGGTCATGCTTGCCGCGAGCTCCCGCATTCGCTTTCGGGCAATGTTAATCGCTTTGATCATGGGGATCAGCATCAGTGCGATCACCATAGTTGCTTGGCTCGGGGCCAGAGAAGTTCTTAGCGCAGGTATCAGCGCCGGAGAGCTCACTGCTTTTATGTTTTATGCCGTCATGGCAGGGGGCAGTGTGGCCACTATCAGCGAAGTGATAGGTGAAATCCAAAAAGCGGCCGGTGCCAGTGAACGATTGCTTGAACTTCTCAACACCAAACCGTTGGTTAAATTGCCTGAATCTGCGATGTCTATGCCTGTTCAAGTAGATGGTGCCTTGTCATTACAAGGGGTTGAGTTTGCTTATCCCAGTGCGCCAATGGCTAAGGTCTTATCCGATTTTAACCTTGAGATCACGGCAGGTGAGCGAATTGCTTTAGTGGGGCCTAGTGGCGCTGGGAAATCCAGTTTGTTTCAATTATTGCTGCGATTTTATGACTGTACTCAAGGGCAAATACTGATTGATGGCATCGATACGCGACAGCTCACTACCAATACTTTGCGCCAGCAATTTGCAATGGTCTCACAAGAGTCGGTGATATTCGCCACTAGTGCGTATGAAAATATTCGCTATGGTCGTCCTGACGCCAGTTTTGACGATGTAAAACAAGCAGCTAAAGCTGCTCGGGCAGATGAGTTTTTAGCCTTGTTGCCCGATGGTTACCAAACGAACTTAGGTGAACGTGGCGTGCGTTTATCGGGCGGTCAAAAACAGCGGATCGCGATTGCCCGTGCCATATTAGCTGACCGTCCTATTTTGTTACTTGACGAGGCAACCAGTGCGCTGGATGCCAACAATGAACAATTGGTCAAGCAGGCATTAGATGAGCTCATGCATGATAAAACCACCCTGATCATTGCTCATCGCCTCTCAACCGTGGTGAATGCCGACAGGATAGTGGTGATGGACAAGGGCAAAATCGTGGCCATTGGCAGTCATCAAGAATTGATGCAAGGTAACAGTGTGTACCGACAATTCGCTGAATTGCAACTGGTGAATTAAGCGCTAATTTACACCTCTTACTGAGGTTGTTAGTATGCTTTGCAACGTGATTATTCTGACGATTTTTTATCGTTTTTTTACCATATTACTGCCTAACATTTGGATCCGTTGATGAGCCTAGCTAACACCTCAATTCACGCCCCTAGCACCACAATTATGGCGATTGTCGGGTCGCAAAACCCAGTTAAAATCAATGCTTTTGAGCAAACACTTCAGCGTCTTTTTGCTGATGCTTCAATTCAGGTTCAGGGGGTTAGTGCGCCATCATTGGTTTCTGAGCAACCCATGAGTGAGCAAGAAACCTTGCAAGGTGCTATTAACCGGGTTGCTTATTGTCAGGCAAACTATCAGGCCGACTTTTATGTGGCAATGGAAGGCGGGGTAGACAAATTTGATTATGGCCCCGCAACCTTTGCCTACGTGGTCATTGCCAACAGTCAACATCAACAAGTGGGCCGCTCGGCCAATTTACCGATTCCTCAAAGCGTTTATCATGCCTTGCAAAACGGCGAAGAGTTGGGACCCTTGATGGATAAACTATTTAATACCCATAATGTTAAGCAAAAAGGGGGAGCAATTGGCCTGTTAACTAACGGCGTTGAAACCCGCACCAGTGCTTACCTGCAAGCCTTAACTTTGGCGATGGCGCCGTTTCTGCATAGTTCGCGATTCAAATAGTGGTGCTGAACCTGATGCTCCACGGTTACGTCTGCTATGACGTTATAAAAGCACTATGACGAAGCGATATGAGCCCGTAATGGATACGACTGCTTATCTTTTGCTTACTACTTTGTATTGCGTTGGACAATAGCCTCGCGACACTTCATCAGGGCGCAGCTTAAGGTGCTTGGTTTTTCGACCATTGACGCGTTTGCGCCAATTATTAAAGGTTTTACGTTTTAGATTTGCGCGCATGATGTCAATCACCGCGGGCTCTGATACGCCGTATAAATTTTCGATTGCTTCAAAAGGGGTTCTATCTTCCCAAGCCATTTCAATGATCCGGGATAATTCTTCTGCTGGTCGCATGGTAGCTCTCTTTGTTTTAATTGATTACTTATACGATTTATTCAGGAAGATGGTTTTCGCTATCTGCTATTTTTTGGTGGCGGCTTTGGTTAATAATAAACAGCAGCTCGGCAGCGGCCTGAGCGTCAGATAATGCTCGGTGATGGCGGCTCATATCGATACCAAAATGGCGGGTTAAATTTGCCAGCGAATAAGAAGGCAGACCAGGTACGGCCTTACGCATTTCTCTTACCGTGCATAGCTTTGGCATTCTGAAGCTTTGTTCTAATCGTTGGTATTCTTCGCGTATAAAACCATAATCAAAATTAACGTTGTGTGCCACAAACACGCAGCCGGCTAAATAGTCTTTGAGCTTGTCTGCTATCTCTACAAACAGAGGTGCATCTGCGACCATGTCATTGTCGATACCAGTGAGTTGGGTGATTTTTTGGGGGATGTGACGCTGGGGGTTGATCAGGGTTTGCCAGGTATCGACCACTTGATTGCCAATCACTTTGGCGATACCAATTTCGGTAATGCCGTGATGGTTTGCTCTGCCTCCAGTGGTCTCAATATCAACCACGGCATAGGTTTGTAACGGATCGAGAAACCACTCTACTTGCGTAATACGCACAGCAAACCCTTGCTGGCGCAGTTGTCGTATGGTCAACAATTGATTTTTTCGCAGCTGATCGCCAGGCCCTTTTATCTCCTCGAATCGCAAGCCGTTTTCATCAACCACCATTAAATCAGGATATCCATCACCGTAAGTTTTGAAATCTTGGGCCATCATGCGCATCTGTGCTTTAAATGCGTCGATATCGACATAATCGAAAAAGACCGCGAGTACTTCCAATAAAGAACGATGCCAACGAAAAATGCCATTGGGACTACCGTATTTTTCCAGCATCACTTTTGACAATTGCATGAACACGGCCTTACTGCTGGTCATACGATAAAGCCGCGTTTCAATGGCTTGTTCGCAGGTGATATAAAATTGATTTTGCGAAATACTCTGAGGTTTGAAATCGAACTCGGTGATCAGTGAGCTTTGTTGGTTTTCAAACAACTCATCCCAAAACACCAATCCAAATAAGGCACGCCACAATCTATTTTCAGTGCGAAATACTTGCTTGCCTTGTTTTTGGTAATGCACTTTCACACCGTTCTCGACCGAGTCCATGTACATCTCATCAATTTTGAGAGAGGCGGATTGCTCGCGTAACATATCGGTTAAAACGCTAGTGCGTTTTTGGTTAAACTTGCGGTCTAAAAAGTCTTCAGCAAAGGTTAGCAATACCTCGGAGTCGGGGTTATCAATAATCTCTTCTAAACGCTGTTTTACCCATTCTTTGTCGCCTTGCTTGTAGCGTTCGCGAATGACCTTTTCTTGGGCGAGGGGTTCCCCCGATAATGCCAGAATCTCGATACCTAATTCAGGCTGGTGAGACACAATAGCCTTGCCCAATTTACATAAAAATCGATCGTAATTAATATTGGCTAGTGTCCCCTGCGGGCTAGGGAAGTGCTTGACATCGATCGCAAGCTCAAGCTGTTGTGAAATCGTTAGCTGATGCATATCTTTGCGCTGACAGGCATAGAAAAATGCACTTTTTGCTTCATCTATAAAATCAAAACGCGCGGCATCCTGAGTGACACCGCGACGAGTGGGCATGATGCCCAAATCACGCATTGAGAACTTATTTAAACCAGAACGAAGATCCCCGAAAAACAAAAAAAGGAAATAACGGATTTGCGTCTCAAATCCTAATCGCACTAGATTTTCAGTGCCAAGCAAAGGACTGAGATGGCAAAAATCACACACTTCCATCGCGTATTCTAAATAGGTGGCTTTGTTGTCCGAACTCTTAAGATTCACGCCAGCTTGTCTTAACACTAATGCTAACTCGGGTTTGGTTAAAGTAGTTAATAACTGATCGCTATGCTGCTCAGTAACGGGCTGATAAAACCCCTGTTGCAGCAAGGTGTTCATGTGTTGTTGGGTATTATTTATTTCCTCATAGTCAAGTGACGCTGTTTTGATGATGGGCGATTTTCGATTAAGTCCCCTGACAAATAAACATTGGGCATCTTCGGGTAAAGTTTGAAATGAGCTGATAAACTGACTGTCATCACTGTCTAACAAATGCGCACAAGGGCCAGTCACAAATTCAATAAACTCTTGAAAATGTGACAAGTAGTATTTACTGGGTAAAAGAGTCGCTCTCATCAATAATAATAGGTCGCAGTGAGCCTTAAAAAAATCAGTGTATTTTAAAAATCACTGTATATCCAGTCAGTACTTAAAGTTTTTAACTAAACGAACTTTTAATGCCAAGTACGCGTACACACAACATCAAACAAAGTGGAGTAGCAAATGAGTCTTACTGCTGCAGAAAAGTTCGAATGTCCCTATTGCATGACGTTCAATGACCTTGAAATAGACGAAGTTAATGATATTGGCCAACAACAGATTGTTGATTGCCAAATATGCTGTCAGCCAATAGAAGTGTTGATTATTGATAACGGCTTTGGCATCGAAGTTATCGCTAAACGTGATGACGAATAACGTTGTGATTGGTGCAAGAATAGGAAAGCTGCGAGCGTGAAGTACACTGTTACAGACATACACAATATGGACTCGCGTTTTCGGGCACAATTTGTCAATTCACTGTCGGGGTTTAAAAGCGCCCATCTAGTCGGCACGCAAAGCAATCAGCAAGTGCACAATGTCGCTATTGTTAACTCTGTTTTTCATCTTGGTGCTGATCCGGCCTTACTTGGTATGATCATGCGCCCCCACACGGTGCGCCGAGACACCTTAGAAAATATTGTCGAAACTGGTGTGTACACCCTTAATCATATAAACAGCGAAATTATTGCTGCAGCACATCAAACCTCAGCGCGATACGACCAAGAACTAAGCGAATTTAATGAGTGTGGCCTAACGCCATATTTTAGCGACACCCACAACGCGCCCTATGTTGCACAATCCAGAGTCAAGATTGGTATGGCGTTGGAAGAGGTTGTGCATCTGGCGGTCAATCAAACGAACATGGTTATTGGTCGGATTGTGGAGGTTATACTAGATGACAACGCGGTGTTAGAAGACGGGTTTGTGGATTTACAGGCATTGGACTCTGTCTGTATCGCCAGCTTAGATGGCTACTACCAACCATCATTGTTAGCTCGCTTTGAGTACGCAAAGCCTGGCGTAGTGCCGCAAAAAAAGCGCTAACCCCCACCGCTATTCTAATCTACAGCTGTTCACTACAAGCATAACACCGGTGATTGTGTGCAGAATTTTACTCTTGATCGTCGACGTTTTCTGCTATACTCGCGCGAAATTTCGATACTTAATCTACTTACTGGTGTAATACATGACTGTGATGCGTCAGCCAGTGCAACGCATGAAAGCGGAGCGCGGGCTATTTTCCTATCCTAAATATTGGGCTGAGTGCTTTGGCCCAGCGCCGTTTTTGCCTATGTCGCGCAAAGAAATGGATCAATTAGGCTGGGATAGCTGCGATATCATTATTGTCACTGGCGATGCTTATATTGACCATCCTAGTTTCGGCATGGCGGTCATTGGCAGAGTCCTTGAATCTCAGGGATTTCGTGTCGGTATCATTGCTCAGCCAGACTGGACCAGTAAGAAAGATTTCATGCAGCTTGGCGAGCCGAATTTATTTTTCGGTGTGACCGCGGGCAACATGGACTCGATGATCAATCGCTACACGGCGGATCGTAAGTTACGTCATGATGATGCCTACACGCCTAACAACGAAGGGGGAAAACGCCCCGACCGTGCCGTTACTGTGTATACCCAACGCTGTAAAGAAGCCTATAAAAAGCCCGTGATCATTGGTGGTATTGAGGCTAGCCTAAGACGCATTGCCCATTATGATTACTGGTCGGATAAAGTCAGACGCTCCGTGTTGTTTGATTCCAAAGCTGACATGTTGATGTTTGGTAATGCTGAGCGACCTTTGCTTGAGGTGGCGCATGGTTTTGCGCAAGGTAAAACCATTGCTGAGATGCAGGATATCCGTGGTACCGCGGTGATCCGCAAAGAGCCCTTACCTGAATGGCAGGGAGTGGATTCTACCCATGTGGATGTGATTGGTAAAATTGACCCTATCGCCAGTCCATATGAATATATTGAAGACAAATGTGCGGTAGCCAAGGAAGAGCAGGACAAAGTTCAAGAGGATACACAGCAGGCCAAGCCGATTGTGGTACAGCCTTTTACGTCAAAGACCACTCGACGTAAGCCGTGGGAAAAAACCTATGTATTGCTGCCACCTTATGATGTGGTGCGCGCCGAGAAGACCCATTACGCGCATACTTCACGGATCTTGCACCAAGAAACCAATCCTGGTTGCGCCCGAGCGTTAGCGCAGCGACACGGTGATCGCATTGTGTGGATCAATCCACCGGCGTTTCCACTGGAAACCGAAGAGATGGATGCGATCTTTGATTTACCTTATGCACGGGTGCCACACCCAAGCTATGGTAAAGCAAAAATCCCCGCCTATGACATGATCAAAACTTCGGTAAATATCATGCGTGGCTGCTTCGGTGGATGCACCTTCTGCTCGATCACCGAGCATGAAGGGCGGGTTATCCAAAGCCGTTCCGAAGAATCTATTTTGCGTGAAATCGGCGAAATTCGCCATAAAGTCCCGGGTTTTACCGGCGTTATCTCCGATCTTGGTGGCCCTACAGCGAATATGTATAAACTCCGCTGCAAAAGCCCTAAAGCCGAACAGACCTGCCGCCGTTTATCCTGTGTGTGGCCCGATATTTGTGGTCACCTAGATACCGATCAAACTCCTACGGTGGAGTTATATCGCAAGGCTCGCAAAGTCGAAGGGGTGAAGAAAGTATTGATTGCCTCAGGCGTACGTTACGACTTAGCCATAGAAGATCCTAACTACGTGAGAGAGCTGGTGACCCACCATGTGGGTGGTTACCTGAAGATCGCTCCAGAGCATACTGAAAAAGCGCCGCTTGATAAGATGATGAAGCCGGGCATGGGGACGTACGATCGCTTCAAAGAAATGTTTGATAAGTACACCAAAGAAGCGGGTAAAGAGCAGTTTTTGATACCCTATTTTATTTCTGCCCATCCAGGGACAGAAGATATGGATATGGTGAGTTTGGCGTTGTGGCTTAAAGAGCGGAACTTCAAATTAGATCAAGTGCAAAATTTCTATCCATCGCCGATGGCCAATGCTACCACCATGTATCACACGGGCAAAAACCCGATCCACAAGGTGAATCACAAGAGTGAAGATGTGACTGTGCCTAAAGGCGAGATACACCGTCGCTTGCATCGTGCGTTTTTGCGCTATCACGATCCTGCTAACTGGCCGATGATCCGCAAAGCTCTTATTGACATGGGCAAAGCACATTTAATTGGCAATGGTCCCAAGCATCTTGTACCGCCAGAGAGCAGAGACGAGATGAGTGGTAAAGCTCATAAAGAATTTGCCAAGCGTTCGCGCAATAAAGCGCTGGCAAAGGGTAAAGGCAACAAAGAAAAAGCCCAGCAAGGATTAACCCGCTTTAGTGACAACCAGCCGCATAACAAAGCGGGGAATACGCACAAAAGAAAGTCTAAGCCTGCCAGTAAGAGGTAGTAGAAGGGCGGGGTTATGTTTGGAATAACGTAAGAATATAGTCATCCTCGAAGTGCTCAATAAACTGTCATCCTCGAGGTCTCTTGATCGAGGATCTATTTAACTCCTGTTGGCACTTGAATTGCTCTGCTTTTTCGGGGAGATCCCAGCTTTAAGAGCACTGCTGGGATGACGGGATTTGATTACATGCTGGGATGACGCAAGAAAATAGTCATCCTCGAAGGGCTCAAATCACCAGTCATCCTCGAGGTCTCTTTGATGCGCACGCAGTGCGAGGATCTTCTTAACTCCTGTTGGCACTTGCTGTGATGCCGTGGTTTTGTCACATGCGGGATGCCGCTGACTTCGCTAGCTCACACTTCTTCGTTGGCATCGAGCGCCTTGAAGAAAATGTCACTGTCGCGCTGTATATGCCTTACTTTTTCATCGGACATTTTACGCAAAGTAGCGTAGGGCATCCCTAGCCGCGGGTTGTTACCGAGCTTTTCTCTGTTTCGGTCTAAAAAATCCCAATACAAATAGTTAAACGGGCAGGCTTGCGCGCCGTTTTTTTCTTTCACATTGTAGTGACACTGCTGGCAGTAATCGGACATTTTATTGATGTAAGAGCCACTGGCTGCATAGGGCTTACTGGCGAGTAGTCCGCCATCAGCGAACAATATCATGCCACTGACATTCGGCAATTCGACCCATTCGTATGCGTCGGCATAAACTATCAAATACCACTCGTTAACTTCGTCTGGATGCACGCCAGCCAGCAACAGGAAATTACCCAATACCATCAAGCGCTGAATATGATGTGCATAAGCGTTGCCCCGGGTTTCTACAATACATTGGCTAAGGCAATTCATACGGGTTTCCCCGTCCCAGAAAAAACCGGGTAGGGCGCGCTTGGCCTCAAGAAAGTTTTCATCCTTGTACTCAGGCATTTTGTACCAATAAAGTCCGCGAACGTACTCCCGCCAACCCAACACCTGACGTATAAAGCCTTCCACGGAATTCAATGGCACCATCTCGTTGCGGTAAGCACTTTCGGCCAGTTCAATTACCTCACTGGGCAACAGTAATCCGCAATTAAGATAGAAACTTATATGCGAATGAAATAACCAAGGCTCACCCTGGGCCATGGCATCTTGGAATTGGCCGTAATGAACGAGACGCTGTGCAACGAAGGTGTCGAGTACCTTGAGTGCCTGCTTGCGATTCACCGCAAAGTCAAAATTATCCAGTACGCCAAAATGCGAGGAAAATGACTTTTCAACCAGTGAAAGTACGTCTTGGGTAATAGCATCAGGCGCGAAAGTAACAGGATCTGGGATCTCAATGTCGTTATCCAAAGGTTGGCGATTTTGACTGTCGTAATTCCACTTTCCACCTGTGGGTTGATCACCTTCCATCAAGCTCATGCTCTTTTGGCGCATCTGCCGATAGAAGAATTCCATGCGCAATTGCTTCTTGCCTTTAGCCCACTGGGCAAACTCTTCTGGTGTACTTAAAAATCGCGTATCTTCGAGAATGCTAACGGCTACCCCTAGCTTTTCCTGCCATCCGCGCATGTCTTCTAAAACACGATATTCACCGGGAAATGTCAGCTCGATATTCTCTATATCCAACACCTCAATTGCATATTTGACCTCGGCAAATAAGCTGCCTTGGTTTTCCGGCGCATCATACTTTATGTATCTTACTTGGTAACCTAAGTTGGTCAATTCGCAGGCAAAATGACGCATTGCAGAAAATAAAAAAGCAATCTTCTTCTTATGATGCTTAACATAGCTTGCCTCTGTTTTGACCTCAGCCATTAAGATCCAGTCAGACTCGATGTCACAAGATTGTAGACTTGGCAACGACATACTCAGCTGATCAGCCAGTATTAATCTCAAGGTTTTCGCCATTATTGGATCCTTTAGTTGCTGGTGCTATTCACTTTCTTGGTGGGCATCTTTTGCCGCCGAATAGGCATCTAATGCGGCTTGTCTGGATTCCTTTAAGTCGACAAGTGGATGAGGGTAATCTTTGCCTAAGGTTATCCCTGCATCACGCAGTATATGCTCTGGAGCCTCCCACGGTTTATGAATGTACTTGTCTGGCAGGTCTTTTAGCTCAGGGCAATACTCCCTGACATAGGCTCCTTTGGGATCAAACTTCTCACCTTGCGTGACAGGATTAAATATTCTAAAGAATGGAGAGGCATCTGCGCCTGAGCCTGCTACCCATTGCCAACTCGCACTGTTGGCGGCTAAATCGGCATCCAACAAGCAATCCCAGAACCACGCCTCTCCTTGATGCCAGTGGGTCATCAGGTTTTTAACCAGGTAAGAGCCGACAATCATTCTGACTCTGTTATGCATGTATCCGGTTTGCCACAATTCACGCATTCCTGCGTCAACCATAGGTACGCCCGTCATTCCGTTTTGCCAATCAGTTAGGTCTTGGCTTTTGTTTCGCCAATGAAACTGATTGAATTTCGAGTTGAAATTTTTCTCGGGTAAAGAGGGGAAGTGATACAGCAAATAATGGCTGAACTCACGCCAGCCAAGTTCGCTGAGATAGGAATCGACGTCAGGATTGTCAATACTGCCGTTGAACTTGTTGAGGGTTGCATACCAAACTTGGTGAGCGGATATCTCGCCAAAATGCAGATGGGGTGATAAAAACGACGTGCCTTTTTTATCCGGCACGTCGCGGGCTTCTTTATAACTTTGAATCGGCTCGCTCAGGAAGTGACTGAGGTTTTTAGCCGCACCTTCTTCACCCGGTTGCCAACGGTTGCTGAATTGAGAATACCATTTAATATCTGGCAGCAAGGCTAATGAGTTGAGCCCTGAATCACAATCTGCGTCATAGAGATAGGAATAATGACGCGGCGCGTCGACCACAGCCCTTGGCTCGTGCGCTTGCAAACACCCTTTTCGATAATAAGGGGTAAAGACTTTATAGGGGGAGCCTGCTTTATTCATGATTTCCCATGGCTCCCACAGTAAAGAGCCATTAAAGCTCTGCACCGCAATGTCGTTGTTCTTCAGTAGCGACTTAATCTGTTTGTCGCGTTTAACCTGCCAAGGCTCGTAGCATCGGTTCCATACCACTTCATTGGCATCAAACTTTTTGATCAGCTGATCAATAATAACCGCCGGATCGCCTTTAAGGATATGCAGCTTGTTGTCCAGTGAGCTGTTTAAACTGGCCAATGAATGATGCAGCCACCATTTACTTGCCGCGCCCATTTCATGACTGCCTGGATTGATATCATCATAAATATAGACTGCAATGACATTGGAGCCTCGACAGGCTTCACGCAGCGCCGGGTTGTCGCGCAATCTCAAATCTTGGCGGAACCACATTATGGTGGTGGAGTCACTCAAGGTTATTTCCTTATTAATTGGGCATGCATTAGCTATTGATACTGGATTAAATTGATTCTGGATCGGCCGCCACGCATTTTGTTGTTGAAAATTGGACTTTTACAGTTAACCGATTAATAGGTATAACTGATCTTAGTCCTGTTTGGAAACTGTAACGTCATATGAATCAATTTTCTAAAGAATATCTGGTTGTTGCGCAAAATGCCTCTGGCCGCAATATGAAAGTGCCATTATATCGCTTTAAAGGTAGTAAACCTGGGCCAAAAGTGTATATACAAAGCTCAATTCATGGCGCCGAAGTGCAAGGTAATGTGGTGATTTATCACCTCATCCAAACGTTAAAGGAACTGCCAATATCGGGCGAGATCACCTTAGTACCTAACTGCAATCCGGTTGGTACCAATATAAAAGCGGGTGAATATACTCTTGGCCGATTTGATCCAATCAACGGTACTAATTGGAATCGCGGATATTATTTTGATCCTCAGCTTGTTAATCAATTTGCCGAAACGGTCGATGAGCAAGAATCTCAAGCCAGCATCAAGTCACGTTTTCGAGATGCCATGAAAGCGCAAATCGATAACCGACTCAACAGTACTTGGGGTTTAGGACTGGCACAACAACTGAATTTGAAACTGCAACAGCTGGCTTTTGATGCCGATATCGTGATTGATTTACACAACGGGCCAGTTTCAACCCGTCACATCTATGTGCCTGAATATGCTAAAGCATCGGCAAGTCTGTTCAATATTCCGCATGTTATTTTAATTCCTAATGTATTCGCAGGTGCGTTGGATGAAGCCACGTTTTGCCATTGGTGGACCTTACAAGAAAAGCTCAGTAGCAAATATCAAAAGCCGGTGGCGTTCGACGTTGAAGCCTTTACGTTAGAGATGGGAAGCCAAGAAGTGATCAGTTTTGATGAAGGCAAGTACGATGCGGTTAGCATTTTGTCTTACCTCAATGCCAAAGGTTGTTTGGTAGATGCCGATTATCAACCTAAAAACATGTTGCGGGTGGCGGTTACGCTCGACAATTATAAGATTTTATATACTCAACAAGGCGGTATCGTAGATTATTTGGCGCCTCCTGGTAGTAGAGTTAAGCAAGGAGAGGCGTTAGCACGCATATTAAACGTGGATGAACTTGAAAACGAGCGAGCCACTGAAACCATAAAGGCACCCTGTGATCTCATTCCGATCTTGCATTTTCCATCGGCGTCCGTTTTAAGCGGCACTCAGCTATATAAGTGTTTTACACATTACGTAACGTTAACTGCAGGGGCCTAATATCAGCAGTCAAGCTTGGCGTGAATAATAGAGGATTAACAACTAGCAATAATACTGTTTAACCATTCTCGAGCACCTTTCTCGGATTCAAAAAAACGGTATTTAATACCCGCACTATCAAAAATGGTCTGCCAAAAAAGCTGTACGATTTCTGCATATTGGATATCAACTAATACCACGGCGGTTGCTTTTAGTTGCATCGATTTTGCTTGCTTAATGGTCTCGGTTAAGATGTCAATTGACTCAGATGTTACCAGAGGTGTGCCTCTTAGCAGCACTAAACTCACCCAGGGAGACGGTAAAATTTGCTCGCGATATGACTGTACGTTCTTTTGATAAGTCATTACTAAATCCAAGGTTGCTGGCCCTTCTCCTTCGATTACCAACACTTGGCCATCCACCGACATGGCGAGCTCACCTTGGGCTGTCAATTTTTCGCTGTCCACCTATCGACCCATCGCAAAAATCACAAACACATACAATTGAGTCTAGCAATAATTGACCACAGGGCAAATTTTTCACCGCACTTTCTTACGTGGACAGGCATGCTTAGCCGGAGCAGTTTTAACGTGGACAGGCATGTTTAGCCGGAGCAGTTTTAACGTGGACAGGCATGTTTAGCCGGAGTTGTTTTTACGTGGACAGGCATGTTTAGCCGGAGCAGTTTTAACGTGGACAGGCATGTTTAGCCGGCGTTGTTTTTACGTGGACAGGCATGTTTAGCCGGTGCTGTTTTAACGTGGACAGGCATGTTTAACCGGCGTTGTTTTTACGTGGACAGGCATGTTTAGCCGGAGTTGTTTTTATCAAGGGCAGGCAAGATTAAAAGTGGCTGCTTTAGCCAAGCCTCTGTATTTTTGATTTAATGTGAAGCGAAAGCGGCAGCGAATACTGCCGCTGCAGTACTATCCGCGATAACCGAAAAATTTGTTATCAATGATTTGTTCGGCAACTTTTTCAGGAACACTGTTTTCCCAGTTTCCTCTTCCCCTAGGCAGTTGTTTAAGAAGATCACGTGAATAAATGGAGAATAAACTGCTATCACTGCACTCGATACCGGATAAAAAGCCATTTTCTAACAAGTGACGATATAAGAAGCGAAGGTGCTCAGGTACCTTCACTTTGGTGAAGTCATTCAATTCGCCAGATTGATCTAATTCTGGATATATGAATAATCGCGTGTTATCTGGAAATAACTTACCGAATCCCTCTAAAATACCGCCTTCCACGCCGCGATAGGTTTCTTCGTCGAATATCTGACCTATGTTTATCATTCCTACAACAATACCTATTTGCAGTTGGGTGTACTGTCTAAAGTATGCTCTTAATGAAAAGTAACGGGTATAATCAGATACCATAACGTTGTAACCAAGAGAATTGAGCAGTTGCACGCGCGCGACTATGTCTTTTTCTGGTACTCGAGCATCGTTACCTTGCATATCATTTAGTGATATTTCGGCGATCACCGCCGTGTTGTCTTTATCGACTCCGTCAAGCTCAAAGAATGACTTTTGCCCTTGTTCAATCATATCAACATTGAGCTTTGTAACAGGCCTAAACGAGCCGCGAATAGTAAGTACGTTCTTTTTATAAAGAAGCTCTGCAGGAACGGCAACTGATCCGTCTGGGCGGAACATCACTGCCCGTGTTTTCCAGCTTCTGATCAGGTGCAAGTTTTTATTTCTATTATCAACATCTAAGAAATAAGGACCACGGAAATCAATCGAGTCGATCTCAATTCGGTTGGCTTTCATATTGTCTGTGAGAGAATCAATAATCATCTTGGGATCTTCGAAATAATAGTAAGCCGCATAGATAAGATTGACCCCTAACACTCCCAACGCTTGCTGTTGCGCTTCGGCATTGTCGTCAAACATACGTACATGTACGGTAATGTCAGATGGCTCAGCACCAGGATACATTTGAATGCGCAAACCAACCCAAGCATGACATTCATTTTGGCGATTAAAGCTTTTTGCTGCCACCGTTGCTGCATAAGCAAAATACCGCGAACTTTTTGATCGTAATGCGCCAACGCGATCTAATACCAAATCGAATTCTTGTTCCATCATTGCATGCACTCTGGCCTTACTCACATAACGGCCATCTTCTTGCACACCATAAATGGCATCAGAAAACTTCATGTCATACGCCGACATGGTTTTCGCTATCGTGCCAGCGGCAGCTCCGGCAATGAAAAACTGGCGAGCGACTTCTTGTCCAGCTCCAATCTCTACAATGGTGCCATATTTCTTTTCATCTAAATTAATCCGCAAAGCTTTTTGACTGGTAGTACGTGAGCTTACCTGTTTGTCCATGAGTTTATCCTGGAGAATGCATATCTGGGTAAATAGTAGAATATCCCACCTAAGCGGTACAGATAAAATTCATTATTAATAATAAGATACCGTTTTTTTGAGTTAAGGTTGGTATCGGAATAGCAAAATTGAAATTGTGTCTTACACTTAGTAAATCATAATTAAGGACACAGTATTATGAAAACAACTGAGTTAATGTTAGCCGTAGTCGCGTCTTTTACCTTGTTTGCTTGTAGCCCAGAACAAGGTTCTTCTAGTTCCACCTCTAAAGCACTATCTGATAGTGATCTAGCTAGCGCCATGGAGATAGATAAAAACCAGCCTGAATGCGCTGTCAGTCTCGGATTTGATGTGTGGGACCCCTATCAATATGTCGATGTTGACGGCAAAGTGAGGGGGTTAGACATTGAAGTAATTCGTAACATCCTATTAGACATGGATTGCTCAGTTACTTATGTTCGAGGAACATGGGTGTCATTGTTGGAAGATCTAAAACAAGGCAACGTCGATCTGCTCTTGGGAGCGTCTAAGACCGAAGCCAGAGAAGAGTATGCGATGTTTAGTGATCCCTATCGTATGGAAGAATTTACCTTGTATATCCGCAAAGATGATACACCCCGAGTAAATTACCAAGATATCAGCGATTTTATTGAGAATGGCAGCAAAATCGGTGTGGTTGGCGACTATTATTACGGGCCACGCATATCTGCGCTGCTCGATGGAGAAACGACTAAAGGGAATTTTGTAACAGGTATTATGGGCGAACTAAATATCGCTCGTTTACTTGATTTGGATATTGATGGTTTCTTGGAGGATAGCTTTGTTGGAGCTTCAATCTTGCGTCGCAAAGCATTGAACAATTACATAGTACCTCACAGTTTTACCGTGAATACCGGTGATATTTATGTGATGTTTAGTAAAGAAAGTGTCGATCCCTATATTGTCGACCGCTTTAACGAACGTCTAGAAGACTTCAAAGCAAGCGGTGCCTATGATCAGATTATGGCCAAATATAGCCAATAACCCTTGGCATGTGATGAACATTCAGTGTTCAATTTGCGTGTAATATGCACCCGATAGTGCCTTCGCTTCGGATTGGATAAATGGTTGACGCTTGAGTGTTCATTCGTCGCGACACTTAACGTGTCTCTGAAATAGTGAATAAATATTACTTTTTGTTTGCGGGTTGCACTTGAAATGCTCACTGGTAGGCTTTATTTTCTGCACTTAAACCCAACCTGCAAATGAGAATGTAATGGAAGTATTGATTGGTGAGTCCGCGGTAGAGTTAATTCAATTGGCTTTGGCCCCTGTTTTTTTAATTGTTGGTATAGGGCAAATGGTTAATGTTGCCACTGGGCGACTTGCTAGAGTCATCGACCGTGCTCGTTCCTTTGAAGAAGGGGAGTGTTCCGAAGTTTATCAGGCAAGTGCTAAAGCTACGCTTGAGATAAAGTCGTTACGTCGAAGAATGCGTTTTGCCAATTGGGCTGTGACTTTTTTGATTGGCGCAGCAGTGACCGTCTGTATCGATGTCATTTTGTTGCTGGTAAATGGTTTGATCATGCCGAACTTAAACATCGCGATCATCACCACCTTTATCTTGGGATTACTGCTCACTACAGGGGGGTTGATCGCGTTTTTCTTAGAGGTCAGTGTTGCGACCGCAACTCTGAGAATCGGCCCTGATAAACTATAAATAGAACCTAATAAAGGTGACTAATTGCCGTTATAGCTTAAAGATAAGTAAGTTATAGTTGCCTCTGCATTTCTAGGTAGTGTTAAAAACCATAAAACCAAGTGATAGATCATGCCAATTGCAAACTGTGTGATTACCAACGAGTGTTCAAAGGGGTCCGCGAACTTGGTGGAGCTCTGGGCAAAAGAGTCGGGAATACCGTCAGAGCATATGACAATTAATATTGTTACTAGCACCGAGCAGCATGGCAATAAATACAAAGTAATGGCAAATTTATCACTCCCATCTGTGTGGTCAGATCGCGAAGTTTCCTTGCTTCAATTCGGTCTGGCCAAAGCGCTTTCACACTATTATTCATTGACCCTCAACGATGTTCATGTCGTGACTACCGTTATAATGTCCGGTCGGGTCGTGGAATCAGGGGCTGAAGCTAGCTGGTAGCGCCAAAGGGAGTAATTTACTCCACTAGATATTCGTTTTGAATTTACCCTATTACCCTCGTGTTTGCTTTCGCAGATTTCATTACCTTAATACTAGCCCTCGTTTAATCACTATAACCATTGTCGAATCTCTCTACTTTTTATTACTGAACTCAATCACCCCTGCATTAAATTTACCTGTACTTCTAGGGGTATCTCCCTATTAAAATTCTCGTAAGTCTCTGTTCCACTGTACTTGTTTGGTTGATTTTTATTCAGTTAAAAAACGCCAAAAACAGGAATGACAATAGGACCTGATGGAATCAACGGGGTGAGAAAGCAACGCTCGGAATTGCAACGTCTCATACCAAGCGGTCAATACACTATTCAATTTCGGAAAAGCAGTTAAACCGTCATTGTTCGTACCATTTTTATAAAAGGTAACAGTAATGAGACAATTCAAAAGTAACAGCAGCATTGCCGGCGTCGTTGTATCCGCTTTGTTATTTATTAACCCCGTTAGTGCAGCCATTCCGTCTGGCTACTATGACTCGGTAAACACTACCAACTATCAGACACTACACGACTCCCTACACGAAATTATCGACGACCATCAACGCTTCCCTTATACCTCAAGCGCAACAGATACCTGGGATATACTAGAGCAGGCAGATGAAGACCCCGATAACTCTTCGAAAATCATCGATATATACAAAAACGCTACTTATAGCAAAGCTGGCGGCGGCAACAGTTATTATAATAGAGAACATTCTTGGCCCAAATCTTATGGCTTTCCAAAAGATGGTAGTAGCAACTATCCCTACACAGACGCTCACCATTTGTTTTTATCTGATAGCAGTTACAATTCCAGTAGAAGCAATAAACCCTTTGCCGATTGCAACTCTGGCTGTAGCACAAAAACAACTCTAGCCAATCATGGTAGAGGTGGGGGAGCCGGTGACTCTAATACCACTACAGGTTCTGGTGCCACGGGCAGTTGGGAAACGTGGGATGATAGAAAAGGAGACTCGGCCAGAGCATTAATGTATTTAGCGGTGCGCTATGAAGGCGGAACCCATTCGATTACCAATAAAACTGAGCCAGATCTGATCTTAACCGATAATCGCTCATTGATTGCCAACTCCAATACCGGTTCAAATTTAAGTGTGGCCTATATGGGATTGCGCTCAACCCTGATTCAATGGCACAAAGATGATCCAGTGGATGATTTTGAACGTCGACATAATGATGCTGTTTACGCGCATCAAGGTAATCGTAATCCGTTCATTGATCATCCAGAGTACGTGGCTTGTGTTTTCGAACAAGACTGCTCTGGATTAGGCGGTGGTAGTGGAGGTGGTGGTGGTTCATCTCCAGAGGTGTGGATCAATGAACTGCATTACGATAACAGTGGTTCCGACCAAGGCGAATTTGTCGAGGTAGCCGGAACCGCCAATACCAATCTTTCCGGTTGGAAGATTCTTGCCTATAACGGCAATGGTGGCTCAGTGTATAAAACCACTAATTTGAGCGGCACTATCAGTAACCAACAAAACGGATTTGGTACTAAGTCGTTTAGCATAAGTGGCCTGCAAAATGGTGCGCCAGATGGGATTGCATTAATTGATGACAGCAATAATGTTGTGCAATTTTTAAGTTATGAAGGTACGTTCACCGCTTCTGATGGTGCAGCTAGTGGCATGACTTCCACCAATATTGGCGTGTCAGAAAACAGCTCTACCTCGGTTGGTCACTCGCTTCAACTATCAGGTAGTGGACAAAGCTATGCGAGCTTTACTTGGCAATCTGCAGCAAATGACACTCCGGGGAGTTTGAATAACGGCCAATCATTTTAATTTCGTATGAGCCGTTTAAAACAAAAATGCCGCCCACTTCAAAACAGGCGGCATTTTCAATTGCCTGCAGCACATTGAAAACAAAAATAAATCTATGTCTAAACGCTTTATTACCGCACTTAATACATCGTCAACTCGAATATATCGATATTAAACAGGCTCACTAGATTATTGAGACACCCATCATTAATTAACAAGACACCCAGAATAAATAGAAGCAGCAAACTCAGATTTCTATCCTGATTTTAAACGGGATGCGGTTTTAGGTTGGGGAAAGAATAATTATCGAGACACCCACAATAAATAGAAACAGATTATTGAGACACCCACATTAAATAAAAGCGAATTAACAAGACAGCCAGAATAAATAGAAGCAGCAAGCTCAGATTTCTATCCTTTTTTTAAACGGGATGCGGTTTTAGGTTGGGGAAAGAATAATTATCGAGACACCCACAATAAATAGAAACAGATTATTGAGACACCCACATTAAATAAAAGCGAATTAACAAGACAGCCAGAATAAATAGAAGCAGCAAATTCAGATTTCTATCTTGATTTTAAACGGGATGCGGTTTTAGGTTGGGGAAAGAATAATTATTGAGACACCCACAATAAATAAAAGCGAATTAACAAGACACCCACAATAAATGGAAGCAGCAAACTCAGATTTCTATCTTGATTTTAAACTGAGTATGGTTTTAGGAAGGTTCAAAAAGGCATCATTTATTTGATGCCAAATGAAATCGACTCGCCCGAAAAATGGACGAGTCGAATATTGAACTTAAAAGCTGCCTGTTGAGTTAACTGCTCCGCTTGACGGCGTAGTCACACTATTGTTTGCGCCACCTTGCCATACGACAGCGCCGACGTCGCGCTTAATACATTTCCACTCAATGCTGGTGTTAGCTGGTAGATTATTAACTGTGCCTGTCCACGTTGGATAAGAAGTGGCAGAAAGTTGCACAGCACTGTTGGTATCCCAACTTCCAAGCTGCGGGATATTGCCAACCACATACACGTTTTGTCCCCAGCTGGTGGTGCCGTTATTACAGGTGAAATTCACCGCCGCACTGGTTGATGCTCGGGCTAACACCACCGCACCATAGGCCGGAATATGCACATTGCTGATGGCATTGGCGACGCCTTCACCGCGGCTAGCCACGGGCACGCCGCCTAGGTTGTATTGACTCCAGCTAGTATTTGCCACCTCTAAATAAGTGCCGCTAATGCCGACATCATAGTTGTACCACGTAGTGGGGCCGAAATTCATTACCACCACGTATTTACCACCGTCACGGCTGAACGCGGCAACCCCATTATTATTATGAATGTGAGTGACTAAGCTGTCTGCGCTGGCAAAGCTTTGCAGATCAGCGCCTCGAATTTCATTCATTTTCTTATACCAAGCGAGTACTTTCTGGCGGCCTGCATCGTTTTCATAGTCATTTAATGGAAGGCGGTCATCCCACCAATCGATATGAAACTGCGTGCTTTCGCCGCCTTCTTGACCCATGAATATCATGGGGGTACCACGGGCCAGCACGGTGCCAGTAAGCGACAGCTGATTCATCTCCCAACCTTTACCATCGCGACCGCGTTTGGCGATACGATCATCGGTATTACCTACTTCATCGTGTGATTCGCTGTAGACAGTGGCGTCTTGCCAGCCATCACCAAAGTGCCCAAATACCGGCCAAAGGTTATCTAAGTGGCCACCGGTAAGTACCGACTTAAAGTTATCGTGAAACGTATCCGTCCATTGACTGTCCATCGGAGCGTGTGAACTTCCAGCGACGGTTGAGCCAGTGTTATCCGCGGTTAACCCCCACCAATCGGGTAATTCTTCGGCAGTAAACCAAATATTGGGATCTTCGGTTTTAATGTTGCCATACAATTCGCGCAAAAAGTCCCAGCCACCGCCATCGCCTGCTTGGGTAATGTAGCCGCTATTATTGTTATGAATGGTGTTGGTGTGGTCGAATCGAAATCCGTCAATACGATATTCGCGCGCAAGATAAAGCACGTTTTGAATTAAAAAGTGCTTGGCCACGTCATTGTTAAAGTTATACAAGGGGCCCCAAACGGTGTCGCCATCGGCATAAGTTGCGTTGTTCATGGTGTACAGAATATTGTCGCCTATTCCCAAATGGTTAAACTCCAAATCTAGGATCACGGCCATGCCTTGCTTGTGCGCTTCATCCACCACAGCCTTAAGGGCATCTGGACCACCATACGAGGATTCAACCGCATAGAAAAATGACGGGTTGTAGCCCCAGCTTAATTCACCGGCAAATTCATTAACGGGTAGCAATTGAATTGCGGTTGCACCTAAATCGCTCAAGTAATCATTGCTGCCATTATCATTCAGTTCTTCAAGCACTTCCGCTAAAGGTGAGCCGCCATTTCGATCAGTAAAGCGCAGGGGATGCAGCTGATAAATATTGAGCTCATTTTGATCCGGTCTTTGCCAATTAGACGAGCTCCATTGATAGGCATCGCTGAGATAGATTTTTGACATGCCTGAGGTTAAATTGGAATGGGTTACCCAGCGAGCGGCAGGATCTTGAAAGCTTTGTTGTTGGCCACCGCGGGTGAGCAAAAATCGATAACCGTCGCCATGGGCAGGTGCACGAGCAAAACTGCTGTCGGTGCCTTTAAACCACCAGAACTTGCCATCGGGTGTGCGAGTCATCGACACCGCGCCAGATTGTCCATTAGTAAAATCGCCATAGAGTTTTACATTAGTATCAGTGGCTTGAGTATGCACTATGGCATACCAAGTATTGCCTTCTTTATACACGCCAGGAGCCCGTTGCCAAATGGCATTAGGGTCGCCATCAAGCCAGGCATCGGCCAACGCCGAAAATGAGCAAGTGAGTAGTAGGGTTATCAGCAGTAACCGTAAGCCATCCAAAAACGCTAACCTTGGCGTTTTAGGCAAAGATATTGAAGTAAGACAGTGCATGAGTATTCCTGTGTTTGTGAACAGTTAACACTTCCGTTTAATAATGAATATCCCTAAAAATTTAACAAAATATTAACAGCTAAAATGAAATGCGCTGCCTGCAAAACTGCTGAATACGTATGCATCTGGTCGTATATGTTAAGTGGGTTTGATTATTAAAAATGGTCTCTCGCTGACCATCCCCTTTAAATCTATTGGTCTGCGCTCAAGCACGCTGCAAGTTTAAAGTAGTCGTTGACGGTAATGTTTACTCGCTGTCGATTCAGCGAGTAGCGAGGACAGGGTAATGGCTCGGTATTATTAATTATATGTAACATGAAGTGCCCTGAGAAAAATGCTATAAACTCTATTCTTAATCCCCAGAACCTTAAACTAAAAAATAATAACGTAATGACCTTTAATGTGATTAAACGGAAGTTACAGGAGAAATGCATGAAGCTGATTCCCGCCATCCTCTTTCTAATTGTCTTAGCATCCCCCTCTTCACAGGCAGCTAAAAAAGACAAAACCGATATCATGACAGATAAGTTGTTCTCTGGAATGAAGCTGCGAAATATTGGTCCAGCTTATATGTCCGGTCGAATTGCTGATATTGAGGTGGACTCGAAAGACCCTTCTACCTGGTATGTGGCAGTAGGCTCTGGTGGAGTATGGAAAACAGACAACAGTGGTATTACTTGGAAGCCTATTTTTGACTCACAAGCGGTCTATTCGACCGGGGATGTGACCATTGATCCCAGCAACTCCAATATTATTTGGGTGGGGACTGGGGAAAATAATGGTGGACGTCACCTGAGTTTCGGAGACGGTGTGTATCGTTCTCTTGATGGTGGTGAAACATGGAAAAACATGGGATTGGCGCAGTCCGAGCATATTTCCGACATTATTGTTCATCCAACAGACTCTAATACCGTGTGGGTATCTTCCCAAGGGCCTTTGTGGTCTAAAGGCGGTCAGCGCGGGTTATTTAAAACCACAGACGGTGGCGAGACGTGGGAAAACGTCTTAAAGACCGATGAATGGACAGGAGTGACCTCTTTAGTCATTGACTCTCGTAATCCCGATAAACTTTATGCCGCTACATGGCAACGACAACGCACACTGCCTGCTTATGTGGGCACGGGCCCAGGTTCAGCTATTCATACGACCGACGACGGCGGTAAAACGTGGCGAAAACTCACTCAAGGGTTACCTGAAACTGATATGGGTAAAATTGGCTTGGCAATTTCAGCAATTAATCCCGATGTGGTTTACGCCGCCATTGAGCTTAATCAACGCAAAGGTGGATTATTCCGCTCTGCCAATCAAGGCGCCAGTTGGACAAAAATGTCCGATGAAGTAGGGGGCGGAACTGGGCCTCACTATTATCAAGAGATATTTGCCGATCCGCACCGATTTGACCGTATTTATATCGCTAGCAACTATACCAAATACAGTGATGATGGCGGAAAAACTTGGACGCCAATGAATGTGAAATACAAACATGTTGACGATCACGCCATGGCCTTCCACCCAACCGACCAAGATTTTCTGCTGGTGGGCAGTGATGGTGGTATCTACGAGACCCGCGATGGTATGGACAAATGGCGTTTCATATCCAATATGCCAATCACTCAGTTCTACAAGATAGCGGTGGATGACACTAAACCTTTCTACTATGTGTATGGCGGCACTCAAGATAACTCTTCGCAAGGTGGGCCCTCCCGCACCACCAAAAAGCATGGCATTAAAAACAATGATTGGTTTTTGATCCTAGATTGGGATGGCCATCAACCTGCTACTGAACCCGGCAACCCTGATATTGTTTACGGTCAACGACAACAAGGAAACCTAGCTCGATATCATCGTAAAACCGGTGAGTATGTTTCTATTCAACCGCAAGCGCAGCCGGGAGAGCCGGGAGAGCGCTATAATTGGGATGCCCCTATTTTAGTGTCGAGTCACGATCCAAAGCGTATTTATCATGCATCTCATCGAGTATGGCGCTCGGATGATCGAGGTAATAGTTGGCAGACCATTTCCGGTGATTTAACGAAAAACCAAAATAGAATGCACATGCCAGTAATGGATCGCACTTGGTCAGTTAACTCTGGATATGATCTCTTGGCGATGTCGAATTTTAATACCATTGCTAATATCGCAGAGTCGCCGTTGGATGAAAATATTTTATATGCAGGTACGGATGACGGGCTGATCCAAGTCACCTCGAATGGCGGTAAAGATTGGCAGAAATATGAAATTGACGATATTAAGGGCATTCCTGCCACCGCATATGTCAACGACATTCGTGCGGATTTATTCGATAAAGATACTGTATATGCCGCCCTTGATAATCATAAATATGGTGACTACAAACCCTATTTAATCAAGAGTACCAATCGCGGTAAATCATGGAAATCGATTGCCTCTAATTTGCCTGATAAACATCTTGTATGGCGAATTGTGCAAGATCATGTGAATAAAGATCTGCTTTTTATTGGTACTGAATTTGGCTTGTTTTTTACCGTAGATGGCGGCAAACAGTGGACTGAGCTAACCGGCGGAGTACCGACGATCTCATTCCGTGATGTGAAAATTCAGCGTCGTGAAAATGATCTCGTCGCAGGCAGCTTTGGCCGAGGCATTTATATTCTGGATGACTACTCACCGCTACGTACTATCAGCAAGGAAAGCTTAAAGAAAGAAGCGCTTTTGTTCACCTCTCGTGATGCGCTTTGGTACATTCCTGAGAGCTTGCATACAGAATCACATGGTGATTTTGAATACCGCGCCCAAAACCCCGACTTTGGTGCCACCTTTACTTATTATCTTCGCGATGGAGTTAAATCTCTTAAAGAACAACGAGAAGAAAAGGAAAAAAACGCCTTAGAAAAAGACAAATACCCGCTTTATCCCGCATGGGATACTGTCGAGAATGAACTAAGAGAAGCGGAACCTAGCGTGTATCTGATCATTAAAAATACGCAGGGAGATATCGTACGTAAAGTGAATGCTAAAACCGAAAAAGGGCTCCACCGTGTCAACTGGGATTTACGCTTACCATCAGCCAATGCACTGGGTTCATCCCCTGGCTTTTTCGGCGATGTTGGCCCTTTGGCTGCACCGGGTAGCTATACCGCAACCCTTTACTCTACTGTTAATGGTAAAACGCGTGAGCTGACCGAGTCCGTTAATTTTAAGGTTAAACCGCTGCATCAAGAAACCGTGCCCGGTGGTGTATCTCCGCAGCAACGCTCTGCGTTATTACTTCAGGTAGAAGATCTCAGACGCCAAGTGTCTATGGCCAATATACAGTTAGAAGACTTAAGCGCTCAGTTGAAATCGTTCCGAAAAGCATTGGATCGATCAACCGCGGTAACCAGCGAAATGGAAACACGCTATGAGAACCTTCGCCAAGCCGTTTTTGCTGCGCAAGAAACGCTCTACGGTCAAGAATCAAGAAGTGGTATGGGTACGCCGCCAGCCTCAATTGCTAGTCGTTTGTTTATGATCGAGTTTGCGCGGGCAAATACATGGGGCCTAACTTCTACTCAGAAGCAGCAAATGGTAATTGTGCAAGATGCGCTTAACGTATTGCAGCCTCAATTGAATCATTTGATTGAAACTGAATTTCCGGCATTCAAACAGTCTTTACTAGAAGCAGGCGCGCCTTGGATGCCAATCGGTTTGATGAAAGAAACCTCTGGCGAACCGGTTGAGATAGATTAATCCGTGAAGACACACACTTTGTTTAGAAAGATCCACCATTGGGGGTCGTTTATAATAGCACTCCCCCTGATCATCATGATCGGGGCGGGTGTGTTATTAATGCTTAAAAAAGAAGTTGAATGGATACAACCATCTAGTCAAAAAGGAATAGAACGAAACAGTGTGCCTATGGCCTCAATGCAGACGTTGTTTGATGCTGCACTGACGGTTGAAACAGCAGGTTTTACTAGCTGGGAGGAACTCGAACGCGCCGATTTAAAACCGGGCAAGGGAATAATAAAGTTCGTCTCAGCCACTAATTGGGAAGTACAGGTGGATACCCACACTGCGGAAGTGTTGCAGGTAGCTCAAAGGCGCAGTGATGTGATCGAGGCAATCCACGATGGTAGCTATTTTGCGGACTGGATCAAATTAGGCATATTTTTACCAGCAGGGATCGGGCTTTTTATTCTGTGGGTAACGGGTATTTATCTGTTTGGACTAACCGAGTACAAAAAAATCAAGAACCGCAAAAGAAGCAACACCGTTTAATTGAAAAAATCAGATTCAAGTTATGCACCTTTGAAAAACTTAGGTAAGCAGAAAATTAACGTGAATATGCAGATTCACCAAGTATCCGAGAATTGGTAATTTAATAGACGTTAGGTGAGGTGGGAGCTTACAGCAAAACGCCCAGCGATTGCTGGGCGTTAGTTTATTTATCACTATTGTTATAGCGTGCTGCGCTTTCTAAGTCCAAAACAGGCCAAAACAATTGCAAATAAGGCAAGTGAACCAGGCTCTGGAACCGTTGCTGTAAATTCCAAAGAGTCAATGAAAAATACACTACCACTGCCATCTGAGCCAGTTCCGATGGTAAAACTAGAAATTGCGGTATCACTTAACACCCCAAAAAATCCGCCTTCAGAAGAGCCGTTTACAAAATCGGTCACAGGTAGCGCACCAATAATCGAGTTACCGTCAGAATCACTGTAATCTAATGCACCTCTATTGATTTCGATATAATCAAATCCAAACGCAAAAACTGGCGCTGAAAATGCGAAAGTATTTGCTGATCTTTCAATAAGACCAAGCGCATGACTTCCCTCGGTTAAAGGGTTGTTATACATCCAAAAATCGCTAAATCCACCTGCGGGGATAACAGTAATGTCTGTATCATAGGCATTATTAAACCCTTCAAAGACCAAATTCGTGCCTGCAGCGTTGTGAAAATCTGTTCTATCGTCAAAGGTGACAATGGCGGCCTGGGCAGTAAATGAAGCGACTACTAAAATTATAGTTGATAACGATTTTAACATCGTGATATTCCTGGTTAATTTAAAAATACACGTTTGCAAAAGCAAAAAATACGCCAGAAATAATATCTTTATAAATCAAATGGTTAAAAAATTAGAATTTGAGGTTGTAAAGTTTAATGACACTGCACCCACGCCTTTGAACAAATTTCCACCAACTCACAAGCGCTAGAGAAAAAAGCATGACAATGACCAACAATTACAAAGACACCCATCTTTAGTCCGTAATGAAACCAGCACTCACTTTATGTGGACACCCACCTTAATTTGTATCTTCACATCCCCACGAATTTTCAGGAACTTTCACGACATAAGTACACAAGCCACGTGTCAGTTGGGATATACCAGAGTATGGCCGTTGATAGTTTTAGTCGTTGTCTACTGGGATAAAGTCAGACGAAATAAAAAGGACACCCACCCTTATAAGAATAAAAAGGACACCCACCCTTATTGCTATTTCTGTGCATTGTTGACGCGAGTTAAGTCTAAACTTTTTATGCTGCCCATTTGATACCAAGCATTAGAGGCAAAAGTTTCAAAAGTTGCGAGTGTGTGTAAAAGACCAGTCGACGGTTGCGCATTACCAAGGTTGTAGACTTTTTATCCGCACCCAGTCGTCATCATCAAAACTTACTAAAATCGCACGTACAAACGATGGGAAGCGGTGCTAATTACCTACATTGAACACGCCAGAAAGTATCTTTTAGTTGAATCTAGATGTCAGGTTAATTTACACAACCACATGTCGCCCCCCAATATAAAGTGTTATCCATATGTTTTTAATGTGTATTTTCGTGTTGGCCTACATTTTGCTTTCGTCTGATTGTGTGATGCAGTATCACTTTTTGTAGTTATCTTCCAAATGCGTTGAGAAGAGATTAAGAGGAATATCAAATGAAGAATAAATTTTTGAAAACTACTATTGCAGGAATTGTTTTGTCAGCCAGCTGTTTGTTTAATGTTGCAAATGCAGGGGTAGTAGAATTAAACAGTGGAAATTTTTGTTGTTCAATCTCTGGCGGCAGTGCAGGAGATGGCAGAGGGATATCTTTTTTGGCAAATGAAGATTTTTCAGTTGATTCAATTGGGTTTCAAGCGGAAGTATTAGACAGTTTGTTTGAAGTTGTGATTTGGGGGAGCATTGACGGTCATCAAGTTACAAATGTTTTAGCGTCAGCGACTAAAAACTTTGGGAACTCTTCATTAGGGTGGAACGACATGGATTTAGATTTCGACTTTATGGAAAGTACTTATTACGCAATAGGCTTTAGAATGGCTGATTTGTCTCACCTAAGTAATGGTATTGCTAGCCTTCCGTATTATCAAGACAATGGATTGCCGCTTGCCATAAACCAACCATCTATTACCCTTATTGATGGATTTGAAGGCTTCGCAGCAAGTAGTTTCAGTAATTCCCTCCATCCCAATATGCGTATGAACGTTGCTGTCCCAGAACCATCAACACTAGCTATTTTTGCATTAAGCTTAATGGGGCTAGCAACACGCAGATTTAAAAAGTCTTAATCACTTTTTAGTTATTTTTATAAAAGCACCATTCGTTATGTTTGGTGCTTTTTTGTATCTAGCAAAACATAACAAGGACACCCACCCTTATTTGTACCTTCATATCACCAAGAACTTTCATCACATAAGCGCGCAGAGCTTTGTGTCATTTGGAATTTTACGTGGACACCCACCTTAATTTGTATCTTCACATCCCCACGAATTTTCAGGAACTTCCACGGCATAAGCACACAAGCCACGTGTCATTTGAGATATACCAGAGTATGGCCGTTGATAGTTTTAGTCGTTTTCCACTGTGATAGAGTCAGACTGATTTTAGGTAGAGTAGAATCAAGCCCTCGAGACTTTACTTTGTATCTGGGATATCGGGCATTGCTGGCGAAAAGTGAATGAGACGATAATCTATCTATTCTATAGACGTGGCAGAATCGGTGAATGTATGAACGTAAATTCAAATCAAAGTCGACATTTAAGAACCTTGACGTTTGTCGGGCAGCGCGCGCAGGGATTTACGCTTATTGAATTGATGATTGTCATTGCCATCATTGGCATTTTAGCAATATTCGCTATGGCATCTTATCGTTCTTTTGTCATTCGCTCTCAGTTAACTGAGACTGCCGCTCAAATTGGACAGTTTTCACGTAGCTTTACGATGTGGAAAGAAGTAAACGGTAGATACCCAAACGATAGTCATCTTGTATTGCCACCTGATGCAACTGGATTACAAATCAATGAAGCGCTTTGGTCGGCGCCAACCTTGTTAGGCGGTAACTGGAATTGGGAAGGCCCCGATAACTACCCCTATGCGGCTATCGCCATCGATGGCGCCACGGCTCCCGAAGAGGACATCATCCAACTCGACGTCATTCTGGATGACGGTGATTTATCTAGCGGGAAATTCCGTAGAACGAATAATGGTCGCTATACCTTTGTGATAGATGAGTAAAATCACTCAATGACACGCTTTTCCTGCGCGGTTCCTTTTGAGTCAAGTTGTTCTGATCCAATAACGCGTTCATCAAATCTTGATGAGCACAATATCGCCACCACCACATTTTAGCCTGAAAATGCGCTGCACAATTTACCGAACGGCTGGATATCCCATACAAATTACCCTAATCTGATAGTGAAAATATGCTCGTGATTCGCTCATAATTGGGGATCAACATTTAGCACACATTAGGACAGCTGGGATTTTTCAATGATTAAACGTTTTGCAATCTATTGTTGTGTGTTAATGGTCGTAATTTCCTGCACTCCAGCTTCAAATCCAACGTCGACGCCATCAAAACCAGAACCACTAGCAGGTGTTGAGATTAAAGAGAACATACAAGTCGTGATGCGCGATGGTGTGCGATTAAATACGCTGGTGATACTCCCGCCTGAAAAGTCGAAACTTGGCGTTCCTAGCATTCTTATCCGCACACCTTACAAGACAGAATTCAGCTGGAGCAGTGCCCTGTATCAGGAACTTTTGCATCAAGGCTACGCTATCATTATGCAGCATGAACGCGGGCGCTATTTTAGTGAAGGCGAGTTTCGTATGCTTGGTGGAGCCTTAGAGGATGGTTGGGATACCCTTGACTGGATAGTGTCTCAACCTTGGTCAAATGGTGATGTTGGCACCTTTGGCTGTTCATCTTCGGGTGAAAATCAACTCAAGCTTGCCACGGCTAGTCATCCCGCCCACAAAGCAATGGTGGCAGGCTCTGTAGGAGTTGGCGTGGCCGAAGCGGGTCCATTTCAAGAGCAGGGCAACTTCTGGCGCGGTGGTGTTTGGCAACAAGGGTGGATGAATTACTTTTATGCATCAATGCATCAAGATTGGCCGCAATTACCCCGCGGATTGAGTAATGAAGAGCGGCAACGCACAATAGGCTTTTTTGATTTGAGTAATGCGGGTTGGAAAGTCCCAAGTTCGACTTTTAATAAGACCCGAATGCACTTGCCCATGGTAGACATCATGAACCAGTTAAACGCGCCTAGAAATGAGCTTGAACAATATTTAATGCGAGGACCGGCCCACGAAAGCTGGTCAGAACTTCGTGTCAGTGAAGGTGATATGATCACTGTCCCTGGTTTGTATTTTGAAAGCCTTTACGACATCTCATCGCGCTCGTCACTTGCCTACTTCGAGTGGAATCGACAAGCTAACCAAAAGCAGGGAAGAAATAACCAACAGCTGCGCTTGACCCAAGGTGGGCATTGTTCATTTGGTCGAGGAACGGTTGAAAATGAGCAAGCCAAGATCGGCGATTTAGCGCTGGGCGACATGCGTTATGACTATGTTAAGCAAACAATAGATTGGTTTAATCGTTGGATGAAACCCAGCACTCATCAAACTCCATTAGGTGATGCCTACACGGCTTTCTTGGGGGATGGGCAATGGCTACATACAAATACACTTCCAATGAAGGGGGATCAGCAGTGGCAATTAAGTGCTAATGGGCAATTAACCCAAGCGTCGCTTAAAGGTACACATAGCCTGAGCTATGATTATGATCCTGCGGATCCGGTGCCTAGCCTCGGCGGCGAAATATATGGTGAAGGCGATGATCACAACGATGGTAGCTTCGACCAAGCCCCCATTCAAGAGCGCGATGATGTGTTGGTGTTTACCTCTGATGCTGTACATAGCGACTTAACGCTATTTGGCATGACCGAGGTGTTATTATCCGTTTCCTCCAATCAGCCCGACACTGATTTCACTGTCAAAATAAACGACCTGTACCCCGATGGACGGGCATTTAACATCGGCAACACTATCATGCGAATGCGCTATCGAGAAGGAGTAGAGCGTGAAGTCTTTATGCAAAAAGGCGAGATATATAACATCGTGTTACCGCCCATCATGCTGTCGCGGATCATCAAAAAAGGGCACCGAATACAAGTAGAAGTGTCCTCGAGCAATTTCCCCTCATATTCGCGAAATCTTAATACCGCTGAAAACCCATATACCTCGACGGAATTCGCGGTTGCCACCAACACCATCCATTTCGGTGCTGGGCATCAATCAATGATCAGATTGCCGGTTCACAATGAACCGTCTAGATAGGCTGTACCCGTTTGCTAAATGAGTTACAAGTGAGATTAATAAAAGCTCCTAGCACAAGGTTCACTTTAATTTCTTTACGCAAGCTTTAGTTTGAAATGTAAGTGAAACAGATATTAGTCAGAGGTGTTGTCGTGCAAGGCGTTAATAAAATGTAATGTAATGATTAGGTTGGTGCTTAGTAATTCAACCGACATTTTCTCTCGTTATCACATTGATTCAGCCTAGAGATTGTAAGAATCAATCTCTGACCTAATTGTTCATCACGTTTCAACTCTTATGAACTCATCTAGGGTTACTTGAAGTAATAAATCCAAGCTTACAAAGTATAAAGCTAAGAAATATTAATGAGGTGTCATCACCAATAAAAAACGAAATTCTTATAGTTACAAATGACTTAACTAAGAATATGCGGTTCCTTTGCTGCCTTAGCCACACATTTCAATCAATTTTATTAGCAGTAGAGTTCTCAAAACACTCAGTTTTCGACTATCTTTTTTGTTCAACTCTCTATTTTACTTGGGCTGTTTTCAATCAGAATGCACAATCTTTGACACCAAAGCATTATTAGATTGCTGCTAGTTACGATGCAGTTGATTCGTTAGCTGATTGGTATTTGAAACCAAATCGCGCAACAACTGTGTTGTCGCTAAGGTGTGTTATGAAAGCGCAATATTCTCAAAATTCCATTCGAATTGACCGTTATTTACTGAACTCTTTCATCGTACTATTGCTGTTGATTGTGATTGGTTGTGGTAGTGACAATGATAATCCAGTGAACGATACCACGGCACCTGTGATCTCGGTGACAGGGGACAACCCCGCAACGGTCGATCATGCTGATACTTATTCCGATGCTGGGGCAACTGCTAATGATGATATAGACGGCAACGTTTCAGTTACTAGTAGCGGCAGTGTCGACACATCTACAGTGGGCAGTTACACCATTACTTACAGCGCAACTGATACGTCAGGAAACCAAAGTACTGCGATAAGAACGGTGAATGTTGTAGACGGAACAGCGCCAGATATAACTATCACCGGAGACAATCCCACTTCGGTTGGTCAAAATGAAGAATATCAAGATCAAGGTGCAACCGCCGAAGATGCGGTAGATGGAGACGTTGCTGTAACCACAAGTGGCACCGTTGATTCATCCACCTTAGGTGAATATATAATCACCTATACTGCGTCTGATGAAGCGGGTAATCAGGCAACGGCAACGAGAACCGTTAATGTAATTGATGTAACCGCACCAGAAATAACGGTGACGGGTAACAATCCTGCCACCGTCGTACAAAATACTGAATATACTGACGCGGGTGCTACTGCAGTCGATGACACCGATGGCACTGTAAATGTTACTTCAAGCGGAGAAGTGGACACCTCTACGGTAGGGGAGTATACCATTACATATACTGCTGTCGATGTGGCTGGCAACCAAGCAACGGCGCAAAGAACGGTGAATGTTGAACCACCTACCATTCGAGGTGTTGCCGCTGCAGGCGCCGCTATTGTTGGTACTGTCACAGTAAAAGGCTCACTTGGCGTTAGCACGTCAGCGTTAATTGAAATTGACGGAAGTTACAATGTTGATGTGACCGGTCTGACTCCTCCTTATCGAATTCGAGCTGAAGGAACGGTAGGTGGAAAGACGTATCGGTTGCATTCCTATGCTGAACAAAGTGATATAGGCAATACCGTCAACATCACACCATTTACCGATTTAATTGTGGCTAATACTGCACAACAGCTCGCAGCATCCTTTTTTGACTCTGACTCGATGTCATCCTTAGATGCTGATGAGTTAGCAGCTCAAGAATCCGCCTTACAAAATAAACTACAGCAAGTCTTTGATGCATTGGGATTGGGAACGGCTATCGATTTACTTCGCACCGCTTTTAATGCTGATCATTCAGGATTAGATGCCGCCCTTGATCTGGTTTTGATAGGCTCTGCTGAAGAGAATGTTGTGACTATTACTAATTTATTGGACAACTCAACAATCTCAGATGACATTTCGGATCCGGATGACAACTCTGAAGTGTTAACTGTTGATCCTGATGCGGTTACCGTAGCTGTTTCTGATACACAGGCTATCGCAAATCTTTTCGAAAGCCTTGCACAAGCATTTGCTACAGGATTACCTAATCCAGATGATATTGAGAATCTATTCAATCAAGACTTCTTGGAAAACGACTCGGGGCGTAGCGAGTTTTTGACCAATATTACGACCGATCCGCAGACCGTTGGACTAGCATTTGCAAGTGTGTCAATCGCTGAACTGGACTCCAGTCTTGGTACGGCAACTGTTAGTTTCAATGTGATTTTTGAACAGCAAGTCGATAAAGAGTCAATCACTTGGTTTGCAGCTAGAAATGACGACTTAGGTTGGCAGCTCTTAGGTGATCAACGCATCGTCGATATTTCTGAGTTAGGTTACCATTGCAACGACTATGATGGGACTGACGGAGTTGAAGGTGGTTGTGGGATCAACACTTCGATTTATGACAATAACTTTGATAATAATGGGACCGGTGGATTACCGATAGCCTCTGCATCAGTAAAATTAATAGACGGCAGTGATGGAACAACGGTAAAACATACACTGTTCTTGGGTAATCCCGAAAATTCTTCCGCAGGAGATTTACAGGTTTATAACGAAGGAAATGGGAGTTATCAAGGAGATTGGAGAGCCTTTGGAATGGGACTTGGAGAAATTGACCCGTCGCTTTTCGTGCCTGGCGATGTAGTTGAGTATAACCTGTATACGCAGGATTTAGATTTGACTAACCCCGTTGCTCCAGAAGTTTCTGTTGGAACGGAAGTGGCGACATACACCACAGAGATCGGATTCGAACCTGAGATTGTAGGTCGTTATCCTATTGCAACAATTGAGACTCAATCTGCAATAGAGAATTTTGACATAAATGATGATCTATTAGTTGAGTGGACATTGGTTGAAGGAACCGTTAGCGACGAAGTACTGATTTCGATTAATGACGCTCAGAACAACCGGATAGAAATATGGGATGAATCATTCTCATCAGATACCACCAGTGTGACCTTTGATGCTGCGATGTTTGAAAGTGCGATTGAAGACAATCCTGATTTCGATCCTAATTCTGAGCAGCTTTCTTTGTTGATCAGGATCTATGCAGAAGATGAAGTTACCGGTCAATCACATTCCACCGATTATCGAGTGAATTTTGGAAACCAATCCTTGGCCTGTGACTATGAATCAGGTTGGGACGAAGGAGACGGTGAAGAGTTCGGCGCACCAATCAATCCCAATAGCTTTGCTGATTTCGAGGAAGTAGTTGCCAGCTGTGGTGGAAGTCAACAATTTACCTTTGCAGATGTGGCAGGTAAGACCTTTTCAAGTGATGGAGAATCAGCGACTTTTTCTGATACGGGAGCTGGTACTTTCGATGATCCTGCCACCGGCCAGTTTCAGGACGATTCAGGTGATGAGCCTATTTCCTTTGAATGGTACATAGAGAATGTGGGGGTTAATACGCTGCTAGTCATCTATAGTGACTCTACGATTGATTCGCAATTACCGGAGGATTTTGTCTTTAGAGAATCGTTAGCATTGATCTCAGTCAACGGAACAATGGGACAATCAGGTGCAGAATACCATTTCGTCATTTATACCGAGCAGTCTAACTATGGGGATATGGTACGCGAGAGCGGTGATGATGGTGAGATTTGGAATTCATTTGATATCCTTCAATAAAGTAAACACGGTTTTGCTTTGATATTAGAAACGCTCCTTGCCTTTGCGGCAAGGAGCGTTTTTTTCTATTGGGGACAAAAGAACGAATTACCAAGACACCCATCATAAAAATTACCAAGACACCCATCATTACTTCTTGGCGTAGTAACGAATGTAGGTGAATTACCAAGACACTCATCTTAATTTCTAAACGCTGTTTGTATAACAGGAAAATACCTTTCATTAAGTATTAGTCAGAGGAGATGGTGGCCTGCCTTTGACTTGAACAAACGCTTTATGTGTTTCATAAATAGTGATTAGTTCAACTTGGCCCGCGCTGGTTGATATAAAAACTATTTTGCAGCGTGCTGCTGCCATGATTTCCGTCCGGTTTTATTGATGTCAATTTCTTGCTAGCAACACACGCTAAGACATATTTCATTTAACTCTGATCCCAATATTATTGTTTATATAGGGGGAACCACCTATCAACACTCAGTAACAAGGCTGATAGTTTAGTTGGCAACATGAGCGCAGACTTGCTGGATGCAGACTTGCTGGATTAAATTAGCCAAATAGGTGCAATATGAAAAAAATAGCAAGAACCAACTGCGTATTAAGTACAGCTATCGCTGTCGCGCTCTCTTCAACATCCGCTTTTGCCAGCAGTAGCTGGATGTGGGATCAAGATGCTAACCGCATTGATGATCGCATTGAAGCGGTTAATAATTTCGGACTCAATCAAGCATTCGAAAACAATGATTTAATTAATGGCCGCTTACGTTTTGCCGTATTTTCTGGTGACGTCACTGAGTTTGGTGTCTATGTCGGGTTTGAGAATATTCCCACCGAAACAGACCTTGACCAATTGCGTCAATCAGGTGTCAACGTTGAAGGCATGAAAGCCTATCAGACCATTCCCTATGTCAGAATGACGTTGAATTACCAAGACATCCAAACTGTTTCTAACTTACCCGGCGTGACACGAGTTGAATCAATTCCGATGATGTACGCAAAAAATAACAATGCCAATAAAGCATCTGGTGCTGTTGCAAGCGGCTATAAGCGTTTTCCAACGGTTCATGAAAACCTCGGTATTACCGGTCGTCACGTAGTCGTTGGTATATTAGATACGGGTGTAAATGATGCTCCCGATATGGTGACAAGCTTCCCAGGACACGAATCTTTTGCCGGTAAATTTATTGCAGGGGGCGACTTTTATTCTGGTCAGGCACTTCTCAATACTGGCACCGATTCAAGCATAAACCCCATTGACCGCGGCGAAAATGCTTCATCAAACCACGGGACTCACGTAGCCGGCACCACATTAGGTACGGGCGGTAATTCTGGTGTGTTTGGTGGTGTTGCCCCAGGTGCATTGTTGGTTGATGCTAAAGTGTTATCCGATGGCGGATTGGGTTTTGGTTCAGCTGATGGTGTTGAATGGGCCATTGTCAATAAAGATGAGTATGGCATTAAAGTATTAAACTTAAGCCTCGGCGGATTAGACAGCTCAGATGGCAGCGATGCTGGCTCACAAACTATTAATGCCGCTTACGATGCCGGTATTATTTCGGTCATCGCGGCAGGTAACGACGGCGAAACTAATTATATATCTTCGCCAGCGGCGGCTGACAAAGGTATAACCGTTGGCGCAATCGCTGATTATAATACCATCGACCGTGCCGATGACACTATCGCAGACTTCTCAAACGAAGGTCCGCGTACAGACGACGGTGATACTGATAACATTGACGAAATGAAGCCAGAAATTGCAGCGCCAGGCTCGGGCTTGATCTCTGCTGATGGCACATTGACCAGTGATGGTCGTCAATATAAATCACTTAGTGGTACTTCAATGGCAACGCCGCACGTCGCCGGTGTTATTGCTTTGATGCTTGAAGCTAATCCAAATTTGACCCCCGCAGATATCGATGCCACATTGCGTCACACCGCGGAGCATCGTTATGATTGGGGTAAAGTTGACGCTTCACAACGACCATTTGCAGAGATTGATCCTAACTATCATCCGTCAGGCGGATGGGGCCAGGTTGACGCTTACGCGGCAGTAAAAGAAGCACTTTACTTGGCAGGTGATACAGACTCACAAACCCAAGTAGTACACATTTCTGCTACGCCAGATGAAGCCAATAACAGCATTACCCTTAATTGGAAAAGCCAACGCGAAACCAATCTCTCTGGCTATGATGTATATCGTGCTACGGATGTCGGCGGTGCACCAGGTGTATTTACCAAGATTAACACCAGCCTGATAGCCGGCACCGGCACCGCAGAAATAGCTAAAGTCAATAATCGTAACCATTATTCGATCACCGATACTAACTTGACGGTCGGCGAAACCTATTGGTATAGAATTGATCATAGCTCAATCGATGGTGGCGTCGTTGAAGAGCCGGCATATCCTGTCTCGTTAGGCACGCCGCGCGCAATTGCCTATCTTGAGTATTCAATTACCCACGATGCAATTAGTAATGATTTGCTCATCTTACTGGGAAGTGGTGCAGAGCCTGGCCATGCAAAATTCATTGTCGACGGTGCATCTCCGCAAGAGGCTATCGCCACATCAACTGAAGAAGGTAATGCTACTACCGGCACTCAACGTTATGACTTTAGAATTGCACTAACAAGTCTTGACGGTGTTGATGATATGCTGCCGCCTTCAAAAACAAATCCTTGGTGGTTAACGGTTAAGGAAGGTGGTTATGTTAATCGAAATGGTCGCCTGAATGATCTACGTCTTATCATGTTAGATGAAAACGGCGATGAAACTGCGGTTTACCAAACTGCTGATACAACGCCACAGCAAACTGTGGAAGGTTCTACCTCTACGTTATGGATCCCTGATGACCCAAGTGTGGTAGCGCCAGGTGATGCACCAACTTTAATTGAACTGTCGCCAAGTGTTGGTAAACAAAATGAAGTGATCACACTCGATATTTATGGTGCTGAAATGCTGCCAGGTTCAACCATTGAAGTCTCTGGTGTGGGGGTTGTTGCAAGTAACGTGACTTACGTGAGTGGTTCGCGCTTATCTGCCCAATTTGCGATTGCATCGGATGCTGAAGTCGGCAGCCATAATGTGACTGTGACTAACCCTGACGGACAAACCTACACGCTTAATAACGGGTTTACGGTATTTGACCCATCTGGTAACAACGGTGGCGGTAACAATGGTGAAATCGAAGTTACTCGTATCGATGATTCTGATCCTGCCATTGAGTATCATAAAAAATGGCACCGTAAGGGGTCTGAATCTGCGTCTAACGATGGGTTCCATAGAGGAAAAGGTAAGAAAAACGGTGACACACGTCTTAAGTTAGCGTTCACTGGGTCGCAAATCAGTATGATTTATGGCACTGCGGAAAAGGGCGGAGATGCTGAAATCTACATTGATGGCGTAAGACAGCAAGATTTGAGCTTTGATGGAGATGCGAAGCAAAATCATCCTGACTTTAACAATCAGGTGACCTATGGCGAACTGTCAGAAGGAGAGCATACGTTTGAGTTAGTGATGATTGAAAACTTTGGATATATCGATGGATTCGAAGTGGTAAGTGAGAAAGAAACCGCAGCTACAGACAGCAGCAGTGCTGAATATCGCTCACAAACCAGTGATTATTCGCCTGCTGGTCAAGCGACAGCGATGATTCTGCCCGTTGCAGTTGGCGAAAACGTCACGCACATATCCATCGAAGTTGAAGACTTAGCTTCTGCTTCGGTCATTCAATTGATGGATAGTCAGGGCACTATCGTAGCTGAATCGGTAACCGATGTGATTAGTGGTGATACTCTGTTAGATACACCGGTAACCCAAGGTAACTATCAGTTTGTAATTGCTAATCCAGCGGCACTGATGAATAACATTGATATCAGTATTGCTCGAACTTACTTAGTCAAATAACCCGACCTAGCCTCAAAAAAGCCGGACTTAAGTCCGGCTTTTTTTTCGACAGTTCCGACTGACTTAGTAACCGTCTTCCGTTGGCTGTGAGTTCAATCGTTGGATGCAACACAGTAAACCAGCAATTGCCGTGACAGTTTTCAACCGGCAGCTTCGCTCATTCCAGAGGGTGACGTCAGTAGCTTGGGCTTTGCTGGGCATCAAATAGCAGTTTGTGCCGTTACTGCCATTCGCCAATAACGTAATGATCGATTGAAATTAATGCAAAGCAGAGGTTTCATCGGCTCTGCCCCCACAGGCTCCAACCAGGTTGGGTTTGACAAATAGCGGCCACTCAAACGGTACCAAGCTATTGTAATAAAATACAAATTTGGACGATTCTTGCATTGAAACTAAATACGCTGGGTGGTATTCAAGACTAATTTATTAAAGGAACAACCGGTGTTAAGCGCGGGACATGTGATGTTTTCTCTGCCATCACCACTATTTCACGGTAAAAACGCGAAGGCACTAAGCGGTACATGGTCGATAACAAGGCTTTTTTCTTACCGCTATAATTAGCGTGAAACCGATAGTTCACATAACAGGGTGAAAAGCCACTAGCAAACAAGCAGCGACTAACTTCATGTGCTGAGTATTCCCTAACATGCCCCATATGCCCCATATTTCGGAGTTTACTATATTCAATCACGGGATCGGCAATACTTCGCCCAGTCAAAAAGCGCGCTATTGAGGGCAGCGAATAAAGATTGGGAGTAGTCAGCATCAACTTTCCACCGGGCTGCAAAATTCGGTTTAGCTCACATAACACAAAGGGAGGATCAATGCGCAAATGTTCAAATATCTCGTTGAACACAATAAAATCAAACGTTTCATCTTCAAAGGGGAGGGGCTCACGCTCAACATCACACTGACGTATATCCATATCAAAGGCAGTAATGATATTGCTCACACGCTCAGGATTTAAATCAACACCAGTGACATTAATACCACAAGCTTTCATGAGCGCAGTCATATGCCCAGGCGCCGCTCCTACTTCCAGTAAGGTGTTATCTGTCACATTGTCTAAAATTAGCTTTAAGTCCGCTAGGTAGCGTTGTTTGTGATCAACGTAATAGCCGCGTTGCCACTCGTCAATTTCAACGTTATTAAGAAAGTCTTCAACTGCGTTAGTGGCCTGCTGCAACATCTCCATGCTTATAATCCGCTCTGGTTGATTATTGTGTTCAAAGTACATGCTATTGTGCTTAAAGAAGCAATACAAGCTAGCAGCCCAAAAACCAACACCTTGGCTGGATTATTCCTTAATACTAAGCGATTAAATCAGAGTGTTCACTGCAAATAGTTTATTTGATACTAGATAAACTATTTAGCGACAAGCGCGGCTAATTGGCTGAATTAAAGGTGTCGTAGTCAAAGCAAATTTCATAAACATAAAAGCCTTCTAATAGAAGGCTTTTATTAGCATTTAAAAACTGAGTAAAAGGAGGCAGCAATTAACAGCACATCCATGTAAATTAATAACAAAGCAAACTAAAATTTCCTGTCGGCATTGCCTATGTCTTCTGAACGCTCTTTCCTGCCTGACGCCAGACTGGCAATACATTTCATCGGCTCTGACCCCGCAGTTCTTCACCCCGCAGTTCTAGACTTTTGCTATGCCCCCCAATAATTGCAGCCTGAACCTGCTCCCCCTTTCAATGTTCACCAGCTAGGTTTTAACTGCGCTGCGACGAACCCCCATAACAATAAGCTAGGAAGTACCTTTTTCATTGAAGTGAATTGTCAAGTTTTCTTACAAGACTTTTTCTTAGTCTAGTTTTAGTTTGCGCTATCTATCTGATTTAACTTAATATTTGTGTGTTGGTCTACATCTTGCCTGCGTCTAAGCATGTGATGCACTATCACATTTGTAGTTATCTTCCAAATGGGTTGTGAAGATATTAAGGGGAATATCAAATGAATTTTAAATTTTTAAAAATGGCGGTTGCTGGATTGGTTTTATCGGTAAGTCAATTGACAAATGCCGCAATCATTGAAGCAACGATAGTAGACCTTAACGATGGGTTCACAAATACAGATACAGGGTTGACATATTGGGATGTTGACAAGTTTTTTAATCTGCGCACAGTTGACATAATCGATCAAGGGTTTGTATTAGAAACATTTAGTGTAGCGACAGCACTTTTCGATTCAATTATAGCAGAGTATCCAATTGGTCTGTCGCGTGAAGCTGCTTTCGCAACAGCGGGCTCGCCAGGTAACGGCTATTTGTGGATAAAATGGGATGATGGTGTCAATAATAGTAACGACGACGGTGGCTTTATTTATACTCATGAGAACTCTATAAACATATTCAATAATCAATATAATTATACGCGTGACACATTTGGAGCGTTGGTAAGGGCAACTATCGTTCCAGAGCCATCAACACTTGCTATTCTTGGCTTAGGTTTAATGGGCTTAGCATCACGCAGATTTAAAAAGTCTTAGTCGCTTTTTAGTTAAGATTCTAGAAAGCACCATTCATAATGTTTGGTGCTTTTTTGTTTCTAGCGATTCCCACTTTAAGAACCTGGGTTTTGGTCGCTTTACTCGGTCAACTTATTAGGTGCAAAACCTGACAAATCTGGGCTTTTCGCCTTTTACAACGTGATTTAATGCAATCGTTAGTTTTTAGACTACGTTGATACGTTTGGTTGCGTAGCGTTTGATAACCGCCATGTAGCCCACCAACGTTCATTGACGGCTTTTCATCACCAAACCCAGCGCAAAATCGACCGTGAGTCCTCCTCAACTGCACCTTCCGCCAAAATTTCGTAGGTCGAGCAAGCCAGTCATGGGCCGGATTGAAAATTACGCAGTGGGTTGCTGAGCGCAAAATAGCCACACAGGGTGTTTTTTAAACAAAAGTGGGTGAGACCTAAAAATAGAAAAGTGGACTTCCCCCAGTCTGATAGACAAACATCGTCTATTATTTGAGCACAGGGGAAATATATGAGTAATCAACGTTACACACCAGAATTTAAAGATGAAGCAGTAAGACAAGTCATTGATGGTCGACATTCTGTTCAAGAGGTCTCACAACGATTGGGCGTGTCTGCGCACAGTATCTACAAGTGGGTGAATGCTATTAAACCAAATAACTCGACTAAACATGACGCAGAGCTCCTCGCAGCTAAAAGTGAAATACTGAAATTGAAATCTCAATTACGCCCGTATCAAAAAGAACGCGATGTTAAGCTCAGTGCCCAAAAGGTACTGGAAGAATATACCTGAAACGGCACTGATTGCAGATATGATAAGAAAATCGGATGCTAGAGCTCGCAAAACGATAATCGATGGGAATAATCGCTAATCTCGATGGGAAGAAAAACTTGCAGATAATTTACATTTTACAAAGCTCCGACAGGAAGGCGGCTTCGGGGACTCCAACCTTCAGATTAGTTTCATCCAAACTGATGAATTTTAGGAACCTGCGATTAACATGGGTGACAATGTCAATTCCGATAAATGGGATATCTATGTAAGCGCCACTCCTGACGGCAAATACCTACTAGTCAAAAAAAAACATAGATGACGTTAATTCCTAGGTGGATGCAAAAAATTATTAAGATCTAGAGAGCGAGCATAGTTATGATTTTGCTAATTATTGTTGATGTTGATAGGATAAATGCATAACTACGAAGGATGGTGTACTTTATGCGCTCAAACTATATTGGAACTGAACTCGAATTTACTAGATCCCGCAAGTTTTTCAAATATTCATTACTCGCTACGCTCATTGCATGCTCCGTATCATGCGGTGGCGGAGGATCTTCTTCAGAAGTAACTCCCCCCCCTTCTCCATCACCGACCCCCTCTCCAGGGATTACCTTTAACGACCAAACAGATAGTTTGCCCAGTGGGCTCGCTGGCAGTTGTATGGATGGGGAAGCAGTAGATATCGATGGCGATGGTGACATGGATTTAGTACTGGCGATTGAATTGGGAAGAAATATTTTATTGACCAATAACAACGGCGTTTTTACGTCAAGCAAACCATTTGCAGCTCGGAATCACGATAGTGAAGATGTTGTCGCTGCCGATTTCGACGGTGACGGCGATAAAGACATTTTGTTTGTTACCGAAGATGATATTACTAACGAATTCTATTTGAATAATGGTGGTAGTTTTACCGATGTCAGTAATCGTATCCCTGTCGGCGGAAGGTCTAATGCGGTTACTACACTGGATGCGAATAACGATGGACACCTTGATATCGTGATAGGCAATGATGGTACCAATCGATTGCTACTTAATGATGGAAATGCCAACTTTATTGAACAAACTGACAACATAATATTTTCAACTGAGATCACCCAAGATGTTGAAGCCGCCGATATTGATAACGACGGCGATCTGGACCTATTAATTGGCAACGAGAACCAGAACAAAGTGTTTATTAACAATGGAGATGGGACGTTTAGCGATGAAAGTGCCACCCGTCTACCGGATATATCAGCTGAAACAAGAGATATAGAAACGGGGGACATTGATGGTGATGGTGATCTTGACATTATTGTATCCAATGTAGCTTTTTTTGAATCTTTTTCAGATGCAAACTATGTATTAATTAACGACGGCACAGGACACTTCACCCAAGGAGAATTGCCATCCATGGGCGGCCAACACGCAGACTCTGACTTAGTCGATCTAGATCTTGATGGTGATCTTGACTTGGTGTCGGCAACTACCTACATATCAGAAAATATTGGTAGTAATCTATTATATTTGAATGATGCGAGTGGTACCTTTACTGGTCAATCCATGCCTGGATCTGGCAACGTTTTCGACATAATAGCGGAAGACTTCGATGGCGATGGAAAACCTGATTTGTACTTTTGTAATCGCAAAGCGGCAATGATTGCTACTGGATTTGACGGCGGGCAAGACACGTATTACACAACAAACTAAATTAATACGGACTTATTGAAACGAGAATCATTGTAAATATTTAAAACAAATTTAGATTGGCACAACCTATGAACAAACTCGATTATAGCGGTCTCCCACAAATGGAAGGCTGCGGTGCAAATGATTCTCCTTAGATAGGCTGGGAAGGTCCCAATTAAAATTACAATCAACTTTTCTGTATTTATTAATGGTAGCCCTAGTTATAAGGCGAATGATATTCTCACTGTCTTCGGTGAGTGCACTTATTAACACGTTTCAAGGGGAAGGTGCGCTATGAAATTAAGAGTAGGGTATTTAATTGTAGCGTTCTTTTTCTAACGCTTGCAACGTTAGCAAGTTTATCAGTATTGGGATTATTTAATGGCAGCTTTATAATTTCAATGTCAGAAGAAATTTTTGGTCTGGTTTGCTGGACAGTACTTTTGTAGTTTATTCGGAACCAGCTTTATAGCTAATTGTTTTGTAGATAACACTTACTTATCCAATCTAGGCATATTTTTGTTTTATTGGCTTCCTTTTATGTTTTTTGTCTATAAGTCAAATATCGTTTGGGTAGTTTTATTCAAGAGAAAGACATAGCATGCAAAAATAGTGTCCACTATAACTAAACTTTTTTCTTTACAGGATGGGCAAAATCCCCTTCGCTTACAGCTAAAAGCAACCAGTTTCTCGTGTTTGGAATCACCGCACCCACAGGTACTCTCTCTGCAAAACTTTCACAGTCGGCACACGTCGAACATGGTCAGGAACAAAAACTCCACAAAGAGCAATACAGAAAAAGTGTGGTGACACGCAGATTGCTATAAAAACGCCTAGACCAAAAATATATAAATCGGTGGGTCTGGAGTAACTAGATGATTTGTATGGAAAAAATGGTGGCCCGACCCTGACTTGAACAGGGGACCTGCCGATTATGAGGCAAGGAGAGAGTCTAAAAATTACGCTTTAAGCTCAAGAAAAGTATCGCTTTTTCCTGTTCATCAAACTCGTGAGTGAATAACCGAAACTATACCGAACTTTTCAGGTTGTTGATGTTGTCGTCACCGTGTAAGTCCAAGAAAGTTAACAAGTTAACCTTACCGAACTCCGAACTTTTTCCGAACTGAAATTTGAAAGATCTGCTTTTTCGTGGGGGGGAGGGGTAGCATAAAACTGACAAGCTGAAATTCTGTAAAAGTGAAAAGATGGTAGCTGCAAAGTTTCAAGTTAAGCGGTTAGCAGCAGATGATCTAAGGTTAGATCAGGATGGAATCTCGTTCAAATATGGCAGCTGTACGGCTGTTTGGTGCCAATAACGGACGCTGGATTGATGTTATGATATGTACGTGTAATTATTGCAATAATGAACTACAAATATTCGAACACCTGTTTGCGTAAAAATAGAGTGAAAGTAATGATAAACGCTACTCGATGCCAAAATTTATGTGTGCTAGGCAACAATTTTACTGTTAGGCAGCGCATAGGATATCGTCATGAATTATTCAGTTTCGTTAGACCGCCTCCGATCTCTGTTCAACCATTTTAATGAGAGGCTCTAAGGGCGCCTTTTGGCGGCATGTCTACTGTCAATAATTGCGGTCTTTGCGGGCAAAACTATAAATGGGTCTGAGTTATCAAACTTATATCCCGTTGTCGAAAAAGACTCCATTGAAACGTTGCTCTCACTGAGCCTCAAGAGCTTGCCCAGTAGTTTGTTTAATACCTTTTAGTCGACTCACCAAACAACAACTACCCAAATCTCAATGCATGGCGAAGGTTTGTAGAAGCCAAAACAATCGATTATCTCGAGAAATAACCCACTTCATGTTATTGTTGATAAGAAACAATCTAAGTATATAAACGCACTGCCCACATTTAATATATGAAAGGAATTCTATGAACCCGCTTATACGCTCACTTTTTCTACTTTTGTTTGCCATTGCCTCCGCCAACTCACAAGCAGTATTACTTAAGCTAACATCTGATATATACAACAATAGTTGCCACCACTTAGATATCGGTCTACCTACCAGAGATTGTGGACCCTACGATTTAAACGGTATTGATGTTGGCACTCTCGAAATAGATTGGGATCATGAGGCGTTGCCGTATGCGACGTATGAAGATACCACCTTACCATCGGGAGCTGCATACTTAATGATTTACCGGAACGTGATTAATAACGTTAATTTGAACTTAGGTACAAAGCAAGTTTCATATAGCCAAGGATTAACGGAACGTAACTCAAATCTTCATGCTTATGACAGCAACGACCATAATTTCCATGAAAACCCCTATGATGATATACATATTAAAGAGGTTGGTTTCTCAGACAACATTCATTACCGTTTTACGATGAATTTATTCTTTTCTAAGAGCACCACCATAGACGATGGCTTCAACCTTAATAATATTCAGAACGATTGGAGGATTGGATTCTGGTATCTAAATATTGTAAATTACGATTTAGATCTTCGAAGTACAATTATTGGCACTATTACCGACGTGGCCATAACCCCTATTGATGAACCACATTACCTTTTTGGTTTCGTACTTACACTCCTGATTTTGCTTAGATATCGTGCGTTTAGTAATTGTCGAACGCTAGTTAACAAAGAATAAATCATGTTTTAATCAGGGCAAAAGCTCAACTTCACTAAACTACACGGTTCTATGAATAAGCACATTAAAAAACTTCTTGGAAAGGAACGTGTGGTTGTCTGTGATTCTTATGATTATGTCAAGACACTCGTTCAGTTCAATGACTAAGATATGAAGCAATTTTTAGCATGGCTAATAAGCTTTTAAAAATCGCTTTAGAGCGAGAGAGTATAAGAAGAATAAAACGTATATCTGATCTATGAAACAGGTGTTAATTTAGTTTGGTTCAGGATCGTTAAACTGACTATTGGTGCATGTCAACAGCAGGAGATTGCTCTTTCCAGAGATTAACGGTAGTGACTTGGCTTTGAAAAAGGTCAATTAGCAGTTTGTGCCAAAAAGAGTCAGTCAGTTTATGGAAAAAATTGGTGGCAAGTGACATTAAGAATATTATTTCTTAGCGAGCTTCAGACCGATAGACGATATTAAAATTGTCCAATTTGTGGTGCCACTAAACTGCGACAGTCGCTGCCATTTTTTAAGCTTGTTGTCATATTTGTAGTTAAGCAACAATTTTACTTAGAGCTTCTTGATAGCTTGTAGAAATAACAAACTAAATCCCATCACTTTAAGAAATATACTGGCCGTGAGTGCGGAAAATGCAACTTCTGTCGATACTTCAATTGCATGTTGTGGAAACTTGGTGCCCATGAAGAAGAAAAATTGGATGCCAAATCCTACCACTCCAGCTAGGAGCAATGCCAAGCAGATTTTTCCATCGAAAGTATGAAAAATTAGAAACGTTCGAAATTGACTTTCGCTAATAGGCTGTACCAGAACCTTACCGCTTCTATTGACTTTAAAATACTCGTCGTTGATACTAATTTGTGTCCCACGGGTTCCTTGTTTACTGTATGTCTTATAGACATCTTTTTTATCACCAATTTGAATGGAAATATAACCGGTGTTGTTAATTATTACATCTGGGGTATAAGGTATACGTGCCCTGTGGTGGGCAACATCAGCATCGTAACGCACTTCCCAATTTTTGTTGGAAGAAGGATGATTATTATCTATTGAGTCGTTCTCAGGTGTTGTTGAGGCTGCTTCTTCTGGCGCTTGATTTGCGTCATCATGCTTATCCATTTATGGGGGTTCCCGTACTTTTTTGTCGTTGAAAGATTGCTGGCCAGTCCTCAGGTGAAAGTTTTGAGAGTTTTGCAATATACAATGCAGCGGCTAGCTTGAGTTGCATTTCGTTAGATTGGGTTTCCCAAATTTTTTGGGGAATATATTTGTATATGGTTGTATTCTCGTTTTGCAAATCTTCGAATTCTCTTTGGTATTCCTTCCACGCAGGTCGATGGAACAAAAAGCTGTCCAGATTTTTATAGGGCGATGCTGTTCTAGGTGTGTCGTCTGGTTGCGCGAAGGTAAGATCTTCATCGGATTCGTAATTATGAAGCGGATCTCGGAGGCTAAGTAGGTTAATATCACATGCGATGCATATCCACCAAGCGTTTCTTCTGTCTCTTATACCATGCCCATAACATGCGGCACAATGGCATATTCTGCACACGCCAAGTGGTCGCGTAATGACGCTTTGTGGTCTTGGTTGCGCTCCACTATAGCAAAAATAACAATCCATTATTTCACCCCGCATGTGGTGTTTATTTCATGGTTGATAAGCTTAATATAAGCCAAGAAACGAAAAGTTACCATTGCGCCAATGATTTGCTTATTTTTATATCTGTCATTCCGACTATTTATAAAGTGTGGTGAAAGCTTGACGCAGGATTCTTTTTCATTCTATTACTTTCTTTAAAATGAAAAAATTGTCTCAACTAAATCCCTCGAACATCTCGTCTTGTAGTAGCTTTAGTATCGAAATTTGATTAATAAATAATTATTACCATTACTTTATATTGTTTGTGGAAGTAGCGAAATATCTATGTTTACTGAACATTAATCACTGCTTCTCGAATCAGATATTCCTTTTGTCCGGTACTCGTAATTTTCCTCCGAAGAAAAGTACTCGACTAGCGACAACAAGGTTACCTTTACTTGGCAAAAACTGTATGGCAGTTCCTCGCTCAAACTGGATAATTTCAGATTTCCAACTTGCCATAACTTTAGCTATCTGCCTCGGTCGCTGGCAAAAAAATTTGGAAAAAACTGCGACCCCACCCCCCCCAGCAAAATGCTGAAGTGAGCGAGTGCAGCCAAATTTGGCCACATTTGCATGCGTTATAAGGGAGCAGGTGAGGAAGCCGACCGTCAGTTGAAGATGCCAGCATGCTTTTGGGCCACCTATCATAATTTAACGGGATGAGTGAGCGTCTAGTCAAAATGCCTACAAATCCCAGCCAAAAGTAAAATCTACACGGTTGAATTTTTGCACGTAAAAGGGGAGCGCTAGCAGATCTAGTGCTCTTACCCATCCACGTTACACAGGTGCTAAAACCTCCTTGCTAAAGTGCGTTACAGTGCTCCGCTCTCGATCGCCAAATCCGGTCAGTGGGTTAGCCATCCTTGGCCCCTAAAAATCCCGTGGTGATCCGTTATGGTTCCAGATTGTGCCCTCAGGTGATCGAGGGGCGGCCCAGTCGAAGTGACACCGAGTTGGCCGCGTGCTGCAGAGTACTGGGTGCCAAGTGAGCGTAGCGGGTTGTTACTTTCGGATCTGAATGGCCCAATATCTGCTGTACTTCGTAAAGGCTCCTTCCCACATTAACTAACATAGACGCATATTGATGACGCAGATCATGCAGTCGTAACTTAGGAAGGCCAGCGGCAGCTCTTAATCGATGCCAAGTCTTTTTAACGCAAGCATAAGGCTTACCGGTTTTAGGATTAACGAACACATATTCAAACTCATCTTGCGTGTTCACCTTGGCCAGTACATCAAGTGCGGCATCATTCAACGGTACATTGCGTACCTTCTTAGACTTCGAGTTAACCGCAGGGATTTGCCATAAACGGCTTTCCACATCAATGTCATCCCATTTAGCTTGTCTGGCTTCATTGTTACGTGCACCAGTAGCTAATAGGAATAACGCAAGGTTGCTTACTGACCTGTTCTCATCGGTGTGCAGTACCTTAAGCAGTCCGGCTAACTCAACATCATTCATGTAGCGCTCAATCTGATTGCATTCCCTAAAGAGCTTTACCCTAGCCAATTGGTTACTTTCGATTATGTCCCAATCTACGGCGAGGTTAAGGCAATGACGCATCAACTTTAGGTAGTGGTCACAGGTACTTCCGGTCAGACCCTGTTGTTTTAATCCTGAATGGAATTTTTGAACTGCTTCACGCTTGATTGCAGTGAGTTTCAAGTGGCCGAATTCGCCCTTGAGGTGAGTCTTATACATTTGTTCATCATTACTCCAAGTTCGCTTATGTTGCTTAGCATGAGGCAGATAGGTAACTTCAAAGAACTCAGAGAAGATAGGTATTGCCTTGCGCTTTAATGTCTCTTCTTTAGGGTCTTTACCCATGCGTATCTCAGCTTTTAATTGCAATGCACGTTCCTTTGCATCGACCAGTTGTACTTCCATTGTGCTACCCAGTTTCCGGTGACAAGTTTTACCGTCTATATCCTTGTAGCGCAGATAATAGGTGCCAATGGTGCTGGTAACCCTGACCTCGACGTATAGTCCCTTGACGGCAGTGTCGCACAGCTCTATTCGTGCTTTGCCGACAGGGCACCCAGGAAGGTCATTAACCTTTGCCTGAGTGAGCTGAAGAATAGGCATAATTATTCTCCTTGTTTGTTGATTATATAAAGACAATGATTCTCACTGGTTTTGCCAACTTCGGTCAGCGGTAAACCATCCAGCTTAACGAGATGGCGAACATGTTTTCCCAATGTGTTTCTGTTGTGCCCGTCAATGTTTTCCCATGTTTCTATTGGAAATAGTTGTTTGAGGGTCTTTGGTGAATCGCTGCCACAGTCTTCATGACAATGGCTATATAGCTTTGTAAGATAGTCAAAGAAAATGGCCTTATCGTCGTCTGTATGGTCACTACCTTCGATGTAGTTAATGATGTTATCCTCATGATTTTGCATAATATTTTCCTGATTTTAAATTTAGAGTTAACGGCAAAGTGATTGTAAAAAACTAAATTCCTCTGCCAAATCCATGCATGATGTATTAAAGGTGTAAGTGGGTTGGGTGGGGTAGCAAAATAGCCATCTTTCATTCCGGACTTAGCTGGCTTGCCAACTACCTAAAAATAATAAATTTTGAGAATCTGCTACGCCACCCACTTCAATTAACAACTAATATTTCGAGTCGTCGTCATCGCCGTGAATAGGTTTTTCTTGCTGCTGCAAAGTCTCACTAATTGGTGGCACTAACCAGCGCACGTAGCCTTGTGAGCGGGAAGGTTGCCCTATTCGCTGTCGTAAAAAATTGCCGCATTCTCTAGCTTGAGGGTTAGTGGGATTCTGGATACCGACGACCTTCAAAAGGTCGCTTGCCGAGAGGCGAACCCAATCTTTCTTAGGCGCATCAAAAAGCAGTTCACTTTCGAGCAAATCTTCAACTACATTGCGTTTCGAATGACGAGAATTTAATGCTTCTAAAATGTCTTGCTCTTGATCAGTGAGCCACCATTGCGGTGAATCTTTACCTTTAAACATCTGTTCATAGACTTGAGCCCATACCTGTTGCATGTCGATGTCGTGATTATGGTTAATATCAGTGCATGGCAGGCAAAACCATCGGGTATTTCCGGTGGGATCTACCAAGAACTCGTCTTCATTAACCGTTGCGGCAAATACGGAACGTCTAGGAAACAATGACTCGCGTCTTGCATAAGGTACGCGAATTTTATCCTCCTTATTGGTGATGAAACCTTTGAGGCGAGACACATCTTTTCTAAAAGATGAATCGAGTTCCCCGAATTCAACTATCCAGTGTCGACAGGCATTTATAAGCGAATCTTTGTTGTTGGCGTCCATATGATGGTCAAGCAAGATACAATGGCTTGCTAGTTTCTCGTCGTCGATAAGCCTTGCTATCCAGCGCGTTTTACCAATGCCTTGGCTGCCCTGTAAGGTGAGTACTCCCCGGCTACTGAAACCATTTGGCATCACAGCGGCTGCTATAGCACTGAGCAACCACTTGGTTATCAGCAAATCTTTAAAGTCATTTGAAAAATCGTCGGCTACCGTAATGGTCGCGCAAAGTTCACCTATTCTATCTTGCTTATCCCATGGTTTGGATTCAACCCATTGCATGACTGGGTTTACTTGGTTTCTGCTGGCAATCGCCGTGACAAAACGCTCAAAATTTGCAGAATAAATGCCGTTAAGCACCGCTAAGTTTGCCAGTTCCGCTTCTGCTACATTTCTATAATTGTCGCGACTAGATTTTAAGCCCGGTATAGAAATAGTGATGTCTTTTGTAATCACGTCGTAGGCGACGGTCACACCGTAGAACTTGAGCAAATGTTCAATGTTCTCTATCGTGCCAAACGGTTTGCCAGCATCGTTTAGCAGGGGAAACGTTAACAGATTTATTTGTTCTGGCGCTTTGTCTGCTGCAATGCGCTTAGAAGTTGATACATTTGGCTTTTCTTTGACTTCAGGTTTTGGGGCAAGGCTTGGTTTTTTAGCGATTATTTCCTTTTTACCATTATCATCAGGTTGAGCTTGAGGTTTGATGTACTTTGACGATGGCGCTAAGCGAGCAACATTATCTTGCAGTGGTTTGTTTGTAGTCACTGTTTTCTCCATTATATTTAATACAGAGACGCAATTTTTTTGCGCTCTTATATAGGAGAAATTACTGGTTACGTGGATTGAGGTAGGTTATTGAAATATATCAGTAATATTTATTTTTAATTGTCGTAGCTCGACGTGTTAACGGTAATGTCATTTTTATACGGTTCATATATGCAACAATAGTTTCGTCGAAAGTCCGAACAATATTCATTGTTTAATCCATTAGAACTTTAACTTTAAATCTTGCAGTGTGAGGCCTGTTTTCCTCTTTGGCCTTAAAAGGGTCGTTAGGAATTCCGGTGTGTTCTTTCAGTAAATTTCTGAGTTTTGAAATTGTCACAGGATAGCTTTTCGCTGTGTAAGGGGGATTTTGCCGGCTTGCAGACTCTCCGAAGGACGTTAGTAAGTGAAACAATTGATTTGGTTTAGGTTTTTTTTTACCTTGAAATTTTAAGCTTTTGAGCGTTCCTTGACACAGTATTTTTTGTTTTGCTTTGAATACAATGTAAAATTCGCTTTCGCCGTCAGTGTAGTCAGTCCCTGCACTCTTTACTTCTCGCATATGAATAGAAACTGCAACGTCTTCCCAGGTAGCAGGTTTGTCCACTTCACTAACAACTTGTTCCTCCATTTCGTTCGACATCCCAACAGAAAAGACAGCATCAAGCGAAGTCTTTTTTATCAGCACTCGTTCGAGGTCGTCTCTCAATGTATCTTCGACAAGCTCGATTTTTGTGGGGCGATTTTGGCGTGAGTTTCTGATTTCTATTTTGAGTTGCTGATAAATATTATCTGCTTCATCAATATCCTCTATCACCAATAAACGGCTTCGATTTAACTCCGGCAGTACTTCATTTATCTGCTCTTCCGATAGCAATAGATTTCCCATATCATCCCACTCAGTGTAAGAGTGCTCATAATTTGGTGACGCATCATTCCTTAGCAAAGGTTGTCCCTTCTTATTTAGCCTTTCAATCAGGTCTTCGTAAACCTCAAGTTCCATCCGCTGTATATCTTCAAAGTAGTTAACCGAAGCATCATCATCGAAATAGGGCAAAATGAAGAGGACAGCCTGCCAGATTGAAACGGCCTTACTATCATAAAACTCGTTGGTGAAAGTGGTAAACCAGCGTAAGTCCTTTAAAGAAATTCCATTCATGTTATTTGTATGCCTTGATAAATCCTGCTTCCCTACAACATGTTTACTTAGGTTTTAATTGCCTGTCAACCCTGTGTAGAGAAGCTCTACCTTCCAAAAACTACAAAACAATGTAGTGGGGTGGGGGGGAGGCAAGTTTCAAAAAAGTTTTCAGCGAACAGACTGCTGAGTCATTTTGACTGAGTCACTTTTTTGGATTTTGCCGGTTTGCTACCCCACCCACCCCACCTCAGGTTGAGCCAGAGTTTACAACAACTCCATTCTCTTTTGCTTTAAAAACGTCACCAAATACTCTTCCAATAAGTCTTCTTCATACTCGTCAAACTCACTGTCCAATATCTGAATAGCGATGGACTCATACAAATCGTACTGCTCCTGTAGTGTCATGGTCTCATCTTTACAGCTAGTAAAGGTTTGCTCCAGACGCACAGATACCTCCGACAATTCTCGGCTTTTATTCATAGTGATAGGTCCTTATTTGCGTAGAAAGGTATAGATGGCTGAAGTTATGACAACCAATATCAGCAGTTGCGGGATTGAGAAGAGTGCCACGATAACGACTAGACACAGCAATTCTTTGCCGTTTAAGGCCATTATGATTGAGCTTGCAATGATGATGGCAGTAATGGTCGTTACCATATCGACCTCCTGAGTTTACTGACCGTTGGTACTGTGAATGCTTAGCCTCGTTGCGTCGTCAGCCCTCTAGCATTCAATGCATCTGCAATGGCCTGACACGTATCGAGTTGCTCCATCTCCACCAAATGTTGTATCACTTTGACGATTTTAGATTGCCATAGTTGTTGCTCCGACACTCTGCGTTGATTGGCGGCTGTGACGTCCCGATTACGTAAAAGTGAAAGCTGTGGATTGCCCATCACCACACCCCTACGTTTTGCCTCCGTCATGGCCTGTTTGGTTCTGACCGAAATCATCCTTGCTTCATGCTCGGCCATTGCGGCCAGTATGTGTATGGTGAGGTTGTCAATCTCGGGCAAGTCACACAATTTGAAACGTATACCACGCTTTTGCAAACTGGTGACGAAGTGCAGATCCCTAGACAGCCTATCGAGCTTGGCCACCAACAAAGTCGCATTGGCCAGTTCGGCATAATCAGCGGCCTTGGTAAATTCAGGCCGATCAATACGCTTACCACTTTCGACCTCCATATATTCGGCCACTAACACGCCGCCAAACTGTTGCAGGTAATCGGTCACCGCTTGCTTTTGGGCATCAAGACCCAAACCTGAACGGCCTTGTTTTTGTGTGCTCACTCGATAGTAAGCGACATATCTTGGTTGTTCATGTTGCATAATTTTTTCTCCAATGATCCGATCAGCAAAAGCAAATAGCGGGCGCAACTATGCCTACAAGAGAAAGTTGCATATCGCTAAAGGGACCTTTTGTGTAATGTGAAAAGCCGATTTAAGGCGCTATGAGGGGGTTACTTCGAGATAGGTTGGGCGGCTTTTTTCGCTTTGAGTGCCGCAAGTTTGCGTTCATTTTCGGCACGTACTTTTGCTTTGGCGGCATCACGTTCAGCTACTACATCATGCAAACTGACCTTTTCCTTGATTAGCTTCTGCATCTTGCTTTCAAAGGTTTTGATGTCGCCTATATCATGCAAGCGTTTTGATTCCTTGAAAGGCACCAGTATATTTTCGGCTTTAAGTGCAGCGACTAGAAATCCGGCGTTGTTGGCACTTTGTGATTTGAACAGTGAGCTAAATATCTTCGCGTTGAAGCTTGTGTCGGGAGTAGGGCGTTTTTCGATGGCGGTGACAATATCATCGAGGCTAATCCATTCGTTTGAAAACAGGCCTCCGGTGTCATTGTCGGTGATTCGAACAAGAAGGGTTTTTGGATCGGTGTCATAGCCAATGTTGTAGGTTAGGGTGTGTTCAGTGGGTGTAGATACTTTGCCACAGGTGGCGATTTTCAAGATGTTGATTTTTGCCGGAGTAGGGATTGATATATTAGATTCTGTCATGAGTAGTACCTTCTAGGTTATGAACAGCAGCCAATCTGCTTATTCATATAAGATACCCATAGAGCCGCAAGGGGCGGGAAGGCATAAACTGTTAAAGGAGGGTAGGATGTGAAATTACTCTTCGATTTCCGTGAAGTTCAGGAGTATAGAGGCTGCCTTGTTTAGTCACCGTTCATTTCGACGTATTGTGTGGTATCGGATGGTTTCATTATGGGAGGGGCGCGGAAAACTGAAATTCTGAAATGCTCCGGTTTAAGCGAATTAGCGGAACATTGATTAATGCATAGTGACGATCCGCAGAACGAAAAAAGCCGACTTTCATCCACTATGTTGATGCTGTGGAATTACTATGAATTCTAAATAAATACTCTCTTCTTGGTTTGAAATAAACTAAGTAATTGAAAAGTCAGAATTAAACTTAAAAAATGCTCGCTATTGCTTAGAAGTCTCAGTAATACGCGAGAAAATCATTAGTAAAACAGCTAAAAAATAATGTAAGCTTATGATATCAATAGAGATATGTTGGGGTCGTTAGTGAAAGCATATGCGTGCCACTGTGAATTCTACTTTATCAGTCGTGTTGCCAGCACTTAACAACCTGTTACACGACTCCAGCAAAAAGCACTGGGGCGTGAACATGAATCGTTAGAACTATAAGGAGTTGAAAGTGTATAAAACCATAGTCAGTTTAATTATTTTGATTACATTATCATTAGGTGCCATGGCGGCCCCGATTAAAGGAAGCGGTGCAAGCAGCTGCGGGAACTGGTTAAAGGAAAGACGTAATGGTACCTATGCAGTTGATTTAAACTGGGTTCTTGGTTTTATCAGTGCTTATAATCATTACATTGATTCAAGTACAGGCGGAAATGGAGTGTTTGGATCTTCAGACATAGAAGGTGTAGCGGCATGGATGGATAATTATTGTAGCAGCAACCCCTTAAGCAACCCGTACACTGGTTCGGTCGAACTAATTGAAGAGCTTAAACTTCGTAGTAAGTTCTAACAAGCTTATCACCGAACGCCACTTCCTGGCCGGAAAGCCCAAAGCGTGGCTTCGCCAAAGGACTGCCCGTTATAAAGGCGTTGAGGCTGAAGTAAAAGGTCGGAGCCAAAAAAATTATCGTGTTCTGCCTTAAATGTAATTGCTGTTCAATAGTGAAACCTATCAAGATTTCACGTAGCAAAGCTTTTTTAAGGTCAGATTAGGCTAATTTTTATAGTTAATTTTAAGTTGAGAGTTTTTCTACATCCTAGTCAGAACTACATGCAAGAATCGTCTTAGCTCAAAGGATATAAATGGAAGTATTTTTAGAAAATTTAAAGCGAGTTGAAAATGACGCAAGCTTACAAGATTTTGCTCGAAAAGAAATATTACATGGAACACCATTTGTATTTTCAGGCAGAGAGACTGATTTCTATGAATTTAGGAAGCGTATTGCAGCACACTTTGAAATAGGGTTTCACGAAATATTTATTACCGGTTCAGGAAAGTTAGGATTTAGCCCGCATAAAAGAACTGAGTTCAGTTACGATTCCGACATAGATGTAGCAATCGTTTCAAGTGATTTATTCTATCAAATGATGGAAAGAATACGCTGCTATCAAATGCAATTGCGTGAATCTAGAATTGCAGTATCAAAAAGAGAGATAAACAAATATCATCGATTTTTAGAATACGTTGCAATTGGGTGGTTTAGACCCGATTTATTACCTAATTCATTTGATATTGGTGATATAAGAGAGAGGTGGTTTGACTTTTTTACCTCTATTTCAGATGGGCGTTCAGAAGTTGGAAATTATAAAGTGAATGCAGGCGTATTTAAGTCATATAGGTATTTAGAAGAATATACTTTTAGCGGATTGGAATCTGTAAAAAAGTCATTAGAGGTAGAAGATTAAATGACACAACAAATCAAACCATCAGTAACAAATCCATCAATTGCGGTCGTTTATAAAACAATTGAGCGAGGCGAGTTAACTTTACAACCAGACTTCCAAAGAAAGTTTGTTTGGACTCATGAGCATCAAGAACAGTTTATAGAAACTATTTTAAAAGGCTTTCCTTTTCCTGAAGTTTATACTTGTGATGGCGAAATTAATGTAGCAAAAATGCTTACTGTTAAAAGTGTAATCGATGGCCAACAAAGATTAACTACAATAAAAAACTATATAGATAATGAGTTTAAAGAACCTTTAAAATTAATACCTTCTTATGATTCATTGCCTGAAGCACGAAAAAAATCCTTTCTTGGCTATCAAATTGTTATGCGTGATCTTGGCGAGATAGATGAGGATACAACAAGAGAGATATTTAGAAGAATCAACTTAACTAAATTTAAACTAGATAATATTGAAATTCAAAATGCAATATATGATGGTGAATTTATCCAAGCGGCAAAATTTGTCCTAGATAATATTGAATTGTCTAAATTTGGTGTGTTTAGAGAGTCTGAATTTACTCGTATGGCAGATCTTCATTTTATTTTACTTGTGATGGCAACTATAGAGAACCAAGGCTATTTCGCTCAAGATAAGATGGTAGAAACACTAGTTGCACAAAATAATGATAAATACCCAGCCAAAGACCATATGATCTCATTATTGATTAAAGCATTTGCAATTATAAGTGACTTAAACATTCCTAATGACTCTATGTGGTTTAGAAAGTCTAATTTTTTCACTCTTGTATGTGAAGTTGCAAAATACGTAGATAATATTCCTGATGATTTTTTCGACAAACTAGCAGCTTTAGAAGAAAATGTTATGGATGCCAAGAAAAATACAGACTCGGATTATGCTAAATATTATTCCTGTATGTATCAAGCAACTCACTCTAGATCTGCTAGGGTTATTAGGTCTGAATACTTAGTTGAAGACTGCCTAAAGTAGTTCTAAAAAGTTGCTCAAACGGAGAATAAATAGCTGGCTTTTACCCGTTCCTCGCTAATTTTAGCCAGATAATTTATTGCCACTAACAAAGCGTCAGAAAACCAATAATCAAATATTAGGAGCCTGTAACAGATTCTGTGTAACTGCCATTTAGTTAATGTGCTTTTCGAGGCGATCCCCGAACTCAATGATAAATCGAACCATGGCCTGACGCCAGTTATGGATCGGCATCGACCATTTTTTG
>NZ_BAAAFD010000009.1:0-220001 GCF_039523355.1 Aliiglaciecola litoralis | reverse complement strand
GGAAGATCTGCCCTGCGAACAGCCTCTTTGCGAAAAGTTTCAGTATAAGGTTGTGCTTTCTTTTTGCGTTCCATAAATCACCTCTTATCTAACTATAAGAGATGTCCACTTTTTTTGGGTAAGTTCTACACCTAACGCCCCACTAAGAGGCAAATGATAGTTGGTTAAAATAAGCGACGAAGGAGCAAAAGCCAACTGTTATTTGTCCTACTTGAGTGACTTGTTATGTAGCTATTGTTGCCACTACCTTTTTATCATGATCTAGAATTGTGACATCTTCTTTCGTTAAAACGGAAACACAAGCATCTAAACCGATAATTAAATACTCTTTGTATATATTTGATGAGTGCTGTAATAAAAATCCATCTCTCTTTGATTCTTGCTCAAACCAGCCTCCCGAAGTAACTTTATATAGCCAACCACCTGACATGTTTATAGCTTGCCAGTTTTCACTTAAGTCTGATTCATCCAGTAATCTTAAAGCACAAGGACCAAATTCGTTATTGAAACGCACCTTTAGTTCTTTCTTCTCGCTAGGAGAATAAATATCAATAGTTGCTTCATCAAAATTCCAATTTAAATTGGTAATTTCAACGTTTTCACCTGTAAATGGAATTTCAGTAATAGCTAATGCTTGAATCATACTCTTGCTACATAACGCCTCATTAAGAGGCAAAAAATGGTTGGCTAAAATTAGCGACGAAGGAGCAAAAGCCAACTGTTTTTTGTCCTTTTGAATGACTTGTTATATTCACGAGAACACCAAATCCATTTTTTCACGATCGTAATTTAGCAGCCAATCATTATGCTTATTATACAAAGATATAAGTTCATTTTTACTAGCGCTTATTACATCCATGCCACGATCATCGTATAAATTCACGATGATATTTTTAGATTTATTAATGAAGAAACATTCTCCTGATATTGATGGGGAACGACAACTAAAATCGGTATGAATTAATGAAAGCAGTATATTTTTATAGTTGATAGATTTAAGACTGAGGCTTGGCAAATTTACTCTTTTCCAGCACTCTGATTTGTAATTTAGATCGTAAATATCACGGACATCTGAGTATTTAGCTAAGTCGTTTTTAGTAGGTTCTATTTGTTTAAAGATAAAACTACCTTTCCTGATTTTTTTACGGCCATCAGAATATTGTTGATAAATTAATTCTATTTCATCGTTGTGGCCAAATACAGATTCGAAAATTGAAACTGCACGTACATGCGCAGCATTAAAGTATTCGTCACTTGCTTCTAATTCATCTTGCCCAATTTCAAATCTTAAACCGATAGGCCAATTGTAGAACAAAGGCTTTTCAATTTTTAACTTTGGGAAATTTTCATCTAAATATGAATTCATAGCATCCTGCTAGCTAAGTGAATATAACGCCCCTAATAGACTGCACAAACACGTGGCCTACACTTTGTGAGGCACGAACAATGGCCGCGAGTTTGTGTCAGGTTGATTGGATTGTTATATGTCATGTGCGCCACGTTTAGACTTGCGTAACAAAAGCACCGCTAATACTAATAACAAAACACCGAGAGTATAAAAAACAATATCTCCATTAAAACCGTCTTGTGCGATTACTACTTTATAATAAACATCTTCGCCTGAAGTTTGATTAAAAAAATCAACTGGCATAACGTCACGAACAATTTGGAAGTAGCCCTCTAAGAGTAAAGCAATTCCAGCAATAAAAAGTGCTTTAACTTTAAACATAATAAATAACCAAACCTAGTGACATATAACAGCTTATTATGTAGGTACCTTCGTATCTCCAAGCCACCTACAGTTAATATTTTTTCTAATCTAACCAATTATCAATACATTGCAAAGTGATCTAAGTACTAAAGTTATTTTTCTTTGCGGGATTTACTATGAAGTATTGGTATTTCATCGGTCTGTTTAATCATTAAATTAGCCAAATCAATACCCTGACTTAGCCATTCTACTTCTATTATTGATGTTACTAAGTCTTCTTAGTAATTCATGGAATAAATGATAAGGATATTTTTATGGTACTCTCTCCCTTTTTGGAAAGCATTAGACAGATATTGCGTACGAAGCACTATTCAATTCAAACTGAAAAAGCGTACTTAGTTTGGATAAAGCGATTTATTTTATTCAATAAAAAAAAGCATCCGCAGGATATGGGGGAGCACGAAGTTACCAACTTTTTAACCCATTTAGCCGTTGATCGTCACGTTACTTCCTCAACTCAAAATTTAGCGTTGTGTGCCATTGTGTTCATGTACAAACATGTTTTACATCGCGAATTAACATTGCTGCCCGATACGGTAAGGGCGCGAGCGCCCAAGAGGATGCCAACTGTCTTATCCCACGATGAGGCAATGGCGCTGATTAATTTAATGTCTGGTCACTATAAACTTATGTTCTCTTTATTGTATGGTTGCGGTCTGAGAAAGGCTGAGCTATTGAGGTTGCGCATTAAAGATATCGATTTTGACTCGAATAATGTCTATGTATTTCGAGGTAAAGGTGGCAAAGATCGCGTAACCATCTTACCCGATAGTCTGATTGAGCCACTTAAATCCCAAATCGCAAAGGTTCGCAATATCCATGATAAAGATATTGCTGAAGGTGAAGGCAAAACCAGCCTTTCTTCTAGTCTTGCAAAAAAATACCCCTATGCTGTTGTAGAGTTCAAATGGCAATACCTTTTTCCATCTACGGTAAGAAGTAAACATCCCATAGAGGGTTACTATTGCCGTCATCACCTACACTGGACGTCGCTGACGAAAGCACTAAGGAAAGCGGTAACACAAACTGGGATTTGTAAGCACGTCACCGCTCATACTTTTCGCCATTCATTTGCCACTCAACTGCTCAAACGAGGAACGGATATCCGAACAGTTCAAGAGTTGCTAGGGCATACAGATTTAAAAACAACTCAAATTTATACTCATGTTATTGGTCAACACTCATCGGGCACAACAAGTCCGATAGATAAAATCTATTGAAATTAAGTCAACCGGATACCAAGCAAAATCGCTTGATGGTCATACTACTTCACCATAACAAAGTGTTTTGTTCGCACCTCCGGTTTTGCAAAGCATTATTCCAGTGCGATCAAAGTACAGAAAAACGGACAGTTTTGCTTAAGTCGATTGCTAATACCTAGCCCTGCGCCTAGGATCATTATTATTGAAACTAACAATAGGACCGTGTTTTGGAACAGGCAGACAAGGAATTACTTAGCCAAGTTTTTGGGTTCAAAGAATTCAAATTAGGCCAACAACTAGCAATAGAGACATTGTTAGCCGGCCATTCATGCCTAGCTATCTTTCCCACCGGTTCGGGCAAGTCTCTGTGTTACCAATATACCGCGTTAAAATTGCCTCATTTGACCTTGGTCGTTTCTCCACTATTGGCGTTGATGCAGGATCAATTGGATTTCTTGCACAGCAAAGGCATTGCGGCGGCGAAAATTGATTCAACGCTGAGCTATGACCAAGTGCGTGACATTATGGCACAAGTTAAAGCCGACCAGCTTAAGATACTGATGGTGTCGGTTGAGCGCTTTAAAAATGAACGTTTTAGACAATTTATTCAAGCGGTGAAAGTGTCACTGTTGGTGGTTGATGAGGCCCATTGCATCTCTGAGTGGGGCCATAATTTTCGTCCGGATTACCTCAAACTGCCTGATCACCAGCGTACTTTGGGTATTCCGCAAGCGTTGTTACTTACTGCCACGGCAACCCCTGCAGTCAAGCAAGACATGGCGCAAAAGTTCGCCATCAATGATGAGCACGTTGTACAGACGGGGTTTTACCGCGAAAACTTACATTTGGCCGCTGAGTCAGTTGCGGAATCTGAAAAAGCACAGCGTCTGACCAGCCTATTAAAACAGTTTTCTGGGGCCGGTATTGTTTATGTAACCTTGCAAAAGCAAGCGGAAGAACTCGCGGCCTTGTTGCGCCAGCAAGGTATCAATGCAAAGTGTTATCACGCTGGACTTCCGGATAATCAGCGCTTGCAAGTACAACAGGCTTTTATGCAAGATACGTTAGATGTCGTGGTAGCCACTATTGCTTTTGGTATGGGGGTAGACAAAGCCAACATTCGCTTTGTGGTGCATTATGAGCTGCCAAAGTCGATTGAAAGTTACAGTCAGGAAATTGGCAGAGCAGGGCGCGATGGTAACCAGGCCGACTGCGTTACCTTGGCAAATTTAACGAATTTAACCAGATTGGAAAACTTTATATTTGCCGATACGCCAGAACCGCGGAGTATCAAACACCTATTGCAGATGGCCGATAATGAAACCATCGCCGAGCAATGGGAGGTGCAACTTGTGCCGCTTTCAAATCAGACAAATATTCGGCCATTGGCGTTAAAAACCTTATTAGTACAATTGGAATTAAGGCAAGTAATTGAACCCTTGTTCGGCTATTTTTCATCTATTCGATTTCGCTTGATAGCATCACAGCAGGAAATCGAGGCACAATTCAGTGATGAAAGGCTAACCTTTGTACAAGCGATTTTTGCCCATTGCGAGCATAAAAAAGTCTGGTCAGTGTTGGACCAAGGTAGCTTACAAAATCACTATCCGTCTTATCGAAGCAGGGTGTTAGATGCGTTGGAGTTTATGCATCAAAAGCAGTGGATAGAACTGCAATCTCAGCGGCATACGGATGTGTATAAAGTCAATCAGCAAAAATTAACAGAGCCGGAACTTGCCACCCATTTACAGCAATACTTCAAACAACGTGAGGAAGCTGAAATCGACAGGATTGGGAAAATGGTTGCGTTTTTTCAAAGCCCACAATGTTTAAGCAGACAATTGAGTGAGTATTTTGGAGATACTAGCCAAACTCAAGATTGCGGTCATTGCAGCGTTTGCAATGGTAATATAATCAGCTTGCCGAAACCGCAAAATAATAATCAAATTAATAGCCAGCAATTGCATGAAGTAGGCACTCGCCTTCATCACTCACTACTAAGCGCTACGGGATATGGTCTTTCCGCTGAGCTGTTTAGTCGTTTCTTAGCTGGCATGAGCAGCCCATATTTGACAAAAATAAAGGCCAAAACTTTGTCAGGTTTTGGCCTTTATGAAAGCGTTCACTATCGACAAATGCTCAAGGTGTGTGAAGTGGTCTGTGAGAGTGTTGTTACTGATGACAGCCCAACACCTCAAGCTTCTACCTAAGCCCTTGGCCGTTAGTTCTTAGCGTTGGTACTTTCGAATATTTTATCCGCAGAGGTGGCAACAAACCCTTGGTACAATTCACCGTTAGCCATTTTATAGCGCTGAGCGAATTCGTAGAAACAGCTAGGAATACGCTTTTTAGTATCTGAGAACTGTACTTCAATGTGATCTGCCATGGTTGAAGATTGCGCTAGGTGCACTTCAGGTCCACCTTTAATCTCACCACCAGAGGTATTGAGCACAAAACCCGCTTCTTTAAGTTGGCTATTCACGTCGGCCAGCACTTGAAAGTGTTGTAAGTGATTTACCGAGACCGTGAAATGATTGGCTCTAAAGCCCCACGCTGCCATCCATGCTGCATATTCAGACGCGTCTAACAAGGTCTCGTAGTCTTCACTAGATACTTGCCAATGCGTTCCTGAATACAGAAAGTCATCTTGCTGAGCAGCGTTAGGATCAATATTCTCTACCATGCGATGAATAATTGATTGGACGTTTTCAGGAAACGCATCCACCAAAAGTTCACTGATGAAGACCTTTGGTTTGTTAGTATCGGCATGTTCGAAATGCTTAGCCTTTAACTTCTTTTGCTCAAAATCGTACTGACCTTTCTCTTCATAACCGAGGGCTAAAAAGTGTTTGGCCAGTTTGTCGAGATTGATTTTGTCAATATTGAACGTTCTGAAAGCAACATGATCGTTGATCAGCTCTGCCTGTCCGGCGAACTCACCTAATAATTCATGGACCTTTTGCGCCGAAGGCGTAATGGCAACATAATCTTGCCAAAGGTTGGCAAACAACGTGTCTATATTCGTGTGCATAAAACAGCTTAATCTCTGAGTAGGGTTACTAAAGGGTTAGAGCCATAGGGATAGTTCCCTATGGCGTCAAGTTTCATTAAAAAGTGAGTCCTGGACTCAAGGTTCCAGGTAAGGTGACCTTGTCCAATTCAACAGACGCCACTGGGAATGCACAGTAGTCTGCAGCGTAGTACGCACTTGCTCTGTGATTACCGCTATCACCAATGCCACCAAAAGGTGCGGCACTGCTGGCGCCAGTAATAGGGCGGTTCCAGTTAACAATACCGGCCCGGATCCGTTTGAAAAAGTGTTGGTAGTCTTCTTGGCTATCACCTAGAAAACCAGCACTTAAACCAAAACTGGTGTTGTTTGCATGATCAATCGCTGCATCAAAATCGTCGTAACGACACACTTTCAGAAGAGGTCCAAAGTGCTCTTCATCTGGCATGCTATCGATGATCTTAGTAACATCAATGATCCCTGGCGAAACAAAGCCCGATTCAGTATCCATATGTTGCAGCTCAACCAATGAAACGCCACCAAGTTGTTGCAGTTCGGCTTGTGCTTTTGCCATGCCGCTGGCAGCTTGTTTGGAAATCATTGCGCCCATGAAGGGTTGTTCGTCATCGTCATATTGACCAACTTTAATCTGCTTAGTCACTTCAACTAAACGATTCAGTAATGCGTCGCCTTGAGCATCGTTTTTAATGAACAAACGGCGAGCGCACGTACAGCGTTGTCCTGATGTGACAAACGCAGACTGCACGATGTCATGAACCGCAGCATCAATATCTTTTACATCCTTCACGATCAATGGGTTGTTACCGCCCATCTCCAACGCAAGAATTTTACCTGGATGTCCAGCAAATTGTTCATGCAGTAATTTACCCGTGCGCGAACTGCCAGTAAAAAACAAACCGTCAATATCATGGTGAGCAGCGAGCGCTTTACCGGTTTCCACTTCACCTTGAACAAGGTTAAGCACGCCTGCAGGCAACCCTGCTTGCTCCCATAGCTGCACCATTTTTTCAGCAACTAACGGGGTTAAATCACTGGGTTTAAAAACAATCGTATTCCCCGCTAATAATGCCGGAACTATGTGGCCATTAGGCAGGTGGCCGGGGAAATTGTAGGGGCCAAATACTGCCACAACGCCATGTGGCTTGTGTCGAATAAAGGCTTTGCCAACAGGCATAGGATTCTCAACCGTGCCGGTACGATCCTGATAGGCTTTTTCTGAAATGCCTATTTTACCAATCATGGCAGCAACCTCAGTTGCTGTTTCCCACAATGGCTTTCCAGTTTCTTGTGCAATCGCCAATGCTAACGCTGGCTTGTTGTCGGTCAGTAACTGCGCATAACGTTTGGCAATACTTAAACGCTCTTCAAAGGTCGTATCACTCCAACCAAGAAACGCTTGTCTTGCGCTTTTAACCGCAAGATCAATTTGTTCGCTGGAAGCTGATTTTGCGCTCCATATTACGGCTTTCTTAGCCGGATCAATCGATTGGATATCATGACCAAGGCCCGCGGTCCATTGACCCGCGATAAAATGTGCTTGTGTGCTCATAAGATGTATCCTGTATTAACTTGAACAGTCTAGACGTGTTGGCGCAAAGCGGATGCTGTCACCGTTCTCAACCAGTAATGCTTGTGCGCACTTTTGTGATAAATAAGCAACCTGCTGCTCTTTATCAACGGCAAGGGCAGTCGTTTTTGCACGAAACTGTTTGATATGTGTATTGATTACGTAATAAAGCGGCGCTTCTTCGGCCTTTTTATCATCTATTACCACCTGCATTTTGCGACTGGCTTGGGCGGTACGGATATGTTGAAGGTTTGCCTCAACGGTAGGTCCGGCATCAAAGATATCGACATACCCTTGGCAACTAAACCCTTCTTGTTGCAATAACTTAAGCGCTGGCTGAGTTTTTTCATGCACTTTACCAATAACCGCCTGCGCTGCTTTGCTCAACAGGCTGACATAAATTGGGTATTTGGGCATTAACTCGGCGATGAATACTTTGTCTCCAATACCCGTTAAATAATCGGCAGTGGGAAAGTCCATTGAGAAAAAGTGTTCTTCAAGCCATTGCCAGAATGGCGATTGACCATTGTCATCGCTCACGCCGCGCATTTCAGCAATAACAGTCTCAGCAAATCGAGTTTGATGCTCCATCATAAACAAGAATCTGAATTTGGACAGCAGCCTACCGTTGCTGCCTTTTCTGGCGCTTTCTCTTAGAAACAAGGTACAGATTTCAGACACGCCAGTGTAGTCATTGCACAGGGTCAAAATATCAACGGTGTTGTGCACCTTCAATTCACGTGACGCATGCACAACTTTGCCCAAATGATAATGGTAAAACGCATCGTCGAGGCCGACGGTGGCTTCTATGCCACTGGTACCAACCACTTCTCCGGTTTCAATATCTTCCATTACAAACAGGTAGCCCTCATTGCCAGGTTGATCCACCTGTTTGTCAAATGCATGTTCAGAGCGCTCTATTTTACTGCGAAGCAAAGCCTCATTAACGGGCAATGAGGTAAATCCGATCCCTGATTCCACGGCAAAGCTATGCAATGCTTGATAATCAGTTGACGCAATTGGACGTATCACTTTCATCGTGGCGTACTCTCTTTTGAAACTACCAAAAATTAGGCACTCACTACCTGTGCAACCGCTTTTTCAAATCGCGCTAATCCTTGTTTGATATCTTCATCAGGAATAACTAACGACGGAGCGAAACGTACTACATTTGCGCCCGCTACCAAGCACATTAATTTGTGTGAAGCTGAGGCAACTAGGAAGTCTCTCGCTCTACCTTTATACTTTTCATTCAGTGCACAACCAAGCAACATGCCTTTACCACGTATTTCATCGAACACATGATATTTGTCATTAATTGCTTTTAGTCCATCGCGAAATAATTGCTCTTTATGCAATACACCTGATAAAACTTCAGGTTGATTGATGATATCTAGTACTTTTTCCGCTACCGCACAGGCGAGAGGGTTTCCACCATAGGTACTACCGTGAGTTCCGGGTTTGAGACTCGCGGCAATTTTAGCCGTGGTCAACATAGCGCCGATTGGAAAACCACCACCCATTGATTTTGCCGTGGTAAGAATATCGGGTGTTACGCCAAATCCCATATAAGCATATAAATGACCAGTGCGGCCCATGCCTGATTGAACTTCATCAAAAATAAGCAGGGCATTGTATTTGTCACATAACGCGCGAACGCCTTCAACAAACTCTTGTGTTGGGCTAATAATGCCACCTTCACCTTGAAGAGGTTCCATCATTACTGCACAGGTTTTGTCAGACATCATGGCTTCTAGAGCACTTAAGTCGTTGAAGTCTACGTGCTCCACTGCGCCAGGCTTAGGACCAAATCCATCAGAGTAGGCAGCTTGGCCACCCACAGTCACGGTGAAAAATGTTCTACCGTGGAAACCTTGGTTAAACGCAATGATTTGATTTTTATCTGCAGAGAAGTGGTCAATGGCATAACGACGAGCTAATTTAAGCGCCGCTTCGTTAGCTTCGGCACCAGAATTGGCAAAATAGACGCGTTCTGCAAAGGTTGCCATTGTCAGCTTTTTAGCTAAACGGATAGCCGGTTCGTTGGTGAACACATTACTTAGGTGCCATAGGGTTTCGCCTTGTTCTTTCAAAATAGCGACAAGCTCAGGATGACAGTGGCCTAGCGAGTTGACCGCGATACCACCGGCAAAGTCAATGTACTCATCCCCATTTTGATCCCAAACACGAGATCCCAAGCCCTTAACTGGCACAATAGCCGCAGGGTTGTAATTGGGTACCATTACTTCGTCAAACGTTTCGCGTGTTACTTGCATTTTTATACCTCACTGTTGTTCTGGTCTGACACTACTGGAAAGCCATGTTGGCTTGAAATTAGTCATCATTAGTGCAGAAATACGACCGATTTGGACGGCGTATTATGCCAGAATGCAAACAGTAAGTCTCTATCAACTACAGCGTAACGCCTTAAAATTAAAGGGCTTAAGCTATTTTTGCAGTAAATATGAATAACTATTTAGTTTCACATTGAGGCAATTTTGTCTCGCTTGGAATGGGTGTCTCGGTAAGCGGAAAATAGGGTGTTGACTCTACGCTCGATTGATTAACAGGCAAACAGCAGTGAGCGGCTGGCTCCCCCCATTGAGGCGCATAATCGGGCCTGCATTTGGTTGTCAATTTAGGTCGTTGAAAAATGTCAGATTGAGTTATTAGCGGATTGTTTAGCTAGGAGTAACAAGCCCTGCACAAATAAATCGCCGAGCTGGGTTTTAACCTTGCATGAATATGTAAAAATAATGTAGAAAAAAATGTCTGATTTTGTCCTGAAAACGAAAAACGAGCCTCAGAAAATATCCATATTGATATCTAATTCGCGCAAATCGGTTGTTTTTAATACAGATAAAGCGCCTTTCGGGAAATGAAATTGGCTCAAAAAATCTTTTGCTTCATCGACACTGATCATTCGGTGTTGTTTTAACGTGCGATATCGGTTGTAGGCGACTGCTTGAGTTAAAAGTTTGGCCAATGGCGACATCTCATTAAGCGCTTTTTGCTGTGCAAATTCTTGCATTGGAGCAGCAACAAACAATCGTTTAAATCGCATTTTATGCACCAGTTCAGCAGACAGAGCATAACCATATTGCTCGATAATACCCATCAGATATTCATCCGAGGGCTCTATTTCTAGCAATGCACTGTGCTCATCTCGCTTTCGTTCATTTTGTGCTTCAGCAATAGCTTCACGTTGTACTTCATCAAACAAGATGAAAAACAAACGTACGATCACCGCTTTGCCAATATCGTGCAAAAAGCCCAACATAAAACAGGTGTATTCATCTAGTTCGCTAATGCTTGCCAATTTTTTGCACGACATCGCTGTGCCAATGGCCGCATCAAAAATACGGGTTTTAATTTCTGGAAATGGGTCGGTAATTTGCGGCAAGCTGCGCCTTAGCGCTATAGATGGAATGATCATTTTGAGGTTTTCGATCCCCAAATAACTCAACGCTACTCGTAAACTATCTACATTAACAACTTTGCCTTTATTGTCCATGCGACGATATTTCGGTGTGTTGATCAGTCTAATTAACTCATCATAAAGCCAAGGCATGCTTGCGGCTATGGGTTCAATGCGTGAAATCGAACTCGCTCTGACTGACAGCAAATCCAATAACTCAGGAAGTCGACTATCGAACCCGAGTACGTGGTAGTAGAGGTGATCTGGGTTGCGCAGTTTTTCTTCTAATCGTTTGGTGATTTCGAGATGCAGCATTTCGCGAATACTGTTGACGAAATTGATATGAGACCGCTCATTGAGCGCCTTGTCTCGAATCGCTTGTTTCTCTACGCGCAGTAATTTCCTGCGTGCGTCACCTTGCTCGGTTTGCTCAAACGTTAAGCTTTCCGTTGCCAACCCCATTGCACGTTGTGCTAGTCGAAGACTGACGGTCATGTGATTGAAGCGAGATGTTATCTCATTTTTTAATTGTGAATGATCAGTCATGAAACTTAGTCACGCCTTTTCTTATAAAGGGCAGCCTTACGATAAGGTATCAGTAAGTCTGTGAAAATTAAACCTTAAGTAACTCTATTATCAGAACTTTGATACCAGCTATCGGCCAGCGAGATAAAATTTTGTAGAATTTTATGTCCATCAGGCGTTAGCAATGACTCTGGATGAAATTGCACCCCAACAATAGGTAAGCTTTTATGTTCAATTGCCATAGGTTCAATGTCACCGAGTTCATCACACCAACAGGTCATCTGAAATTGCTCCGAAATACTTGCCGCATCGAGTATTAATGAGTGGTATCTGGTGGCTTGAAACTGTGTCTCAATGTTGTTAAACAGCGGGCTATTACTGTGCTGTAACATCGACGTTTTGCCGTGCATGATGTGGCGCGCAACAATGACATTGGCACCAAAAACTTGACCTATTGCCTGGTGTCCTAAGCACACGCCTAACATTGGGATGTTGCCCGCAAACGCCTTCACTGCACTGAGTGTTACGCCGGCTTCATTAGGCGTGCAAGGTCCAGGTGAAAAAACCAAATACCGTGGTGCGATCTCAGCAATTTGGGCAACAGTGATTTGGTCGTTACGGACTACTTCGACCTGCTGTCCTAGCTCGCGAAAATAGCGAGCTAGGTTATGGGTGAAGGAATCATAGTTATCAATTAGTAACAGCATGCAGCCTTTACTCAGCCCTGTTTAAGGTTTAGCTAAAAAACCCACAGCTTGATAGACGTTTTGTAGGGTTTGCTGTGCACGTTCGCTGGCTTTTAGCGCGCCATCTCGCATAACCTCATCAAGATATTGACGATCATTACGGATCGCGTGATATCGTTCTTGCATTGGCTCTAACAAGGCAACCACCGCATCGGCAACATCGGTTTTCAAATGCCCATACATCTTGTCTTCATACGCCGGAACTAAAGATTCAATGGATTGACCCGTTGCACACGACAACAATGATAATAGGTTAGAGACGCCCGGTTTCTCTGCGACATCGAAATAGATCCGTGCTTGCTCATCAGAGTCGGTGACTGCTCGTTTAATTTTCTTCGAAATTTTCTTCGGCTCTTCTAATAAACCAACGAAGTTGTTTGGATTGTTATCTGACTTTGACATCTTTTTGGTTGGTTCTTGCAAACTCATAATGCGGGCACCAAACTCTGGAATATAGGGATCAGGGATGGCAAATACGTCACCGTAGATGTTATTAAAGCGTGTTGCTACATCACGGGTTAACTCTAAATGTTGCTTTTGATCATCACCCACTGGCACCTGATTTGCCTGATACAACAGAATATCCGCAGCCATTAACGTGGGGTAACTAAACAAACCGACATTGATGTTAGATACGTTCTTAGCTGACTTATCTTTAAATTGCGTCATGCGATTTAATTCACCCATTTGCGTATAGCAATTGAGTACCCAAGCGAGTTGCGCATGCTCCGGCACATGGGATTGCAAGAAAATAGTGCTTTGCTTGGGGTCAATACCACAGGCTAAATACAGTGATAAACCGTCTAAGCACGCGTCATACAACGCCTTGGGATCTTGGCGAACCGTGATGGCATGCAAGTCGACCAACATGTACAAACAATCGTAAGAAGGTTGCATATCAACCCACTGGCGCAGTGCTCCCATATAGTTGCCGATGGTAAGTTGTCCAGATGGCTGACAGCCGCTCAATACGATGGGTTTGTTCATAGTTTTAATGTTCTTCTGGTTATAAAAATAGGTTTATGTATTATTAACTTGGCTGATTTAAGCCACCGATATTTTACTTAATTCAGCACGCATTTGGTCGATAACGTGCTTGTAATCCGGTTGATTGAAAATGGCTGAGCCGGCGACAAAGGTATCTGCCCCTGCTTCTGCAATGCTGCGAATATTATCGACTTTTACGCCACCGTCAATTTCAATTCGAATTTGCTTACCTGATTCCTGTATGCGTTGCTTGACTAATCTTATTTTGTCTAAGGTGTGCGGGATAAATTGCTGCCCGCCAAAGCCCGGATTGACCGACATAAGAAGCACAAAATCCAGTTTATCCATAACATGCTCTAAACAATCCAAAGACGTTGCTGGATTGATCACTAAACCGGCTTCACAACCATTATCGGTAATTAATTGCAAACTACGATCTACATGGCGAGTGGCTTCAGGGTGAAAACTAATGCGGTTAGCCCCTGCAGATGCGAAGCTTTCAATCATTTGATCAACGGGCTCTACCATCAAATGCACATCAATCGGTTTGCTAACTCCGTAATCCACGAGCGATTTACATACCAATGGACCAATGGTTAAGTTTGGCACGTAATGGTTGTCCATCACATCAAAATGGATCAAATCCGCACCTGCTTGAATGACCTTGTCGACTTCCTGACCGAGAAAGGCAAAGTTGGCAGAGAGGATAGATGGCGCAATAAGAAAAGGTAACATGCTTGACTCCGTGGTTTTTGCGCACACTTTAACTAAATTCGAGTAGAGACTAAAGCGCTTCCAACGCACCAACTTAGTGCTAGTGGCTCACAGTGGTGCGATACGTCGCTGATTTAGCTGAGTGTCCGATTTTAAATAATGCCTTAAAATAATTTTAAAACCAAATAAAACAATATGTTAGTCAGTTTTGTGGCAGATTTTCATTAGCGGCATTAGAATTGCCTTAATTAAGGCAGCAACAGAAAATAACTCACAATAATAATTACTAATATATTGATTACACCAAAAATTCGGAGAACACGTATGAAATCTATGAAATTGGCCGCGTTGGCTGTAGCGGTATTATCTGCTTCCAGTTTTAGTTCAACTGCATTGGCTGGGGTTGAAGCCAATATAGGCGTAACGAGCAACTATTTGTGGCGCGGGGTAAGCCAAAGTTCAGACGATGTGTCTGTATCTGGTGGTATCGACTATTCCCATGATAGCGGGTTTTACGCAGGTACTTGGATCGGCTCGATTGATTTTGGTTCTGGCGCTGGAACGGAGAATGACTACTACTTAGGTTTTGGTGGGGAGTCAGGTGATTTCGGATATGACCTTGGATACATTTATTACGCCTTTCCTACCGATGGGTTTGAAGATTCAAACTTCGGCGAAGTCTACTTTAATGGTACCTACAAAGCGTTTGGTTTTGGCGTCGCATACACCGTTAACAGTCAAGTAGCAGAAGGCTCAATTTTTGACACCGGCGACTTATACTACAGTGTCAGTTATGGCTTTGATCTCCCAGAGGAGTTTTCACTGGGGCTGAGTTATGGATACTATGATTTCGACGCGGGTAGCGATTCAGATTATGGTCATTTCCAATTAGATTTAGCCAAAGGTGATTTTACCTTTACTATTTCTAAAGCCGATGAAGAAGCGGCAGGGGCAGGCAAAGGTGATGACACTAAATTTGTGGTCAGCTGGGGGACAAGTTTCTAAGTTGAGCCAAGTGAACAAAATATACCCAAAGCCAGCTTTTGAGCTGGCTTTTTTTCATTTACAGCGTACAATTTGGCCAATCATGCGATAAATGGCAGGATACGAAGTTAACAAGCGTTGCTGGTTTTTTAAACAGGCGTATACTAACTTCATTAGAGTGTAACTAAGAGTGAGCATATGAACAGGAAGTTAAAAGCCAGTGTGTCAGTATTTGGCAGTGCCCTATTTGCCGTTCTCGTAATGGCGCAAACACAGTTTGCCAGTGGCGATGGATTTTGTGCGAACGTTGAGCAAGTTGCCTTTAACGCGAGTTTCCCAGTGAGTCACCCAATGAATCGCTGTGCATTCAATAAACCAGAAACTGGCGTCAGCTGGACTAAATGGTTCTCTGGTCGCTCACCGAGTTTTCAATTCCATTATTTAGATTTGCTTGAATTATTGTCAAGAACCACTGAAGATTCAAACGATCACCGTAGCGGCAATCAGTAAGTTGTCGCAAGGTAAATCAAATAACTCCCTTTGGAACGTGTTCAAAAGTGTCGCCGCCAGCGTGTTTGGGGTGCAATCTCAGCAAAACTACCAACATGATTTTCAACAAAAATCGTTCGTCCCCTATTTGATAGTTGGGATAATCTTCGTTGTTGGCTTAGTGGTAAGCTTGGTCGTTTTGGTTAAACTCGTACTTCCTTAATTGTCCCTTTATCGTTTTTAATCCCCATATTTCCGGAGCAAGGTCATATTTACTGCACGCCTTTTACAGTGACTATGAAGGCAAATACAAGGCTAATAATTCACCTACCTTATTACGAGTCCCCGCATTTTGACTGATGGTGCGGCTGACCATAATTTGGCTCATATCTGACTGACTATAAATTTCCCGAGTGAAGGGGGTATCGTGATTGCTTATCAGCACAGTTACTTTCTTTTTATTGGCATTATGTTCAGCCAATTTGGCCAGTATTAGTTGCTCATCTAGCGAAAAACCATTGATACTGTAATTGGTAAAGTTCGCCGTCAAACTAATGGGAGCGTAAGGGGGATCGCAGTACACCAAATCGGATTTTCTGGCGCGCTTAAATGACTGTTGAAAGGGTTCACAGGTAAAGGTCGCTTTTTGTGATTTTTCGGCAAAGTAATAGAGTTCTTTTTTAGGGAAATAGGGCGCTTTGTACCGGCCAAATGGCACGTTGAAACCGCCAGATAGATTGTAGCGACATAGGCCATTGTAGCCGTGTCGATTCAGATATAAGAACAATAGGGATTTGAGTTGGCGATCTTGGGTTTGGTTAAATTCCTTGCGAAGTTCGTAGAACCGTTTTTCCTGATTATTGGCCGCACAAAACAGCTTTTCAGCTTCGCAGATGAAGAACTCAGTGTTGTTTTTAAGCTCAGTGTAAAGGCCGATCAAATCTGGATTAATATCATTTAGTATGTAGCGCTCATAGTCAGTGTTAAGAAACACCGAACCTGCACCCACAAAGGGTTCGATCAGCTTTTTACCTTCTGGCAGTCGGCGGCAGATTTCCTCAACCAAACCGTACTTTCCACCCGCCCACTTCAAGAAGGCTCTGTGCTTGATTTTCTTCATTTATTCACTCGTAATTCAGCCGTTTCATCTCACTGTTGTGGAGCGTCGGCTAATAATTCTTGCTTAATCTGTTGGCTAGATTTAGCGAAAGGTTGGCTTTGATCAATGGTGCTTGGTAAGGATGAAATGTAACTCCTTGCTTGGGCAACGCTTTCAAAGGTTTGCGCAAACAGTATCACATGCCAATCGCCACCAAACCTTTGGGTGGTGTATGTCCAGCTGTTGTCCTCAAGAGCGTGTTCGACAATGTAGTCATCTCTTATATTACTATCACCCATAGCAGCCAGTTGTAACAGGTAGCGCCCATCGGGGAGTGACAAAAGCGGATTGGCATCGGACAGCTCGGTTGGTTGGGGGTCTTCCGTAACTTCCTGTGTTACTTGTTTAGGTTTAGTTTGTTTGATTTTATCGACTTCGGTTTTCCAGTCAGTCACCAAGGCCTCCGATTGGGACGTTAGATCCTGTGTGTCTATCTTAGTTTGTGCTTGACTCTGTGAGACCTCAATATTTTGCTTAGTGTCGTCAAGTTTGTCACTGGGCTCAGTTGATTTAGTTATCGCCAGCGTGTTGTTAGTTTTGCTTGTATCTTTCTCTGCGATATTGCTACTGGCTTGCATTTCATGCTCAGTGGACTCTGCATTGATATCGTTTCTAGTGCCAGGTTCATCGCTTAAAGCTGATTGCTGCACACGCTCACTATCGATGTCTTGTTGCTGAGTTTCGGTAAAAGACGGTTGTAAGAAACGCGATATTTCTTGAGGATATTGCCAGAATAAAATGGCACCAAAAAGGCCAACAAACAGCAGCATTGCAAGTAACTTGAACCAGCCTTGCTGGATCACTGAATTGCTCGTTTCTAACTCGTCCGTTGCTGAATTGGATTGGGCCTGCAGCTTTGCCTGAATTCGTGCGCGATTAACGCTAATCGATTCATCTAACGGCGATAAGCCAGTTTCAGATGAAACTGTCTCAGTGCTCAATAGAATAGGGATGTGGGCGTTTCTTTCAGATAAATTAATTTTGGCATTATGGGTCCATTGCGCGTCACCAAAAAGCAATACATTTAAATGCCGACCATTGCCGTATTCTTTGTTTTGGATGACTAAATCCCAAAGTTCACTGACAATTAAATCGGATAAGTGTTGCGCAGCACAAATACAGATCAAAACAGGTCCTGATTGCTCTGGAAGTGTTTTTATTAAATGCGCATTTAACGGTGACTGTGAAAATCCGGTCTGATTGAGCAGTTGTTGATATATTTGTGCCCGGCATTGTATGTCAGTGAATTCCGCATGCGCATTGATGTAGGCGACATCGACGTTATCATGCTGACTGGATAAAAATTGTTGTAATGCATTCTGTTGTTGAGAGGCACTGTCGCAACCAATAAAAATAAGTTGAGAAGAATAGGAAACTAAATATTCAAGTCTACTTTGCAACTCATTCATCGCCATTGAATTTGCTCTCGTTATCCAAGTAGTGTGCGCAGAATCGACTGCTCAACATCCTTGGTCACCACGGCACAACCGATACCCTGAGGTATGATAAAACGAATTGCGCCTGCTAGCACTTTTTTGTCGTGTTGCATATGCTGCATGAACGTATCGCAGTCCATCTGTGCAGGTGGTGTTATCGGTAAATTGAATGACTCGGTAAGGGCAATAATACGGTCTAAATCCTGTTGTGATAACCAGCCTTTGTGAAGTGCCACTTTAGCGGCAATGACACTGCCACAGGCTACCGCTTCACCATGCAGCCAGTTACCATAACCTTGTTCCGCTTCAATCGCGTGGCCAAACGTATGACCAAGGTTTAGCAATGCTCGAACCCCTTGTTCGCGTTCGTCTTTGGAAACAATTTCTGCTTTAATTTCGCAGCATCGTTGAATAACATATTTTAAATGTTCTGCTGAGTAGGCTTTGAGTTGCGCTGCGTGTTCTTCCAACCAGGTGAAAAAGTCAGCATCATAAATAATGCCGTACTTAATCACTTCCGCCATACCTGCGGAAAACTCCCTTTGCGGTAAAGTCTTGAGTGTGTCGATATCAATAATCACAGACTTTGGTTGATAAAACGCGCCTATCATATTTTTGCCAAGCGGGTGATTAACCGCTGTTTTTCCGCCCACCGAAGAATCCACTTGAGACAGCAGGGTAGTCGGAACTTGAATAAATGGCATGCCTCGTTGAAAACTTGCCGCCACAAAGCCTGTTAAATCACCAATAACTCCGCCACCTAATGCAATTAATGTGGTGTCGCGTGCTGCTTGTTGGCTAAGTAGTTCTGTGATGACGTATTCAAATTTGCTGAGGTTTTTATGCTGTTCGCCATCAGGTAAGGTGATGACGCTGACATCGATCCCTTCGAGGGATGCTAGAAGGGCTTCTGAATAAAGCGGTGAAACCACGTCATTGGTTACCACTACTGCACGTTTACTTGGAATATCGGCGCTAAAAGATCCGGGACGGGTCAACAGGCCTGCATCAATGTGGATAGGATAACTACGCTCACCCAACTCGACTTTTACTGTTGACATGAGCGCTTCACCTCGACGTTATCAGAATTACAGACCGATTTTTTCTATGATTTGGTTTGCCACCGCGCGAGCACTTTGGTCGTCGGTATCTACAACGTAATCAGCTACTTCTTCATACAAAGGATTACGCGAGCCGGCTAAATCTCTTAATACGGCTTCAGGATCATCATTTTGTAACAATGGACGACGTTTGTCTCTTTGAGTACGTGCCACTTGCTTGTCGATAGTCGTTTGCAGATATACCACGATACCTCTTGCTGACAAACGGTTACGGATATTTTTGCTGACGACTGAGCCGCCGCCCGTTGCCAATACGATCCCTTGTTTATCGGTCAAGTCGTTGATCACACCTTCTTCTCTCAGGCGAAAACCGTCTTCACCCTCAAGGTCAAATATCCAAGCGATATCAGCACCTGTGCGGCGTTCAATTTCCTGATCTGAGTCAAAAAATTCAAGATGAAGTTCGTCGGCGAGATGCCTTCCTATCGTGCTTTTGCCAGCTCCCATCGGGCCAACAAGAAAAATATTACGTTTTTCAGCCATTTTTGCTTTTATCACAACTCAAGTTCATTGGGTTTTCGTGCCCAATTTTGAAAGATACCGTTCCGTTTCATTGTAGAACGGTGTAAACCAAACCTCGTCGAAAATTTCGAGAGCGGGATTATCTCAGTTAAAGGCAGAAATTTGCAAGTTTTGTTGTGCAGTAGTGGCAAGTCTTTGCAAAAAAACACCGATTCGACGTGTTTAACGACGACGGATCGGTGTTTTGGAGGATGTTTACAGGTTTTCTGCGAGGATCTTCGGTGTTACAAAAATTAATAACTCACGCTTTTCGTTAATTCGTTGAGTGTTTTTGAACAAATGTCCAACTACAGGTAGATCACCCAGTAATGGCACTTTAGCAACATCGTCGGTGGAGGTTTGTTGGAAAATACCGCCAAGCACGATTGTCTCGCCATTCTCAACCAACACTTGAGTACTAATTTCTTGAGTATCTATTGCGATGGCAGGTCCAGTTGATGTGGATACCGTTTCGCCACGTGTATCTTGAGTGACAACCAAATCCAAAATGATGCGGTTATCAGGAGTGATATGTGGTGTTACTTTCAAGCTTAATACCGCTTTTTTGAATTCGACTGATGTTGCACCACTAGAGGTGGCCTGCACATAAGGAATTTCAGTACCTTGTTCAATATAGGCTTCGCGCTGATTCGCCACCGTGATACGCGGACTAGCAATGATTTCACCTTTGTTCTCAGACTCCAACGCACTGAGTTCCAAATCAATGATGGTACCATCGACTAAACGTGCAATTTGCAATCCGATACGTCCTGCTGGGTTCGAAACCGGTAGATTTACGTTAAGACGGTCCGATAAAGAAGGGAAACTGCCGCCTGCGACGCCATCTGCACCTTCCAATGAACCTGATACGCCGCCATCACTTGTACGGTCGCTGAAACCCCAGCGCACGCCCAGTTGCTCGTCAACGTTGTCACGCACAGTTACCATGCGTGATTCAATTAGCACTTGTCTAATTGGAATGTCCAATGCTTCGATCAGTGCTCGGGCTTCATCAATCGAAGCTTGAGTATCGCGCAGTAACACCGTATTGGTGCGCTCATCGATTGCCACTGAGCCTCTCGGGCTAAGGATACTAGAATCAGCCGATTTTAATATGCTCGCCATCTCTGATGCTTTGGCATAATTGATTTGGATATTAACCGAATTAAGCGGCGCTAAATCAGCAACCTGTTGCTGCGATTGCAATTGTTGAGTCTCTCTTGCGGTTAGCTCTTCAGAGGGCGCAATAAGTAAAATATTACCTTCAAGTCGTTTGTCTAATCCCTTTATTTTCAGGATCATTTCAAGCGCTTGATCCCAAGGAACACCAGACAAACTAATAGTAACATTACCCGACACTGTGTCAGTGGTGACCAAATTAAAGCCGTTTACTTGCGCAATAATCTGCAGCACTTGGCGCACAGGTACATCTTGGAAATCTAATGAAATAGGCTCACCGCTAAAGCCGTTGCTTGATGTGCTGGCCGTTTCTTCAGGGGCTTTTTCAATTTCTATAATTAAACTATCGTCGTTTTTCTTGTGGGAAAATACCGCTTTGCTCAGCAAGTTAAATTCCACGCGACTGCCATTAGTATCTTGATAAGTTTCTATTTCTGTTACCTGAGTTGCAAAATCAGCGACGTCTAACTTGAACAACTGATCGGCACCTAATTTTACCGCAGGCAATGAAAGGATCAGTCGATTCGCCGTTTGCGAAATTTGCATTTGATAGTCAGTATTGCTGAAATCCAAGGTCACTCGTGCACCACCTGTGGATGTGCGCTTAAAATCCAGCTCAGTCATATTTGAGCGAAAAACACTCGCGACTTGCTTGTCAGTATCAACGAGCACGACCTGAGTTTCTTGACTCAAAGACTTAAACGATACAAATGACATTCCAACCACGGCTAACGCAAGCCAATACCAGGTGCGATTCGCTTTGTTTAGCTTTTTATTAAAGATAAAACGTTCAGACATTGTCATTTTCTCCTGCCTGTGAGGACATGCTCAAAGTTGCGTTGTTTTCCTGCCAGCAACCGGCGCCATCGGGCAGCATTTCAGTTATCGAAATTTTGCCATCATTGATTGATGTAATTTTTCCAAAAAACAAACCTAAATAATCTCCTGAAGTAACGCGATGTAGCGACCCATCGTTTGCCGTTACCAATGCCCATTGTCGCCCTTTACTTGTAAAAGTGCCTGAGATTGATAATGCATCCAGGCCAAATGCCTCGAGGGGTTGTTTCTTTCTATTAAAATTCGGTTGCAAGCAGTTGTCTCGCTTAGCCTCTGTAGTTTGCACCGCAACATTTCTAGGCCGTTTAAATGGGCTACGCAAATCACCAGCCTTGTATTCAAAAGCCGGTTGAGTTTTAAACTCTGGATAAGGTTCGATACTTACCGGCGTACTTTGTTTCACTTCTACCACATAGGTGACCAAATCATCGGTTTGCGCTTCGCAGCCACAAAGTAAAGCAGCAGCGATAATGACGGTTAACTTTTTCATTTTGACTGCTCCGATACCGCAGTGCGATAAGTTTTTGCTTGTAGTTGGAGCTTCAATTGACCACCGTCTCGGGTAATATCAAAATTATGCAGGGTGACGATCCGCGGTAGTCCGGCAATATTTGACACAAATTGACCAAACTCATGATAACTGCCAGTGACTTCCATCTGAATTGGCAGCTCGGTATAAAATTCCTTAGGGATCTCATTTTGCCAATTTATCAGTCTAAACGTCAGTCCTGCGGTCGTGCCTACAAAGGTAATATCGTCTATTAAACCAGGGGTCTCATTGCTAGTAGGCAATGATTTTAACATCGACGAAAAGTCGTCTTGGATGCGCTTAAGTTGCTCTTCATAGGCCTCAAGGTTTACCGCAATCCGATATTTCGCAGCAAACGTTTGCTTTAGTTCTGCTTCTTTAGCTTGTACTTTGTCGAGTACTGGAAGCTTAGAAGAAATTAAACCGTAATAACCGCCAACTGCTACTAACACAACGATAAACAACGTCACTACTGTTTTAACTTCAAACGGCCAATTAGCCACTTGTTCGAAGTCGAGTTCGTTCATCTCTTTGAGTTTATTTACATCAAACTTCATTTCTGAACCTCCTGCTCGGCTTCAGAAAAATCAGGAGCCACTTCAGAGTTGATAGAAAATGTCAGCTTGAATTCACTCACCGCATCTGTTGCAGAGGTATCGGCAACAATCGAAGATAGCTCGCCATTGCCAAATATTTTAGATTCTTCAATGTTTCGCATGAAAGAAGACAACCGATTGTTCGATTCGCTCACACCGGAAACCTGAATGATATTGCCTTGACGCGAGAACGAACGGAATGAAACGCCTGGTGGCAACATTCTGGCAAGTTCGTCAAATACAATTGGCGCGACATTTCTGCTGGTTTGCAGTTGTTCGATCAACGCCATGCGTTGTTCGATGGCTTTCTTACTCTCTTTGATATCTTTAATCTTGGTGATTTCTGCATCTAATACCGCAATCTGTCCTTCAAGGAATGAATTACGCTGGTTTTGATTAGCGATTTGGCTATCTATTAACATGCCTACCAGCCATACGAGGATCATCACAAACAAGGCAACCGCGAAAAGCAGAGTCAAAAACTCTTTTTTCTGTTGCTGGCGCATTACTTCACGCCACGGTAATAAATTTACATGTGACATGGATTGAAGCTCCTTGACGCTAAACCTGCTGCTATGGCAAGTTGCGGGGCTACTTTATCAAAGCCTTGCTGAGCCGCTTTTTCTGACACTTGCATATTTGCAAATGGATTAAAGATACTCACGCTGACACCCAATTCATTTTCTAAGTCAGTGGCAATTTCTTCAATATTGGCACCACCGCCACATACTAAAATATGTTCAGGGCGATCTGCATGAGTTGAGCTGATATACATCTGCAATGCGCGGCTAATATGTTGATTCAAATTGGCTAAAAAGATAGGGAAAGTGTCTTGACGCCAAGTCGCAGGTAACTCTCCTGCGACCAGCTGTTGCTCTGTTTCTTGTTTATCTAAGGTATGAATAATACTTAAGTCCTGGATCAGGCTGTCCATACCAAAGCTGTGCTCTTTGCTATAGATCACTCGGTCGTCTTTTACCACGCAAAGTTGCAGTTGAGATGCACCTATATTAATGCAGACACTGGCTTTGCCTTCTTCTGTGTTAGCAAATTCACGCACTGCATTGCCTAATGCATATCCTTCTATGTCCATTACTTTGGGTTCGAACTCTACTTCCCTTAATAAGGTAATGCGGCTATCGACCATATCTTTATGAGCAGCACTCAGTAGCACATCGACTTTACCAGTGTGCGTTTTGCTTTCACCGATTTCTTCGAAGTCCATGTAAACTTCTTCTAGCGGGTAGGGGATTAAGCTGTCGGCTTCGATCTCGATTTGGCTCTCTAATTCGAAATCTTGTTGATCTGGATCCATGAAAACGACTTTACTGAGCACCGAAGAGCCTGACACGGCAACAGCAACATCTTTTTTCTTGGTTTTCAATGCCAGCTTCACTTTTTTAAGCGCATTGCCTACTGCATCGAAATCTCTTATCTCTCTGTCAGTAAAGGCATTGCCGTTTATCTGCTCGCATGCGAAACTCTGTACCTTAATTTGGTCACCTTCGCTTTCAAACAGCACGGCTTTTACATACCGTGTGCCGATATCGAGACCGATAATTTGAGATACCTTTTTCTTGAAAAGTTCTTTAAACACAATTAGTTCCGAACCATCTTAGTTGCCTTAGTTTTACCATTATTACTTATTTTTTAGTTTTTTATGGTTCTAATAACGGTACATAGGTATAAAATATAAATCATTTCGTCAATTTTGCTCTGGTAGTATTAATTTTGTGAAGTACATCAAACTGTTATTTATAATGAGTATAGCCGCATTTTTCGTTGGTACGATAGCGATTGTGGGTATGTATTTTTATATCAAACCCGATCTGCCCAGTGTAGACGTCCTTAAAGACGTGCGCTTGCAGACGCCAATGAAGATCTACACAAAAGACGGTAAGCTAATTTCCCAGTTTGGCGTGAAGCGTCGTATCCCGCTGCAACTTAAAGATGTACCTCAATCCCTCGTCAACGCTGTCCTTGCTACAGAGGATAGTCGATTTTACGATCATCCTGGTATAGATCCTATCGGCATGGCGAGAGCTTTTGTTAATTTGCTGGTGACCGGCGAAAAAGGACAGGGCGGTAGTACGTTAACCATGCAACTCGCGCGTGGGTTTTTTCTTACTCGAGAAAAGAAATTCATACGTAAGATCAAAGAGATATTTATTGCGTGGCACATGGAAGGTTTGCTAACTAAAGACGAGATCCTTGAGTTATACCTTAATAAGGTAGAGCTAGGACATCGAGCGTTCGGGTTCGGTGCGGCTGCTCAAGTCTATTATGGCAAGTCGGTTAACGAGCTAACCTTAGCTGAAATTGCAACTATTTCAGGGCTACCTAAAGCCCCATCAACGCTCAACCCTATTAGTAACCCCCAGCGCGCTAAACAACGCCGTCGAGTTGTGTTGTTGCGAATGTTAGATGAAGAATATATCACCCGTGCAGAGTTTGATCAGGCCGCTAATGCGCCCGTTATAGCGAAGAAGCACGGCGCCGAAATTGCCTTAGATGCGCCTTATTTAGCGGATTTGATTTACAATGAAATGATTGAGCTTTACGGCAAAGAAGAAGCGGAAACTGGCGGCTATCAGGTTTATGCAACGGCGCCTTCAGACATGCAATTAGCCGCTCAACAAGCGGTTACACTCAACCTTCACGATTACGACGAGCGTCACGGTTACCGAGGGCCAATTCGAGTACTATGGCAAAAATTGGATGCGACGCAGCAATCTGCTGCAGCGCAATTAATTGACCAGCAAGGAGCTCAGGTGTCTTATGACACAGAGGCATGGACGCAACAGCAAATCCTTGATTTATTGCAAACCTACAATCCTATCGGGGCTCTATATCCCGCGGTTATAACTGCTGTGGAAGAGCAAAGTATTCAAGTCCTGGATCGCCAAGGCGAGACCCTTACGATCGACTGGAAGGGGCTGCATTGGGCTCGTTCTTTTATCGATGATAATCGCCAAGGTCCAGATCCTAAACTAGCGACTGATATTGTTAACGAAGGCGAACTCATTTGGATCCGCTTTAATCAAGAAGCCCAACATTGGCAGCTTTCCCAATTACCGCAAGTCAGTGGCGCATTTGTCGCGTTAGATCCAAGCAACGGTGCTGCTCAAGCTGTTGTTGGTGGTTATAGCTTTTATCAAAGTCAATTTAATCGAGCGACTCAGGCCAAACGACAAGTGGGTTCTAATATTAAACCCTTTATTTATTCTGCAGCATTGGATAATGGCTACACCATTGCGAGTATCATTAATGACGCTCCTATCAACCAATGGGACGCCAACACAGGTGTCGCGTGGCGTCCTCAGAACTCTCCCGCAGTTTATGATGGACCAATCCGCATGCGTGTTGCTCTAGGTAAATCTAAAAACGTAGTGTCAGTGCGTTTATTAAGGGCGATTGGTATTGAAGCGGCGGTAAACCATTTGACTAAATTTGGTTTCGATCGTGACGAAATCCCCAAGGATGAAACCTTGTCATTAGGGTCAGGTTCTCATACTCCTTTAGAAGTGGCGACTGCCGTAGCGGTGATCGCTAATGGTGGGTATTTCGTTCGTCCACACTTTATTCAACGCATTGAAGATGAGACTGGAACGCTGCTATGGGAAGCAAATCCAGCAGTGGTATGTGAAGATTGTGAGCTGGTTGATTCTGATGACGCTGTTGAACAGCAATCGACCACTATTGAGAATGATGAATTAACAGATAAACAAATTGAAGCATTGCTGGCGGCCGAATTGAACGGCTTAACTGAACCTAAAGAAGAGGCACAGCCTAAAAAGCCCAGAATACTCGCACAGCGTGTGATATCTGCTCAAAATGCCTTTTTGGTGGGCGAGATGATGCGCACTGGTGTGCGAGGTAATGGACGTTGGAGTAACGATCCTGAGCGCAACACTTACTGGTTAGGCACTGGGTGGCGAGCTAGAAATATTTTAGGAAGAACAGATTTAGCCGGCAAAACCGGTACAACAAACGATTCTCGAGACGCATGGTTCAGTGGTTTCGCTCCGGGTCTGGTTGCCACGTCATGGGTAGGCTTTGATGATATGAGCCGGATGTTGGGCAGAGCTTCGCGCAATCAAAATTTGATCAACGAGAATCCTGAGAAATTTAACTGGATGGGGAATGCAATGATCGGCGCTGAGGATGGAGCCAAGGCATCGCAACCTGCTTGGATACGATTTATGCAAGTTGCGTTAAGCGATGTACCGGAAACACCCAAACCCATTCCTGAAGATATTGTGACAGTGAGAATCGACCGTGATACTGGTAAGTTGACCACACGCACTGACTATACCTCAATGTTTGAATATTTTGTTGCCGGTTCTGAGCCAGAATCTTCGGTTAAGTCTGATTCAGTAATCAATCCTTTTGAGACGGAATCAGAGAGCAAAGTTGAGCCAGAAGATATTTTTTAGTCTGATTGTCGCTAAGCACCTCTGACCAGATAAATTGATACTGAGTTTCTTGGCACATCAGCTACACTTGCGCGCACATCAGCGCTTTACATTTTTTCGCAATACACTGGCTTTGCACTATAGTGTGTTGACGCATTTTAGTTAAGATTTGCATCTTTTATTTGACTAACTTTAATTACGGGTCCTATGAGTAATACATCAAAATATCTATATATTCCCCACGCAGGTCCTGCACTGCTTGAAACGCCGCTGCTTAATAAAGGCAGTGCGTTTACCGCCAAAGAAAGGGAAGTTTTCAACTTAACTGGATTACTCCCGCCAAGATATGAAAGCATCGAAGAACAAGTTGAAAGGGCATACATGCAGTATTCGAGTTTTACTGCCCCAATCAACAAGCATATCTATTTGCGTGCCATTCAAGACAATAACGAAACCTTATTTTATCGTTTGGTGCAATCCCATATCGACGAAATGATGCCAATTATCTATACCCCAACGGTAGGAGATGCTTGTGAGCAATTTTCCGATATTTATCGCAGCTCTCGAGGCTTGTTTGTGTCTTACTCTGAGCGCAGTCAAATGGACGATATCCTCAGAAATGCCACCAAGCGAAAGGTTAAAGTCATAGTAGTGACAGACGGCGAACGCATTTTAGGTTTAGGTGATCAAGGGATCGGCGGTATGGGGATCCCTATTGGTAAATTGTCTCTATACACCGCGTGTGGGGGCATCAGCCCAGCCTATACGTTGCCCGTTATGCTGGATGTTGGCACCAATAATCAAAAGCTACTTGATGATCCTATGTATATGGGCGCCAGACACAAGCGTATTGAACAGGACGAGTATAACGAATTTGTTGATACCTTTATTCAAGCAGCACAACGTCGTTGGCCCGGTGTCATGATCCAATTCGAAGACTTTGCTCAACCTAATGCAATGCCATTGTTGGAGCGTTATCGAGACCAAATTTGCTGCTTTAATGATGATATCCAAGGTACCGCGGCCGTTACCTTAGGTTCGATTCTGGCGGCATGTCGCAGTAAAGGTGTGCAACTTCGCGATCAAAAAGTGGTATTTGTTGGTTCGGGATCTGCAGGTTGCGGTATTGCCGAGATGATAGTCAGCCGCATGTGTTATGAAGGCTTAACCGATAGCGAAGCACGCCAACAGGTCTTTATGATCGACCGCTATGGTTTGCTTACCGAAGGTATGGAAGGCTTAAGAGATTTCCAGCAAAGATTGGTTCAGCAACCTGACAATATGGCTGATTGGTCTTACAGCGGTCAATGGGCCTCATTATTAGATGTGATTAACTGCGCCAAGCCAGATATTTTAATCGGCGTGTCAGGCCAAGCCGGTTTATTCACGGAAGCGGTAATTCGTGGCATGAAACAAAATTGTGAGTTGCCCATCATCTTTCCATTAAGTAACCCCTCAAGACAAGTGGAAGCGCGCCCGGAGCAGGTCATTGAATGGACTGATGGCAAGGTGATTATCGCGACTGGAAGCCCGTTCCTCCCAGTAGTATATAAAGGTAAGACTTACCCAATTGCCCAGTGCAACAACAGCTATATCTTTCCAGGTATTGGGCTAGGGGTGATAGCTAGCAAAGCTAAGTTGATCAGCGAAGAGATGTTAATGACCACCTCTGAAGCCTTGGCGGATGCTTCTCCTTTGGCAAATGGCGGTGACGGAGCGCTATTGCCTCCGCTAACCGAAATAGCTAGCTTAAGTCGTAAAATTGCCTTCGCTGTGGCCAAAGTCGCTCAGCAACAAGGACACGCATTGGAAACCACTGACGAAGCGCTCAAAGCCAGTATTGACAGTAATTTCTGGCAACCTGAATACCGTGAGTATAAGCGTGTGAGTCTTTAACTAAATCGATTTGAACGCAGTGCGTTTACTCACTTCATAGCCCGACTCGTTCGGGCTTTTTTTGTCGTGAATTAAGACCGAGGTTGACTGGTATTCAACACCAGTCTCAGGTGTTCGAATTCAGCAATTAAAGTGGGTGTCCTTGTAATTTCGCCCGACTTGCTCGGGATTTTTTTTATCGCAAATTTAGGCTGATTCTGAGTGATATTCAGCACCACACTCGGGTGTTCGACTTCAACAATTAAAGTGGGTGTCCTTGTAATTTCGCCCGACTTGCTCGGGATTTTTTTTATCGCAAATTTAGGCTGATTCTGAGTGATATTCAGCACCACACTCGGGTGTTCGACTTCAACAATTAAAGTGGGTGTCCTTGTAATTTTCGTTTACTCACTTCATAGCCCGACTCGTTCGGGCTTTTTTTATCGCAAATATAGGCTGACTCTGAGTGGTATTCAGCACCACTCTCGGGTGTTCGACTTCAATAATTAAAGTGGGTGTCCTTGTAATTTCCCACTCGGGTGTTCGACTTCAACAATTAAAGTGGGTGTCCTTGTAATTTCTTCGAATTCAGCAATTAAGGTGGGTGTCCTTGTAATTTCTTGTTAGCGAAGTGTAGGGTTATTTTACACTTGGAAAATTAACCCTTGGATCTAAAGCTGAGCTTTTTTATAGAGTGTTTTATTAGTCGAAGATAAATAAAAAAATAATCGGTGTTAGAGTGCTGCTTAGTTGTAGTTTGGCTGTATAAGCAAACTCAATCCTTTGATTATATAACGTTTTTTGGTTTTGTTATGTAAATTTCAAGCGTGTCGTCCTTTGGTTTTTTGCCATTTTATGGAAGTTAACTATCAATATTGTATGTTTGAAAAAGTAAATTTTTGGGTGTTTAAGTTACCCTGTGTGGCTAATTTTGTCGCATTTACACTGTCAGGAAAATTTACACTTTGCGCAATTTTCCGCCTATAAAAACACCCGCAATTTTACAAGTGGTTAAAATATAGCCATTTTGTTGTTCGGGCTTATTATATGCATATCCATATTTGCTTGAGTCTATATTTTTAAAGAATACCAGAGGGTGTTGGTTGTAGCTGGTACATAGTTAGTTACTTTTCAAAGGGAAATTACGATGAAAAAATTGATGAAAACGATGCTGTTACTGTCCAGTATAACTTGGACAACAAGCGCATTTTCAATGCCTTTTTCTGTTCTATGGTGGGATTCTACGCCTACCTATGGCAGTCAGGCTGCTGACATACTCAGACAGGAAATGTCTGACTATTTGACAAACTTTAATGGCGGTGGGGTTTTCAACTCAACTTATGTAAGCAGCGAAGTTCCTGGTACTTTAGCCACTCAACTTGGTAGCAATAGCTATGACGTAATTGTGTTCGATGCAACGAGTCAGGGGCCGAAATTCAATGCGAGTGATTTAACCGCAGTGCAAAATCACTATGCGTCTAAGTCAAATCTATTGCTGGACGGTTCACTGTATATTCGCAGTATTGCGTACAATGCTACTACCGACTTTCCCGGACCAAACGGTGCCCTTGGGGGACTCACTGTAAATGAAATTAATCAATTAGCCACACGCGGAGGCGGAATCATGATTGGTACTGATCATAATTGTTGCCAAGTTGATGCTAACCAAATCCTATCAAGTGTTGTACCTGGAGCAAGCTTTAGCGGCTCCACGATCCCGTCTACCGACGGCGTATTTTACGGGGGTGATATGCTCAATGACGCAGTAGCCATTGCTGCGGTTGATGTGTTTAATCATTGGGATTCGGTACCTTCACAGGCTATCGCTCCTACTGGTGATTTCACTGATTTCTTTGGCAATGATATTACCTTGTATAGCCAAGTTGACGTGGCAGACAAGCCCGGTGGTGGACCTAAGTTTTCTTACATTTCTACTAGTTGGGAGCCCGGCTCAGGTACAACCGATGTTGACGATGACACTATCGGCGGTGATTCAGGTGATCCTGGGCAAATACCCGAGCCATCTGTTGCCGCGTTAATGATGTTAGGTGTGTTGTTACTTAATCGAAAACTTAGACATAAAAGCGAAACAATCTAATCATTAGGTTAGACAAAACTGATTTTATCTGTGGTTATTGCGCCTCACATCAGTGAGGCGCAATTTTGTAAACATACAAGGAAACGTGTCGATGAATAGAATTCGGGTACTTGGTGTAATCTTGGCTTGGTGCATGTGTATCCCAGCTTACGCTGGCGTTGTCGGTGAAAAATCCTTCGACCTGATCTTTGACCCTAATCATGCAGATACTAAAACTATTGAGTTAGTTATTGAAGGACTAGAAGCATTAAACCAACACAAATATCGCCAAGCAAAAACGCATTTTCGTCAGGCTGCTGAACTGAATGAACAAGATCCTATTCCGATGCTGGGGCTGGCAAAAGTTGCCATGTTGGAACAACAGCAAGGCATGGCCAAACGATACCTTAACCAAGCGTTAACGATTGCCCCCCAATCTCCTGAAGTGCATGCGTCATTAGGGCGATTCTATGCGTTGCAGAGCAATTATGAAGAAGCACAACGTCACCTTTCCAAGGCTGTAGATCTGCATGCAAACTCACATAGTGTATTTAGTGATCTCGGATTTCTTTATTTAAATCACCTTAGGGAGCCAGAAAAAGCCAGGAAAACCTTTACAGACGCACTTGCAGTGGCATCTGAAAATCCTCAATTGCATTATGGGTTAGCACTGTCATATGCAAACTTAGCTCGCTTTGCAGAAGCTGAAGCTGAATTATTAATTGTCACTCAATTATTGCCCAATGACGCCACCGCCTATCAAACGTTGGGGCGACTCTATGCTCAACAACACAAATTCACTGCATCGTTAGCTACAATTGAGCGCGCTATCGAATTGAACGATGCTTTCGTGCCACTCAAAATGGACAGAGCTGATGTGCTAGCCGCAAGTGGCAAGCTCGACCATGCGATTGACCAATACAAAAAGATCGTCAAATTGACACCAGATAGCGCATTGCCATTAGTCCGCTTGGGTGCATTGTATGAAGCAAAGCAACAACAATATGATGCAATTCAAGCTTATCAAAAAGCCATTGCCTTAGATCCGAATCAAGCAATTGCTTACAATGCGCTTGCTTGGCTTTACGTTGATGATCCGATCAATCGTGCACAAGCTATTCGTCTGTCAAAAAAAGCCGTCGCCTTATCTCATGGGGAACCGGCATTTATAGATACTCTGGCTTGGTTGCATCGAGCTGATGGAAATTTAGTTGAAGCCGAACGCCTTTTAAACACGGCAATTGCCAAACAGCAAACACCCGCCGCTATTCTCTATTACCATTTGGGCTTAGTGCAGCATGAGTTACGTAATACTCACTCCGCGATAGCGTCATTAAACAAGGCTGTTGAGATAGACAGAAATTTTGAATACGCAAACAATGCGCAAGAATTGCTGCGATCAATGCGCAATCAATGACATTTTTGAGTGAATATGATTAGGCTACTCCATTAAGACTAGCCTGATCTCTGGGGAAATTGCGTCGGGCCACAATAATACGCTATTGGCAGCCATTTTGAGTCGTCCAAAACTGCCCAATAATCTTTACCTCAATTCCAGCCGAAATACTTTTGAATTTCGCTGAAAGTTATATAGCTCTTTTTTAGATTGAGGCAATGCACTGAGTTCTGCTTGTATGAAACCCTGCTCTTGAAACCAATGTGCGGTCACAGTGGTTAATACAAAGATGGAGTCCAAACCCTGTTCCATGGCGCTTTGTTTGATGGCTTCCATTAGGCGCTCACCACGATTTTTACCGCGGTAATCAGGATGGGTAGCGACACAAGCAAGCTCACCGGTTTTATCGTCTGGATAGGGATAGAAAGCCGCACAGGCCACAACCATTCCGTCGCGCTCAATCAGGGTGAATTGTTCAATCTCTGCTTCTAATAACTCTCTGGAACGTTTAACCAAAATGCCTTTTTCTTCTAAAGGATTGATTAACTGCAAAATCCCGCCAACATCTTCAATATTAGCTTGTCTAAGTTGTTCGTAGTGTTTCTTGGAAATAAGTGATCCCGAGCCATCGCGGGTAAATAGTTCTTGTAATAAGGCTCCATCTCGTTGGTAGCTAACACAATGGCAACGGGGAATGTCTGCTTCTAGCGTTTGGCTGATTGCAGTTAGCACTGGGTGTTGAGCGTTAAGGGCATCATTGAGCAACAGATCAGCTAGTTGCGTCGAGTCGATATTCCGTTTTAATCGTCCATCTTGGTCAATAATGCCGTCATTTTCGGTGAAAATGATCAGTTTATCGGCTTTTAGTCCTATTGCTGCTTGGGTGGCAACGTCTTCATGGGAGAGGTTAAACACCTCACCCGTGGGTGAGTAACCCATAGGTGAAAGCAACACAATAGAGCCATCTTGCAGGTGACCGTTAATGCCTGTCACATCAATTCGCCGCACTAAGCCTGTGTGTTCATAATCAATGCCATCGCGCACCCCCATTGGCATTGCCATCACCATATTTCCTGAGCAGACACGGATTTGTGAACCATGCATAGGTGAGTTTGCCAAGCCCATAGTTAATAGCGCTTCAATTTGCGAGCGCACTGAACCGGCTGCATCTTTGACCGACTCCAATGTCTGTTTGTCGGTTAAGCGGATATTATTGGCGAAGCGTTTCTCGACGCCTCTTAGCTCAATACGTTGATCTATCTGAGGGCGGGCGCCATGGACTAAAACCAACTTCACGCCAAGACTATTGAGCAAAGCAATGTCGTTAATAATATTGGCAAAGTTTTCATTTTCGATGGCTTCGCCGCCAAACATCAAAACAAAGGTTTTTCCTCTGTGCGCATTGATATATGGCGCAGAGCTGCGAAACAATTTAACGCTATCACTATCCGACATCATCATAAGCGGTGCTCTTTAATTCCTTGATCGGTGTAGCTAGATTTCTTTGAGCGCGGCATCGAGTGCGTCAAATACTGGTTTCGCTCCGGTACCACCTAAAATACTGCGCTTATCCACTAGGTATTCAAGTTCCAGTACGGCATAAACGTCATTATCTATTTTCGCACTGAAGGTCTGTAATTCGGCCAGCGTGAGCTCTTCTATGGCCTTATTTTGCTCAATAGCGCAAAGCACAATCTGACCGGATATATCATGGGCGGTTCGAAACGGAATACCTTTGGAAACTAGGTAATCAGCCATTTCAGTGGCATTGGCGTAACCTTGTTTAGCCGCTTGGGCACAGCGTTGCGCATCAAGTTCAATGGTGTCTACCACTTCGGCGGCAATACATAAGCATATGTGCCACTGATTGACCGCATCAAACGCGCCTTCTTTGTCTTCTTGCATGTCTTTGTTGTATGCCAGTGGCAGGCCTTTCATAGTCACAAATAAGCCCTGCAAAGCGCCAAAAATACGACCACATTTACCGCGTAAAAGCTCTAATGCGTCAGGATTTTTCTTTTGCGGCATGAGTGAGGAGCCAGAGGTAACGGCATCGCCGAGGCTGATAAAACCAGCCTCCCCAGAATTGAAGAAAATCAAGTCTTCGGCCATACGTGACAAATGCATCATGCTGGTACTAGCGCAAAACAGTAATTCGAGAACGTAATCTCGATCCGAAACGGCGTCTAGGCTGTTTAAACAGGGAGAAGCAAAGCCCAATTCATCGGCTATTTTTTGGCGATCTATGTCATATACGGTACCTGCCAGAGCACCACAGCCTAACGGGCTTTGGTCCATGCGCACCAGTAAATCATCGACCCGACTGATGTCACGTTTGATCATCTCGACGTAGGCTAAACACCAATGGGGATAACGTACAGGTTGTGCCCGTTGCAAATGGGTATAGCCAGGCAAAATAACTTGCCGATGCTTATCGGCACTTTGTACCAATGATTTCTTAACACCTAACAGATCTTGCTTGAGGCTTTGTAAGTGTTCTTTGCACCAGAGACGAAAATCAGTGGCGACTTGATCATTGCGACTGCGTCCGGTGTGTAATTTGCGACCTAAATCTCCCAACTTATCAATAAGCGCAGCTTCAATAAAACTGTGGATGTCTTCCTCACTGCTATTATCGAAATCCAGTTCGCCAGACTCTGCTTTTTCAAGCAACTCATTTAAGGCAAATTCTAGTAATTGTTGCTCATTTGCCCCCATCACACCGGCTTTTGCTATAGCGCGAGACCACACAATCGAGCCACGAATATCTTGGCTGGCAAGCACTTTATCAAAGGGCAGGGAGTCATTGACCTGCCGAAACATGTTGCTGCTACCTTGTTGAAAACGTCCTCCCCACAAACCCATTAGCGTCTTTCTCCATTGTTTTTCTTTTCGCCATCCAGCGCAATCGGGTTTTCATTAAGTGCTTTGATGCGGCTAGATAAACTGAATAAACGAATGAAACCTTCGGCATGTTTTTGGTCGTAAACATCATCTTCACCAAAGGTAGCAAAGGCTTCAGAGTACAAACTATTTGGTGAGCGGCGTTGAACAACTGTCGCTTTACCTTTGTACAATTTCACTACGATGTCGCCTGTTACCAGCTTGGCAAAGCTTGCCGCGCCTGCTAGTAAGGAGTCTGACAATGCAGTAAACCAACGTCCATCATACATCACATGCGAAAATTCTAACCCAAGCTGTTCGCGATGTTTAAACGCTGACTTATCCAGTACTAGACATTCAAGTGCTTTATAGGCGGCCATGATCACCGTACCTCCAGGGGTTTCATAACAGCCCCGCGATTTCATACCTACTAAACGGTTTTCAACAATATCGATCCGACCTACGCCGTGGGCGGCGGCTATCTCATTGAGCTTAACTAACGCATTGTAAGGCGATAAATGCTCTTTGTTGACGGCGACTAGTCTACCCTGATCGAAGCTAAGTTGGACGCGTTCGGGTGTATTGGGCGCATCTTCTGGGTCAACTGTCATGGTCCATATTTGCTTGCTGGGTTCACACCATGGATCTTCTAATTCGCCACCTTCGTGGGAAATGTGCCATGCATTTGCGTCTCGACTGTAGATCTTAGTCGCGGATGCGCTGGTTTTAATATTTCGTTTGGCCAGATAGTCGAGCAGATCTTCCCGAGACACCATATCCCATTCACGCCACGGTGCTATCACCTGTAGGTCCGGTGCCAACGCTGCAAATGCGCTTTCAAATCGTACTTGATCATTGCCTTTTCCCGTACATCCATGACAGAGCGCATCAGCACCGACCTTGCGGGCAATTTCAACCTGCGCCTTGGCGATTACCGGTCGTGCCATTGATGTACCGAGTAAATAGTCATCTTCGTATACTGCGCCAGTGGTTATGGTGGGAAAGATGTAGTCAGAGACAAACTCTTCTTTTAAGTCGACGATGTAACACTCGCTCGCCCCCGTTTTAATCGCCTTGTCATGCAAACCTTGTAACTCTTCGTCTCCTTGGCCAACATCTGCTGCAAAGGCCACCACTTCACAATCGTAGTTTTCTTTAAGCCAAGGAATAATGGCTGAGGTATCCAAGCCACCGGAGTAGGCTAGTACCACTTTTTTCACTGTTGGTTTAGACATGCTATTTCCTAATTCTGCTGTTAACTTTTATGTTAGTTAAATATTAATATAAATCTTTTGCGACACAACGCACTCAGTTTAAAACTCAATTGTTATGTGAACACTTACTTACGCCATTAGGCTGGCTAGTATGGCGTTTTGTGCGTGCATTCTGTTTTCAGCTTGTTGCATCAGTAACGATTTATCACTGTCAATCAAGGCGCCACTTATTTCAAGATCGCGATGTGCCGGCTGACAATGCATCACATACTTTGCCCCGCTTAATTGCAGCAAGTTTTCATCCACTTTGTAAGGATCAAAAACCTGCTTTATCTTGGCCAGTGGCGTGTCATCCCCCATTGAAATCCACGTATCTGTGTAGAGCACATTTGCGCCCTTCGATGCGCTTATGTCATGACTTTGGGTAATAGTCGCACCACTTTTTTTGGCGAGCTGGCACGCAACGTCAAATAGCGCTTGGTCTACTTCGTATCCCTCTGGTGTAATACTGATCACGTTGACCCCCAGAATTGCGCCAACAATCAGCAACGAATGCGTCACATTGTTGCCGTCACCTACATAAGCTAATGTCAGATTATTAAGGCTACCGTAGGTTTCACGCAAGGTTAAATAGTCCGCGGCTGCCTGGCAGGGATGATACTTATCACAGAGAGCGTTGATCACTGGCACTTTCGAAGCCTGACTAAATTGCTGTAGGGTTTCATGGGAATAAACCCGAGCGATAATCGCATCGGCCCAGCAGGCTAAATTTGCCGCTGTGTCTTTGGCGTCTTCTCGTCCGGCGAGTTTGCCCGCTTGGCTATCCAAATACACCATATGACCGCCCAATTTATGAATGCCAATATCAAAACTAACTCGTGTTCTTAGCGACGGCTTTTCAAACAGCGCGACCACCGATTTGCCTTTTAGCAAGGTATCGTAGTCAGCGGGCTTAGACTTAATCTTGATCGCTAATGCGAGCAATTCATTAAGTTGCTCGCCAGACCAATCTTTAAATGTAAGCAAGTCCTGTTTCATAGTGCTTTCCTTTCTTCTTTTGATAATGGTTTATCTGGCATTATGGTGGTCCCAGCAAATGCTCTTTGTTTGTCAGCCAATGAACCTAACAATTGAGAATTTCGCCAGCTAGCAATGTGAACCGGTTGACCTATTGCATTGGCCGCATCAAGAGCCGCTATGACTTTTACACTCATGCCGTCTTTAATGGTACCTGCATCTATCAAGTCACTAATGTGTTGATGGGTAAGCTGCGGAATAAGCGCCTTACTATCATCTAATACGCCGGCAACATCGGATAACAGCACCAACGGAGACCCAAGCAGTTTGGCGATCACCACGGCAGCTTGATCGGCATTTACATTGAGAAGCTCGCCGTCTTTATCGGCTCCAATAGAGCTAATGATGGGGAGATAATCTGCGCTTAATAAGGTGCTTAATAAGCGTTTATCGGTACAACTTACCGAGCCAACGTTGCCTAATTGTGGACTGACTTTGGTTGCCTGAGTCATGTTGCCATCAAACAAGCTAAGGCCCACAGGATTAAGTTTGGCCTGCTGTGCCAAAGCGCACAACTGCTTATTAACAGTGCCTGCGAGCGCGCCGACCACATACTGGATTTGTGATTTGGGGGTGACACGCAGTCCGTCTATTTTTTCACTTGGTAACTTTAAATCATTAAACAGTCGCTCGACCGCATTGCCACCGCCATGCACTAAAACTATCTGTTGCTGGCTAGCTCTTATAGCCTCAAAAAAGGCCGAGGCAATGGCCGTATCGTCGAGAAAGGCCCCCCCCACTTTGACAACCAACACATTCATGATTCAGTTCCAGCAATCAGTCCTAGGGCTGAATTATAGCCGAAAGTTAAATTGGCACATTGGATTGCTTGCGATGCTGCGCCTTTAAGTAAGTTATCAATGGCGCTACCAATAACTAAGTAACCGGATTGCGCATCCAGTTTCCAATGTAGATCACAAAATGGGGTTTTGACCACATCGTCTAATTTAGGAAAATGCGGAAGCAAGCGGATCATGGGGTGTTCGGCATAGGCTTGTTGAAACGCGCTGTCGACCTGTTGTGGCGTTACCCCAGCGTGTACTTTAACGGTGATGGTTGCCAATATTCCGCGTTTAAAATTACCCAAATGTGGGGTGAATATAACGTCAGTCCCTAAGTAGGCCGCTATTTCTGGCTGATGTCGATGACCTAAAACGCCATAGGCTTGTAGGCTGACTTCACAAAAGCTGCTGGTGAGTGAGGCTTTGCGACCTGCACCACTGACGCCTGACACCGCGTTGATGACAGGGCGCATTGAGGGATCCAACAATTGGTTTTCCATCAGTGGTTTGAGCGCGGTTAACGACGCGGTAGGGTAACAGCCTGGCACAGCAATGATTTTGGCCTGCTGAATTTGTTCGCCATACCATTCCGCTAGGCCATATTGTGCACTGTGCAACTGTGAAAGATGACGGTGTTCAAATCCGTAATATTGTGAAAAAACCTGTGTATCTTTAAGCCGAAATGCACCAGATAGATCAAATACTTTGGCATTGCCAGTTGTCAATATTGGCATCCAATCGTGACTGGCCTCATGGGGAGTGGCTAAGAATATCGCATCCATGTGTTGGCTTAGGTGAGCTAATTTACTGTTCGTTAATGCCTGAAGTTGACCCTTTACCTGACCATTCAGGTATGGATGCACTTGGCTGACACATTTATTGGCGTCTTCACTGTGTTGTGACACACATAATTCAGCGATAGAAAATTTAGCATGACTGGCTAGCAGTCTGACAAGCTCGGCTCCAGTATATCCACTTGCACCCAATACACACGCTTTTAACATGACTCATTATCCAGATTGATGATTAAAAATAGGGGAACAAAAAAATCGCTCCTCACCTTTAAAGACTAGTTGAAATTAAAGGTGAGGAGCGTGCTACGCGATTAAAAATTTATCTTCGTCGAAATGACGTATAGACGTAGCTAGGCTGGGAGGAAATCGTTGTCATGATTGTCATTAATTCTCTTTTCTATTGTCGTCCAGCAGTGCATGCTGAGATACAATTTAGGTTAATTTGTTTAATGGCCTATGTTGAATTATGTTTCAGCATAGAACCCGATAGACCAAGCATGCCACTAATGATATAAATATGCAATAATTGTGAATAAATATATTTTAAGGTTTTTATGCGAAATTATGCTTTCTTAGAAGCTTATGAAAAAATCATCTCCATACCGACTATCAGTGCCTTGGATGAATCCATGGATATGTCCAATGAACCTCTCATCGGCTGGTTAGGCAACGCTTTTGCGGATCTTGGTTTTAGCATTTCTATTCATAAGGTTCCCCATGCCAGAAATAAGTACAATCTTCTTGCGCAAATTGGCAGTGGCGAGGGCGGCCTGCTGTTAGCAGGTCATTCAGATACCGTACCTTTTGACGAGGGGCGCTGGCAAAGCGATCCTTTTACACTCAAGCAAAAAGACCATCGCCTGTATGGTTTGGGCACCTGTGATATGAAAGGGTTTTTCGCTTTCGTGCTAGAGGCAATAAAAACCGTGCCTTTGGCGAAGCTGCATAAACCCCTCTATATTCTAGCTACTGCCGATGAAGAAACTTCTATGGCAGGAGCACGCTTTTTTGCGCAACAACAATTGATCAAACCTGACATGGCCATCATTGGTGAACCAACCGAACTTCGTCCTATTGGTAAGCACAAAGGACACATGGGCCAAAGTTTACAAATAACCGGTAAAGCAGGGCATTCCAGCGATCCAGACAAGGGCGTTAATGCGATTGAAATCATGTATGCCGCCATTGAGCGCTTGTTAGCCCTGCGAGATCATTTGGCTAAACAGTATCGGGATGATAGTTTCAGTGTCCCGCAAGCAACGCTGAACCTTGGACATATTCACGGTGGCGATGGGGAAAATCGAATATGCGGACATTGCAAACTCAATTTTGATGTACGCTGTGTCCCCGGGTTAACTGACGACGATGCAATAAAGTTGATTGATGAAGCGCTGGCACCGCTGAAACTGCAATATCCACAGCGGATTGATGTGCAATTGATGTACCCCACGTCTCCAGCGTTTTCTTGTCAAAACCAACATGCGATTATTGAACTGGCTGAATCCTTAACCGGATTCGCTGTGCAAAATGCTAACTACGCCACAGAGGCGCCATTTATTAATCAATTGGGATGCGATACCTTGGTACTTGGACCGGGCAGTATTAATCAGGCCCATCAGCCTGATGAATTTATTTCGTTGGATTATGTTGAGCCTACAGTCACATTACTGCGAAATATGATCAAGCATGTATGCTTTGAGACAGCTAAGTAAGGCTTTTGGTGAGAACATTGATCTTATATAAGGAAAATTGATGGCTAATTTTGTAAAAAAGACAATCGCCTTGGTTGCCCATGATCATATGAAGAAAGACTTGGTAGAATGGAGTCGCGATCATATTGAGCAACTTAAGCAGCATGACCTAGTCGCGACAGGCACTACAGGTGCATTGATCGCCGATACACTTAATTTGTCGGTGCATCGATTTAAAAGTGGTCCCTTAGGCGGGGATCAACAGATAGGTGCATTAATCGCTGAGAAAAAACTCGACTGTTTAATTTTCTTTTGGGACCCTCTAAATCCCGCACCACACGATCCAGACGTAAAAGCATTACTACGTCTTTGTTCAGTATGGAATTTACCTGTTGCCTGTAATCGTGCCACTGCAGACTTAATTATTACCTCACCGCATTTTAGTAGTGACGAATACCATAGGTTTGTCCCTGATTATTAAGATAACCTGAATTCAGGTTATCTTAGATAAACACTAAAAGACCCGCATTTAGCAGGTCTTTTAATATTTACAGTTGTTGATGATGCTGGCGATTTCTATCGCGCTTTTTATCCTGTTTATGCTTGCGCTTGTTCTCCATTTTTAACATTTTAGCTTGCTGTTGTTGATCAAGCGTATTCCATATTTGATGGCGAGCATGGGCAACTGATACCGCAAGCTCCATTTGGTTTTGTTGCATCTGTTGATAGGATGCTAACCAAGACGTTTGATCGAACTCATCGTTTTTAATCAGTTGCGCTTGTTGTTGTCTAAATTGGCTTAAGTTTGCTTTAGATAGTTGACGTTGGCTTCTTTGCGCTTCGATTAACGCTGAAATTTGACTGTGTTGCTCGTCGCTTAGGTTGAGACGAGCAAATCGTTTCATCGGATCACGAGCACGTTTATCTTGCTTTTGTTGTCGCTGTTCAAGTACTAATGTATCAAACTGTTGTTGTTGATCTGCTGAAAGCGTATTCCATATCGTGTGCTTGTTATTCGCTCGCGATAACGCTAACTGAGCATCAATATGTTGTTTTTGTTGAATAATCGTCGTGGCTCGTTGCTGATCCCACTGGTCTGCGCGTATGACCTCGTCCATTTGCTGTTTAAGTGATTTAAGATCTATTTTAAAAACTTGCCGGTCTTGCTTAGATTGCTGCATCAATGCACGTAGATCTTGGCGCTGTTGTTGATCTAAATCTAGCTGTTGCAGCATGGCCCGAATTGGCTGCTCGTGACGAGAGTGGGCGGATGCACCGGCCGCACTAAAAAGTGCAGTGGCCGAGACGAAAAATACAATGTTTCTGATACTATTTCTATTTTGCATAATATTAGCCTGTGAATTTGATGAATTAAATCTACGTAATCTGAGTTCAGGATAAGTATAAAGAGGTCAATGCAAAGAAGTGTCTGGCAAGTGTAAAGCTTGTGTAAAGTTAACTGTATTACTAGTCGGGCCATTTAAACTGGTGCAAACCGCTAGAAAAAGAGAATCTATGCAAACCAAATCCATACTCATTATTGACGATGACATCGAACTCACGAAGCTGCTTGTGGAGTACCTCACGCCACAAGGCTATGACATTGATGTTGCCTGTGATGGCGAACAGGGATTAAAAAAAGCGACCAGCGCAGTGCATTATGATTTGATCCTGCTTGATGTGATGCTGCCTATTTTCGATGGCTTTGAAGTATTAAAACGATTACGTACCAGCCATTTAACTCCAGTGCTAATGCTGACTGCCAAAGGAGATGATTTTGATCGTATATTTGGCTTAGAGTTGGGAGCCGATGACTATCTGCCCAAACCATTCAACCATCGAGAACTATCTGCACGGATTAAAGCCATTGTAAGAAGAATGGATTATCTTCCAACGGCTTCATCTCAGCAGATGCTGCACATTGATGATGTGCAATTAACGCCATCAACACAAACGGTGCAATGCAATGGCCACACGGTCGAGCTCACTGCTACGGAATTTCTGATTTTACAAATGCTCATGATTAACCAAGGTCAGATCGTCAGTAAACGCGATATCAGCGAAAAGGTATTAGGCCGCAAACTGGTGGCTTTTGATCGCAGTATCGATATGCACTTGAGTAATATTCGCCGCAAATTAATGCAGCACAGTGATAAAGAAAAAATTAAAACGGTTCGAGGCACAGGCTATTTGTTTGTGACAAGTCAATGCGCTGGTTAACTAAACTCAATCCCATCAACAGTTTGTTTGGCAAAATATTCTTATGGTTTTGGGGGGCCGCCATTTTGTTGGTGTTCGCAGGTGCTTGGATTGCCAAATTAACTAATGACAGTTATTCAGTGCGTCCTTTAGAGGCAAAAGCTGAACAGCGACTTGATAGTATTGCTAAACGCATAGAGCTGGTGGCACAACGTCGGCCCGACGCTGATCTTTCACTATTACTTGGCCGCGCTGGTCAACGCAATAAACAAGCGTTAATGTTGATAAATCCTCGTACTCAAGAATTCATTTACGGCTTTCCTCGTGGACTGGGTCCCTTAAAAGATCCTTTTATTGAACTCATCGCACAACAGCAAGCATTCCGTATTCGTACCGCAGGGGGCATGTTTGATGGCCCTAAGGCGCTGGAGATTGATGGGCAATTATTTTATTTGTTTGCCGGAAAACCGTTTAGCCAAGGGGCTCTGAAACGATTTTTGCGCACCAACCCGATGTTATTGGCCAGTAGTGTGCTTGTGATCAGTGGTATGTTGTGCGCCTTATTAACTTGGTCACTGGTGAAGCCTATTCGTGCGCTACAAAAAAGTACGCGTCAGGTGTCTACAGGGAACCTATCTCAGCGGGTTGAATTTGCCGATACTCGCGGTGATGAATTGGGTGCATTGGGTCGCGATTTCAATGCCATGACCCAACAATTGGAAGTCTTGCTGAGCAGTCAAAAACGTTTAGTCGCCGACATTTCTCATGAGTTACGTTCACCATTGGCACGTTTACAGTTGGCCATCGGCATAGCGCAAAGCCACCCTCAGCCTTTGCCTGAATCCATTCAAAAGCAGCTTGCAAGAATCGAAAAAGAAGCTCAGCAAATTGACTTTATGATTGAACAAGTGCTGAAATTATCAAGATTAGAAGCGAATGCATCGATAGAGGCAAAGCAGCGAGTTGCATTAAGTGAGCTGCTCAGTGAGACCATTGATGATGCATTATTTGAAGCACAAAATCTCGGCGTTGAGATGGAAGTCGCTACAATCCCAGATATCAATGTGGATTGCTTCCCTAATGTGTTAGTCAGTGCGGTACACAATGTGCTGAGTAATGCGATCAAATATTGTGAGACTAAAGTTGAAGTGTCTTTTACGTTAGATGCAGATACACTAACGTTGCTGGTCTGCGATGATGGTCAGGGCGTACCGGAACAAGATTTACACAGTATGTTCGCACCTTTTTATCGCTTATCCGTTTCAAGAAGCCGTGATTCTGGTGGTGTTGGGCTTGGCTTGGCTATCGTCAAACAGGCCATGAAGTTACATAGGGGTAAAGTGTTTGCGACCAATCGAAAAACATCCGGGCTTGCAGTGAGTTTAGTCATTCCTATGCGTGAATAAGAGTAATCTATTGTGTTAGCAGTGAACGAGCAAAAATCGACAGATCAAACCTGTGATGATGACCTCTTAGCCTTGCGTTATGAGCAACATATTGTGCCCTTTTGGAAAAATAACGTCGCCAATGGTTATTTCAGTGGTAAAGGGAATGTGCAAATCGCTTATGCTTATGCAATACACCCCAACCCGATTGGCAGTATCGCTATATCGTCTGGTCGAATTGAAACCTTACTGAAGTATAAAGAATTGGTGTTTAACCTGTTTCATGCCGGCTACAGTGTGTTTATTCACGACCATCGAGGCCAAGGGTTATCAGGTCGCCTGACACCCAATTCGCATCAGGGATACGTTGACAACTTTAACGACTATGTCACCGATTTCAAATTGTTTTTTGATAAAGTGATTACACCCAATAGCCAGCACCAGCCGATATTACTCAGTCATTCTATGGGAGCAGCCATTGCCAGTTTGTATTTGCTTGCGCATCCGGATGATTTTGCTAAATGTATTATGTCTGCACCTATGTTTGGTATTCGACCGGCGTTACCTAATTGGTTAGCGCGCATCATCACTTGGATGTTGCTTGTTGCAAACAAAGTGACAGGATCTTTACCTTGGTATTTTTTAGGACAGGGGAATTACCTCGCCAAACCCTTTGAAACTAATGAATTGACAAGTAGTGAAGCTCGGTATCGACTTTTTCGAAGCGAATATACACAACACCCAGAGTGTCAATTGGGCGGCGTAACCACCAAATGGCTAGCAGCAGCACTTGCCGCAATGCGAACTATTGATAAACATGCGCATACTATTACAACCCCGATTCTGCTGCTTCAGGCGCAAAATGATACTGTCGTGAACAATCACCGACAAAACAAAGTAGCCGCCAAACTGCCAAATTGCAAAATGGTCTATCTGGCAAAGGCCAAACATGAATTGTTCATGGAGCAGGATGAAATAAGGGATAAATGTCTACGAGAAATTTTAGCGTTTCTTAGCTAGTTATGTAACCTGAACTGAACGATAAAAAATACCCCTCAATAACGCCCTTTTTACGCTTATCTGCATTAAGTTTTCTAGCAATTAGCCAGATTGGTCGACACATCTTAGCCAGAGTTCGGGTTATTTGGTGCTGATTATGCGTTTATTTGACACTATTTTGGGTGACTTAGTGGCCCTGCATATTTTTGAAGTGTTCTAGTAATACTCTTGAATAACGCTGCTTATCTTGACTATTTGCCTTGTGCGGTTCGTTTAGATAATTCGAAAACCCGTCTACATCTGCCAATATTTCGGGACTTACTGGTTTGAAGCCCATTTGCCAGTCTGGAAAACTACGTTTTTCAATTGTATCTAGCCATAACATCACGACGTCAGTATGGCGCGGATCGGTTTTAATTTTTTCATACAGTGCAATGACGGCTTCTCTTTCGCCTTCTATTACCTGAATAAACATGTCTATGCCGTTGTACAGGAGTAAACCAGTAATACCTTTTTGCAGGTTGTTTGCTCTTGCCTTCTTTAATAAGTCGGTCAACTCTTGTTCGTTAAAATCCTGAGTTGTCTGACTTAGATACACTAACTCCTGCATATTTCGACCTTTTCAACATCGATATTATTTTTAGTATAAACATTTTGGCAGCTTAGAGAAGTTTTTTGCTAAACTATCCGCCTTATTTTATGACCTGCAAATACCGATGTTAGATATTGTTTTGTACCAACCCGAAATACCGCCCAACACTGGCAACATAATTCGACTGTGTGCCAACACCGGTTACGATTTGCATTTGATCGAGCCATTAGGCTTTGATTGGGATGACAAAAAAGTGCGCCGAGCAGGCTTAGATTATCATGAGTTTGCGCAAGTTAAGCGGCACGCTAATTTACAAGCTTACATAGACAGCCAGCAGCCGAAACGGATCTTTGCCTGCACCACAAAGGGCAAATCCAATTTTACCGACGCACACTTTATGGCTGGTGATGCATTATTGTTTGGCCCCGAAACACGTGGCTTGCCTGACGATATTATCGAAAGTTTACCGCCAGAGCAGCGTTTACGTATTCCCATGCTACCTAACAGTCGCAGTATGAATTTATCAAACGCAGTGGCCGTTTTCGTATATGAATCTTGGCGACAGTTGGATTTTAACGGCGCAGTGTAGCAATGCTTAGCTCAGATGATGGGTATAAAAGGTAAGCTCACGTCGTGAGCTTAACCTTATGTCTCTTGCGCGCGTTAGTTTTCCGCTGTTGGTTGGCGTCCAAGTAGACTAAGCGCTGCTTCCCTGGCGGGCTTACCTTTGTATAACACTTGGTAAATTTGCTCAGAAATCGGCATTTCAACCCCCAGTTTGTCGGCAAGTACTTTGACTTCTTCGGTGTTACGGTAGCCTTCAACTACCTGACCAATACTTTCTATCGCCTCCTCAACGCCCATGCCTTTACCCAAAGCCAATCCAAAGCGTCGGTTACGAGACTGGTTATCGGTGCAAGTCAGCACAAGGTCACCTAAACCGGCCATCCCCATAAAGGTCTCTTGTTTGGCGCCAAGTTGCAGCCCCAGTCGAGTAAGCTCAGCTAATCCTCGGGTGATTAACGCCGTTCTGGCATTGGCGCCAAAACCGAGTCCATCGGCCAGACCCGCCCCTATAGCGATCACATTTTTCACTGCACCGCCTAACTGAACACCAATAAAATCAGGGTTCATATATACGCGGAAGCTCTTTGAACAATGCAGTTTAGCAGTGAATTCTTTCGCTAACGCTGGATCCGTCGCCGAAAACGAAATTGCGGTAGGCAATCCTGCTACCATTTCTTTTGCAAACGTGGGACCGGATAACACTGCCATTGGAATATCATTGCCTAAATGTTCAATCGCTACTTCTTGTAACAATCTGCCAGTATGCGGCTCCAGACCTTTAGTTGCCCAGATTAAACGATGTTCGCGAGTCAGCAGTGGTTTAATTGCAATCAGGGTTTGCGCAAACGCGTGGCTTGGTACTACTACTAGAATATCTTGGCTTTTGCCAATTGCCGCTTTCAAATCGGCTTCTAATATCAAGGCTTCTGGGAAAGTCGCATCGGGCAAATATTTAGCATTACAGCGGCTAATTGCCATATCACTGATTCGCTGAGGATCGCGTCCCCACAAATAGGTGGTAACCCCGTTACGGGCCAAGCAAAAGGCAAGAGCGGTGCCGTAAGACCCCGCTCCTAAAACTGTGACACTAGAACGATCCAGTTCAGCCATTTTCTAATTACGCGTCAAGCTTAGGCGCTTGTCCTTGCTGATTTTGTGCAACTTTTTGCATATATGCATTGAACACTGCATCAAAATTAACAGGCGCAAGGTTTAGTGGCGGGAAAGTACCACGATTAACCAAATTTGAAATGGTTTCGCGTGCATAAGGGAACAAGGTATTCGGACAAAAAGAACCCAAAGTATGCGCTTTATTCGCTTCTGGCATTTCACCTACTAAGAAAATACCGGCTTGTTGTACTTCACACAAGAATGCCGTTTCTTCACCCAAAGTCGCAGTAACGGTAACTGATAGCACCACTTCATATAGGTTAGGTTCTAGTTCCGTGGTCTTAGTATCAAGATCTAGCTTAACTTCAGGCGTCCATTCTTTCTTAAACACAGCTGGAGAGTTCGGTGTTTCGAAAGAGATATCTTTAGTATAGATACGTTGAATTGCGAATTGTGGGCCTTGTTGAGAAGCTTGACCTTCTGCATTTGCTTGATTTTCATCTGCCATGTTGAATATTATCCTATTGGTTTAGCGCGCTATGCGCTTAAAAGTGTGTCTAATTTCTTTTGTGATTCAAGTGCGAACATGTCATCGCACCCGCCGATGTGTAGATCATTAATAAAAATCTGTGGAACTGTGTAGCCACCATTTGCGCGATCTATCATGGTGTCTCTTAATTCTGGCTGCTGGTCAATGGGGTATTCCTCATATGACACGCCTTTTTGCTCAAGTAAGGCTTTCGCTCTATGGCAATAAGGACAGTAACCTTTTGTGTAAATCTCTACTTTGTTCATATTGGTACTCTACTGCTGATTATTTTGCTACAGGTAAGTTTGCGCTTTGCCAGGAACTCATCCCACCTTTAAGCACAGAAACATTAGCAAAACCGTCTTTGAGTAACGCCGAAGCGGTTTTCTTGGCTGACATTCCCATTGCGCAGACTACAATAATGGGTTTATCTTTGTGTTTTTCAAGTGAGGTAAACTCAGCCTTGGTGATTTGCTCAGGTTTGAGTTGTTTAGCCCCTAAAATATGACCTTTCTTGAATTCCGCTGCGGGTCTGATATCCAGCACATAGGCATCTTCTTTATTCATCAATAACGTTGCTTCGTGGGTACCCACTTCTTTAACCGCAGACAAGCTGCTCGCGATAAAGGTATACAAAATTGCAATAACTAGTGCAACCCATATGCCTGCTAGTACTCCATTGTTGCTAGCAAACTCGATAATTTGATCCATTACTTCTTGGCCCCTTGGCGTACAAAAAAGAGTGCAAAGTATATAGAAAATCGAAGCAGAAACCAGTCCCTTAGGGAGCAGAATGTCTAATTGAACGCTAAGCTAAGGGTAACTTTGTTTAAGATGTGGCGATGTGGTGCAAATTTCCGTTGTCTTTCATCCATATAGAGTGTCACTGGCGTATTTTAAAAAGGCAACCAATTCAGATAGTCGCATAATCAAGGGCGCAATCTAATTCAAATATTTTCGAAAAACTGACGGTTTTTACATCAATTTATTCACCATCCCCACAACGAATGCGCTGACAAAGGGTGACTTTGTGCTAATAAACCCATAAGTGTGGTGTTTGAGGGTGCTTAACTGCGTAAATCAGCTAGAAGTGATGTTAAGCACAGGATAGACTACTGGCTTCTGTACCGATTGAATTTACAGCACACTGGGAGTGAATAATGACTGAAGCGAAAAAGACACTGGCACTACTTATTCTAGATGGTTGGGGACACAGCGAAGAGACGCAAAATAACGCCATTGCTAATGCTAATACGCCAGTGCTAGACAAGCTCACTCAAGCATACCCAAATACGCTTATCTCTGGTTCAGGGTTAGACGTTGGGCTTCCGCCTGGACAAATGGGAAACTCTGAAGTGGGTCACGTTAATTTAGGTGCGGGAAGGGTGGTATATCAAGATTTCACTCGCATCAGTAAAGCGATTGAAGATGGCCAGTTTGAGTCAAACCAAGTGCTTTCTACGGCGGTGAAAAAGGCCGTTGATAACGATAAAGCAGTTCACATTATGGGCTTGTTGTCTCCCGGTGGCGTGCATAGCCACGAAGATCATATAGTGGCGATGATCAAAATGGCTGCTAATCAAGGGGCCAAACAAATTTATCTGCATTGTTTTTTAGATGGCCGTGATACTGCGCCCAAAAGTGCTCAAGCATCATTGCAAAAAGTTGAACAGGTTTTCAGCGACATCGGCGTTGGCAAAATTGCGTCTTTAATTGGTCGCTATTATGCAATGGACAGAGATGAGCGTTGGGAACGAGTACAAACTGCCTATGAACTCATTTCGCAAGGTAAGGGTGAATATCAAGCTCAAAGCGCCGAGGCTGGTTTACAGGAATCTTATCAGCGTGGTGAAAATGATGAATTCGTCAAAGCCACGGTGATTGGTGATCCAGTCACATTACAAGATGGTGACAGTCTCATTTTCATGAACTTCAGAGCGGATCGCGCTCGTGAGATCACCCGAGCATTCGTTGAGCCCGATTTCGCTGGCTTTCAACGTGAACATCAGGCATCTCTGAGTGAATTTGTGATGTTAACGCAATATGCTGATTCCATTGACGCACCTTCAGCCTATCCACCAGAGCCATTAATAAATGTAATGGGTGATTGGTTAGCACAACATGGCAAGACTCAGTTGCGTATATCCGAGACCGAAAAGTATGCTCACGTTACCTTCTTTTACAGTGGTGGCAGAGAAGACGAATATGAAGGGGAGCAGCGCATCCTGATCCCAAGCCCCAAAGTGGCGACCTATGATTTACAGCCAGAAATGAATTCCAAGGAGCTTACCGATAAGCTAGTTGAAGCCATCGAATCAGGAAAGTTTGATGCCATTATTTGTAACTATCCTAATGGTGATATGGTTGGCCATACCGGTGTGTACGAAGCCGCGGTTAAAGCTGTTGAAGCCGTCGATGCCTGTATTGGTCGCGTTATTGAAGCCTTGGCTAAAGTGGGAGGGGAGTGTTTGATCACGGCCGACCACGGCAATGCTGAAAAAATGGTCAATCTGGAAACTGGCCAAGCACATACTGCACACACCAGTGAATTAGTGCCGTTTATCTATTTTGGACGAGATGCCACGGTTCGCCAAGGAGGCACATTAAGTGACGTGGCACCCACCATGTTGCATCTAATGGGAATGCAGCAGCCCAAAGAAATGACAGGCACACCCATTGTTACACTCAAGTAAATGGCACTGTGGGCTTCACAAACCCATGGTTTTATAAACTGATGAGTCTGCTTCGTTTTGTCGTCCTTGCGCTTGGCGTTATCGTGCCTCTTTGGTGCGCTAACGCTGATGCCCAGCAAACCGCTGAGCTAGAAGATATTCAGGCGCAAATCAAACAAAAACAGGCTCAGATAGAAAAGCAGTTGCAACAAGCAAAAGAGCTGCAACAACAACTAAAATCTGCAGAATTAAGCATCTCCAACACCGCCAAAAAATTGGATAAAACCCAAAAAGAATTGGCCAGCAATCATGCTCAACAAGCGACCTTAAAACAACAGCAAACGCAATTGCAGGTTAAAGTTGATCAGCAAAAACAAGCGCTTGCTAGCCAGATCCGCAGTATGTACATGGCGGGTGATTCCGATTTCGCCAAAATGTTATTCAACCTTGAAGATGCGGTGAAATTAGAGAGAACCATCAGTTATTATCAATATTTATCCGCGGCCAGAAAACAGCAAATTGACAATTTCACTGCGCTGGTGGCTGAGCTAAGCGCAGTTCAAGCTAGCTTGGAGACTAAACAACAAGAATTGTTGGTTTTAGAAAACGAGCAGCATCAACAGCAACAACAGTTGCTGCAACAACAGCAAATGCGTGAAATCACGCTGGCTAAAATTGAATCCAAAATTGACTCTGAGGCAGCCCAAATAGAGCAACTGCAAATTAACGAACAAGCCTTACTAAAAGCCATTGAAGATGCTCAACGAGAATCGCAACAAGGTCCTGTTACGCTCAGTGGTTTGGCCAAGCTCAAAGGCCAACTGAATAATCCTACCCAGGGACGAATGCGCAATATGTTTGGTCGAACCCGCCAAGGACAAATCAAATGGAAAGGTATTTTATTCAGTGGAAATACCGGTGCTCCGGTAAGGGCTGTGCACGACGGTAAAGTACTTTACGCTGATTGGCTCAGAGGGTTTGGATTAGTCACTGTATTGGATCATGGTGATGGGTACATGAGTTTGTACGGTCACAATCAAGCACTACTCAAGCAAGTAGGCGATAGTGTGCAAAGTGGCGAGACAATCGCTTTGGTGGGGCAAAGTGGCGGTCAAAGCTCCCCCAACCTGTATTTTGAAATACGCCATAAAGGGACGCCTGTGAACCCTAGCCAGTGGTTAAAGCGCTAACAATAGTAAGCCATAACGCACCATTTTGTAGTGCTGAAAATGGGATGTTTTATCGGCAGTCAGCATGTTTAGCATGAAAGGTATAAGCAATATACTCAAGGTGTTGAATCCGCTATCGAAATGCCGTGAAGATTGGTTATACTAGGCAAAGTAAGCTAGATTGTATGCCCTTGTTATTCTAATGATAGCGGGTTGAATTTTCATGATTATGTGTAAATAACAACAATAAGAAGCTCAAATATCGTGACAGTCAGTTCTATTAAATATCTAGTCAACAAAGCCTTTGTGCTGCTATTCACAGTCTTAAGCCTGTGTGTACATAGCGCCGAAATAGCGCTTATTATTGACGATATGGGAAATACTTCACGAGACGCTGCCGCTTTTGAATTACCGACGCAAGTGGCTTTTTCTATTCTGCCAATGACGCATCTTTCTAAACGCTATTCCCGTCAAGCCGCCCTGCAACAACGTGAAGTAATGCTGCATATTCCGATGGAGTCCTTAGCGGGCAACCAATTGGGACCGGGTGCGATTACCTCTGATATGTCGCCTCAATCTATCCGACTGACACTGCTCGAAGCTTTAGCCAGTGTGCCAGATGCCATTGGCGTAAATAATCACATGGGCAGTAAGTTAACCCAGTTAAGCGTGCCCATGGAAGTGACCATGCAGTTCTTGATTGAGCACAATTTATTCTTTGTAGATAGTCGTACTACTCGATTTAGTAAAGCCCAGCGTATCGCTCAAGATAGCGGTGTGATGAGCTTAAAGCGTAATGTATTTCTTGATCATGATGCCACCCCGGAACAGATTGACGCACAGTTTCAACGCTTACTTCGACTCGCCAAAAAATACGGTTATGCAGTGGGAATTGCCCATCCTTATCCGCAAACGGTTAAGTACCTTCGGCAAGCGTTGCATAACATTGAAGAGCAAGGCGTACAGCTTGCAACTGTCAGTGAGTTGGTGGAATTACAACAACTGACTCTGAACCAAAACATGAGTCAAAATACCGGTGCGATTGCACTGGATTAATCTAACTTAAAAAGGATATTTGATGGCCGCTTCCAGTCTATTAGCGTTATTTGATGACATTGCTACGATTTTGGACGATGTCGCTGTGTTGTCCAAAGTGGCCGCCAAGAAAACGGCTGGTGTACTGGGGGATGATCTGGCCTTAAATGCCGAGCAGGTATCAGGCGTAAAGGCCAACAGAGAACTACCGGTAGTCTGGGCAGTCGCCAAAGGCTCTTTTCTTAACAAGCTTATATTGGTCCCGTCAGCATTGGCGATCAGTGCTTTTGCACCTGCGCTTATCACCATATTGATGGTCATCGGTGGCCTATTTCTGAGCTATGAAGGTTTCGAAAAAATAGTCCATAAGTTTTTTCATTCCGACGCTGAATTAGAGCAAGAACACCTTGAAAAACTGCAAGCGATTGCCGACCCCAAAATTGATTTGGTGGCGATGGAAAAAGACAAAATAAAAGGCGCCATCCGAACCGACTTTATCTTATCGGCGGAAATTATTGTGATTGTGCTGGGAACTGTACAAAACGAGCTGTTCAGCACCCAAATTGCGGTGCTATCAGGTTTAGCGATTTTGTTTACCGTGGGGGTTTACGGCATCGTTGCTGGCATTGTTAAACTAGATGATTTGGGGTTGTATTTACTCCGACGTTCAGTAACCAAACGCTTCTACGGTATTCAGCGGGCTGTCGGCAGAGCGATCCTGATTATCGCGCCTAAGCTTATGAAAACGTTATCAATAGTAGGTACTGCAGCGATGTTCTTAGTCGGCGGTGGTATCCTCGTTCATAGTATCGAATTCTTTCATCATATTGTGCATAACATAGTGGCATGGGTTGAAACCACGTTAGGCTCGATGGCGCAAACTATTGCTCCATTTATACTAGAAGGGCTTACCGGTATTTTAGCCGGAGCTGTGGTATTGGCGGTGGTCAGTTTGGTGAAAAAACTATTACCTAAACGTGGATAAAGGAGAAAGGAATGAATTGTCCAAAATGTGATCATGGGAATCTTATACCGAGTTATTTGGAATTGTTTTTTTGCGCACATACTTGCAACCAATGCGGCGGTAACTGGATACTGATTGAAGACTACGTTAATTGGAAAGAGCAGCACCCTGAATACGAATTTGTTGATGTTGAAGTGAATGACGACATTGATGATTCTAAAAGAGCGATGTTGTGTCCCATGTCAGGTCTTATCATGCGTAAACTCAAGATTGCCAAAGAGACCTCACATCGACTCGATTACAGCGCACCTGTGGGCGGCGTTTGGATGGATAAAGGCGAATGGGAGCTGCTGAAGCAGGCAGGCCTAGCCGGTTCAATTAATACCATTTTAACCGAACATTGGCAGCATATGATCCGTGAACAGCGCACGGAAGAGACCTTTGATATGCTGTATCGGGCTAAATTTGGGGAAGCCGATTACGATAAAGTAAAAGAACTTAGAGCCTGGTTAATCGCCCATCCCAAGAAAGCCGATATTCGTTCTTTTTTGCTAGCGAACGATCCTTATTCAGCCAAGCGTTAAAGCGTGTTTATATCCAGCTCCATTATTTTGCTAATATTAACCTTACTGAAGCTGGATTTTGGTGAAAGCTAAGTGTAAGTCAGTTTAGATTCGGCACATGGATCATGAGTGGCTATACTTAACCTAGTGCGATGTATAAACCCACTGGCGAGTTCTATCGCGGTTCAAATAGTCAATTAAGGAGAGCACAATGGATCTAGGACAATTTTCTGTCAGCTTGGCAGTAAAAGACATTGTTGAATCAAAAAAGTTTTATGAGTCTTTGGGATTTGAAGCCCACCCTGAGTGCGGTAGCATCGAAGACAAATGGCTTATTTTGCAACTGGGCACAACGGTCATCGGCTTGTTCCAAGATATGTTCGAAGATAATATTTTGACCTTCAATCCATTGGATGTGCGCACTGTAGAAGCCAAGCTAAAAGAGCAGGGCATTGATATTCAGACGCCAACTAGCGGAGATTCAGGGCCTGCGCATTGTATCGTTAAGGATCCCGATGGTAACGTGATCATGTTTGATCAACACTAATAAGGAAATTCATGTCATGAATCCTACGCTTACTTGTTGGAAATGCGGTGACACGCTCAAAGGGGTTATTTTCCCCGTTTCTCGGCGCGAAGAATGCCCCAATTGCAGCGCCGATCAACACGTGTGCAAAATGTGTAAAGAATACGACGGCCGAGGCGGCTGCAATGAAGAGCGGGCCGAGCGCGTAAGTGACACAGAAAAAGCCAATTTTTGCGACTACTTTTCTCCATCTGGCCAGCAGTTTGAAAAAACCGGAAATCAGAAAGCACAAGACGCCAAAGCAAAATTGGCCGCGTTATTCGGTGAGCCAGCCAGTTCAGAGGAAGTGACGAAGTCTAACGATGAGCTGACCCCAGCAGAAATCGCTGAGCGTAAATTGCGCGAATTGTTGGGAGATTAGCTCAACTTTTCAATTAAAAGGCGGTATTTGACAGCGGCCAACCAAAGTATTTGTCATTATCCTGTTTATTCCTAATATTTTAAGCGCCAAAAAGCGCAAGCGTTTAGGCGCTGTTATTGAGTAACTATCTTTCTAATCCTGCGCTAAAAATCAAAACCTCTACCTTTTAGAATTTCTAGCACTTCGCCATGGCCTAGCAAATAGGCGGAGAGTCGTACTTTGTTGCCAGATTTAAATTTGAGGGTATACCAGTACATAGATGCATTAAACTTGGCTGACATGAGGTCATCCCAATTTTCGTCCTTTGTACCTGTCCATGGCGTGTGGAATTCGATTCTTTGTGAATCAAAATGGCCCTTCACTTTGAAATATTCAGCAAAACATGCAAAAGCGCACAATCCAAAACCGAAAAAAAGCCCTAACACAGATATAAATTCACTAGTGTCATTGTGTATATCTTCAACGGTAAAAAATGCCCATGCGGCAAACATCGAAAATATAAAACAAGTGAGGGCTAGAAAGAAAATGAACAAACCATGTTTAAGTTCACCGTTTGTGGTTTTTCGCTTAGCTGCTTTAGTAATACTTAATCCAATAATGACGGCTATCAAACCCCCAACGATCCCTGATGAAATTCCCGAATCCAAATTAATCTCCTTGACTAAAAATAATTAAATTATGTGGTCCTTACTAATCGTATATCAATTACCCGACAATTTGCGGTGGCAGATAAATAGTAAATTCGTTTATTGGCTCTATTAAAACGCTATAAGGTGAGCTTTGCTCTGATACATCGACAATACCTAAATCAGATAAAAGTGTAAATTTAGCAGACTTCAATTTTGCTGGTTTAACCTTTAGCTGTTTATGCCAAACCCGATATGTTCCCAATTTTCCGTCTCTGCGATGATAAAATCCTGCGAGTGGGTGAGTAAGATATACCAGCGCCGATTCAGTGTCTGGAAAGCCTGAAAAATCAAAGAGATCGTGTTGAGACTGCGTTAACTCGACAAAAGCCGCTGCCCAATCGGACTGTGTCTCCATACGGTACTTTTCATACATTCCGCTGCTTTTGTTAAAAGAGCAGTCAAAATTAACCTTGCCTGCATGCCATGGCAGATTCCATACATATCTTGGTATGGCTAACGTCCAAGAATCTAAGGTTGTGCCTAAAAACCACACGCAGCGTTCATTGGTTTGGCTATCAATGATGTAGATGCGGTAGTTGGTTTGCCCCATGGTAAATTTGGGGAAGGGGAAAACGGCGGAGGTGAAATCCACATCTATAAATGGAACCACGGATATTAGGCCCATTTTTTGGCCTTCGATTTCAACCGTATCTAATTGAAATCGTTCGGGGAAAAGCCCTTGAAAACGATCCTCAGGAACCGCATAGGTGATAATCGCGAAATGTTGCAAACTACAAAGTACATCGATCCCCTTGGGTTTGGGGCGTTCAATTAAGTAGTCTTTCATCTTCCGTGATTTTTGCACAATCCTTCCTTGAATCTTACCGTTTACGCGAATTGTCGCGCTTGTTGTATATTTGCCGCAGACCAGCGCGTGAACTTCCGCACAAAATCGATTGGATGCGTATTATATGATGTGCTTACACTAGCAACTTTAGTCGTTCGCATCTAGGGTAATTGTATGTTTAGTCTCGCTGCTTAGGCGGGCCAAAGCGCACGGTATAGATTTTTTACAACAGCACAATAGTTAGCGATTTACACCATCACTTTTTCAGACCATAGGCAGAGCATAAAAGACCGTCTATAGTTAACGAAGTTTGGATACAAAAGGCAGAATGGAATGCGTATCATCTTTTTTATACTCACTATATTTTCGACGGTCAGTAGCGCCAATGTTGCGCCTGCAGATCTCGTTATCTACAACGCGAAATTATTTATTCAGGATAAGATAAGCACTGAATATGATGCCGTCTCGATTAAAGCCGGGAAGATCAGCGCTATCTTCGACAGCAGCCATTCGCCAGTGTCACCAGCATCAAAACAGATAGATGCACAAGGCCGATTGCTTATCCCCGGTATTATTGATGCGCATCATCATTCTATTACGGCCACTGGGGTTGGTTTCCATATCCCACTGGGCACCATGGATCCGTCCAAGCTGCAACTCGCTGAGGCTCTCAAAGAAGCCGCGGTAAGTAACCCCCCTGGAACTTGGATATTCGCGACCGTTGGAGAGCAAATCGCAGATGATGAATCAATAGACGCTGCTTTTTTAGATAGCATTGCACCGCAACATAAAGTGTGGATTTCGGCTTATTATGGCCATGGTGATATTTTAAATTCGCCCGCGATGGAAGCACTTAACATTCGCGAATTACCGGAGCAAGACTGGGGAGGGCACTATCAACGAAACGCTAATGGGCAGCTAACGGGCAGAATCTTTGAATATGCGCAATGGATCCCCCGCGCCGAATTATTTAATAAGCAGGACGATGAAGCAGTAATTGCTATGTTACAACAGCAGGCGCAGCAGGCTGCGAGTTTTGGCATTACGGGTTGGCACGATATGCCCATGTTAAACTTTTCTCGTTACATAAGCCTACTTCAAAAAGCAGACTTACCTATCAGGGTCACCGCTATTCCAATGCCCTTTATCTCGGTGGCAAAGAACGAGTCTTTACCAAAGCCTCAGAAACTCAATGAAAAAGTGTGGGTTCAAGGCGAGAAATGGATATTGGACGGCACGCCTATTGAACGCGGAGCGGCATTGAGTGCTGGTTATGCTGATCGTCCAGGATGGTCAGGCCGTCTGAATTTTTCCGAACAGAAAGTGAAAGCAATTTTGACTCAAGCAATGTCTAAGCAGTCACAATTACTACTGCATGCTGCTGGTGATAAAACGCTTGATCAAATACTTACGCTGATGGAGAGTATTACTGGCAACTGGGAGCACTTACGAGTGCGCATTGAACATGGCGATGGTTTTAACCCTGAGTTAATCAATCGAGCCAAAAAGCTCGGGGTGATCGTGGTACAAAACCCATCACATATGATGAATCCTGCGATTAGCGCGACCCGTTATAGCGCTGACTATCCGGTGATGTACTTGAAAACATTAATTGAAAGCGGATTGCCCGTTGCACTCGGGTCCGACGGGCCAATGAATCCTTATTTAAATATAATGTTTGCTCGGGTACATGCAATGCGCCCGCAAGAAAGTATTGATGTTGCCACCGCTTTACAACTCTATACTCGAGGTAGTGCTTATGCCGGAAAGGCCGACAAGCTGCGCGGTGAAATTAGAGTAGGATTAGATGCCGATTTGGCATTGCTATCACAAAATATTCTTGAGATCCCCGCTGAAGCACTACCTGGAACTCGCAGCGTGCTGACGCTTGTAGGAGGCAACGTTGTTCATAACGAATTATGAACTAACAGCTACGCGCTGTTCATGTGAAACTCAAGCACTGGAAACTCTTAGCGAAGGCGCAGCATGTTTATCAATGCGGTTATACAGTTAAAAATGCTGCGGACGTTTCATTGTATTTTATTACCGCTTTTCTTAATCGGCTGCGGCGGAAGTCAAAGCAATTCAGTCACTGTTCAACCCGCTGTATCAGTATATGGCATAGATAAAGCGTTCGAAGCGCCGCCGTGGACGGGTGAATACAATGTCGCGACAACAACCTATGCGTGGCTAGATTCTTCACGAGAAGAGCCGCATAGCGCTGATAATAATGATTATCGCGAAGTGCAAGTCAGACTATTTTATCCAACCGATCAAGCGTATACAGACAATAGATTGTCGGTTTTACCTGCTCATTTTTGGCAGCGCCTAGGTAGTGATGAAGCGATATCAGGAAAAAGGTTACGTCAATCTAATTACAGCAACCAAAGGTGGTATGTTGAACTTGATGCTAACATCAGTGCCGCAAAACAAAGTTATCCTTTGATAATCTTCTCTAATGGTTATGGCTTTACCCCAGAAAATCATGTCAACATTGCTGCCGATTTAGCTAGCAGAGGCTTTATTGTAGCGTCGATAAACCACCCTTATGGCTCTGGTGTTTCAACCCTAATGGATGGCAGTACAGTATTCGCGCAAAAACTCCCCGACGATGATCTAGGCCGTGATCTCACGTTATGGTCTGACGATCAATTATTTGTCTTAGACCAACTTCAAAATTTAAATCTTACGTCTGACAGCAAGGTGTACGGCCGTTTAGACTATCGTATCGGTACAATGGGGCATTCTTACGGCGGCGCAGCCGCATATTATTCCGCTTGGCAAGACGATCGTATACTCGCTGTGATTAATCTTGATGGCACTGTATTTGACCGCCAAGGCAAAAACATTCATCAAGCATTTATGTATCTGCAGAACGGCTCTGGCTATGACCTTGATATTTTTGAACAGGTTGAAAATGAAGGATATGCCGTGTTGTTTCATAATCAAATTAGCCACCACTCTTTTGCTGATTACGTGTTGTTTTGGGCATGGGACTTCCCTAACCACAAACCGTTCGGACCAATGGACAGTAAAACGGCACTGGTATTGGTATCAGATTTAAGTGAGCAATTTTTTGGCAAGTATTTTGATGTTAGCAGCGCCCCCCTTTTAGAAGGCCAAGCGCCGCTATCAGAGCAGATAGAAGTTATTCAGTTTTAGACAAGGAAATGCAATACCAGCTGTGTTCATAGGTGTTGACCAGATTAGATTTTAACCCACTATTGTTAATCTTCGGCCAAAATATGAGCCGGTATAATGCAGTGTGTTAGCACCGAAAGCTCTTTGGTATCCTTAGGTACCTTTAAACAGGTCCTTCAGTTTATCACTGGCTTTGTCTAGCAATTCATCCTTTTTCTCATCCAGTTTTTCGTTAAGTTTTCGCTTCGCCTCTTCAGCTAAGCGCTTCTTAGCTTCGGTCTTAGCTGCAGCAATCACGTTATCGAGCATCGCGTTAACCACCGCCACGCCAACTTGATCTGCAGGCAGCCCATTGGGTTGGCCAATTGGCCCGGCATTGAAGGTGGGTAAGGTGATTTCATAAGCTTTTTGATCAATTTTCAGTTCGCCAGTGGATAATTGTTCAAAATTCAATTTTAACCTTACATTACTGACAGTTACACTTTGTACAATCACTAATGGATTGGCTTTATCTTTGTCTGCTGATTCTTTTTCCGACTTAGGTAGATTCACTTCCAAGTTGTTTTTCAAGGCGATTAAGTTGCCTTGGCCGCTGGCGTCCATTTCATAAAGTATTTCAGGCGAATCGATACTTACAGTCTGAACCACATAAGGTTCTTTGAGTACCTCGCCTAAATCCAGGGTAATTTCAGCAACACTGAAAGCGCTTTCATTGCTAAAGCCTTGAGGGTTTTTCACATCTAAATTGTTGATGGTCAAGCGACCCTCCGTCAATGCTAAGTCAACATTTGAAACGGTAACAGTCGCACCAAGGTACTTAGTTCCTTGCTGCTGTATTTGCGCACGAATGAAATCGCCTGCGCCACTCAAAAAATACCAAGCAGCTCCGGCAATAAGTAATATGATAAATCCAAAAATCATCAAGCCTTTTTTCATGGTCTTCTCTTTTTAGCTAGTTGCGTAATACTATTATTGTATCAGAACATATTAATTACTAGGCTAGGGTTAAACTAGTTACCTTGCCACTTTTCAGGATAAAAAGTGTTTACATGCTTTTGAAAATTCTAACTTTTGAATTCAGTAGATTTATTTCTCTTTGTCGTCTGTTCCAGACCAAGCTTTACTGAGTAGATGCATAGCCGCAGCCACACGATTGATCGGGCGGATCAAATCACTGGTATCGGATTGCTGCACATCCACTTTGATGGCTTCAAGCGATTGTGCCATCAAGGCAAGTTGGTTAACGGCCTGCTGAGTTGGGTCGCCGTCAGTCTCAATGCGCTTTTTACTGCTATAGGTGCTGCAAATTTGCTGCCAACGTGCCTGTTGCGCTTCGTCCATGGTGCCGCGCAGTTGCGCTAGCTTTAGTAGGTTTTCTTCGGCGCCAGAGGTTAAGGTTTGCGCCTCACCAGTATAGTGATCACCAATTAACTGCATCAGCTCAGCATGATTCATAATGGCCGACACTTTTTCCGCCATTTTATTCATATTGCGATAACTTCCTTGCAATTTAAACGGTGGTTCGGTGCGATAATCTTCGGCGGTGGCGGCCGATTCAATATACTGTAGGTTAACCTTCAATATCACGTCTTGGATGGTAAATAGGTGCTTAAGTACGCTGGTAATCTCGTTGATCTCGGCACCGCTGTATTGATGATTAAGATCAGTGGCGGCAACTTCTTTACCTTTAGCCATGTCAATTAGCTTGTAAGTATCTTGCATATCGCGCAGGGCAAGGGGAGCTAAAACTGGATTAGAAGTTAAGCTGTTTTCGATATAGCTCAGCGCAAATTGATACTCTTTGCCACCTAGCACATCGCCTAGATTGTAAATATCAGCACGGTTAGCCAGCATGTCGGGTACTTTGAACACGTCGCCTGATTCAGTATAAGGGTTACCAGCCATTACCACGGCAAACTTTTTACCACGCATATCATAGGTTTTACTTTGTCCTTTATACACACCCTCAATGCGTCTGGTGCCATCACACAATGAAATAAACTTTTGCAGGAATTCAGGATGAGTGTGCTGAATATCATCTAAGTACAGCATCACATTGTTACCCATCTCTAAACTCAGGTTCAACTTTTCGAGTTCTTGTTTGGCGGTGGCGTTAGGCGCGTTTTGTGGATCTAACGAAGTAACGTCATGGCCAAGCGACGGACAGTTAATTTTCATGAAAATCAAACCAAGTCGGTCGGCTACGTATTCCATTAACGTGGTTTTACCATAACCTGGCGGTGAGATAAGCAACAATAGTCCCATTAAATCGGTACGTTTGTTGTCGCCCACTGTACCCATTTGTTTGGCTAAATTGTCACCAATCAGTGGCAAATACACTTCGTCGATAAGTTTGTTTCGAACAAATGAACTAAGTGGCTTAGCGGTATATGCATCAAGTTGCAGTTCACTTTTACTTTGCTGCATGTAGTGTTGGCGTAGTTGATGATATTGATTAAATTGACTGACATGATGAAATTGGTAGTGACTTAAACGCTGCATATACTCATCAAGTGACAAATCCATACTGCCATTATCGATTCTGTTATGGTCGCTGATAAGCTCACTAACCTGTGCCCTCAATTCAACGCTGGTCTCACGAAATTCAACTTTTTCCTGACAAATAGCTAGCGCCGCCGCTTCAGGCACATAGTGCTCTGCGCTCACCGATCCCGCTGATGAATTGTGCTGTACTAGCGCCAATAACCACGCATTGGCAAGTTGCCATTGTTCATTTAATCCCGGCAGTTTTTTTGCAGTTAGGCCATCATCATTATGCTCAAACATGTTAGAAAATTGCGCCATGGCAGTTTGAAAATCTTTGCCATGGCCCAAAGTCTCTAGTTGTTTTTGTAAGTCGGTTGATAATGTTTTAGCGGCTTTGCTGATACTAAATGAAAAGCGTGATTGGGCCAGCTCTTGGGCAAGATAGTCTGCCGCTTGTGTAATATCGTTAGTATCGAATTGCAATCCAGCGAGGGTTATAAAATCGCCAATATCTCGTTGCAAATTTGTCAGAAGCTGGCTAAATCCCGCTCGACTATGCATTGCGTTAGCCAGCAATTGAGCGCTGATCGCATGACTTTTCCATACCTTTTGCTGAGCAGGTTGCTTTGCTTTTGGTGCGAAGCTATAAAACAACATGGCTAGGGCACGGTGAAGAGGTGCAAATCTGAGCAAGCCGGCTTTTTGATGAATGGGCAAGATAGCCTGCAATAAGATTACCGTATCATGATCGTGCACGCCTTTCTCATAACCTTCCTGATAACGTTCGGTGACGTAACCTTTCACCAAGGCAGATAACGCTTTTCTATCATCGACGATAGAATACAGGGATGGCAACGACAGGTCGTTCTTCTGCTGCTGCGCGTCATTTATAATCACAGCTGCTAAATACTCTACGCGACTGACTTGGTCATTTTCAGAGACTAAGCTTTGCTGCCAATAAGACTTAAGTTCAAGTAATTGCGGATCATTGATTGCCTCAAAAAAATCAGTTCCAACTAAGTGCCGGTACAAGCCGTCATCTCTGGGTAATAGCGTGAGGTCGAGCGCTTGGGTATTTACGCTGAATTTGTGCTTTCCAAGTTTAATAATCGCCCCGCCGTCTTCGAAGATATCTTGTTTATCCCTTAAACTACGGATGCCCTGTTCTTTGGCCGCTTTAAGCTGGGCTTCGAGATCGTCAGCTTTCAACGGGTCATTAATCTGTTGCAATTGGCCAACAAGCTCACCGACTTTCAAAACCATAGGATCGGAAGCAAAGTAGGTATTTAACTGATCTAAGTCTGAAAACGTTTTGGCGCGCCTGATAATCCCTTTAATGATCCGCTGAGCTGCGCTGAAAATATTTTGTGTCTTGCGCTGTTGCTCTTCAAGTAAACCTTGTTTGCGAGATTCAAAGGCGCTGTGCAATTCCTCACGCTTGCCCATGATGTCGTCTAGAAACTGGTCGTAATCGCTAAACTTGGATTCGAGTTCTTCCAGTTGGATCATCAGTCTTGATAGTTGCTCGTCGGCTTTATCTGGCGTGTCAGCCATGGCTAGTGCGCTATTTATGCTTTGTGAGAACAAGCGAAACTGCGCGGCAAATTCAGCGGTGGCTTCACCTGAGCCGAGCTGTTTGTGGCGGTTTTTGGCTTGTGCTTTGACTTGATTCAGTTTGCTATAAATCTCTGAAATATCATCTAGTATTTGGGTGCGCACGGTAGCGTCATCTACCTTCAAACCATTTAGAATTTCGGTTAATAAATCCAACCCCAACGACAGACTGTCTAGCTCCTCAATCAACGGCTTTATATCGACCACTAAGGATACCTGAGAAAGCGTATTTTCAAGGGTGACAATTTTGTCGTGGTAGGGTTGCAGAGCTGAATCACTGGATAAGAACTCGACGGTTGCGGAGCTGACGTTTTCGAATTGTTCAGTGACCTCCTTATCCATGAGCTGGATAGCCTCTAAGTCAATATATCTTTGCTCTTGCAAGCTAATTAAGTGGCCGCGCTGTTGGCGCAATTCGGTTAGGCATTGCACATACTGTTCAGGAGATAGCCAGTCACCAATCTGGATGTTAGCGAGCACTTCTTGTTGCTTAGTCTGAGCTTTGCTTAGGGCTTTTTGAGCTTGCTTACGAATTTGCTCTACTTTTTCAAACTCATCTATGACTAGCTCGGCCGTCGCGGTGATCAGTTTAATTTGCTCGGACAGTCCGCCAGCTTCAGGCTCATTGAGCCAAAAATAGCTATCAAATAGGGTACGGCAACTTTTGATGAGATCTTCGTACAAGTTTCGATTCGGGTTGGCATGGGTAGCCGCTCTATGCACCGCAGTTAATTCTGAGATGCCCCTTACCAGTTCTTTGTTGCCAATGCGGCTAAAGAAACTGTCTGACGCGGGTTGTTTGGCGGCATGTTCGTCGCTGAAAAATGGTGTTTGCCAGATTTGCATAGGATGAATACGAGTTGCTTCGTCTTCGGCGTTGAAAATCACCGCAATGCCGTTGTCGAAGAAACTAAATCCATGGGCGTAAATTGGGTTTTGCAGTGCTTTGCGGATCAGGTTGTATGAATACAAACCGGCCAATCCTGACTCAGGTTCGTAAAAAATAAACATCACATCCTCACCATTAGGAGAACGGATCATGCGTTTAAATGTGAGGCCGTCAATCTGATCTGGGAAGGATTTAGTTTCACCATTTTCCAGATAATAGCCGCCAGGAAATATGATTCCGTGATCTTCCGGTAAGGACACACAGGCCAAACCAATAGCGTCAATGCGGTTCACTTTTTGGGTTCGCGTATTAAAAACCAAATAGCGATAGTGCTTTTCACGGTATGGCAACACTTTTAACAGAATCAGAGTGCCTACTTTGGCATATTGCACGTCAGCATCCGCTAAGCTTTGGGTGTTATCATCCACCGGCTCGCTGTATATCCCCAGCCCGTCTTCGGTGTTGTTTTCCACCTTAACGGTCAGGTTACCGCTTATGGTTTCTACGAATACTTCATCCAGAATATTAATATGCGGGTGGCTACCCGATTCGTGTTGTTCACGAGTCGCAGTTTGCCATTCGAAATCGTGGGAGGGTGGGTGTTTAATTGCACGCTCACCGCGATTATCAATATAGCTGGCACTGCCATCTTTGTTAACGCGCCATTGAAAAACCCGTACATCTTGGATTTTTCGGCCAATTTGAAATACTGCAAACAGCGTTTGATTTTGTACTTTTAGTTGGCTTAAGCGGGCTTCTTTATAGTAAACGTAGAGTTCTTGGAATTCTTTTACAAACTGTGGATCTTCTAAAAAACTACCGGCAAGAGGCAATGGCTCTAAATCAAATTTGGTTTTATCACTATCATTACTGGTTAAGTTGTAAAGGCTAAAAACATCACTGACTTTAGTTTCTTTCTTCAAACCAATAAACACGTTGTAGCCAAACAACAGGGATCGACCAACAGGCACAATATCACGAGCGATACAGTTGTGTTCGGTGCGCACTCTGACTCTGCCCAGCACGGTCATTTGTGCTTGGCCAAACTCGGCAATACGCGCTTCGTTTAGCTCATCCGTGTGGTTTTTAAGCGCCGTTGCTTGCGCTAGTAAACGTTCGCGAATAACCTCATAAGCGCCACCTTGGGCTACCGCGTTATCTACTTGTTCCTGTGCATCAGCCATATACTGCTCCTCACCAAAATGCGACCATTGCCGCTCATTGGGCAATGGTATTATGCCAATAGATTTACTTGGTGGTTGAATTTTTGCTAGAAGATTGCATCGCGCTACCTAATATCTCTAGCAGTTGCGGATTGTCTTTGCTTTCTTTTAGAAACTTAGCCACCAGAGCAGTAATCGCAGTGTCTTTGGCATTACCGGAGGCTCCGCCAAAGCCGGCTACCAACTGTTTGGCGTCATCGACGAAGCTGGCATCACCGTTGAAATGATCTTTGAACGCGGTGCTTAAAGTTTCGCTCTTGTTGATAGCGCCATCGATGGACTTACCAACCGAAATAGACTTTATGAAACTGTCTAGGTAACCGGTATCACCGCCAACAATATCAATGTTGGCTTCTTTAAGTGCTTCTGAAAGCACAAGCGCTTGTTGCTTGGCAATTTCAACGTTGGTACTAATTGATTCCATTGCTTGCTCGTGATGTTTATCAAGACGCATACGGAATTCTTCGTGATCCCGTTGTTGATCTGACATCGTTGCCATCGCGGCAAATTTCTTGGTCATGCCATCAGCTTCAGCAGCCGCTTTTTTGGCTAATACCTCAGCCTCAGCGACACCGGTTTTCTCAATTGCCTCTGCCATAGATTCTTGCACTCGCACATCCGCCATGCCTTCTTGTTCTTTGGCGGTGGCTTTGGCTTCCATTACTTTGGCTTCGGCTAAACCGGCAGAGGCCAACAAGGCTTCTTTACCTTCAGCGTCTTTGCGACTGGCCAGCGCGCGTTTCTCCGCAACGCCAAGATCCGCTTCTGCGGTTATCGATTTCTCTTTGGCAAGGTGACTTGCTGCTTTTTCTGCGGCTTCGGCGGCTTTAATATCTTTTACTAAGGCTTCTTCGGCTTGGGCTTCGGCAGCAATGATTTGCGCTTGTTTGCTGCGATCTGCTTCAGAGACGACTCTAAGCTCTTTTATTTCCTCTTCACGTTGAGCGACGGTTTTGTCTACTTCCACACGACTGCGGATAACCTCCGCAATTTCACGTTTCTCATGTTCAAGGAGTTTTTCGTTAGCAATACGTTGTAAAGAGGCTTCCTTTTGACGATCAATTTCTTCAAGCTCACGGGCACGGATCACGCGCTCTTCCTCAATGGCAACGGCCCTAAGACGGTTATTCTGCGCTACTTCAATTTCACGTTGCTTGTTTTGTTCTTGTACTTGAATTTCTTGTTCAGCTTGTACTCGGGCTTGTTCAGCTTTGAGCTTTTCTTCGTGTTGGACTCGTTCTGTTTCGGCTACTTCTCGCGCTCTTACGGTTTGTACTTCGCGCGATTGCTTAGCTTCGGCATCTGCTTGTTGGCGTTCTAGTTCAAGTATCGCTTCACGGGTTTCAACGTCTTTACGTTTGATTTTCATCTCTTCATCACGTTGAAACACATTAGTTTGAATGTGCTGCTCGGCGGTTAACTCGGTGATTTTGCGAATACCTTGTGAGTCCAAGATGTTGTTGGGATCAAGTTTGCTTAGCGGTGTTTGCTCTAAATAATCGATTGCGACATCTTCCAATACATAACCGTTTAGGTCGGTACCAATGTTATCAATGATCATGTCGCGAAAATTATCCCGTTTCGCATAGAGCTCTTCAAATTCCATTGACTTACCCACGGTCTTAAGAGCTTCGGAGAACTTGGCGTTAAACAAATCTTCCAATGTCGCGGGATTAGATGCACGTTCACAGCCAATCGCTTGAGCCACTTTAAGCACATCATCGCGGTTTTTGTTTACGCGAACGAAAAATCCAACCTTAATATCAGCGCGGATATTGTCTTTACATATCAGACCATCGGAGCCGCTTCTATCCACCTCAATGGTTTTCAGCGAAATATCCATGATCTCCATTTTGTGGAATACCGGCACAACTACAGAGCCGGTAAAGGTTACTGTGGGCTCGGCGCGCATGGTGTTAACAATCATCGCTTTGCCTTGTTCAACTTTTTTATACAGTCGAGCTAGCATCAATACGATACCAATTACTAGGACGAAAATGCCGACGGCCAAGGATAAGTAAAAAATCACATCGCTTTCTGAGTTCATATAACTACTCCATTACTTCATGTTGCTAATTTAAGTCCGGTTTAACGATCAACTGTGACTTTGTCTTAGGTATTATTATTTAAAATTTTGCTACGGCTACGGTGGGCTAGCTACTGAGCGGTTCGGTTGAGGAAGACATGGCCATGAGCTCCGCCTCACTGACCACTGTGTAGGTATCGGTCACACTATCAAAATCGATTAACGCAACGCGGGCACCTTTTATCATGTCATTTGGTGTGCTTGCTCGCACACTTAAACTCTGCCCATCTTCGGTAATGGCTTGGCCAAAGTCTTCAGTGACTTTACCGGTAGTTAAAGTACAGATATAACCAATCATATGTTGCTTATTAGTACCTTCATGGGTTTCAAAAAAGCGTCTTAGCGGCTTTATGCATAATGCGGCTAAGGGAACCGCGACAACGACGGCTAATAGCGCCATAATACCGCCAATCGCAGTGGCTGAAATGACACCGTCGAACAGAGGTGTAAGGTATTTTCGCATCAAATAAACAAGTGCGAAGGCATAAAGATCAATAAGCGTCAGGGCTACCGTCAGTGGCACACCATCTAAACCAAGGGTTTCTAGAAAACTTGTACCTGAAGCGCTTGCTTTGCCATCAATAGTGGAGTCAGGGTTAATGTCGGAATCTAAATCAAAGATTTCCATATCAACCAGACCTGCAAAGGCGAGTAGCCAAAACAGCATCAACACAATTAACGGGATAGTAAAAATAACGGTTGGGAAGCTAAATACTTCGGAAAGAAAAAAATCCATTTTTGAGTGCTCCTATGTTTTGGTTATACTACTTTAGCAACCAAAATTACGAGTCTGAACTTAGCAAAATAAACGCTTATTTGTCAATCAATATTGGCGGCTTTGCGGCGAAAGCCAACATGAGTAGTTATGGCAGTTAGTAAAGACGCTTGTCGGCAATTCCATTGTTTTCTGGCAAGATAACGAGATCAATCAAACTGGACGATATTATGAATAGCAAGCTTGTTGCGATAGTCATGGGGCTGCTGCTTACACTGAATAACGCATATGCTGAGGATCAAACCGCCGAGGTTGAACGCGTGTTGGACTTACTGCATGAGTCAGCCAGCAAAGCTCAAATGCAACCTTATTTTTCTTTGTTTGCTGAGCATGGTGTTTTTATTGGTACCGACGCCTCTGAGCGCTGGAACAAAGAAGCTTTTGCCGCCTTTGCGAAGCCGTATTTTGACTCAGGTAAAGGCTGGACGTATGTGCCACTTAAGCGCAATGTCAGCTTTTCGAAATCAGGTAAGGTCGCTTGGTTTGATGAAATACTGCAACATAAAACGTACGGAGAATGTCGAGGCACCGGAGTGCTTGAACTTGGCGAGGCTGGCTGGCAGTTAACGCAATATCATTTGACCTTTCCGATCCCCAATGCCATCGCAGCGGACATTACCCAACAAATTAGAGCCCACAAAAAAGCACAATAGTATTTGCAAATTTACTGAAATGTTATAGTATAACGTTCTGTTTCGAGAGAGGCAGGCTTGAATCTATGGCAACGTAAAATGAGTGATTATTAGAGATGATGGTTAAGCAAACTAAAAGAGTAATGGATAGGGTAGGGATCTGGACTTCCAGTCTTTGTGCTTTGCATTGTTTGTTGCTGCCAATCCTTATCCCCATTTTACCTTTCGTCAGTGCTGCTTTTTTTGCCCAAGATTGGTTTGAAAAAATGATCCTTTCGTTATCGATGATCATTGGTTTTTGGGCCTTGCTAGCTGGATTTTATCGTTATCACCGTCAACTTTATCCATTGTACAGCTTACTGCTAGGTGGCTTGATCTATTGGAATAAAGACATGTTCGGTGAAGCCTATGAGCCATTCACGATAGCGATAGGCGCAATGTTGATTGTGGCTGCCCACGTAGTGAATATTAAGCTGTGTAAAAGTTGCAGCGAGTGTCATAGTTGTGAGAGCGAATCATAAATCGCAGCTACGCCGGTTGTTGCAATGAGCTGTTATTTCGAACTAATCTAACCCCAGTGCTAATCTAGCATTACGCGGGTTATTACAAAAAACCGCATCTACGCCCCAGTCTCGCAATGTCATTAAGTCTTCAGGCTGATCAACCGTATACACCCCCATTTTCAACCCCCTTCGTTTAGCATCATAGACAAAGTTTTTGTCGACAAAGGTCACATCCGCATTAATAAATTCGGCCCCTAATAGTTGCGCAAAATTAGCGTAATCTATTGGTTTTCCCGCAGTCAGAGCACCTATGCGTGCCTCAGGCTTGATGGATTTAAGCGCATGCAGTACATGGTGATCGAATGACGAGAATAAAATAGAGTCAAATGATATCTGATAAGATGAGCAGGCTCGCTCAACATAGCCTATTAAGCCTGGTATGTTGCTCACCCCTTTGAGTTCGATATTCATTTCACAGCGTTGACCGATACAGGCCATGGCTTCGTTCAATGTGGGAACATGTTGTCCTTGGCCTGCGTCAAGGTGACGTATTTGTTCAAGTAACAGTGAATCAATAGTGCCAATACCGTTGGTGGTGCGGTGTAACCAGCGGTCGTGAATTAAAATGAATTCTTGCTGATGTTGATAAACGTCGAACTCGATACCATCGGCACGGTGTTCAATGGCCATTTCCAATGCCAGTAGGGTGTTTTCAGGAGCCAAAGCACTGGCTCCACGATGCGCGTATATAAACACAGTGTCTATTCCTCAGACTCTTTTCGACGATGTAATTTTTGTGCGTTTACAGTTTCGTAGATAGCGGCAGAAATTACCAGAATGCCACCTAAAAATGTTTGCCAATTAGGCGATTCATCGAGGATCACAATAGCTAATATGACGCCGTAAAAAGGCTGCATACAAGCCACTAGCGCAAAGGTTTTTACCCTAAGGTGCTTTAAACTGGTGGCTATCAGTGCGTGGGGCAAGGCTGTTAGAAAAATACCTAATACTATTAGCCACATATAAGTATCGCTGGTGGCGGTGAGTAAATTGTCGGATACGAAAAACAACAAACTCACAAAAATGATCAAGGTTTGGTAGGCCATTGCGTGGGCGCCACCATAATGGGAAAAGTATTTTCGGTGGCACAAATTACGCAAGGCATAGAGCACAGCAGAGAACACGCCAATCAATATTCCAAGGGTGACTTCGTTTTCCAATGACACTTCAGGCACGATCAGGATAATGCCAATGAATACTACTAAAGCGGACGCTAAATCTTGCCAAACCAAACGAATGCCTTCAAAGAAGGGTTCCAGTAATACAGCAATCACCGGGAAGGTAAATAGCGCAACCATGCCAACTGATACTGAAGAATATTGCATGGCTGCAAAGTAGGTCACCCAGTGGGCCGACATGAGCACGCCTAAGGCAAGTGCGATAAGGTAGTCTTTAGTGCTACGCAGTCGCATTGACTCACCGCTGAGTTTAACCACTATCACCAGCACTATACAGGCAATAATAGAACGACCAAAGGTGATATCAATGGCGGATAATGGGATGATTTTTGACATCAACGCGGTGGCGCCGAGTAGCGCCACGGTCAAATGCAACGACCATAAACTTCGTTTAACAGGATGCACAGCAATTAGTCTTTTAAGCTGGCAAAAATCTCACCTAATCGGGTTACGTCGCCACTGGACTGGCCATTAAATTCAATCATACCGGGCTCGAAACATGCCACTATGGTGGATCCCAATTTAAATAAGCCCATTTCTTCGCCTTTTTTCAGGCTTATGGTGTTTTCGCTATCTTGCGGGTAGCGCCAATGTTGCACATTCTGTCCGGCAGGTGGGGTCACAGTACCTGCCCAAATTGTTTCAATGCTAGCGACTATGGTGGCGCCAACCAGCACTATGGCAAACTTGCCTTTGGGTGAGGTAAATACACAGACCACACGCTCATTACGAGCAAATAGGCCGGGCACATTTTCGGTGGTCAGAGGGTTTACTGAAAATAACTCACCTGGGACATAAATCATGTCCGTGAGCACACCGTCCAGTGGCATATGAATGCGGTGATAGTCTTTTGGAGATAGATAAATGGTAGAGAATTTGCCGCCTTTAAACGGCTCTGCAATATCAGGATTGCCACCTAATAAGGTGGTCAGGCTGTAATCGTGGCCTTTGGCTTGAAAAATAGTGTCATAATCGATATCGTCAAGTTGACTTACAGTGCCATCAACGGGCATGGCTAGGTGGTTGGGATCTTCACAGATCGGTCGCACGCCTTCTTTTAACTCGCGGGTAAAAAACTCATTGAATGTACGGTAGTAGCCCGGATCTGACTCTTTGGCCTCCGACATATCAACATTATATTGCTTGATAAACATTTTGATCAGCCACGTTGTTAAACCGCCTGCTTCAGAGGCAGCCAACTTGCCGACTAAACGAGACACTAAGTGTTTTGGCAACACATATTGAAATTTTATTTTAAACCAATTAATCAAAGCCAATCTCCACAAAAAAACGCCCGAATTGTACCGTAATTTTTGCGCTAAGTGTGAGAATGAGTCGGTCTAAGCCATACTTTTTTGTTTCACCGGTGCGCAATTGCAGTGAGGCTTATGTATGCGCACCAACAGCGCATAAACGACACGCGTATCATATTTTATTCAGGCTGACTAATGAGGTATCGCACGATTAGGACGATTGTCTTCCATACCGGCTAAAATCTTGTGGTAGCTCTGATAGCGCTGCATGCTGATTTTGCCTTCTTCAGCAGCTTCTCTTATGAGACATCCTGGGTCATCTAAATGCTTACAATCACGGAATTTACAACCGCCCAGATAGTCTCTAAATTCGATAAAACCAGAGGTGACTTTTTCCACTGGCAAGTGCCAAAGTGCAAATTCACGTACTCCAGGTGAATCAATTAAGTCGCCACCCGCCGGAAAGTGCAACAGTTTGGCTGCAGTCGTAGTGTGTTGGCCTAAGCCTGAGTTGTCAGAAACATCACCAATGGCTTCATCTGCATCAGGTAATAATTGATTGATAATACTTGATTTACCGACACCTGACTGACCAACAAACACACTGGTTTTGTCTTTTAGCACATCTTCTATCTGCTTGATGCCCTCGGCGGTGACGCAACTTGTGAGTAGTACTTGATAGCCAATATCTCGATAGATTTGCAATTGTTTTTCTACTTCAACTCGTTCTTGCTGGTCGAGTAACTCCACTTTGTTCAACAGTAAAACGGGTTGGATTTGCACGTCTTCGGCCGCCACCAAATAACGATCGATAATGTTCAAAGAGAGCGCTGGGATCACAGAGCTGACAATAATTATTTGGTCGATGTTTGCAGCAATGGGCTTAACCCCATCATAGAAGTCAGGGCGGGTCAGTACCGATTGGCGGTCATGAACAATGTCGATAACCCCATTCACTGTCACCGTTGCATCAACGCCTGGTCGAAAATCAACGTTATCGCCACAGACTACACTGCCGATGGTTCGACGAATATGACATTTGGTAATATTACCTTCTGTGTCTTGTACATTGGCATGCTTACCAAAGCGGCCTACTACTACCCCTGGACGACTATCGCCAAGTTGGGCATCCGTGTGCGATGAATCGGATGTTTTCATTCGCTTTGTGCGATTGCTAGAAACCTGTCGTTTCTGTTTATCTGTTAGTTTTGGTTTTTTAGCCACATTACTTACTTTATTGAATCAACTGACGGTTACATGGTAACGTCATGCGCAATAATTTGATAATAGTTTATCAGTGCTTATTAGCCTAATAATCAAAGTACCTAAAGGTTTCACTATGACAATGAATAACGATAATCTGGTTTGGATCGATTTAGAAATGACCGGGCTTGAGCCTGAAACAGACGTCATTCTTGAAATTGCTACTATCGTCACTGATAAAGACCTCAACATATTGGCAGAGGGGCCGGTATTGGCGATTCATCAACCGGACGCGGTGTTAGACAATATGGATCCTTGGTGTGTCGACGTGCATGGGAAGTCGGGATTGACCGCTCGGTGCCGCGCCAGTGAGGTAGATGAGCAAGAGGCCGTTAAGCAAACCATTCAATTTTTAGAAAAGTATATTCCCACTGGTGTATCTCCATTGTGTGGCAATACCATAGGACAAGATCGCCGGTTCCTAGTGAAGTACATGCCAGATTTAGAAGCGTATTTTCACTACCGTAGTATCGATGTCAGTACCATCAAAGAATTAATTAAACGTTGGAAACCAGAAGTGCTCGATGGTTTTGAGAAGAAGGGAACGCATCAGGCGCTTGATGACATTCGTGAATCGATTGAAGAGTTGGTTTTTTATCGCAAACAGGTGTTTACTATTTAAGCCACTGATCGCGTTCCGAACGCTGGTTTTACTTGTGGCGGCTATTATTTAGTCGCTTAACACGAGTTTTTACATTAATTTCAAAATAATACTTGCGTCACCCAATTATTTTTGTACAATGCGCACCCGGTTTAGGATGAACCGCAAGCAACACACTCAGGCATGAGAGCAACACCACCAAAATGCGGGAATAGCTCAGTTGGTAGAGCACGACCTTGCCAAGGTCGGGGTCGCGAGTTCGAGTCTCGTTTCCCGCTCCAATTTCTACATCAATAGTCAATACAAAAAAGTCGATGTTTGCGGGCGACCCCTTCGAGTGGTCACGACTGCGTGGCAGCCAGTTGAGTCTCGTTTCCCGCTCCAATTTCTACATCAATAGTCAATACAAAAAAGTCGATGTTTGCAGGGACCCCTTCGAGTGGTCACGACTGCGTGGCAGCCAGTTGAGTCTCGTTTCCCGCTCCAATTTCTACATCAATAGTCAAAACAAAAAAGTCGATGTTTGCAGGGACCCCTTCGAGTGGTCACGACTGCGTGGCAGCCAGTTGAGTCTCGTTTCCCGCTCCAATTTCTACATCAATAGTCAAAACAAAAAAGTCGATGTTTGCAGGCGACCCCTTCGAGTGGTCACGACTGCGTGGCAGCCAGTTGAGTCTCGTTTCCCGCTCCAATTTAGAATTAATATACACGCTAAATAAATCGGCTATTCAACTCTTCATACATGCTTAATCTAAATTTCATGCATCTAAAACTTATTTTATTTTCCCTAAACAATACACCTGCTTATACCTTTTTAACCTGATTTTAATGTTATGTACTAGGTTTTTAGTAGGTTGGCGAGGTGACCATTATTGGTGCAAGCTTGATTGATTTTGGGTAATACCGTGTTTTTTCATCGTTAACTGCTATGTTTTTAATGAAGAGTCTGCACAGCAGCGGTGCGTGAGAATGAACTTAATGCTACTTAATTGGCGATTTTTGCGTATTTACTGAGTGAATAAAGCGTTTTGCTTATTTAATAGACTAAAATGGACGGGTTAAACAAAGTAGATCAGGCACGGATTCTGCTGGGATAAGAAGGGAAATAATAACAATGAATTAAAAAGTATAATTTCAGCAAGGCAGTTTAAAAATATTTTATACGATTAATTGCCAGTGCTCCGGGAGAACACAATGAGAACACAATTGACACCTAGACTAAAACTGTCGGCGCTATCTATGGCGTTTGCAGCTATATCAACTCAAGGGGTGGCTCAGGAAGCCGCTATAGGTGCGGAAGACGATGTAGAGCGAATCGCAATAACCGGGTCGCGCATCGTGCGCGATGCTAATCTAGGCTCGGGAGCACCGGTTCAATCTATCTCCGCAGAAGATATTCGCTCATCGGGTGAGTTTAATATTACCGATGTGGTAAATGACATTCCCGCACTTTTTTCCTCGCAATCAACAGCAGCATCACAATCACTTAACGGCGAGGGGTTTGCCGATGGCGCAAATATTCTAAGTTTGCGCGGCTTAGGGGCGAATCGAACCTTAGTATTAGTTAATGGTAAGCGTCATGTAGGGGGCTCACAAGGTTCCGCGGCGGTTGATATAGGTTCAATTCCGACTAATTTGATCCGCGATGTTGAGGTGCTCACTGGTGGCGCATCTGCGGTCTATGGTGCTGATGCAGTAACCGGAGTTGTAAACTTTATCCTTAAAGATGAATTCGAAGGATTCGAGTTTGATGCGCAAGTGGGCGCATCCACTGAAGGTGATGCTCAGCAACTTAAGCTCAGCGCCTTGTTTGGCGAGTCATTTGACAACGACAAAGGGAATATCGTGATTAGTGTCGAATATGGTACTTCCGATGGACTTCGGGCCTCTGAACGTGATGGTGGAGTATTTGTAGGCTCTGGCAGAGACTGGACCAATCCCGCTAAACGTTTCCAACAAGGTGACATTAGTGCCAATAACATGCCCAACTTTGCTCAATACTTTAGCCCAGATAATGATCGTTCCAATTTCGGTTTAGCCGTGCCTGGCAGTGCCGCGGATTTCATCAATGATTTTAATGCGGCATTTGGTAATGAGCCTAATTTAACTCAGGCAGAATTAGACTTTATTGCAGCCGCGGCAGCAGCCCCACAGCGAGCCGTGCTACCCGGTAGAACCTTTCCTTTTACATCTGGCTATGGTCTGATTGTGCCCGGTAATGGCTTTACCTTTGGTGGGTTTGATCCAGCAACCGATATCGATCTGAACAATAATGGTGTACCCGATTGTTATGATTCTTCCACTGGGTATCAATCGGTGTTCGGTGCTGAATCTTTTGGCGCTATTGGCGGTTGCTGGAACGTTCTAGCGGATGGCAGTGTTAGACCGGTGCAAGATGGTCTCGTATCCAGTGCCACTCAAGGCTTTGGCGGTGACTCTTTCAATACCATTCAACGTGGTGATTCTTACCTGATTATCCCTGAAGAAAAGATAACCATTAATTTACTCACCAGCTACGATATTGGCGACGATTCGCAGTTGTTCGGCGAAATCAAATATTCAGCCCAAGAAGTAAAGAACAACCAACAGCCAACGTCATTTTGGGATTTACTATTGGGTAAACCAGACAACCCTTACTTGCCAGAGTTTATTCGTGACGTCGCCCAAGATACCGGCGGTGTAAGCATCACTATTGATCCAATCGGCATTGGCAGCGGCGACACCAAAAATAAACGCGAAACATTCCGAGTGGTGGGTGGAATAAAGGGAGTTTTAGAAAACGATTGGAATTATGAGATTAGCGCGGTATACGGCCGCTATGATTTTGAAGCCACTCGCGAAAACTCGGTGGTAAATGACCGCTTTTTTGCCGCCATTGATGCCGTGATCGATCCCCAGAGCGGCAATGTTGCTTGTCGTGTGGATGTTGATCCAGACACCGAAGCGCAAACCACGCCATTTAATATTCCCGACTATGATCCTGGCTACTTCAGCTTTACTCCAGGCTCTAATCAGTGTGTCCCGCTGAATATTTGGGCGGGTACATCAGGTATTACCCAAGAAGCGGTCGATTGGGTAACAGTCACCGAAAAAGATAAAATAACCTTAGAACAAACGGTACTGACAGCTAGCTTGGCTGGGGATTCAAGTGAGTATTTCGAATTGCCTGCCGGCTCCATTGCATTTGCGGTGGGTGCTGAATATCGAAAAGAACAATCTGAGGCACGCTTTGATCCTTGGCAACGGGGTGAGATCCCTGAAGGCTCAGTATTAGCGGCAGGCAGCAATATTGCGGATGTGTCCAACAACACCAAGTTGACGTTCAGACCGGCAACCCTAACCGTCGATGAAACCGGTGACTATGATGTCAGTGAAGTGTTTGCTGAGGTATCTATTCCGCTATTAGAAGGTGAATTCTTAGCGGAAGAGCTCACCTTGGATTTAGCGGGGCGCTATTCAGATTATTCCTCTATTGGCACTACCACCACTTGGTTGGCTCGTGCCGTTTGGGCTCCGTATGAAGATTTACGCTTTCGAGTGAACATCTCCGAAGCGGTGCGCGCGTCTAATATTACCGAGTTATTTGGGCCGCGAGTGGGCACTACTTTCCGTCCTGCGGATCCTTGTGATGCGGCTCAACTTCAGGCTTTGCGAGATGGCGGACAAACCGAGTTAGCCAATAACACTCAAGCAAACTGTGTGGCATTTTTCCAGCAAATTGGATTTGATCCAACAGACGGCTCGGGTAACTATACCTTTGCTGATCCGTTAACGGCCTCTTTCGGCGGTATAACGGGCGGTAACCCGAATTTGCAAGAGGAAACGGCGGAAACCACCTCTTATGGCTTCGTGTTCACGCCAAGTTTTATTGACGGTTTCAGCATTAGTATTGATTACTGGGATATCTCGATTGACGATGCCATTAATGCAGTGAGTGGTCAGAATATTGTGGATGGTTGTTATCAAGGTAATAGTTTAAATCAACAATTTTGTACCTTACAAACTCGAAACTCGAGCAACGGTGGATTTAACTTTATTGAGTCTGTTGCAATTAATTTCGCGAAACGTGAAACCAGCGGTTACGACTTCTCTGTGGGATATACCTTTGATGTTGATGCCCATACATTTGACCTTAAAATAAGTGGCACTAAAGTGAACGAGCTGGATGACTTCACTAATCCGCTAGATTTGACTGAAGTCGATCCGGAATTAGGCGAAATACGTCGTCCAGAACTGGCCGGTAACGTCAACTTGTCTTGGAGCTTCGAAGGACTCAAAGTAGCGCTGCAAAGCCAATACGTGGATGAAATGTTAGTCGGCTTTATTGAAATTGAAACCGCTCGCTCACTTTATGGTGATGCAGTGTTTATGGATGAAATGTGGATCCACGATTTGTCGTTTAGTTATGATATTGATGACTCACTGCAAGTGTATGGTGGCCTAAATAATATTACTGATGAAGAACCCTTTATCACTAACTACGCTTATCCGGTCAGCGCCGTTGGACGTTATGCTTTCGTAGGCTTCAATGTCAGAATGTAGACTTTACTGTTGTTAGGTTAGCCCGGCGTGTCCGGGCTTTTTATTACTTGAATAATTTGTGCTAACAGTTCACACTTGCTGGTCCAACCAGATGTGAGAAACCCTATGGCCGTGCATAATCCGCTTAGAAAATTCGTCGATAAAGTAAATCAATATCCACAGTGGTTAAGTCGCTTTTTAATGACCCGTGTTTTTCGTCATACGGTAAAGTTGGCCGGTACCGTTAAACTCGACATCATTGAGACAGACGGCAAGCAAGTCACCTTCAGACAAAAGAACATTCGCAAAGTGCGCAATCATATTGGCACCGTCCACGCTGCAACCATGGCGTTGTTGGCCGAGTCGGCGACAGGCTTTATTGTTGGCATTAACCTGCCAGGAGATAAATTGCCGCTGATCAAAACCATGAACTTAAATTACGTTAAACGATGTAGTGGTGATATTACCGCGGTAGCTTCTTTAACCGAGGAGCAAATCGCCTTAATGCAAACCCAACCTAAAGGTGAAGTGGTGGTTAAAGTACAGATTACCGATGGTGCGAACATCGAACCAATGCTGGCCGAAATGATTTGGGCTTGGGTGCCGAAAAAATAACTTGTGTTGGCGTAAAAATTTGCTAAATGACGGTTATTTAAGTGAAAAATCTAAAGTTAGCGAGATTGGATGTAAATCAGCCTAAAAATGACAGTTAAAATTTATTGACAGCAAGGCCGTTTGGTTCTATTTAACCACTTGAACTTATATTTGTTGTGCATTTTTTTATTTGGGATGTTTACTATGGCAAATGTTACACGCGATTCACTGACTAAACGCAGGTTTAGCGATCCAAAAAACTATCCTTACGGGTTTTCCCGTTCTGGTGATTTTTCTATAAATGAAAGCAATGCATTAGCTCAATATGGAGCACTTTTTGCTGCATTGGTAGATGGTGTCATTGAAGGAGAAACTGAAGAAGACAAGCATTTTTTAGCGACGGCTTTTGGTCAAGCTGAACCTGAGAGCATCGCTGAGCGTGCTTGGTTAAAATATCAAAAACGCATTAATCGTCCAAAGCTCGGCAGCATCTACGGCAACAAGCCAAATGTGATGACCGATGACGATGATGACGTTGAAAGTGATACTGATGACGTCGAAATGGAAATGGACGTCGACTAAAACCTAATACCGCTATTTCGGGTTGTGCCAAAATTAATTTGTTTTGCGCACAGCCTATCCTCCAATATGTGAATTTTTTGTAAAAACGTCCTATAAAAACTTTCTAAAATTGCAACCACTAGGATGCTCATCCTAAAATGTCCATATATTGGGATATGTATCTCACTTTATCCTCGTTTGTTGTTTTATCTTCCTATTTGCTCACGTATAGTCCTAATCAGTAGACTTATTAAACAGCCGCAGGAGGATGTCTAGTGGAAATGATGTCAGGTGCAGCTATGGTAGTTCGCGCCCTTAAAGATTCAGGAGTTACGCACGTGTTCGGTTACCCAGGTGGTGCCGTACTCGACATTTACGATGCTTTATATGCGCAAGAAGATGTCAAACATGTGCTGGTGCGACATGAGCAGGCTGCCGCCCATATGGCTGACGGTTATGCGCGTTCTACAGGCAAAACCGGTACGGTTTTGGTTACTTCCGGTCCGGGGGCTACCAACACCATTACGGGGATTGCAACAGCATACATGGACTCAATTCCAATGGTGGTGTTATCAGGACAGGTGCCATCAATACATATTGGAGAAGATGCCTTCCAAGAATGTGACATGGTGGGAGTCTCTCGTCCTATCGTCAAGCATAGCTTTCTCGTTAAGCGTGCCGTCGACATTCCTATGGCCATTGCCAAAGCCTACTATATCGCGAATACCGGTCGTCCCGGACCTGTGGTCGTTGATCTGCCCAAAGACATTGTTAACGTACTTGAATCGCATCCGTATGAATATCCTAAGGATGTCACAATGCGTTCTTACAACCCGACATTGAAAGGGCACAGTAAGCAAATTAAGAAAACCGTCGACACTTTGCTCAAAGCTAAACGTCCGATTTTATATGTGGGTGGAGGAGCGATTGCCTCTGAAGCATCGGCACTGATTACCGAATTAGCAGAACGGCTAAATGCGCCTGTTACTTCTACTCTAATGGGCTTAGGTGCGTTTTCTGGCGTGCATGAACAATTCGTCGGTATGTTAGGCATGCACGGTACTTTAGAAGCCAATAAAAGCATGCACAATGCCGATTGTATTTTTGCTCTAGGTGCGCGCTTTGATGATCGCGTGACAAACAATGTCGATAAATTCTGTCCTCACGCCACCATCATTCATGTCGATATTGATCCTGCGTCTATTTCAAAAACAGTAGCCGTTCATGTGCCGGTTGTTGGCTCTGTCGATAAAGTTGTTGAACAAGTGTTAGCCCATTTGCGAGTGCAAGATCTGTCTGCCCAAAAAGAAAAATTAGCAGATTGGTGGAAGCAAATTAACCAATGGCGTGAGCGCAAGAGTTTGGCGTATAAAACGGATCCTGAGTTAATCAAACCTCAGCAAGTTGTCGAAGCGGTGTACAAACATACTAATGGTGATGCCTTTGTGAGCTCTGATGTAGGTCAACATCAAATGTTCGCGGCGCTTTATTATCCCTTTGCTAAACCAAGACGATGGATAAACTCGGGAGGACTGGGCACCATGGGCTTTGGATTGCCCGCTGCAATGGGGGTACAAATGGCGAATCCTGATGCGGTTTCACTGGTGATTACCGGTGATGGCAGCATTCAAATGAATATCCAAGAGCTGTCTACCTGCTTGCAATACAATTTACCGATTAAAATTATCTCTCTAAATAATCGCGCATTGGGCATGGTTCGCCAATGGCAAGATATGATCTATAAAGGACGCCATTCCAGTTCTTACATGGATTCAATGCCCGATTTCGTAAAATTGGCAGAAGCTTATGGGCATGTGGGGATTAAAGTCGATCATCCATCACAGTTAGATGAAGCCATGGCAAAATGTTTTGCGACTAAGGACCGCTTAGTTTTCATGGATATTGCTATTGATCAAAACGAACATGTATATCCTATGCAAATCAAATACGGCGCAATGGACGATATGAGATTGAGCAAGACGGAGCGAACCTAATGAAAAGAATTATTTCAGTACTTATGGAAAACGAACCAGGTTCATTGTCACGCATTGTTGGGGTGTTTTCGCAGCGCGGATATAACGTCGATTCCTTATGCGTAGCGCCCACAGCCGATCCTAGCTTATCTCGGCTTACGTTGGTCACACATGGCAACGATAAGGTAATTGAACAAATCACAAAACAAGTAAACAAACTGATTGATGTGATAAAGGTTGCCGATTTAACTGATGGTAGCCATGTTGAGCGTGAATTAATGCTGATCAAGGTGGCCGCTAAAACCGAATTGGTGCGTTCAGAGATCAGTCGTACGGTAGATATTTTCCGCGCGCAGATTATTGATGTGAATGCCAAAAATTACACCATTCAAATAACCGGAACCAGTGACAAATTAGAAGCGTTTGCACAGGCCATGGCGCAACAAAGCGATATTATCGAATCCTCGCGCACTGGCGTATGCGGTCTAGCTCGCGGTGATAAAGCTTTGCGACTATAGTCATATTTGCTCGCTAAACTGGTAGCTATTAACTGCAGCTGTTACGCAGTTATTAATAAAGGGATAGTCCTGTGACTATCCTTTTTTGTTTTTTCACTGTCACTTTTGGTCCTTTATAACCGTTCCCCTTGCAAAATTGTGGATTTGTAACTGTTAGGTTGAGCCTAAATTATTGATTTCATTTATATATCATTAACAATTGGGAAATTTAAGGGTTTAATTTTTACCTATACTGTAATTAAATTACATGTTTTTAATACTGATTAATTATCTACTTATCTTATTTGGATCTATGTGTTTTTATTATAGTTGTTATTTATCAATGCCTTATTCTTTGGTGGTGTTTGCTCTATGTCTAATTAACAAATCTTTCAACTTGTTTAAACAGTAATAAAACAACAAAAAAGTTGTAAGTGCATACAATATATCTCGTCGATTAAGGTTAATCGACAAAGTCACTCTTCTCACTTATGAGGTATTAATATGAAAAAGTTAGTTTTAGCAACAGTACTGTCTATGTCGTTCACTGGTTTCGCGGCAAATGCGCACGATGAAAAGATAAAGTATGCTGGCGATCTGGAATACGCGTCATTTTGTAAAGCCGTCGTCAATAATGATCAAGCTTTATTTAAATCAAGTCTGAATCGTTTCGTTGGCGAGTTAGGTTCAAATAGGAAACAAGTTTTAAATCGTGTTCTTGAAAACGATAGCGTGAAATGTGCGGGTAAAGGATTAGTTAAATTCTCATCTGAGCGTAACGCGACTGAAATTGTCACTTTTTTGAATAATCAGGCGTAAAAGTGCGGCAACGAAAACGAGCTGACGGTTATCAGTAAGTCAGCTCGTTAATTTTCTTGCATGTAAAGGCTATTTGGTCAGTAAGGCCGCCATTCCTCGATTGAAATGTCCCATCCAAGTTTTACAGTATTGTCCTTCAGGTGTTCTATTAATTTCAACCACTGCTTTCTTTTTGGGCTGCTTAACATTACCTGTGTGAGCTCGAAAATGGGTTAAGGCATCAAAACTATCAAGTATTGCCAACAGTTTTGCACCATCGCAAATATCATCTCCTTTCACCCCAAGAGGGTAACCGGTTCCGTCGATGCGTTCATGATGTTGCATGACCATTTTTCTGGCACCATTCCACTGATCTAAGTGCTCTAACAATCGAGAGCTTTTGTACACATGAGAGCGCATCAAATTAAACTCATTTTCGTCTAGGGTGTTTCTTTTGTGTAATATTTTCAGCGGCATAAATGCCATACCAAAATCATGTACATAACAGGCAACAGCAAGTTGATCTGCCGCAATCGGGTTTCCAGCAACGTTATTTATATAAAACGCAAGTTTAGCTATGCGATCACCACGTCCTTCCCAATACATAGAGCGCTTTTCAATCGGTTTCATCAATTCTCGGAAAAACAAAATATCCATTTGTTTTTCATTGCTCAAGCCTTTGGGGATACCGGTGTTGGCTAGGGTAATTGAACGAGAAGGAGTGGACTCTCCTGCGGCATCCTTTTCGGCGCTGGTATCCCCTAAATCAAGGCTAGGGTCCAATAACAACACCGCATCAGCAAGCAGCTTCTCGTGTATTTCGCCATTGTCAGTATTGATTTTTGATACATGATTAACCAGCAATTTAAACAGTTCAGGATCGTATTCCGCTGATCCATTTTTGAAACAGCTTTCGACAAATATTTTGACTCGATCCATGGTCAATAAGACCAAATCGCTCATGGTGCTGGTGTATTTGATCTGGCCTTTACGAAGGTAATCGAGCAAATCTTCCACGTGTTGTAGAAGTGGCATCATAGGCGTGAAATTGACTAAGCCTAAGTCACCTTTTATGGTGTGTACAGAACGAAACAGCGAACGTTGTAGCTCATTATCTTCTGGGCGTAATTCAAGCTCAATGAGTGTCTGTTCGCTGGCTTCATAGAGCTCGTTTATCTCCTCAAGTAAGTCATTAAGGATATCGTCATCAAGATCTTCAGGCGTAAATGTTTGCATCTGAAAGAATTACCTCGGCTTGCTGCTTAATATTTGTGTCATTAGTGTTTATCGACCAAAATTAACCTATCTTCATAAAAACAAAATACTTTTGTGGATAAAATCGTAACCAGTAGGTGTTGAATATAGGCTTGATAATCCGAATCGAAAAACACACTGATCTGACTAGCTTAGGTTAACATTTGGCATTAGCAAGAAACATTGTATACTCAGCGCCCATTTTTTACTTGAGGGTACACGTGTTAGCCATAATTCGGGTTATTTTAATCTTTATATATTTTATCCTAGCAAATGCTTTGCTCATTTTATTATGTCTGGTGAGACCATTTCATCGCAATAACGTCTACACCATCGGAATTGTGTACGGCTTTATGTCGAAGATGCTGGGGTTGAACGTGATTGTTCGGGTGCCTGAGAGCGTCAAAAGCGGTGGTCCCTACGTGTTTGTAGCAAACCATCAAAATAGTTATGACTTGATAACCGTATGTCGTGCCGCGATGAAAGGGGTAGTGACTGTCGGTAAAAAAAGTTTGGTTTGGATACCGGTGTTTGGTTGGCTTTATTGGTTATCGGGTAACATCCTTATTGATAGGAAAAACAAAGGGCGCGCTCACGATACGTTGAAGCAAACAGTGGATAAAATTAACCAAAGACGCTTATCGGTATTTTTCTTTGCAGAAGGGACTCGAAGTCGTGGCCGTGGTCTATTGAAATTCAAAACCGGCGCCTTTCGTATTGCTCAGGCAGTAAGTGAACCTGTGGTAATGGTCTGTACCAGTAATTTGCATAACAAGATAAAAATCAACCGCTGGGATAATGGTACTTTACTGATTGATTTAAGTGAGCCTATTACGCTTGATACCAGCAAAGATGCTAAACATTGGGCAGATGAGATCCGAATTAAAATGCAACAGCGAATCGAAGAGCTAGACGCAGAAGTTGCGCAAATCGAAAAACTTTCTTAAATTGACCAACAGTTAATAATCACATTTTGTGGGGCCCGATATGATAGATGAACAAGAAAAACAAGAATGGTATGAGTTTAATCAAGAGACAATTGAGGCACTGATTGCAGATGGCAGTAATGCTGATGCCCCGCATACCATCGAATATCATTTTGCCCATGCCGATTTTGACATTTTGGAAAAGGCCGCAGTAGACGCATTTAAAGCAGGCTTCGAAGTGGGGGACGCTGAAGAATTAATGTTGGACGATGGCGGTACGGTTTTTTGTTTCGATGCCGTGGTTGAACGTATGTTAGATCCGGATTTAATAAACAAAGATACCGATGCGTTGGTGCAAATTGCCAACAAACATAAAATTCATTATGACGGTTGGGGTACTTACTTTATTGAATAGATCGTCATCGAGTTTGTCTGTATTCGTTTTGCTCGTTGCTAACATGTTTGCTGCAACGAGCAGAGCTCTACGCTTTATATTGCCTTGTAAAGATGAGAATATGGCCTTTAAAGCGCTGCTTTAAATAATCAGTATGAATTGGTTTGTGATGTGTCCCTGCAAAGCCAAATTCGACCATGCGATTGGTTAATTTATTTTTTCTACCCCTTCCCGGATCGACAATAATAACTTCACATGCCGGCTTCGCATGATTTTCTATAAAGCCTGCAAGTAACTCGATATGTTGGTCTTCATACAGCAAATCACTGCCAATTATCACATCAAAAAGACCTAAGGTATCGGTATTATTAGCCCAATCGGTTTGCTCAAACGCAATTTCCTTGCCGCCGTTGAGTAGCGCATTTCGTTGTAAAAATGTTTCTACTTCGGGGTGGTAATCGGTAGCGGTAATGTCTACTGACAGTTTACTCAATAGCAAGCTGGACAGCGCCATACCACAACCAACTTCTAATATTCGTTTAGCGCCAGTTGGATATTCAAACATGAAATGTGCGAGCACGATACTTGAAGGCCAAATGACACCAAAAAGAGGCCAACTTGCGGAGCAAATTCCTAATCGTTTAGCCACTGAGTCAGGATCTTGATATTCCTGCTTATCTCGCAAAGTACAAAGATGGATGTCAGTCGCGCCAAACTCTATGGTTTGGTAACTTAAACGAAGTGTCGTCATTTGGCAGCCTCATTGATTGGGCGCTCGGTCAGGTACCAAGGATAAATGACAAAACGTAAGGGTAAGTCACAGTATAGCTCTAAAGTAACACGACTAGGCACTTATCTGTTGCCGTTTCTAGCTCAGAGCGTAGATACGGCATTAAATTGGGGCGAGCTGACTCAGGTTAGTTAAATTCCTGACTTCGTTCAGGATAGGGGCCTCGATACAGTGGATGGCTTTTACCAATTTGCCACCATGTTGATAGCAATTCATGCATAGTTTGCGCAGAAACATTGCTCGAAATTAAAACCGCTAAAATGGCATTATAGAGTTCTTTTGGCATGCCATGTCCCAAATCACCCTTTGTGTTGTTGAAACGGCTGGGTTCAAAGAAATACATGTCGAATTTGTTGATAGATTTCATATTGCCAGGCAACGAGACGCTGCCCCCTTGCAGTAATTTATTTAATTGCATGCACAAGGTTTGCATAGGAAAAGGCGACCCCATGTGGAAGCTCACAGATACAGAAGGTGTCTTGCCTGGCGAGATAACCTCATGCATGGCCCCAGACGGTATAAACAAGATTTGTCCAGGTGCCATATCAAAGTCAATCGGCTTAGTTGCCATTCTTCCTTCAAAATCAGCGTGATTGAACACCACTTCTTGACGATATTTTTTCGGCAACGGCCACACCCGAACACGTTTGTGACCCGACATATGCAACAAGTAGCCATCAAAGGGATCGCAATGGGCATCGTAACGGTGTTCACCACAACTCATCCACATAGTTGAGCGCACATAACTACCCATTGGATGACGCTGTGTTAAACCCTCACCAAAGTGCGCGTTGTAAATTTGCCAAGCCCAGTCGGCGTTGTTACGCACGGTTCCATCACCGGCACAAAAGTCGATCAGCGGCAGACTTCCATGCACAGGTTGTGCGCTATGGATACGTTGTCTGAATTTTTCAAAGCTGTTGATGTCTGCTTGGTTGAAATACAAAAGTGGAGACTCAGCTCCACCTGATGTGGGATCTCGGTACTGCATATCGGCATCACTGAGATTGGCCGCAAACATATCCAGTGCCCAAGTAATAGGATCCGTGGGTAATGCAATATCATTAGGAAAGTTAGACACGCAAGGCGTGTGTGTTTGCAAAGAGTCACTAAGCTTGGTCATAGTGTTTCCATTGTGGGAGAAATGTTAAACATTTCAAAAAACACTCTGTCGAAACGTTTTGAGAAAGTGAATTGAGCGCTCTAGGTCATTTCCACTAGAACGTTGCGACTTTATCAGAATTTAACGCTTACCAATATAGCAATCAGGTTATTCAGCCTTAAAGTGAAAAGGGCCGAGTTAGTTTTTGTTTAATTAGATTCTTAATATTTTTTGGCAAATTGATGCTGGACTCTATAATCTGGCGTATAAGCAAACTTTAAATTTGAAATTAATTATGAATAAAATAGTCTTCTCAGCGCTAGCTGCACTTGCGTTACTGGCATTTCAAGCGAACGTTCATGCACATCAAGATCCTGAGCAGGCAGGTTATATTGCCGTTGATGGTGGACGAATTTGGTATCGGATAAACGGCTTAAAGCATGTGGGTAAAACGCCCGCCATTATCATGATGCACGGCGGCCCAGGCGGCACTCATCGAGGCAATATGCCCTATGTGGCTCTGTCAGATACCTACCCAGTGATACTTTATGATCAGCTTGGGAGCGGCAATTCAGAGCGTCCTGGTGATCAAAAAAATTGGAATGTAAAACGCTTCGTTGATGAGATCGATCATATTCGTCAGGCTCTTGATCTTGACGAAGTTATTATCGCTGGGCATAGCTGGGGTGGCTCATTGTCGGCTGAATATGCGTCGCGCAATCCCCAAGGTCTCAAGGCAGCAATTCTTTCCAGTCCTCTTATATCAACGCAGCAGTGGAACAAGGATAATCAGGAGTGGGTGGATGAACTGCCGAAAGAAGCACAGGCGACGTTAAAAAAGAACAACTTTGCAGGCTCTTTGGAAGACCCAGAATTTAGGGCTGCAGTTGAACTGTTTTACTCCCGTCATATGTGTCGCACTGATCCATGTAATACTACGTCATATCGCGATGATGGCCCGTCCGGCAATGATGAGATGTATGAAACCATGTGGGGGGTTACCGACTTTAACGGTTACGGTACATTAAAAGATTATGATATTACCGACCAGCTTAAGGACATCAATGTGCCTAGTTTAGTTATCTGTGGAGAATTTGATGAGGCGCGCCCACGCACATGCCGACGCTATGCCGATATGATCAAAGATGCGACAACCGTTATTGTGCCAGACGCCGGCCACGCAACCATGTCAGCCAACGAATCCATGTATATGGAGGCTGTACGCACCTTCCTCGACAAAACGCTAAAATAGTGGCTAATGAGTTCAATGTACAAAGAAGGGGCGGATGACGGAGGGGGCATGCGGGGATGGCACATTTTACCGTCATCCTCGAGGCGCTCTTGATCGAGGATCTCTTTAACACCTGTTTGTATTCTGCTACGTCAGAGGGTTTGCGAGCTCTCCGCTAACAAGGTTAACGTCCTGCCACCGTTTAGTTAAGACTTCCTTCAGCTTTTATTCATCTTAGTCAGTCCAAAATCAATCCTAAATATACAGGAAGATTATTTGGAGGCCGCATGGCTCACTTGACAAAATTTGGTTTATTTTTTCTTATTGCTACACAGTTTGGTTTTCTAGTCCAAGCCGCTAACAGTGAAACATTGTCTAGAATCAGTGTGACCTCGACAGAGTCTCAAGCTGGAAACACATTAGCGGTAGTCAATAAAAAGGGGGGAGTGGGAGAAAAGCGCAAACAAAGTCTTGAAAATAGTGGCGCCAGTGGCGCGAGCAAGCTTGAATTACACCAAGCCAAACAACAGGCTACACCATTATCAAAGCCGTTCTCTGCAGATCAACGCATAACTCCTAATGATCCTGACTTCTGGATCTATGATGCTAGTGTCAGTCTCAATACCGATTACGATTATGATGGCTACTATTCTACTTTCACCCTGGAGTTTGATGCCGACACCGTTTATGTCGAAGCAGAGGTTTATGCGCGGCTTTATTTGGCCCGAGGTGAGGTCTTTGAAGAATATCACACCACCTCATTGTTCTGGATAAATGGCCAGTCTAGCGACGATAGCTTGATTGTTAAAAGCGAACTTTTAAGTGGTTTTCCTCCGGGGGACTACGAACTACTCATCGAATTGTATGATGGATTGGATGATCAGTTAGTGGCGGTTTTCGATGGATTCGATGATGTCGACTTGACCTTACTGACCCTCGAAAGTATGAGCTATGAAGAGCAAGAGACAGTGGTAATAGTCACTGAGCACGGTGGTAGTTTTGGATTTCTTATCTTGTTGTTAGTGCCGATGTTGTTACGCAAGGTAAATTTCAAATCACGCGTATAACGTGACTTAGTTTGCAGATAAGTATCAGCTAAAGATAAGATTTTCGGGGAGCCTTAGCTCCCCTTTTTTGTATTGTTAAATTGCGATGATTGACGTTACTCGAATTTGACGATATTAACTTGGTTTCTGCCACGGTTTTTGGCTGCGTATAACGCTTTGTCTGCAGCTTCGAGTAACGCATCTGGCGTGACAATACGTTGTTCAAAATTGTCTAAATTTGCGCCACCAATACTGATAGTCACGTGGTCACCTATTTGATTGAATTTATGCGGGATTCTAAGGTTGGCGACTGCTTTTCTTAGATTTTCTGCCACAGTGCGCGCACCCATAAGATCGCATCCAGGTAATATGCACACAAATTCCTCTCCGCCATATCGTCCAATAAAATCAATCTCTCTGCGAATCGTATTTTTCAATACACCAGCGATTTTGACCAAGGCTTCATCGCCTTTAGTATGACCAAGGTTATCGTTGTATGCTTTAAAAAAGTCGACGTCCAATAGCAGTACACTTAAAGCTAAATTATGTCGACTCGCTAAATTAAAGCTGCGGACTAGTTCTATATCGAATGCTCGACGATTTGCGATTGAGGTCAATCCATCTTGCATAGCTAAGTCGGAAAGCTCTTTCTTTTGTTGCTCAATTGTATCAAAAAACGTATCAAAGGTGCTTGCTATGTCGGTGATTTCGTCTTCAACACGCATGTTACTCATCTCGGTATTAAGGCTTTTAACACCTGATACTTTTTGATTTAGCAGTAATAGTCTTCTTATTACACGTCGTCTTAGAACCCATGTAATTAGCGCAAATAGACATATTGAAACGATAAAACAAATGCCAAGCAGTTGTAATTGATTCGCGATACGAGCTTGTTCTTGGGCCGCCTCCAACAATATTTGTTCGTTTACAGTGGCGCTTTTAAAATTGATTGACCTAGCAAAGTCGGAGACTAACTTTTCGGTAAAATGTCCTCGTCCAGTTGTTCGTCCTTCCATACGAAGTTGCAATATTTTCAGCGAAATCAGCCCTTTGTTTCCCAATACCAATTGTTCTAGCTGTGAATTAAGTGCTTGGGCTTGTTGTGCTAACTGAACAGGCATTTTCATTGATAGGGCGTTAATAGATTTTAACGTATCGAGGATGTCAGCGTTACTCTTTCGAATTTGATAAAGTTTGTCATAACTTAATACGTTGCCAGCTTGCACTGTGAGCTGTGAGAATTCGTCAAACCAAGCTGAAACATGAGTTCGTGCTGATTGTTGGTTTAGTTTTCGTGCTTCTTCAAATAATTCGTATAAGTCACGTTCGGTATTGTGCAGAGTATCCAAATTGTTCAGTTTTTGCTGCACTAAAGCAGTTAATTCTTGTAACTCGTATTGAATCGCATCGAATTCACGTAATGTCACTGAATCAGTTTTGACCTCGGTGAGCAGTTCCGCGACTTCTATACTACCTTGTAGCACTTTTTCCTTAGCAATCCTTAAAGCAGGTGGATTGGTCGCAGCTGATAGTTGCTCACTAAAAAGCGCAAGTCGAACACTGTTAGTCGCTATCTTGTCGTAGGTGATAATGGTCGGGATAGCTTCTTTTACGGTTAGGTCTAGGGCTTTTTTAAGGCTTATTAACTGTAAATAGCTAAAACTGGTAATCGTCAGAAACACGATAAAGAGAATTGAAAAAGCGACAGTAAACACGTTGCGAAGAGATAGTCTCTTGCGCTTCGTTACAAAGTTCCGTGTCATTCTAGTTTAAGCCTTCCGTTGATGTTTGAATATTGACGATTCGTCCTTGCTTGCTTAGTGACATGTTTTTCGATTTTACAATGGCACTTAACACTATATCTGAGACCATAATATTGCTGTCATATTTACTGGGTATTAAGCGAGATTTATTAAAATAACGGTATCCATCACCGCCATTATAAAGATAGTCGGTGGTGACAACGGTGTAAGATTTGTCCATTTGTATTGGCTTTTTACCTATATGAACTTCCACTAAGCGACTACCCTCAGGACGACTTCCATCAAAAATAACTTTCATGTTACTCACATGTGGGAATTTTCCTCGAAGCAACGGATAATCAGACAGACTATCTTCAAGTGTTTTGATGATATCAGCTCCACTGACTTCAAGCATCGCAGTACGAGTTCTAAAAGGCAGTTCTTCAATTAAGTCTTTGCGGGTGAATACTTGATTGGCAACATATTGTCGATCGCCACGTATTCCTCCACTGTTAAAGATTGCTACGTCAGCTCCTGTAAATTCACGCATAGCATCGGTAATCAAATTAGCAAATTCATTTTCACTGGTTCTAACCTGCTGACGGAAAGTATTGAAGGGCGTTTTGATAATGCTTATCGGGAGTTGCATCAATCTATCTAACCGACGTACATAATCGGCTTCACTGGCATGGGTCTCAGGATCTAAACTCACATCTGCTAATGTCTTTTTCTGCCAATCAATCACGTTGTGACCTTGGACATTTCTAGAAACCTCTACAATGGCAATATCACCTGCACCGCTGATCAGCACTTTATTGGGAATTTCTGAAGATTCGGATAGTGCGATATGGGGCGCAAATGGGTCTTTGACTAGCGTTAAATCAATCACACCTTGTTGTAGTAGATCATCAACCTCTGGAAATAGTGAGCCATGCATCACAATTAAAAAATCTGCACCATTGTCTCGCAGTCGTTTGCTCTGTTCGCGAATACTGTTTTCAATATTTTGTACTATGACGCGCTTCAATAGGTATTGTTGTTTAGCGTTGGGATCGACAACCGCCATTACTCCAATAGTAAATTCGCCTTTTTTTATCAATAACGATTTCACTAAACCATCTTGCATAGTGTCTTGTAAGGGGTCAAATACGTTAGTGGCGATTAATGGAAAAGCCGCTTCGAAGGCGCGCAACGACAGTTGCTCTTCATAGTAACTATATTCGCGTTTGGTGACGCCCATGGCTTCGGGGCCCAGGCCATTTAGAAGATCGATAATATGCGAGCCACTGTCAAACGCCGACATTGGGCTGGGCCCTATGCTATTGCCGCCAAACAAAAACAGCGTATTGGGATGAGTACTACGAGTGAGCTTTACCTCAGTGGCTAGGCTTGCGTAACTTCCCTGATCATGTTGGCCAATCACCGGCATATCTGCCGCAAATAATATGGTTAGTTCCGACTCTAGTGCGAAGCAGGGCAGCGACCACACTAAAGAAATCAAAATAGTAAGGCGTGAAAAAGTTAACTTATAGCTGGTCATAGAATTAATATTGCCAATAACAGACAATGAAGTCTATCAGCAGGTAGTATTTCTTGCCTAATTTTTAACATGAAAATTGTAAAAAGGTCGTGTTTGTTCTTTTAAAAAAATAAACCCCAGCGATTGCCGGGGTTTATATTGAGCCAGTAAATTGATCTAGAGTGCTTCTATGGTTTGTCGTTGCGCTTGCAACTTGTCCATTTGCATCTGGAAATCTTCTAGCTTGGCTTTTTCCTTATCAATAACGGCGGCAGGGGCGTTACTCACAAATTTTTCATTGCTAAGTTTGCCTTTGGTTCGCGCGTAATCTTTGTCGATTTTATCCAATGCCTTGGCTATTCGAGATAGCTCGGCATCTTTATCAATCAATCCGGCCATCGGGATCAAGATTTCCATTTCTCCTACTAAAGCGGTAGCCGAGGCGGGTGCGTCATCGGTTGCCTGCAACTGAGTAATCGACTCTAACTTAGCCATTTTTGCCAGGAAGCTTTGACTCTTATTCAAGCGATTTTGATCGTGCTCACCGACATTCTTCAATAACACCGACAGTGGTTTATTCGGTGAAATATCCATCTCACCACGTATGTTGCGGATCCCGACGATAAACTGCTTAACCCATTCGATGTCAGCCAATGCTTCTTCGTCTTGATATTTAGCGTCTTGCATTGGGAAGGGTTGACTCATGATGCAGTCACCTTCTAGACCACACATGGGGCCCACTTTTTGCCAAATCTCATCGGTGATAAATGGCATGAAGGGATGCATTAAGCGCAGCAAACTTTCTAATACGTTTATCAATGTATGGCGAGTCCCGCGCTTTTGTTGCTCGGTGCTAGTGTCTGAGTTCAATACCGGTTTAGAAAGTTCTAAATACCAGTCGCAGAATTGATTCCAAGTAAACTCATATAGAGTTTGGGCGGCAATATCAAAGCGATAGTCACGTACCGCGACTTCATATTCGGCTAAGGCTTTTTGAAACTTAGCCCAGATCCATTTATCGGCCAAACTCAGCTCTAACTCTCCGCCAGTGGCACCATTGTCTTGCTCTTCGGTATTCATCAATACGAATCGCGAGGCATTCCACAGCTTATTGCAAAAGTTACGATAGCCTTCAACCCGACCCATATCAAAGTTGATATCACGGCTGGTGGAAGCCATTGCTACAAAGGTAAACCGCAATGCATCGGTACCATAAGCATTAATGCCTTCAGGGAATTGTTTTTGGGTGCGTTTAGCTATGGCGGCGGCTTTTTGTGGCTGCATCATACCAGCGGTACGTTTTTCCACTAAGGCTTCTAGGCTGATGCCGTCAATCAAATCAATAGGATCAAGTACGTTACCCTTTGACTTAGACATTTTATTACCTTGCTCATCACGAATAAGCCCGGTGATGTAAATCTCTTTGAATGGGATCTTGCCGGTGAACTTCTTGGTCATCATGATCATTCTAGCTACCCAGAAGAAAATAATGTCAAAGCCAGTCACCAATACCGAACTGGGCACAAAGGTTTCAAGCTCTGGGGTTTCGTTCGGCCAACCCATAGTGGCGAAAGGCCATAGTGCAGAGGAGAACCAAGTGTCGAGCACATCTTCGTCTTGGCGAAGTACTAAGTCGTCAGCCAAATTGTGTTTTTCACGCACTTCAGCTTCACTGCGACCCACATAAATATTCTGCTGATCGTCATACCATGCTGGGATGCGATGTCCCCACCATAGCTGGCGAGAAATACACCAGTCTTGAATGTTGTACATCCATTGGTAATAGGTTTTGTTCCAGTTCTCTGGAACGAACTTAATTTCGCCGCTTTCTACTGCTTCGATGGCTGGCTTTGCCAATGACTCAACCGCCACATACCATTGGTCGGTAAGGTAAGGTTCGATTACTGCGCCACTGCGATCGCCTCTAGGCACTTTTAACTTGTGGTTTTCTACTTTAACCAGCAAACCTGCTTTATCTAAGTCTTCGACAATCTGTTTTCTGGCGTCAAAGCGATCAAGTCCACGGTAGTGCTCAGGTGCATTGTCATTGATTTTTGCGTCATCGGTAAGGATATTGATCATTTCAAGATCATGACGCTTACCCATGTCGTAATCGTTGAAGTCGTGCGCAGGGGTGATTTTCACACAGCCTGTGCCAAACTCAGGATCGACGTAATCATCGGCGACTATCGTAATCAATCTGCCGGTGAGCGGTAATTTAATTTGCTGACCAATATAGCTTTGATAGCGTTCATCGTCTGGATGAACAGCAACGGCGGTATCGCCAAGCATGGTTTCAGGACGGGTCGTAGCAACGATAAGCTCACCACTGCCGTCGGCTAACGGGTAACGCATGTGCCACATGAAGCCGTCTTCTTCTTCATTTAGCACCTCTAGGTCAGACACGGCAGTGTGTAACACGGGATCCCAGTTAACTAAGCGCTTGCCACGGTAGATCAGTCCTTCTTCATGCAGTTTTACGAAAACTTCTTGTACTGCTTCGGAAAGCTCAGGATCCATAGTAAAGGCTTCGCGATCCCAATCAGGTGAAGTACCTAGACGTCGCATTTGTTGGGTGATATTGCCACCGGATTCTTTTTTCCAATCCCAAATGCGCTCAACAAAAGCATCTCGACCTAAATCATGACGGTTTTTACCTTCGGCATTAAGCTGTCGTTCAACCACCATTTGTGTGGCGATGCCCGCATGGTCTGTACCACATTGCCATAGTGTGTTGTCGCCTTTCATTCGACGATAGCGAGTCAATGCGTCCATGATGGTATGTTGAAACGCATGTCCCATGTGGAGATTACCAGTGACATTAGGGGGAGGAAGTAAAATACAGTATGGGTCGCCATGACCACTGGCTTTGAAATAGCCCTGCTTTTCCCAATGTTGGTAAAGTTTATTTTCGATATTGTGTGGACTAAATGTTTTATCCATCAGTTTTCTCATCAATGCTGCTAGCGGGCAAGGTATGCATAGTCATTCCTGCTGCGCGATAGTGTTTGTATCTATCTCGTGCTCGTTGTTTCGCTGACTCTTCAGCGGGCACGAAATCAAATATTTGTCGGTAACTCTGGAGGCGTTCCGGTAGTGCGTCGGCTAGGTTAATCACCGTAGGACGTTGTGCGGTTTCTGCGCTTTGCCAACTGATTTCAACTGGTGCGCCGCCTTTGGGACCTTCACCGGTCAAGTTATGCGGCACAAAGCTATCAAGCGGTTGTTGCCACAACAGCTCGTCAAAGGCTTCGGCACTGGCTTTGTCGGAGCACATAACAATGCACTTTTGGCGCTTGCGATAGCACCGAGCGGCCAGCTGACAGGCAAGCAACCAATGTGCTGGTTGCGCCTCGTCAGCTTTATCAAGCAAGTAAAAGGTGACGTCAGTCATTAATCTTCAGTTTCCAAACCGGCTCGATTCATCAAAAACTGTGACAACATCGGAACAGGTCTGCCTGTTGCGCCTTTATCTTTACCACTTCGCCAAGCCGTACCGGCAATGTCCATATGTGCCCAGTTATACTTTTTAGTAAATCGTGACAAGAAGCACGCAGCGGTAATGGTACCGGCAGGGCGTCCGCCTAGGTTAGTCATGTCCGCAAAAGGGCTTTCCAATTGTGATTGATACTCATCCCACAACGGCAAGCGCCATGCTTTATCACCACTTTGCTCTGAGGCATTAAGTAGTTCATGCGCAAGCGGATTATGATTACTCAATACCGCAGTGGCGTGAGCGCCCAGCGCTATAATACAAGCACCAGTTAGGGTCGCGACATCGACGACTAACTCAGGATCAAAGCGTTCGACGTACGTCAGAGCATCACACAATACCAATCGACCTTCGGCATCAGTATTGAGTACTTCTACTGTTTGACCGGACATAGTGGTTAATATATCACCGGGGCGATAGGCATTGGCATCAGGCATGTTTTCACAACCGGCCAGTACGCCAATCACATTTAACGGCAAGTTTAACGCTGCAATTGCATGCATAGTACCCAATACGCCAGCAGCTCCGCCCATGTCGTATTTCATCTCGTCCATGCCTTCACCAGGCTTAATTGAGATACCGCCAGAGTCAAATGTCAGTCCTTTACCTACCAAGACGACGGGGGCTTGCTCATCACTGGCGCCTTTATGGTGTAAAATGGTCATGATCGACTCATTTACCGAACCTCGGCCCACGGCAAGATAGGAGTTCATTTGTAATTCAGCCATTTGCGCTTCGTTAACAGATTCGACCGTTAAACTACTAAATTCACCTTCAAGCAGCTTCGCCTGATCAAGCAAATATTGCGGATTACAAATATTAGGCGGCATGTTGGCCACATCTTTCGTGGTTTTCATCCCCGCGGCAATTGCTAAACCATGCTCCACAGCGCGTTCGCCAATGGGCAATTCACGACGAGTGGGGACATTGAAAACAATTTTGCGCAATGGTCGTCTTGGCTCACCTTTTTTGGTTTTAAGTTGCAAAAAGGTATAGAGCGTGTCTTGTGTGGTTTCAACGGCTTGACGCACTTTCCAATAGACATCGCGGCCTTTGACATGCAGTTCACTGAGAAAACACACGGCTTCCATTGAGCCTGTTTCGTTCAGTGTTTTAATCGTCTTCGCAATAATTTGCTTATATTGGCGCTCATCTAGTTCACGTTCTTTTCCGCAACCAACTAGTAGTACACGCTCGCTCAAAATATTGGGCACATGATGAAGTAACAACATCTGGCCAGCTTTACCTTCTAAGTCACCGCGGCGCAATAAATTACTGATGTAGCCTTCACTGATTTCGTCTAACTGTTCAGCGACTGAAGTCAAACGGCGGGGTTCAAAAACACCGACGACGATACAAGCACTGCGTTGCTTTTCAGGGCTACCACTTTTTACGCTAAATTCCATGGTGATTCCTCGTTCATATTGAATCGTTAGATGCCTGCGCCTAAGTTAGGCGCACAACATTTTAGGTTAGTTAGATCATGGCAATATTTACGTTCGTTTTCATCAGGATCTCAGAAAATAAATTCGTCCACTAGAATTCGTAACGGTCTAAGCCATGTTATATTGAACCAAATCCTCAAAGACAGGTCAGCCAAGATGCCAAAAAAGGCATTCTATTAGGGCTAGGACCCACTAGATCTTTGAGGGAACAGGTATTAAACTTGTCAAAACGTTAAGTTTACTTAAAATTTCGCATCATGCCACTATAAATGCGACTTTTCCTTTGGACACTCAGTGCTGATATTTCGCTATTTACTTAAAGAAACCATCAAGTCGCAACTCGCTGTCTTTATGGTGATAATGGCTATTTTCCTGACGCGTAATTTCGTACGGGTATTGGCCGATGCCTCTGAAGGTGAAATCCCTGCCAGTTTAGTGTTGGGCTTTCTGGCCCTTAGCATGCCCTATCTTGCATCATTGATTTTACCGTTAAGCTTGTTTCTTGGGATCATGTTGGCTCATGGTCGGTTATACGTAGACAGTGAAATGACTGTCATGCGGGCCTGTGGTATCAGTGAGTGGTACATCACCCGAGTAATGCTGGCTCTGTCAGGGTTTATGGCGGTTTTCACTGCTATATTGACCTTGTGGTTGGCGCCTTTGTCAGTAGAAAATGAGTACCAACTTCAAGAGAAAGCCGGTGCAGAAAGTGGGTTAACCGCGCTGATTGCGGGTCGTTTTCAAGAAACGGCGAATCAAAAAGCGGTTATCTTTGTGCATGACATTGACTCTGATAATGCAAGTTTAAATAAAGTCTTTTTGGCGCAGCATGACAAGGAAGATGAAGATGGTGTGCACATAGTCTATTCCAAAACCGGCACCGTGAGATTAGATGCAAAAGGCTCGCAGCAGCTGGTGCTTGAGAAGGGTGTTCAATACGAAGGCGAAAGAGGAAAAATTGATTATCAGGTAGTGGAATTTGATCAATATCAGATACAAATATCAGAACAACAACCTGAACAAAAACGCCGTAAAATGACTGCGATACCCACAGTCGATTTGCTCGAAGATAACAGTATAGAAGCGGTCGCGGAACTACAGTGGCGATTGGCTATCCCGCTGTCTTTGCCTTTCTTGGTCTTAATTGCTGTGCCGTTAAGTTCAGTCGATCCTCGCCAAGGTCGATTTGGCAAAATGTTTCCTGCACTTTTACTCTATCTAGGTTACTTCATGTTATTGATGGCCGGTCGCAAAGTACTTGAAGACGGCAAAATACCTCCACAGCTAGGCTTGTGGTGGGTACATGCTGTGATTCTGTTGATTGGTATGACATTGATAGTGCGAGGGCGGTCCTTTGGCGTGCGACTCTTTGCAGCATTTGGGCGGGGAAGTTGATGTTTCGTATATTAGATCTTTATATCGCCAGAACACTGTTGGGTACAACAGCAATTAGTTTATCAGTGCTGGTCGGATTGAGTGCCCTGATAAAATTCATTGAGCAGATGAAAAGTGTCGGTCGTGGCGATTATGACATGACCATTGCCGGAATTTACGTGTTGTTGAGCTTACCTCGAGAGTTAGAGCAATTCTTCCCAATGGCGACCTTGCTAGGAGGCTTAATTGGCATGGGCATGTTGGCGAGTAATTCGGAATTAGTCGTGATGCAGGCAGCCGGTCTTTCACGTTGGAATATTACAGTATCGGCGATGAAATCGGCATTTCTGATGGTACTGTTTGTGATGGCCATCGGCGAGTGGGTTGCACCGATAACAGAATCTAAAGCCAAGGAAATTCGCACGCAAGCCATATCAGGCGGGAACCTATTCTCTTCTGACCAACTGGTGTGGGCAAAAGACGGAGACAACTTTGTTAGCATTGGTGAGGTGGTAAACCGCACCAATTTGTTGAATATCAACATCTATGAATTTGACTCAGAGTTGAATTTACGGCAAATCACTTCTGCTAAAACCGCTGAGTTTGTGGATGACAAATGGCAACTCAGTCAAGTTAACTATACCTTTATTGGAGAGCAACGAATTCGTGCACAAGCTAATGATTTGGGTAGCTGGCAATCAACATTAACACCAGATAAATTGGGCGTAGTAACGGTAAAACCTGAAGCGTTATCGATACGAGGACTCAATGATTATGTTAATTATCTAGACAACAACAGCCAAGATTCAGGTCGATACAATCTAGCGCTGTGGCGTAAGATTTTACAGCCATTTTCGATAGTCGTAATGCTACTAATGGCGTTGTCTTTCGTGTTTGGTCCTTTGCGAAGTGTCACTATGGGGGCTCGGGTCATCATGGGCGTGCTTGCAGGATTCGCATTTTTCATCAGTAACGAAACCTTTGGTACTTTTAGTTTGGTGTTCCAAATCCCACCATTCTTAGGCGCAATAGTGCCAAGCGCAGTTTTTGCAGTTATTGCTGGCTTCTTATTGCGGCGTCAATGATGGCGCTTCGCGACGTTAGGCAAAGCTAACTGATGTTGAGGCTAGGTTAAGTCAAAGATATAACGCAGCATAAACACGGTAGCAATGGCATAAGTGAGTAGTGATATCTGCCGAGCTTTTCCGACCCCGACACTTACCCCCACATAAGTGATAAACCCAAGTGCTATTCCCTCACTGATACTAAAGGTTAGCGGCATTGCCAACAATGCAATAGTAGCTGTAGCCAACGAAGGTAAATCATCAAAATCGAGCTGACGGATTGATTCCATCATGAAAATGCCAACCAAAACCAGTGCTGGGGTGGTTGCCATCAACGGGATCACTTTCATGATTGGGGTTAAAAACAACGCTAACAGAAAACATCCTGCCACTACCACTGCGGTTAACCCCGTTCGACCACCCACAGCCACACCTGCTGCCGATTCTACATAAGAGGTAACAGGCGAGGTACCTAACACTGCACCCGCTACACTGGCGGTGGCGTCGGCAGTCATAGCACTGCCCATTTTAGGCAGTTCGCCGTTACTGTCTAATAAATGCGCTTTGCGCGAGACACCAATAAGCGTGCCTATGGTATCGAACATATTGACGAACAGCAGTGCAAAAATCAGGTCCCATGTATGTTCAAAATGGGTTATCGGATACCAAATATCCATTGCCATAAACGTAGCGGAGATTCTTTCTGGTAAGCCAAAAAACGCATCTGGCGTAGCCGTTAAATGGCCATCACCTGTGGGTACAAATAAGCCGATGCACGTGAGCACGACCACCGAAATAAGGATCGCACCAGTAATGTTTTTGGCTATCAATACAATGGTTAAGATAATTCCAAACAAGGCGAGCAGCGCAGTGGGTTGTGCTAAGGATCCTAAAGTGACTAATGTGGCTGGACTATCGACAATCAACCCGGCATTTTTAAGGCCAATAAACGCGATAAACAAGCCAATTCCGCATTGCACTCCAATTTTCAATGCAGCGGGAATTGCTTGTGCAATGCCTTTGCGAATGCCTGTAATGGTAAGTAAAACAAACAAAATACCGTTCCAAAATACGATCCCCAAGGCCGCTTCCCATGGAACTTCACGCGTTATACAGATGGTGAAAGCAAAGAACGCGTTTAAGCCCATACCGGGGGCCATTGCAACGGGGTAATTGGTCATCAACGCCATCAAAAGCGTGCCAATACAAGCGGCGAGTGCGGTGACTGTTATTAAGCCTTCAACCGGCATGCCACTGGCGGCTAATATGTTTGGATTGACCACTAAAATGTAAGACATTGCAGCGAATGTGGTGAAACCTGCGACTACCTCCGTTTTGACATTGCTGCCTTTTTCCGCGATCTTGAAATAGCGTTCAAGCCATACTGACATGTGATTGTCCTTTTCTACTTTCTATCTATCTTGGGCGTTGCTAAATATTTTCCCAAGCCTTGTGATGATTCGCATCTATGCTTAGCACTAACATTTCAGTGTTGGCAATCCTGTCTTGCAATGCTTGTTTATTTTTAAAGTCGAACAACACCAACAAGGTACCTAAACCACCCAACGAGCAGACGATTCTTAATAGCGCACGCCCATAACTCATGGGTTGGTCCGTGGTGCTAAATAATCTTAGTCGCCATGCTCGCATACCAATAGTTTGCCCACCATTTTTCCAAAACCACAGGAAAAACCCCACTATCCACAACCCTACCCATGCTTGCGCTAAGGTATTAAACAATAAGGATTGTTGAAAGAAGTCCATAAAATGCGCGTAGCCTTGTTGGTCTATCCAGCCATTTTGAAAACTGATCAGTGTCACCACTAAAAAAATAAGCCCAGCACACATACCTACAGCAACAGCAACAAGAATGTCATATATCATTGCGGCTAAACGACGAAAAAAACTAGCTCTTGGAAATGAGGGAAGTGATTCCGCATCTCGACTCATTATTGACCCTTAATCGGTGATGTTTTAATCAGGACATTTCCTGATGTGATTGGTTGTATTGACCCATAAATAACTCTGACAGAGTCTACTCGTTTTAAACCAAGAATCGAAGTCATAACCGAACAACCCGTTATTCTTTTCGGGTCGAGCATTAGCTAAATTGCTTCTCGCCAACTGTAGTGGGGGAGAGCTGTATGTGTGTGATATTAGCTAAGAATTGTTTACACTGTGCTCATCTGTTCTTTTTTACTTGAGTGAACGCGACATTAGATGACAAATGACACGGCAAGTAGCTATAACGCAGACATTAAGCTGCGTGAAATTAATAGGCTAAAACAAAAAATCACCTTTAATAATGTTCCTGCGTTTTATCATGCAGTCGCAACATCGTTAGGCTTGGCTGAGGGAATGTTTCGCTATGGCTTTGAAAACTCGCTAGATTTGGTGCTGAATCAGCAAAATTGGAATCCCAAAAAGCTGAAGTGTCAGCAAGGCGAATTCGGTACTTTTAACTTTGAGCAAAGCCCAAGGTTATCTATCTATAAAGTGTTTACCCATCGGGGATTCGAGATCCACTGTATTCCTTGGCTAAACAATCGTGAGGTAGACAGGGAATTCATAAATCATCCTGAAATGGAGTTTAGACGCTGGATCCCCGGATCAATGAAATGTTTATTTCGACTAGCGCAACTCCATACCTTTATTCAATCCTATTTCGATGTGGGTGATGAGGCCGATCTAGAGTTAATTAAGTACGCACACAATATCACCGAAGATTTCGTAGAAGATTTGAAGCAAAGACTTAACGTACAGAAAGTACATGGAATTACCATCAAGGCATTTTTCGAGATGATGGGGAAAAAGCATAAAGCGGGCGAAGATTTTTACCTTCCCAAAGTGTACGACTTTAATAATTAGAGCTTTATGCGCAATTTGTTTACGTCTGTGGATTAAAATATCAGCAGATAGTACCGCAAATTCAACAAAATGCTTGCATGCAGAATTGGCGAAGATATAATGCCTGCCACTCGTTGCACAGCGAGTATACCAAACGCTTAGTCACAATGATTAAACGTACGTTGCCAGAGTGGCGGAATTGGTAGACGCAGCGGATTCAAAATCCGCCGCCAGTAATGGTGTGCCGGTTCAAGTCCGGCCTCTGGTACCAAACTTCAAACCTGCTTATTAGCGGGTTTTGTTGTTTTTGACACCTCAAAAAATAATAAGTCGCCGGACTATATGTGAGGGCGGCACTTCGAGATATTTATTCGCAAAACTTAGATTGAACCCATCCCTGATATCTCACCCAGCCAGCACATCCATGTGCTGTCGTTCGGCTGGGCGCTGCTGCGCAGCTAAAGAGTCCAGCCTTACCCTCTGGTACCAAACAACTTAACCAACTTTTTAGTTGGTTTTTTTGTGCTTGAAATTGACGAAGTCACCCCGGCAATACCCAAACAAAAAGTCATCCCGGTAATGCTCTTGTGCCGGGATCTTCTGGACCCCTGTTTGTATTTTGCTGCGTCACACTGTTTGAGAGATCCCCGATCAAGAGACCTCGGGGATGACGGGGGCGCTCGGGGATGACGGAGTGTGGTGTCACCCCGGCAATGCCCAAACAGAAAGTCATCCCGGTAATGCTCTTGTGCCGGGATCTTCTGGACTCCTGTTTGTATTTTGCTGCGTCACACTGTTTGAGAGATCCCCGATCAAGAGACCTCGGGGATGACGGGGGCGCTCGGGGATGACGGAGTGTGGTGTCACCCCGGCAATGCCCAAACAGAAAGTCATCCCGGTAATGCTCTTGTGCCGGGATCTTCTGGACCGCTGTTTGTATTTTGCTGCGTCACACTGTTTGAGAGATCCCCGATAAAGAGACCTCGGGGATGACGGGGGGCGCTCGGGGATGACGGAGTGTGGTGTCACCCCGGCAATGCCCAAACAAAAAGTCATCCCGGTAATGCTCTTGTGCCGGGATCTTCTGGACTCCTGTTTGTATTTTGCTGCGTCACACTGTTTGAGAGATCCCCGATCAAGAGACCTCGGGGATGACGGTATCCTGTCATCCCGGTAATGCCCTTGAGCCGGGATCTTCTGGACTCCTGTTTGTTGTCTAGTGCGTTAACCGCTTGCCATTGCTTGGTCGAACAATGTGTGAAACCGTTCTAGCCCTTCGTTTAAGTGGGCTTCTGTGATGGTTAAAGGCGGTAAGAAGCGGATCACGTTGGCGTGGAAACCACAGGCCAATAATATGAGTCCGTGCGCTTGTGCCATGCTTATTATCGTTTTGGTAAGCTGTGGGTTTGGCTCTGATGGGGTGCCATCGAGCATCAATTCCAGCGCAATCATAGCGCCGCTGCCTCTGACGTCGGCGATAACATTGGGATAGCTTGCTTTTAACGCCCCTAGTGATTCGAAAAAGCGTTGCTCGATCATTTTTGCTCGAATTATAAGCTGCTCTTGGATAATGATATCGAGTACCGCCAAGCCTGCGGCACAGCCAAGTGGGGAGCCACCATAAGTTCCACCTAAGCCGCCCACCGGGGCGCTGTCCATCACCTCCGCTTTACCTACCACTGCTGAGAGCGGAATACCGCCGGCAATCCCTTTTGCCAGTGTTATGAGATCCGGCTCAATGCCTGACACTTCGGTATAAAACATATGTCCGGTGCGGGCAAAACCGGATTGGATTTCGTCGCATATCAGCATAATGCCATGCTGATCACATAGAGCGCGCATTGCTTGTAAAAATGCAGGTGACGCCACATAAAAGCCACCTTCCCCTTGAATCGGTTCAATAATGATGGCGGCCACATCTCTTGGTGAGATATCGACTTTCAATAAGGTGTTGAGTGCTTGTAGGCTAGATTGTTCAGTTATCCCATGCAATGAATTGGGAAATGGCACGTGATAGATTTCAGCAGGGAAGGGGCCGAAGTGGTCTTTGTAAGGAGTCACTTTGCCGGTCAAGCCCATGGTAAAATTGGTTCTACCATGAAAGCCACCGTTAAAGGCAATAACACCTCGCCTGCCGGTGTGCGCGCGGGCAATTTTGATGGCGTTTTCAACAGCTTCCGCACCTGTAGTGACAAACATGGCTTTTTTGGGGCTGTTGCCTGGAGTCAATTCAACCAGTTTTTCTGCCAATGCTACGGCACTTTCATAGGGATTAACCATGACGCAAGTGTGACTGAAGTTTTCCATCTGTTGGTTAACAGCCTTGATCACTTGTGGGTGACAATGACCGGTATTGCATACGGCAATGCCGGTTCCAAAGTCTAGATAGCGACTACCCTCAACATCCCAGACTTCGGCATTCTTGGCTCGGGCAACATAAATGGGGTAGAGGTTTCCTTGACCGCAGGCGATCACGGCTTGTTTACGTTGTTGCAATGCTTGATTAGTGACCATCTTAATGCGTTCCTATACAGCGATATTGAAGGGATAAATAGTCGTCTAGACCGTACTTTGAGCCTTCGCGACCATAGCCAGAATGTTTGACTCCACCAAAGGGCGCCGCGGGGTTTGAGATGACGGCTTGATTCATTCCCAGCATGCCAAATTGAAGGGCATTGGCCACACGCTGCATGCGCGCATAATTACGGGTGTAGAAATAAGCCGCTAAACCATATTCCGTGGCGTTAGCCATGCAGATGGCCTGCTCTTCAGTGTCGAATGTGCTTAGCGCGACAACTGGACCGAATATTTCTTGATGCATGATGTGCATGTCGGTGCTGATATCCGAGAGTATTACGGGAGGATAAAATGCCGAGTTGTTCCATGTGGTGTCAGTGTGTCGGCGCGCCCCCTTTTGCACCGCATCTTCTACCAGCGCGTGCACATTCGCAGCGGCTTGTTGGCTGATCAGTGGCCCTAAATCAACATTATCTATCCCGTTTCCTTGACTTAGCGTGGCCACTTTATCGCGTAAAGCAGCAACAAACGCATCGGCGATCCCCGCCTGTACTAAAAAGCGATTTGCACACACACAGGTTTGTCCTGCATTACGGAACTTGGCTTGCATCGCACCCTCAAGCGCCGCCTCGATATCGGCGTCGTCAAATACGATGAAAGGCGCGTTGCCACCTAACTCCATAGACACGCGCTTGACCGTTGCTGCACAGTCCTTGATTAACAGCTGGCCTACTTTGGTCGATCCAGTAAACGAGAGCTTAGCCACTTTAGGGGATTGCGTGAGTTCACGACCCATACTTTGCGCATCGGTGCCAACCACCACATTCAAAACGCCTTGGGGAATACCTGCTTGGTGGGCAAGGGCGGCGAGGGCAAGAGCGCTTAACGGCGTGTCTGCTGCAGGTTTGACCACAAAGGTACAGCCAGCAGCTAATGCCGCCGCCGCTTTGCGGGTGATCATTGCATTGGGAAAGTTCCAAGGCGTAATAGCACCCACCACTCCAACCGGTTTCTTAACAACCTGCATGCTCTGGTTAGCATTGACCCCTTCCATCACATCGCCACAGATCCGCTCAGCCTCTGCCGCGAACCATTTAATATAGCCTGCGCCGTAATCGATCTCGGCTCTTGCTTCGGCGAGCGGTTTTCCTTGTTCACGGGTGAGTAGTTGCGCCAGTGCCTCACGATGCTCAGTGATAAGTGTGTGCCAGTTACTTAATAATTGGCTTCGCTGCGCGCCGCTATGGGTAGACCAGATTGGCAAGGCGTTATTTGCTGCATCGATGGCGGCACACATTTGGGCCGGTTGGGCATTTGCCACCACACTGATTTGCGCATTAGTGGCCTTATCAAGCACGCTGAACACAGAATCACTGCTGTGCCACTGACCATTAATATAAGAACCATGCCTGATCAAGGCTAGATACTCAGTTGTCATCCTATTTTTCCTTAGTTGTTCATGTCGCTATTGAATCAAACGCAATAACATCGTTAAATAACTAACATTCAACCTAAAGTTTGATGGAGTGAGACTATTAACATCGCCGGACGTGCTATTACCGAATACGATTTAAAATTATTGAAAGTATTCAAGTCGGTTGTTGAGAACGGCGGCTTTGCTGCTGCTGAAGATGAGTTGGGTATTACTCGCTCGACCATTAGCGTGCACATGAATAATTTGGAAACACGGATGGGGCTGACGCTGTGTCACCGAGGACGAGCAGGCTTCATGCTCACGCCCGATGGACAAGTTGCTTATCAGGCAAGTCTGCCTTTGTTTGCGGCCCTTGGTGAGTTTTCCAATGCGGTGTCACAATTGAGTCAAGAAATTAGCGGCAACTTGGTGATATTGCATGCTGATGTTTTGGATGATGCACGCTTGGCACTGCTAGCTAAAACCGTGCATGAGATGATCACAAAAGCGCCGCAACTGAGGATCACTTTAGACGGAAATCGAATTGAGAATATTGAGCAGGCACTGCTTAAAGATAAAGCGCACATAGGGATTTTCCCAGGCTATCGTAAAATGGCCGGTCTGAGTTACCAAGACACCATGAATGAACCCATCTATTTGTGCTGTGCATCATCTCACCCTTTATTTCAGGTGGCAGATGCGCAAATCGATGACAGCTTAATTGCCGACCATGCGGCTGTGGTACCTGGCGTGGAGATCAGTCAAGAAGGGCGAGAGCAGTTAAAAAAACTCAGTGTCGGGGCCTATGCTTATCAGTTCGACTCTCGTAAGGCTCTCATAGCTTCAGGTAAATTTATAGGCTATCTACCCGGCAGTTATATTAAACAAGACCTGCTAAATGGTGACTTTCGGTTATTATGTCCCACTCGCTATCAGTACAACTTTGCCCAATCATTGGTGCATAAGTTAGTCCCAGCAGAGCCGAAAAAAGTGGAATTTTTTAAGCAAATTCTACATCAGCATATTGCCGTCGATGGGTCATTGCCCAGCTCATTCTAAGATCATTCCTGACTCGATTAGTCGTTGCCTGACCGGCTCTAGTTGCTTGGCAAAATGCTGCCATTGGCCAATGCTACGCGAGTGCATCGCTTGGCGAACTTGCACAGCACTGCCAGTGGTAACACTGCTGGATTGTTGATAGAAATTAAGGCTGTTAGGATCATATTCAATGCCGCAAAACTGAGTTATGCGTTTGGTTTGTTCCGTCGGTGCTGCTATCAAGGCTTCATAATCAACTCTCAGCAGATTATCTCCGAGCAAATTCTCCCAATGTGTCATCAGTTTATGGTAACCCAAGTAATATTCGGCAATTTCCATCAAGTCGTAGGAAAAAGGGTAGGTGTGGCTAAATAAATGTTTGTAAATCGACCATACCGTGTCCATAGGATCACGTTCAATGCGTAATATTCGCGCTTTAGGTAATGCTTTATGAATCAGTCCAAGGTACAGAAAATTAAGCGGCAACTTGTCGGTTAAAAACGACTGGTTGTTTTGATAGTCTGCTGTGGCTTGTCGATAAGCATGTCCTAATGCGTGGAAGTCACATCGGCTACTTTGCGTAATGGCATCGCCCATCGAACTAATCTGCGCTTGCTGGTTAACTTGCGCCATCAGGCAAGACGAAAAAGTATTCAACTCGCCGCCCATAGCAACCTGATCATGTGCGGCCAGCAAATTTTCCACCAATGTTGTGCCACTGCGCGGCATCCCCACAATAAAGATATTGCCTGCTGGGGTGTCACCTTGTTTGGTCGCTTCAAACCACGATTGAGAGAAGGCTGATTCAATTTGAGCAAAGATAGCAGCATCTTGATCTGGATGGTATTTCAGGTAGCGGCGGCGCAGCGATGCACCATTATGAATGGCAGTAAAACTTTTGCTAAATTCTCCGCAATCTTCGTATATTTTTCCTAACGCATACCAAGCATGAACGGTCTGCTTTGGCGGAAGATTTTTTTCAATTAACTGGCGGATTATGGTGGCTCGGTCACCCTGAGTGTTCTGGGTACTCAGTTGTGCTAACAGCCAATGTGCCTCTGCATCATCGGGTGCCAACTGCAAATGCCGCTCAAGTGCGCTTTTTGCGCCATTGATATCACCGGTAATACGCAAGGTCGTGGCTAAATTGTAATGATAGGTAGCATGATCCGGTGCCAGCGAGCAGGCGCGGTGATATAAAGATGTGGCAAGGTCGAAATCGTTAGCTTGGCAGCTCCAATAAGCTGCTTCTGCAAGGATTTCAGCCGTAGGGGCTTTGAGCGTGTGCAGATAGTCTTTAATCGCTTGTCTGGCTTGTGCTAGTTGACCGGCCTCAAGATGAGGCCGGATGGTACTTTCCAATATTACTTCCTCAGAATTGGTAGTGAAGTGACACTCCGATGGTTCGCGGCTGGGTAATATAAGATTTGGATGCATTTCCTAAGAAATTTTCATCTGGATCTGTGCCCATATAAGCTTCTGATAGAACCCCAGTAATGCCTTCTTCGTTAAACAGGTTTTTCACATACACACTAACGCTCCAGTTCTCAGCATGCAATGCTGTACTGATATTCGCTATCCAGAAGGCGCCGAGGTCAATGTTAAACGTCGGATTGTCACCTAGAGCATTGCGACTGTCAGATTGATAGTAAGCACTTGCTCTACTTATTAAATAATAATCACCCTCTAGTTCATAGTAGTGCTCTAAGTTGGCACTGAAAGTGTGCTCAGCGGTGCTCGGTAACCGTTCACCATTGTTGGCGCGCTGTACTTCACTGGGTTCTTCTTGAGTTCCTGCTGGAATGAATAGATCATCGGTCAGTTTAGCATCGGTATAAGCGTACTGAATGCCGTATTGCAAAGTGTCCGTAAGGTAGCCACGGGTTTCTAGCTCAAGTCCTTGAGTGCGAGCCGCTTGACCATTTACTGCAGCATAAAAGCCCCAGTTTGGCGTAGTGACATTTAGTTGCGGATTGTCCCAGTCCATCCTGTACAAAGTGGCCGCATAAAACACTTCGCCAGTATTGCCTTTTATCCCTGCTTCATAATTTGTCACTGAATCGGAGTCGTAACTTAAATATTCCGGGTTTTCGGCAAAACCGCCGGTCAAAGGAACAGCGCTGGTGCCACCGCGTCGATAGCCTTCGGAGACGGTCGCATACAGCATCATTTCATCCGATACATCATAAGACAGATTAAGTTTAAACAAGGTGTCACTTTCTTCTGTGGTTGCGCCTACTTCGGACGCACCCGGATAAATAGGTAACTCGATGATGGTCTGATTAGATATTTCGTTATCAAAACGTCTAACCCCAAGGGTGACATCGAAGTCGGTGTCGATGTGCCAAGTCAGCTCACCAAATACCGATAAATCTTTTACTTTGCCACTGTCCCGATAGAGAAAATCCTGATCGGTGAGAGTACCGCCCCAGCTTGCCAAGGTATCATCAAAACCACTGGCGGTAGCCCACTCAGAAAAACCGGGCATGAAACTGTCTTGCGACGCTTTTGTTTCTTGATCTAAATAGAAAGCACCCACTATCCAATCGACGGTTTCGCCTGGTGTGGAGACCAGTCGTATTTCTTGACTAAAGCCACTGTCTTCATAGGTTCGCTGAGCCTGCGCCATGGGACGTGGTGAGCCACCGTAAAACCAAGCAAACCAGTTATTCTGAGCATAAAATCCAGTGTTGTCACTGATCGAATCACCGCTATGCTCGTAATCGGATGTGCTAGACGACAAGGTGGCGAAACCTAAATTCCATTCCACTTCCAATGTCATTAGATCGACTTTTCGTTGCGAGGGCTCTAGCTGGATCGCGCCGTTTTCATATTCGTTGTAATCTTGCTCGCTGCCAGATACCCAATTTGTCCCAGTGGTAACTTGGCGTCGGCCACCAATATCATCTGATTGGTATTGATATGACAACAAAGCGCTAAAGGTTTCTGAGGGTTTGAAAAGTAGTGACGCACGACCATAATCGATATCCACGGTATCCGCATCTTCGACACTACGAAACTGCGGGCCACCTTCGGCAATATCACCGCCCGCAGCTGTGGGTGCACCGGCCGCATTGAGTTGGTACACATTGGCGTAGTCGACAATACCGTCATTGCGGATCACACCAACATTTGCACGAAAAGCCACAGTGTCACCCAGCGGGATATTGAGAAGTGCATCGTAATTTTGATTAAGACCTTCTGAGCCCTCCGACTGGCTGATTGATCCAGAGACCTTGTCGCTGAATCCATCTAAATCGGGTCGATTCATCCGGTAGCGCACGGTACCAGCTAAGGCACCTGATCCGTACAGGGTGCCTTGTGGTCCGCGCAACACCTCAACGGCGTCAATGTCTTTGAGAATAAAATTAGCAAACAAAGGCGTATCATTAACGTAGGACGAGACGGTGGGGGCCGCGTTCAACGCAAAATCGCCGTTGCCAGAGGAATCGACATTCATACCGCGAATAATAATATTATTCAGTACACCGGAGTTTCGATATCCTCGATCAACCGCTGTCACACCAGCTACATTGCGGATCATCTCTACCGTATCTACAATGTTGCGTTCGTTCAGTTCACTGCCGTTGATGACAGATAAGTTGTAGGGGGTTTCTTCTACGGTGGACACGCGACGTGATGATGTCACTTCTATCCTTTCAACCGTTCGAGCATCTGGGTTTTCCTGTGCTGATACTGTACCTGTGCACAATGTGGCGCCCACGGCTAGCGCTAGGGGGGAAATTGAAAAGTTATTGTGATTTTTATGTTTCATCAGTCCGTTCCTTTTGTCTTGTTTTTATGCTGTTTCTGACTTTACGAATTCTTGTTTATGGGTGTAAGGGCCAGTTACTGGTTTTCGCTCAGGCCAGTTTTTGCGGTTTTCGCAAAGGACCTAAAGCGTCCAGCGCGACTGAGCGGGCGCCCTCGACATATTGGGGATAAGAGATAACATGATCGCGAAAGCTCTTTAGTGGTTGCCCAAGACCTTGCCAGCCTCTTTCACGCACTTGGCGCACGTAATCAAAATCCACGTCAAACACGATCACATCATGCTCACTGACCGATTGATGTATGACCTCACCGCCAGGACCGGCGATGATAGAGCGTCCCACGCCCATAGGGGATGCGGCATTGATATCGACCATGTAGCATTGATTAACTGCAGCGTTGCTGCGCGCAATCGATAATTCAGTGTCACGATCAACGGTATTGGTCAACGTCGGATGGACTATGACTTCTGCGCCTTCCCAACACAGCGCCCTAATGGTTTCGGGAAACCACATGTCGTAACAAATAGATAAGCCGATATTCCCGGCACCTGGGATGTTAAATACGCAAGGTTGGGTGCCTGCAGAAATACCCTCTTCGTAGGGTAAAAACGGAAACATCTTGCGATATCTAGCGACCACGTCACCTTCAGGCGAGAGCACCGAGGTCGTATTGTAAACACGGTCTTCTGCGCGTTCGAACAAGGAGCCATTAACCAGCCACAGTTGCGTTTCTTTGGCCAGCTGTGCATAACGCGATTCAGTTTCGCCCGGTAGGGTTTCGGCATACCGTGGGGCAGGTCCAAAGGTGGCCAGCTCGGAAAGTACCACCATGGTTACATGCGGGAAACGTTTTTTGACGTTACGCACTTGGCTGGCAATCGCCGTAAAGTTATTTTGGTTTGCTGGCAGCGTTAGCTGCAGGCCGGCGATACTCATGACTGTCATGTTTCAATCTCCTGTCAGTCGTGAAACTTTATTTCTGATAGGAATCAAGCGTAAACAGACAAGCTCAGCATGAGTAGGTCCAGTTGGTTTTTTAGTTAGTACCAGAGTTCAGGGTTTAAGGTAGTTTGCCGCGTCGACCAGCTTTCCATCCCGCACCCAGTGGATCCGTGATTCGGTAATATAGATGTCAAACCCTAGCAATTCGCCATACGACCAGTGTTGCCATTGTCGAAACCACGTATTGCCTTTGAGCCACCAAGTGCCGATGTCTTTTTTCTCATCGTTGTGCCCTTCAACGCCTTGCATTTTTCCATCGGCAAACAGCGTAATGGTGTAAGGATCGCCAAAAACCGTATGACCAGTAAAAGCCACGTTACTTAAAAACTGTTTGAGCTCTTGACCTGTTAGGTGACGCCCAAAAGCGGGATCGCCATCAGCACGGATGTCTTCAATTAACTTGGCCAACTGTTCGATGCCCGGTCGGATTTTTTCCTTTGGCAGACTGCGCACACCGAGTCGAAAATAGCTTTCGGGGCGCTCTGAACCGCCATAAAAGCGATCTACCGGTTCAATCAAAATACCTTTTTCCGCTGCGGCAGCGGCGAATTTTTGGCTGTCCAATCCCGGAGGGCCTTTTACCCAACAGGTACCGCCTCCCATAGTTTCACTGGTCACTATGTAGGGACCAAGATAGTGATTCAGTGCTTCGCGCAATTCTTGCCAGCGTTCACTAATGGCTTGGTGTAATCGACGCATGGTCATATCGTAATAGCCGAGGGATAAAAACAGCGCCATGATGCGTTGATTATTGGCAGGCGGATGACGCAGGATTAATGCTCTTAATTGTCGCGCGCGACTAATAAGCGCCGGGTCGGCAACCATAAATCCTAATCGTAAACCCGGTGCAAGTGCTTTTGAAAAACTCGAGATGTAAACAACTCGTCCTTGCGTATCTAAACTTTTCAGCGCCGGGTTTGGGTTACTAATGAAATTCGCTTCGCTCTCGTAGTCATCCTCAATTATTACAAAATCATCCTCAGAGGCTCGTTGCATTAGGGCGTCGCGTTTTTCACGGGACATGGTGACGGCAGTGGGGACTTGATGACTGGGCGTGACATAAAGTAATCGGGTTTGCGCCGAGATCTCTTGTAGATTAATACCATCTTTGGCAATAGAGGCGAATCGAATCGGACAAAGATTTTGTTGAGCTAATTGCCGGATACCCTGATATCCCGGTTCCTCTGTGGTTAACAACGTAGTGGAGTTCATCAATAGACGGCTAACTAAATATAGCGCCTGTTGTGATCCTAAGGTGACCAGTATTTCTTCAGGCCGCGCTTGTATACCGCGGCGCGGCAAAACTTTGGTGCGAATTTCATGGATTAGGCTAGGATCGTCTTGGTAACCGCTATCGCGCGCCCAGCTTTTTATCTCATCGACGTTCAAACTAAGCCGCGAACACTCGCGCCACTGACTTAATGGGAAGAGTGATTGATCATATTGCCCGTCAATAAAGGGGAATTCATAATCTGCCCAATTATCTGGATAAGGTGGTTTTGACGACTCAATCGTACAGGCATTACAGGCTGCATCCCAGTCGAAGGGCTCGACATTTTCATCATCGCAGTTAGCGGCTTGGGCATGTTCATCATATAAATGATCGCTGACAAAAATGCCGCTGCGCTCGCGGCTAAGCAAATAGCCTTCGTCGATCAGTTGCTCGTAGGCAGCAACTACTGTATTGCGCGATACGCCCAACATATCAGCCAGTTTGCGTGACGATGGCATGCGCGTGCCGGCGGCGAAATAACCACTGAGAATAGCGTCAATTAACTTCCGTTGCAGCTGTCGCTGAAGGCTCGTAGTCGCGTTGTCATCAAGGGTGAAAAGGTGCTGCAACATAACCATCCTATTGTCATCAAGCAACCTCATCCTGACCGGATTTATCTAATTTATCAAGTAGCTGTGTCGGGTAAAGACAGATAAGCATACAGCCTAATAATGCTACCGCAGCAATATTGATCAGCACAGTGTAGCTGCCGCCACTGACGAGAAACGAAGCCACCATGGGCCCAGACGCCAGCCCTGTTTTGGAAGCAAAGCCGCCCAGCGCTGCCATTTTGCCGGCTTTATCAAACTCGGCACAGATCCCAAGCAAATAAGCGATACAAAACGCCCAAGTGATCCCCACCAACACATTTGCTAGCCAAAATATGGCTTTGTCGGCGCTAAAATGCAGCGCGATCGTGGCGCCCAAAGTTAGGCCCGTGGCGAAAAACAACGGCCAGGTTCGCCCGAAGCGGGTCGAAAAGACAATCACCATCCAAGCACCAATCAAACCGGCCCAAGCCGAAATTCCTAAAATCGGTGAAATGAAGTCAATTGTCAGGCCGTAGGATTTGCCGAGATCGATAATATAAGCGTACAGCCCCATATTGGCCGCCTGAAACAAAAATACCGACAACAGTGCGACAATCAACGGTCGCCATTTAATATCGCCATTGCCAACGGCTTTTGGGGCATCCTCAACACGATAATCAGGTAATAAAAATAGCATCATGAAGCTAACTGTACTGAATGCGATCAAGGCAAGGAAAAGTGCTGAAGTGCCGTAAATCGGCGCGAGCGGCGGAAGCAACATAACGCCCACCCCCCCCAGACCAAACTGCACAAACAACAAATAACCAAAGGTCTTATGTACTAATGTCACTCGCGCAATAACCGCAAAACTGACACCAACTAACATGCCGCCCATAACACCGTGCAGCCCACGGGTTAATTTCATGGTTAGTGGATCGCTGACCCAAATGGAAATGGCGTCCATCGAAATTAAACCAATTAGTAGCATCGCAGCTAAGGGCTTCCAATATACGCGGGTAATAAGGAATACTGCTGCCAATGCACCAACTGCCGCCCCATAAATATTAAACGAGGCAACTAAACCGGCGTCGGTTCGAGAAAATCCTAAAGAATCGATTAACCCTGACACAATCGCTGGCATAATGTTAACGTAAAAAAGGCCGGCGGTTGCTAGAAAAGCGAGCATGACGCGAACTGCCATGCCATCGGGCGCAATCTTGATTTCCATTTTCATCTGCTAACTACTCATTATACTTATTAGAACCCTTACCCTAACAAGGTGCACTTTAGAGAGATAGTGCCAGTTATGCATTGCCAGTGGCACCAGTTCAGGTTACTCACATATTGGCGCAATTTTGTGTAGCTCCATTAGAGTTTTAACGAACCCATATTGCATATTATCGCTGACGAAATAGTACAGCATATTGTTTGGCAACATGACGACGCCAATGCCACCAAATCCAGACATGTAAGGTATCCAAGTGGCAGTGGAGCAGTTAAATTGTGTTGACGATTTCAGATCAAATGCCCAAACACTGTGTTGATACCGCGCATTACTGCTCACTTGCAGTCCGCCGTTGGTAGATTGCTGTAAAGCCTCACTCAATAACTTGCTATCGAGCACTGTCTGGCCTTGTATTTTACCGTTACTCTGTCCAACAAATTGGCCCAGTTTGGCAATATCATCGGCCAACAATGTCAGTCCATAACCTGCCCATACCTGCTGCTGAACATCATATGTGCGCTTTGTTGAATAAGTCACAGGGCTGAGCATTAGAGGCTTGTATAACTCGTTGACTAAGATATCGGTGAAGTAATCGGCTGTGGGGCCACGTAGCTGTTGTTGATATTGCTGCAACACCCTACTGACAATATAGCTATCTGAAGTGTGGTAAACAAAGGTGCTTCCGGGAGGGCTTTGTCGCGGATAAGCACAACTGTGTTTGATTTTATCTGCGTGAGAGGCACTAACAAAAAATTCATCAATGGTTTTTTGCGCCTTTTCATCAACTAAAGCTTGAGCCGATTGATAGTTTCCGGTGGCCATGTCTAAGGCGTTGAGCAGCGTGACATCTTGCCACTGGCTTCCCTGACATTCAGCGACCCATTCACCTACCTTCAGGTGTTGCAGTTTGTCCGGGTATTTTTGCTCAGCGCGCATCACGGCCAAACCGGCCACTATGGTTTTTGCGATGGAATAGGAGGGAAGTGCCATCACATCACAAAAGGGATATTCACCATACCGCGTTGCACACGGGCCTTGATAGTGAGTCCCATTATAAAGCACACCGTAAGTCGTTAGCTGAGAGGCGGTTTGGTCGCTTCCGATTTGGGTAAGATCAATGCCGGAGTTGGGATAATCTGAGGCTAGGGCCGCCAAGGGTTTAAGCGACAGTCGGTTGGCATATTCTCGACGATAATCATCAATTACCTGTTGGGCATTAGCAATGAGTGCCGGTGTGAAGCTCGCGGCTATTTTACCGTGCAAGTTGAACTTAAAGTAGCGGCAGGTTTCTTGTGCAATTTGGTAGGCAACATCGGAAACGCTCCCGTCATCCTTGAATAAAAACGTCATCACCCCGTTGTGGGTGCAGTTGGCATTAATCTCTTGTAAAGCAAATGGTAGCGCGACTCTGGAATAGCCGTTATCACCGCGCTCGTTCCATACTCTGCCTGGTAATAATATCCACTCCCAAGCCGTGTGACCTGTATTGATTAGCTGCCGCTGAGTCGGTAACACATGCGTACCATATTGCACAAAACTAAACGAAAAAGGTGGTAAGGAATCCGCTGCTATGTAGACACTTGCTAAACTAGTACCTTGTTCTGCAAGCGCACCAGCGGTGATATTCAGTGACAAATGCCCATTGAACGTATTGGTTGGATTGGCCGCTTGCGCAGGTACACCATAGTGAACATAGTCTATTAGCGGCAGTGCGGTTGAGCTTGTTAAGGTTGTAAACGTTAGCTCGCTTCTTGGGTTTTCGCCCGTGCCGGAAAAGCAGTCAAATACGCAATCTGCTGAAGCGCCTTTACTAGCAATCACGAGTAAAAAAGTAATAAGCCAAATACGCATAGGATCTTCTTTAGGAACCGGTCTTTTACTAGCCTAGATTAATCCACGGTAAAGCAAAAGTGCCAATTTATGAAAGGATTTGGCACCAGTTGCTTGGGCCAATGAGTATTAAGTTTAATGGATGATTCACGAACAGAAAGTCATCCCGGCAATGCCCAAACAGAAAGTCATCCCGACGATGCTCAAACAGAAAGTCATCCCGGTAATGCTCAAACAAAAAGTCATCCCGGTAATGCTCTTGTGCCGGGATCTTCTGGACTCCTGTTTGTAGTTAAGAGCGTCACACTGTTTGAGAGATCCCCGATCAAGAGACCTCGGGGATGACGGTATTTCGTCATCCCGGTAATGCTCGAACAAAAAGTCATCCCGGCGATGCTCTTGTGCCGGGATCTTCTGGGCTCCTGTTTGTAGTAGAGCGTCACACTGTTTGTGAGATCCCCGATCAAGAGACCTCGGGGATGACGGTATTTCGTCATCGCGGTAATGCTCGAACAAAAAGTCATCCCGGTAATGCTCTTGAGCAGGGATCTTCTGGACTCCTGTTAGTAGTTAAGAGCGTCACACTGTTTGAGAGATCCCCGATCAAGAGACCTCGGGGATGACGGTATTTCGTCATCGCGGTAATGCTCGAACAAAAAGTCATCCCGGTAATGCTCTTGTGCCGGGATCTTCTAAACTCCTGTTTGTAGTTAAGAGCGTCACACTGTTTGAGAGATCCCCGCACTGCGTGCGCATCTAAGCAAGCCTAAGTAACGCCATTGAGAACTTAAAGTTGAAACCACATTAAAAATCAACTATTTATAAAATATTTTGCACAAAATAATTTACTTTTTAAAATTGATAATGTACTTTCGATTTAGAAATAAAAGCAATTTGTTTGAAAAAGCAATGTCGCAAAACTTCCGAGCTAAGGATTTCAATCTATGCTAGCGGGGCTGCTCTCAATTCAAATAGTAGATGCATGCTCTTGTTAGATAGTTTTAAAGAGAATGGATTCACTCTTATTCAGATTTAATCCCCCTTAGGTATATTCAACTTTGAATTCAAAAACTGATTTTTTGATTTCAATTACGTGCGTGTCCAGTTTTGTTAAATAAACTCATACAAGGGAGATAACATGGAAGCAATCAGCACAGTTAACACAAGTACAGATAATAAAATATTAAAAGAGTTCATTACCACTACGACTGAATCATTAAATGATGTAAAAGACATTCATGAAGTGGAATCATTACTGGATAAAGTAATTGCACATCCTTTTAAATTAAAATTTGATAATTTAAAGCTTTGGTTGCTTTCCACCTTTTTCGTACTGCTCGGTGCCGCATATATCTATTTCATTGCTACCACACGTAACTATGACATGAGTTGGATTGATCTTGGCTCATTCTTAATATTAATCGTTGGTGTCGTCTGGCCATTAAAGATTGTCGGTAAAAGAGCACAGTCAATTCAAAACTTAAATAATCTTTTTATTGTGAAAACGCGCGACTTGTTGTACCGAATAACGTTAAGTTCACAACATTTTCGTGAAACTATTAATAATAAGTTTGTTGACTTTAATCGGGGTAATTACTCACAAAATGTGAGTTGGTGTAAAGAGCTTGAATTTAATTACAACGATAAAAAAATGAAGGTTGATGCGCTCCAACATCATTATGTAGTTGAACGGATAGTTGAAGAAAAAGTAAGAAATGGCAGAGGTGGTTACAAAACCGTTAGGCGCAAGGTATATGACCATTATTATCGTGAAGGGATTGTGTTTCCTCCTATTGCAGAGTTTAAATCACTTGTTATTAGTAACGACAGCCTACACAAAAAATATAGTGAGAGTTTTAAACCAACTTCTATCGTTTTTGATGAACACTTTTATGTGATGGCTGAGTCAGAGTTTTCGGCCGCGAAGTTTCTAGGCCCTTCAGTTGTGCTAGCATTTGAAGATTTAAACAAGAAATTCAAGGGGTTAACCTTCGAAATTGCACCTGATGGCTCGATTTTAATCAATCAAAAACAGACGGGTTTATTGAATACAAATATTAGCACTTCGATAAATACGCCTGTTGAATTTAAACAAGATTTACTAAAAAACCTGACGTTAGATAACGTCAATATTATGTTCGCTTTTATGAACAATTTAATTAAATATCTAGGGAAGTAGTATGGAAATCGCAATTATCGTAGTAGTCGTAATTATCGCTTTATGGATTTTGATTGCTTATAACGAAATCGTTAAAAAGTTTAACTTGGTTAAACGAGGTTGGGCTGATGTAACCGCACAAGAAAGACAAAAAGGCAGAATTATTCCTGAGTTAGAAAAAGTGCTGAAGGATCACAAACAGTTCGAGACAGACTTGTTACCAAAAATTGTCGCTTTAAGAAGCGGGTTGAGCGAGTTGAACGATGCTGAAGTTGATCCATCTAAACTTAAAGATATTACTGCGGCATCTAAAGAATTGAGATCGGGTCTTGAGCTGACTGTAGAAGCTTATCCAGAATTAAAGGCTTCTGAGTCTTTTTCAAACCTAATGACACAAATTACTAATCAAGAAGAAAATGTTGGGGCGGCACTACGAATTTTTAATCAGAATGTAGAAATCTTTAATTCTACAATTCAAGTGTTTCCCAATAATCTTATTAATAGCAGTTTGAACAAGAAAAAAGAGATTGAAGTTTTCACGGATAGTGAAGCCTCAGAGTCATTTGAATACAAACCCAGTTTTTAGTGATTGGAAGAAGCTTTAGTTTGCAGCGCAACAGATGCACAGACTAAAAGTCATCCTGTAATGCTCAATCAGAGCGTCACACTGTTTGAGAGATCCCCGATCAAGAGACCTCGGGGATGACGGGGGCACACTCGGGGATGACGATAGACGAGCACTTGGGGATGACGGTATCCTGTCGTCCCGACGATGCTCAAACAGAGCGTCATCCCGGTAATGCTCGAACAAAAAGTCATCCCGGTAATGCTCGAACAAAAAGTCATCCCGGTAATGCTCGAACAAAAAGTCATCCCGGTAATGCTCTTGTGCCGGGATCTTCTAAACTCCTGTTTGTAGTTAAGAGCGTCACACTGTTTGAGAGTGCATGCAGAAAGCGCTACAATCACTATGCATTAGATTCGCTTCAACTTATTTAATAGCGCTTGTGTTTGCTGCTGATCCCGAAACCTAATATCGGTTGCCTTAATCATTGCTTCTTCGTCTATCAAGAGGGCGTAGGGCAACATTCGTTTGGTGTTACCAAAATCCTGCTGATTCAAATGGATGCTGCCTTGAATCGCAAACCAACTATCTGCGGTGATATTGAGCGTAGACAGTACTTTTTTAGCCTGTTGTATCTCATCATCTAGAGAGACAATCACAATGGACATGTCCTTGTTGTGTTCAGGACCAATCTTATCTAACACAACAAGTGTCTTGTGACAGGGCTTACACCAAGATGCCCAAAAATAAATGACTGCAGGTTTGCCTATCAAGTCATCAAACGACACGGATTGACCATCGCCATTAACCATATCCACTATTTTGATCTTTTTACCGATAAACTCGTTGTCTGCAATTTGCATAACAGCAGGGTTGCAGCCAGCAAGGAAAAATACACAAAGTGCGAGCAATCTTTTCAATACGTTCTTAACGGTAGCCATAGGTTATTGGTATACATTATAGCGATTTTTGCCTTCTTCTTTGGCTCGGTAGAGTGCTTCATCAGCGTGCTGCATCACCGAGCATATATCTTTATCAGAGGTAGGCCGAGCCGTAGCTATGCCAATACTCAAGGTCACAAAATCGCACACTTTTGAAAATTCATGAGGAATATTCAGTGTTTCAATTAGCTTAATGGTGCGCTCTGCCATTTTGATGGCACCTTCTTCGTCGGTGTCAGGCAATATTTGCACAAATTCTTCGCCGCCATAGCGGGCAACTAAATCGGCTGAACGGTGAGGGATATTATTGAGTACATTGCCAATCATTTTTAAACAATCATCGCCCATTCCATGACCATAATTATCGTTGTATTGTTTAAATTCATCAATATCAAAAAACAGCACGGACAGCGGTTCTCCTCGTCTGGCCGCTCTTTTCCATTCTAAATCGAGGGTTTCGTCAAATTTTCTGCGGTTGGCACATGAGGTGAGTGGATCTGTGGTGGCTAACTTTTGCAACTGTTTAACGTAGGAACTTACTCTTATGTGAGTGTTGACACGTGCCTTTAATATCAGTGGGCTAATCGGCTTGATAACGTAATCCACCGCACCTAAAGCAAATCCTCTTTGCTGCTCATTTATATCATCAAGTGCCGATACAAATATAACGGGAATTTGCTGGGTTGCTGAATTTTGCTTAAGTGTTCTGCACAGTTCAAAACCATTTGTACTTGGCATCATGACATCAAGCAAAATCAAATCCGGCATTGGATGTTTTAAAGCCTGACGCAGCCCTTCAGCTGCGGATACGGCAAACTCCACATTAAAATTACTGCGTAATGATTCCGCGATTAATTTGATAATAGTGACATCATCATCAATGATGAGTATGGAATATTCAGGTTTAAACATATCTTCCCTTACAGCAATCATGATTAAAATATATACCAGTACGTGAAGTTGTAAACTAAACACAAGGAAAAATTATGGGCGAGCTTCTCGATTCACTGTTTAGATCAGATTATATGCCCCATGGCCATTGCTATTCGTGGAAGCCGGAAATTCTCTGGCTTAACATTGTTTCTGATGTCTTAATAGCATTTGCCTACTTTTCTATTCCTATCGCCATCTACTACTTTGTACGAAAACGTAAAGATCTCGAGTTTAAGGGGATCTTTATTTTGTTTTCGCTTTTTATTTTGTTGTGCGGAATGACTCACCTTGTGAGTATTTTTGTGATTTGGCACGGTGCTTACGGAATCCACGGCTTAGCCAAGCTGGCCACCGCCATCGTTTCTTGTGTTACTGCTTACCATTTATTTAAATCAATTCCGATGGCAGTCCAACTCCCCAGTGTTGTTGACGTTCAACAAGCCTTTGAAAAAGCAAGTTCAGAGCGATTAGAAAGACTTAAATTGGAGCACGAGCGCGAACAAGATGTCATGCTACGAGAATCGACAGACAGTGCTCACATTGGCATTTTGGTAATAGATGAAGAAGGCTCAATATTGGTGGCTAACGAGGGGGCAGTTAACATATTTAACTATTCTAAGAGTGAATTAGAAGGCCAGTGTATAACTAAACTATTTGCTCAAACCATAGGTGAAAATTACCTTAATCTGCTCAAGTCGACTATGGGGGGCGAACAAGCAAAATCTAAGCGAGGGTCTGGAAAGTTGCTTGCTGGGCGAACCAAATCTGGCATTGAAATCCCCATTGAGGCCAGTCATTCCAGACGAGAATTTGCCAATCGCCCGGTTATTTTTATCTCACTACAAGACATAAGCGCCCGTTTAGCGTCACAACAAGCCTTACAAGCAATTGAGAATATGACCAGCAGCATTATTGACTCTTTGCCCGTGGGTTTGCAGGTTTGGGAATTGCGCGATCAAGATCTGTATTTAACTCGCTTTAATCAGGCTGCTGTGTCGATTTTACAAATAGAATTCGAAGCATTGTTAGGAATGCGTTTAGAGGAAGCGTTTCCAGATGTTAAAGGTTCACCAATTCCTGATGCATACCGCAAGGTTGCTCAATACGGCGGTACTTGGGTTGACGAGTCATATTTATATGACGATGGTGACGTTTCTGGAATATTCGAACTCACCTGCTTTCAAAGTAATCCCAACACTGCCATTGTGTTATTTGAAGATGTCACTGAAAAACGCATGGCACAACAAGCCATTGAAGAAAAAGATATGTTTATCAGCACAGCATTTGATGCGTCTGTTACAGGTGTTTATATCTACAATCTAGAAACGGGTAGCAACGAATTCATTAATCAAAGTTACACCAATATCACCGGCTACAATATGAGAGATTTAGCTGAAATGAGCGCGAAAGAGTTCTTGTCGCTATTTCATCCCGATGACCAAGCTCTATTCGACCAACACCTCACAGCGATTAAACAATCTAGCTCTACTGATAAGGGGTTTGATATCGAATATCGTTTCAAACATAAGCAAGGACATTGGATATGGTGCTGGTCTAAAGATGTCGTATTTGATCGAGATAAACAGGGAAATGTAAGGTCCTTTATGGGCAGTTTTTTGGATATTACTGACTTAAAGGAAATGCAAGCAAACCTTGTAGAACTTAAAAACTCTGCTGAAAAGGCCAATGAAGCTAAAAGCGAATTCTTGGCCAATATGAGCCATGAAATCCGTACTCCGATGAATGCAATCCTTGGTCTTACTAAATTAGTATTAGACATGGAGCTTGGAGAGCAGCAAGCGCAATACTTGAGTAATGTTGAAGCCTCGTCCAAATCGTTGCTCAATGTACTCAACGATATTCTCGATTTTTCCAAGATGGAAGCCGGTAAGCTTGAGATAGTCAACGAAGACTTTGATTTGGAGGAGTTGATAGAAAGCTCGGTTGGACTGTTTAGTTTGGTTGCCGAAGAAAAAAACATTGAGCTTGTGGTCGATATCAACCCTGAAATGAGTCGGTTTTATGTGGGGGATTCAATGCGGCTCAATCAAATATTAAATAACTTAATTGGTAATGCGATAAAATTTACCCCGCAAGGGCATATCCATATTTCTGTTGATGTGGTCAACAACGGACAAACTTGTCTTCATTTCAAAGTTGTCGACTCTGGCATTGGTATGAGCCATGAGCAATGTGCAAGGTTGTTTGCATCATTTTCACAAGCGGACACATCGGTCGTTAGAAAATATGGGGGCACCGGTCTTGGGCTATCTATAAGTAAAGGCCTTGCTAATTTGATGGGCGGAGAAATAGCCGTTGAAAGTGAATTAGGTAAGGGCAGTAAGTTTAGCTTAATTGTACCAGTGACCATCAGTGATCGAACCTACCAACAGTTACATCAACCGTTACGCCCCATGTCAACATTGCTCGTTGAAGATAACGAGTCAGCACAAATTTGCTTAAATAACGTGCTGCAAAGTTGGGGGTTTGAGGTGGAGCTATGCAGTGATGGTGAACAAGCGATGGCTTTACTTGAACAACGCAAACAACACTCTAAACCTTTTGAACTCTTCGTTGTCGATTGGAAAATGGCAGACCTAAATGGATTGGAATTACTGAAAAAAATCCAAAGTGATCCTGTGAAGTATGGATTAAATGACGAGTCACTTTTCATCGTTGCTACTGCGTTTGGGCGACAACATGCCGCCAAACATGCCAAAGATATAAAGATCGATGCATTTTTGGATAAACCCATATTGAACTCGCGCCTAAGCCAAACTATTCAGCGGCTGCAATCTCAAGAGCCGGGATCTGATCAGCAAAATCATTTGCCACAGAAAAGCGACTCACAAGCCAAATATACCGCTAGTTCAGTATTGTTAGTTGAAGATATTATGACTAACCAACTAGTAGCAAAGGAGTTTTTAAAGCGTTTTGGGATTAAGCCTATTGTTGCTAGTCATGGTCAAGAAGCGCTTGAATTGTTCCAACAGCATAGCTTTGACCTTGTGTTAATGGATTTACAAATGCCAGTCATGGATGGTTTGACCGCCACCCGCGAGATAAGGCTATTGAAAGGAGGAGAGTCAATTCCAATCATTGCCATGTCGGCGGCAGTTATGGAGTTAGATATAGCCAGAGTTAAATCTGCTGGCATGAATGGTCATATAGCAAAACCCATTGATATTTCTAAACTTGCTAATGTATTACAGCAATGGCTAACCGAGGATGCTGTAGAAGATGAACATGTCAAAAAAATTGATTTAAATGACAGCACTATTGATGCTAACCAAAGCACTGATGGCGCAATGACGTATCAATGGCCCAAAGATTTTGATGTGGCATTAGCATTAAAGCAATTAGGTAACGACCCAGGACTTTATCAAAAACTACTTCGCATTTTTTATCATGAATTTGTTAAAGCACCCGAAGAAATTTTTGATTTGTGGGAGCGTAAACAAATCGACGCGCTGAAGATTTTAGCGCATTCACTGAAGGGCGTGGCACGCACAATTGGCGCTAATACACTGTGTGACATTGCTGCCTATGTTGAAGAGAATGTAGATAGTATCGATGCAGACGACGTACATAAACTCACTGCAGTGTTGTCGCAAGATATTAACAGTGTGGTAGCTGTGTTGGGTGACGAAACCCTAGACTACTCGACTTTGAAGACGCAGGCGTCAGGTACAGAGCACCGGTATAACAAGTTAATAAGCAGCTTATTAAGCAAACTTGAAGATGGCATGTTTTTAAGTTTGGATAATATTAAAACTGATTTACCTGATTTAGCCGCTTGTTTCAGCGAGAATGAATTTAATCAACTGACAAAGGCGATTGACGATTTAAATTACAGTTTGGCAATTACCATTTTGAAAGGCCGAGTTCCACCTAGCTAATTAAATAAGTCAAGCTGTTGAAGAGATCCCCACTAACAACATGTGGGGATGACAAAATAGAACAGGTGGAGATCCCGGCACTGGTGCGCCCCATAAGAGCATTACGGGGATGACGAAACATCGTCATCCCCGAGTGCTCGTCTACCGTCATCCCCGAGGTCTCTTGATCGGGGATCTCTCAAACAGTGTGACGCTCCTAATTACAAACGGGAGTTCAAGAGATCCCGGCACTGCGTGCGCCCCATAAGAGCATTACCGGGATGACTAAACATCGTCATCCCCGAGGTCTCTTGATCGGGGATCTCTCAAACAGTGTGACGCTCTTAACTAGAAACAGTAGTTCAAGAGATCCCGGTCCAAGAGCAGATAGCGAAGCTGTTGCTGCAAAGTCTCCATAACAAACCTTAGAGATTTTGTGTCACCAATAATTGGCTATCTTCGTTAAAAACCTTCAGCCCAAATAGACTTGCTGCTAGGCTGAATTCTATTTGTCAGGACAAGGAGCTCCCGAGTCAATCCATACGCCTACCGCGCGAATGAAATCTTGGTGTTCTCCAGGTGCTTTTTCTCTCCCCGGGCCAGGAGACCAGCTCCAAGCAACCAAAGGGTCCAATTTGGCGTGATGCTCAAAAAACTCTGTTTTAAAAGTGTCTAAATCGTCTTTGCCGCCTCGGTAAGCTAAGTGACTACTGTTATGCGCCGGGTCTAACCACTTTTTACACAACGATTGTGCTGATATTCCTATAGGGATTGTCATGTTGGGTTGTGGCATATGCCAAACAAACCCAGGCATCGCAGCGGTTGCATTGCCTGGCGGCATACCTTCTTTATCACCGTTAGCGTCTCGATGACACGAGCGGCAGCTTAAAACGACACCCTCAACTTGTTTATATGACTCGCCCTCTTGATATAAAATAACATTGTTAGCGATAGTGATGTTCATCGGATGAGGCTTTCGGTTGGCACCCACGGTAGGATAAAAGCTACCGCTATCATCGACCACTCCGTGACAATTTGCACAGCGTGGATGGGTGGCTACCTGATGAATATATTGAAAAGCAGTCGCCGCGTCAGGGCTATCCATAAAACGTTGATATGGGTCCTTTGCTGCTGCGTTCATGGGTAAGCTAGCGACTAGGATGATTGCAGCTAAAGAGCCAAGTTTATAGAAGTGGATTTGCTTAAGAGCATTCATGCTTGTTCTCCTGCTTTCGATTCTAACGACGTTTTGACTGCCGATGGTGTCATAGGCAGAGACCGCAGCCTGATACCCGTAGCATTGAATACGGCATTACCAATCGCAGGTGCCACCACGGTCGTTCCTGGCTCGCCTAAGCCAACAGGAAACTCATCACTTTCAACAAAGCTTATATCCATCTCAGGCGCGTCTTGCATGCGCAAAGGAAAATAGTTGTGAAGATTATTACTTGCTACTTGCCCATGTTTAAACAGTGTTCCTTCATGCAGTGCCAAACTGACACCCCACAGCAACGATCCCTCTAGTTGCGCCAACGCACCATCAGGATGAACCACAACACCGCAATCCACGACGCATGTCAGTTTCTTCACTTTGACCTTACCCGTGGCAGCATCGACGTCGACGTGCGCTGCTAAAGCAACCCATGTCGGCATATTTCGCTCTTGACCATAACTCAGGGCGATCCCTATCCCTTGGTTCTTGGGCAGTGACTGGCGGGTATCCACCTTTTGGGTCAAAACATCGAGCACGTTTTTCAAACGATTGGCGCCACCCACTGAGTGAGGTTCACTGCCGGATTGACGCCCTTGGGCATCAAGCAATGCGCGCCGAAATTCAACTGGATCTTGACCGCTTTGGTGGGCGACTTCATCCATAAATGATTCAACGCTCCACTGAATCCAGCCAGGTCCAACGGATCTAAGCCAACCTGGAACAAAGGTCTTTTGCGCCAGATCATTGTTGTACACTAGGACTTTGTGACTTGGTAATGAGTACCAATGATCCGAGCCACTGGCAGAAAACATATCAATTTTCTTTTTGCCATCTTTACTGTCTGCTAAAAAACCTGGTGCCATGGCTTTTGTTGGCCAACCTGCCGTAAATCTGTGCTCAATACCAGTCACCCTTTTGTCTGCGTCAAAGGAAGCGTGTAGATGGCTGACACTAGGCGAACGAGGTTGATCAAAATGGGCGTCGTCTTCTCGAGTGAATACCATCTTTACCGGTTTACCCATTGCTTTAGCTGCCAAAGCTGCAGGGATAATGTAATCACCGAATAATCTTCTACCAAAACCACCGCCTAAATAATATTGGTGGATCACTACCATAGAGTCATCGACTTCTAGTGCTTTAGCGACTTGTGGTAGGGTCAATGATTGCCATTGATTGCCACTGTGAACATGCCATTTACCTTGTTTGAATTCGACAACTGCGTTCACCGGTTCAAGTTGAAAGTGCAAAGCGCTAGACGTGGTGTAGGTTGATTCTAACTGTCCTGCGCCGTTTTGTTGCGCTTTGGAGACATTACCCACATCTACCAACAGGGCTCCTTTATCAGGATCCGTTATGAGGGTTTTGCCATGCTCTTGTATCCTGTCTTCGCTGACATTGAGAGCGTCATTTGCTGAGTATTTTACACTTATTTTGTCTGCTGCTTTAATGGCTGCAGGATAACTGTCGGCATACACTGCTACCCAGCCTTCAAGCCAACCACTTGGGTCTGTTAAGGTTTTATATCCTTGGTATCCACCAATATTTTTTGCACCGGTGTCGTCAACCGAGACTATCTTGTTGCCGTATCGTGTTGGCGGCACGATTGGGCGCGCGTACACCATGCCGGGCACCTCCACATCGATACCATAGATCGCAGAACCATTAACTTTTGCTGGAATGTCTAAGGCTTGACTTGGCTTACCAATCACGGTGTGATGCTTGCGCGATTTGATCGGGTAACTTTTAAGTTCCTCTGCGGATATTTGTTTGCTAAATTTTTGCGTGCTAATGATTTTTGCGAAGCTGATGCGCTGCTCTTTGCAGACAACAAAACCATTAGAGGCTTGGCAGTCTTTGGTTGATTTATTTAACGCTTTTGCACCGGCCTCAATTAACAGTTCTCGGCCCGCTGCGCCAGCCTTTGAGAGCGGAACATAGCTTTGGAATACAGACCAAGAACCGCCGGTGACCATGTAGCCCCATTTGGGGTCGGTATCGACATGCTCTATTATCACATCGTCCCAATTGGCACCTAATTCCTCGGCAACAATTTTAGCCAGCGCTGTTCCCACATGTTGGCCCATTTCTGCGCGTACCACATTTACTTTTATCTTGCCGGTATTATCTATTTGATACCAAATTGTCGGCGAAAATGCGTTGTTGGCGAGCATTTTATCTGCAGGTATCTGTTGCGCCATGATGGCAGGAGCAAATGCTACCATTAAGCTCGCACCCAGTGAGCCTATCAACAAGTCGCGACGATTGTGATCAACGAGTCCACTATCTGAGGATTTATTTGTAATACTCATTAGCTCAACTCCTGCTCATTTGGAGTGTAAATTTCAACGCCATTATTGACGATGGTTTCTGTGTCTTTTGCTGCTCGTTTTATGGCTTTCCTTATTCGATGGTAGGCCATACAGCGGCACAGGTTGCCATTCATATGGGTATTGATTTGTTCATCGGTTGGAGATGGATAATATTTGAGTAATGTCGCGGCCTGCATGATTTGGCCTGACTGACAGTAACCGCACTGTGGCACTTGCTCAGCAATCCAGGCTTTTTGCAATGGATGAGAATCGTTAAGTCCCTCAATAGTGGTGATTTGTTTGCCTTGCGCTTGTTTGAGTGGATAACTGCAAGAACGTACCGCCTGACCATCAATGTGGATGGTGCAAGCTCCGCACATCGCGATACCGCAACCAAACTTAGTACCTTTAAAGCCAAGCTCATCGCGGATCACCCAAAGTAATGGCGTGTCATCGGGGGAAGCAGACGCAACCTTCTGTCCATTCAAAGTAAACGTTACCATGTCACTGTCCTTTGCTGATTTGTTTCTGCCTTTAACAATAGTACAAAATGATGGTTTTCGATCATATTCGCTGGTAGGTCCTCTCAACCGAAAAAGTTCTTACCTTTTCATAGAGTATTTCTTCGCGATTGGGCGATAGGATAGTCATGAATACGATCAATAAATTTCGCCAGAGGCAACCGAACTTAGGCCTATTTTCAAGCAATACTAATTTTTGAATCTCAATATGTAGATGTGAATGAGTAACAAATTTTGGAAATTGGGTATTTATTACCTACTTCTGATTCACTCAGTGCAACTTTGACCACTGAGATTACCTATTACAGTAACAGCACGAACACTGAAAATTTGTAATATGTAAGATTATTTAGCATATAAAACAGTATGTTAATTCGTTTGTTGGATGCCTTTTAGCGATGCCGTATCTTCCTTAAGCAAATTCAAATCGACCTATTAAGCTTGTTGCTCATCTGGCAAGTATATTGCTTGGATACTAGTCGTAATTGCTTTAGATGGGGTTAGGGTGTTTAGCAAAACTTGACCGCGAGTCGAAATATTGTAATGGAGTGAAACGATCTCATGTTGGATTCAATCAAGCATAGCCCGGTCAAACAATACGCCATGTGTGTATGGTTGGTCTTGTTACTTTTTGCTAGCGGGTGCTCTACCAATAACAACGAAACAACCAGCGCACAGCAAGCAGCAGACAATAAACAAATTGTTATTAATACATCCCAAGGTGAGCAAGTTTTAACGCCAACGGTTGTCACCTATGATCCGGAACAGTTTGACGATCCTTTGGAATCCATTAATCGTCCTATTTTTGCATTTAACGATGTGCTTTATCGTTATGTACTTATTCCAATTGGTAAAGGATACGATGCGGTTGTGCCTGATCCGGTGCAATCGGGTATTGGAAACTTCTTTAATAATTTGCGTGAACCATTAAATTTATTAAACAACCTTGCTCAGGGAGAAGGCAAAAAGTCGGGAGCTAATTTGTCCCGATTCCTGATTAACTCAACCATTGGTTTGCTCGGCTTATTTGATCCGGCAGATGCGTGGTTCGACCTACCTGAACAGACTGCCACCATAGGTGACACCCTTGAATCTTATGATATTGGCTATGGCAGTTATTTAGTTTTGCCGATTTTTGGTCAATCAGATTTCCGCAACGCCTTTTCTACCTTTGGAGAAACGTTATTAAGCCCCGTTCAGGTTATTTCAAATCCACCACAAACAGGTTATTTACAAGGTTTAGATGGCGTCAATGATTTTTCTCCTAGCGCATTATCCTATGAAGAATTGCACAAACAAGCAGATGATCCCTATACTTTTTTCCGTAACCTGTATTTGCAAAACCTGAAACGAGATGCTCAGTTTAAAGGTACAGGACAACAATTTTCGCCTTCACCTGCTAACGTAAAAAAGAAACAGCAACGAGCAGGAGCTTCCACCACTGAGCAGGATATCCAAAACGGTGAAAAATAAACTCGCACAATTACTGATCCGACACGGAAAATGGACCCTTTTTCTATTTAGCATCATGGCCGTGGTAGCGGCATATTTTACCCAACAATTTAGAATTGATGCGTCGGCTGATACCTTGTTGGTGAAGGATAATAAGCTCTACATAGAAACTCAGGTGATGAATCAGAAATTTTCACCCGATGAATTCATTCTGGTGGCATACCAACCTAAGCAACATGAGCTTTTCTCATCAAAAACGTTTGAAGACATTCAGCAACTCAGTGCCGCTTTTTCGAAGCTGCCCCGTGTCAAATCGGTAACTCATATCTTAAACGTACCTTTGCTCTCTCTTTCATCGTCTTTGAGTGCTGATCTGGATCCCAATAATTACACTTGGGAATCACAGCATTATTCTGCACAGCAAATGAAAGACGTATTTACAGATCACCCCTTGTTTACTGATTTACTGGTTAACCAGGGCCAGACTGCCACTGCTATTCAAATCATTTTCGAAAAGAATCAAAAACTGGTCGATATTCAAAGTGAAATCATTGATATTCAAAGAAATATTTTACAAAGGGAATTGACCGATGAAGAACAGCAAAGAATCGCTGATTTGAAAAGCCAAGCCGACCCTATAGAGCAAGAGTTAACAAAACAACGGCAGCAAGAAATCGACAAAATTTATCAAATAACCCAAGCCTATGAACAAGATTCCAGTTTTTATCTAGGCGGCGCTTATGTGCTAGGTCAACAAATGGTAGATATTATCAAACGTGATCTCCTGATATTCGGCAGTGCTATTGGTGGTGCTATCGTGGTCATGCTGTTTATCTTCTTTAGGCGTTTACGTTGGGTAATACTGCCGGTCGTATCATGCGGTTTTAGTGTGCTATTAACGGTCGGAATATTTGGTATGCTGGATTTGCGTACGACGGTGATTTCATCTAATTTCATTGCCCTCCAATTGATCCTAACTTTGGCAATTATGATCCATTTAATTGTCGAATATCGCCAACTTGCTATGCAAAATAGTGATGCGACTCAATCAGAGTTACTCGAGCAAACCTTGTCGAATAAATTTGCGCCATGTCTTTATGCCGGACTGACAACATCAGTCGGTTTCGGGTCACTAATTTTTAGCGGCATCCAGCCTGTAGTGAGCTTTGGCTGGATGATGATAGTCGCGATGGTTATCTCTATTTTAGTCAGTTTGCTCATGTTTCCAGCGTTTCTGTCATTATTATCAGTAAAAGAAGAGCAAGGCGAAAACCACTTAACGAAAAAGTTTATCAAAGGATTCACGTTTGCGAGTTTAAATTATGCAAAACCGATTGTGTTGGTAAGCTTAACCCTAACGGCACTGGCAGTGGTTGGGATCCTGCGCTTGGATGTGGAAAATAGTTTTCTCAACTACTTTAAGTCTTCTACTCAAGTACATAAAGAATTAACCTTTATAGATCAAGAGTTTGGTGGTTCAACTCCGATGGATTTAGTTTATTCTGTGCCGAATGATCAGCAAGAAAAGCAACTTGTTTTGACCGCTGAGGCAGTGCAAACCTTACAGAAAATACAGGCCGTATTAACCAGTTACGAGGCCATGGGTAATGTGACATCCGTGTTCAATTTTACCCAACTAGCGAGTAACATTAATCAGGGGAAACCGCTCACCGAGTATGAGTTGACGGCCATTTACACTCTGCTTGATAAATCTCTCAAAGATAAACTACTGGGCGCATATTTCGACGCTGAATCTAACCAACTTCGCATCAGCACCCGGATCCAAGACAGCACTCCGGAGTTTAATCGGGCTCAATTTCTGGCTAGTCTGAAAAACGATATGCAGAAAATTGGCGTTGCCGAACAAGATTATGCATTGACCAATTTGTTTGTTTTGTACCAAGACATTTTGCAGCGACTTTTCAAATCGCAAATCCTCACTTTGGGGTTGGTTTTTATCGCGTTGTTTATTGTATTGTTTGCCATCTTCAAGTCATTCAAGATCGCGTTGGTTGCTGTTGTTCCAAATATATTAACAACCTTAGCTATTTTGGGCGTTATGGGGCTTTTTGGTATCCCACTAGACCTAATGACAATTACCATTTCAGCCATAGCAATGGGGATTGCTGTGGATGACACGATTCATTTTGTCCATCGCTATCTGGAATCGAAAAAAGGAGGGTCATCATCTGAGGCAATAGAGGTGACCTTTAGTAGTGTGGGATATGCTCTATTATATACCACCTCAATCATTACCATTGGTTTCGCCTTATTGAGCTTTTCTGACTTTGTGCCGAGCATTATGTTTGGGTTATTGACGGGGTTGGCAATGCTGTTGGCATTGTTTACTGACTCCACTTTACTCCCTGTGTTATTAAAACGATTTATTAAGCACTGATGGAGCTGTATTATTTTTTCCGGGCTGAATCCTATATCCGGTGCTTGACTGAGACAAACCTTGAATTCAATTTAGAACGCAAAGAATGTATCTAAGGGTAGTGTTGCTTCACATGACACTATAGTTAGGGCTAAGACTGACCGGGTATGGTTTTCTTTAACGGGGCAAGAATCCGTGCTAACTCTCCCGAATCAATCATTTTTTGAATTTCATTATTGATTAACGTCATTAAAATTTGATTATCGGGTGTATCTTGACATAAAAAGCTGTCTCTTTGGCTATGAAATAACGAAGCTTCGGTATACACCAAAGGTTTGTCTGGGAGCTTATTAATAATTGCAAACGAATCTGGCAGATAACCTAGAAACGCATCTATGCGATCCCGTTCTATTAAATTTCTGATATCAGCACCACTGTTTAATGGTATTAACTTGTGGTGTGACAGCAATCGAATCTTCCCTCCAAACGTATTACCGTAACGATAGCCTAACTGTAGGGGAGGGTGATCGGGATTCACAATTGCCTCACTTGTCAGCGGGTGTTTTGCGATAAAGTATGCTTTTGCAATGAGTATAGGTGAACTTTCAATAAGTGGCCTTCCAAAGTCCTTTGCTAAAATGCTATTGGGAAATAGGCACGCCATATTATTTTTCGGATCAAAGGTTTCTTTGACGCGCAACGCGTGGACAAATTGATATTCAAATTGAATAGGGATCCGCTGGTCGAGAATTCGTAAAATATTGACGTAGGGGAGATCGTCGCGTTTTGCTTCAAGTACATCCTCGATGTGTAATACAGCGATGCTTACTTTATCAGGTGTAACTGCGTGTGCCGTCAGAGAAAAGAGTATAAAAGTCAGCGATAACATAAAGTTATTTTTTCTCATCACTAATTTACCAGTTCAAAAACACTTCCATATAAAATACATAATTTTGATTAATTTAACAGCGTTAATTTAATAAATGAGCTGAAAAGTGACCAGTGCAATAACAATAGTGTGGACACCCACTCTAAGAGTTTTTAATTAGGACACCCACTCTAAGAATGTTTGTGAGGACATCCATCATTAGCTTTAGCCTGAGGAATAGTGCGGACACCCACTCTAAGAGTTTTTAATTAGGACACCCACTCTAAGAATGTTTGTAAGGGCATCCATCATTAGCTTTAGCTTGAGGTATTTAATAAGGACACCCACTCTAAGAATATTTAATTAGGACACCCACTCTAAGAATGTTTGTAAGGACATCCATCATTAGCTTTAGCCTGAAGCGCAGCAGCGGTTAGCATTAAATTTTTAGTGAGCAGGGACTGACTCTTGTTAACACTGGTGTAGCGAGTTCATCTTCAATTAGAGAATGTCTAAAAATCTGTTTTTGACTGTGGTTGTTGAGGTTGCTCTGGTTCTGGCTGGTTTAAAGGGGCAAGAATTTGCGCTAGCTCTCCTGAGTCATGCATTTTCTGAATTTCATAATCGATAAAATTCACCAATATTTGGTTTTCAAATGTGTTCTGGCACAAAAAACTGTCATTCTGACTATAAAACAAGGATGCTTCATTATATTGCAATGGTTTTTCGGGAATCGCATGGATTACTGGGAACGAATCAGGAAGGTATCCGAGAAACACATCTATTCGATCAAGTTCTATTAACTGTCGAATATCTGCTCCGCTGTTTAAGGGGATCAGTCTATGATGTGCTAGTGTTTTAATTTGCCCTCCATATGTATTGCCGCGTCTAAATCCAATTCTAAGGGAGGGATCCTTATTGGCCAATATTTTTTGGCTATCGTATGTCTTCTTGGCGATGAAGTAGGCTTTGGCAATTTGTATTGGCTTGCTTTCAATAAGCTCACGGTCGGAGTCATAAGCTAATATGCTTCCCGGAAACAAACACGCAATGTTCTTGTTATTGAAAGTCTCAGCAGCGCGTAAGGCATGGATAAATTGATATTCTAATTTGATGGGGATACGTTGATCAAGAAGACTCAAAATTTTAACGTAGGGCAAATCGTTGCGATTTACTTCCAGCACGTCTTCTATCTTATATACCGCAATATCTGCCGTTCTAAGAGGATTTGAATGAGCCGTCAGAGAAGAGAGTGTAAACGTTAGCAATAACGTAGCGCTATTTGTTCTCATCTCTACTTAACCTTTTCAAAACGTTCTTATATAAAATACATAGTTTTAGTTAATTTAACAGCTTTTAGTACCTATAGATTTAAAACTCAATATTAGCGAGTATTAGCGAGGACACCCTCTTTAAGTCATAGTATTAGCGCGGACACTCCAGTGGTCAATTAAATCCGGACACCTTTTTAGCTAATTCTTCTGCTTTAGCCGGTGGTAGCCCATTGTTAAATTGGTGTGGCCTTTCCCAGTGATAGAGAATTAGCGTGGACACCCACTCTATGTATTTAATAAGGACACCCACCTCAACTACGATTTTTATTCGTTGTTTAACTATTATTTGTTTCACGAACAGCGCTAAGCAATAAATCAAAATTTACTCAAGAAATATAAAAAGTAGGTTTGAGATGATGCATAGCAGCACTTCAACACGCAACATGATTAAACTCTATACTTTGCTAGCTAATGAGTTATTTGAAGCTTAGATGGGATTTCTCTGGGCTATTTTGTCAACGTAAAATCGCTAGCTCGCGCTTTTAAAAAATCCACGTTTTTTGTAGCGCAGGCCGTATCCTACTGGAAATTTACTTGACGAGACTGTATCTGATTTGCTTTTTCGTTTTGGTTTGAGAGGATCTACATCTGGACTTGGAGTGTGTGGCCAACTAAATGATAGTTTACCTGTTACTGGAGCGTCTCCGAAAAGTACGTTAGCAATGCCTTGACCTTCTGAGCCTGGTAACCACGCAGCAATAAACGCTTGTGAACGCTCCATTTCAGCTTCTATGAGTAAAGGTCTGCCCGAAATTAAAACCGTTACTACTGGGATCCCTTTGTCGTGTAAGGTGCTAATCGTGCTTAGATCTTCTGGATGCATATTTTGCAGCGCGAGGGATTTAGCGGTCACATCAGTAATACTCATTTGTCCTTGGATCTGCAATCCGGATGCGACTATGGCATCCTCATTATCGCGAATATCACCCAAACCTTCTGCGTAAGGCAACTCTCCAATCACCACCACTGCGACGTCAAATTCACCTTGTTTGACAGCGAGTAAATCGGATTCACCAATAAGTTGTGCATTATCCGCAAGCTGATCAATCCCTTGCCAAATTGAGGTTGCCCCGTTGACATCATGGTTACCTCTTGAACCTTGCCAAGTAACAGTAAACCCACCACATTGACTGCCAATACAATGAGCATTTTTGCCTGTGACCACTATTTTTTGTTGTTTTGATAACGGCAGTAACTCGTGTTCATTTTTCAGTAAGACTAATGACTTTTGCACGGATGAACAGGCTAGTTGTCGATGTTTGCGGGCACCGAACATCTTGCTTCGAGTATAAGGACGTGCTGATGGCGCAGGCTTATCCATTATGCCAGTGGCGACTTTTACCGATAAAATTCTGCGCACCGCATCGTCAATACGCGATATGGGCACAGTGCCAAGTTCGACATGATTGATTAAATGATCGATAAACTGCTTCCAGTTGCCCGGTAGCATGAACATATCAATGCCGGCATTGACGCCTCGAGCCACCGCCTGATAAAAATCATCGGCCAAGTAGTCGATGCCTTGCATGTCGGATAGCACTAATCCTTGGTAACGCATTTGGCCCTTTAACACATCGCTAATTAAATACTTATGGGCATGACATTTTTCACCGTTCCAGCTACTAAAAGACACCATGACGCTCATTGCTCCGGCGTCTAGTGCGGCGTAATAAGGGTAAATATGAATATTGTTCAGTTGCTCCCAATCAAGAACGGTATCACCTTGATCGATGCCATTTTGAGTACCGCCATCACCGATCCAATGCTTCACACAGGCCAACACGCCATTATCAGAAAAATTGTCTTGCAAGCCTTCGACCATTGCTTGTGCAAATTTACTGACCTGTTTAGGGTCTTGTGAAAAGCTTTCATAGGTGCGCCCCCAACGGTAGTCACTGGCCACTGCCAAGTTTGGAGAAAACACCCAATCGACACCAATTGCTAGCACTTCTTTGGCCGTTGCAGCGGCAATGTCTTTGATCAGCGAAAAGTCGTTAGTCGCCCCCAAGCCAATATTGTGCGGAAAGATCACGGCATCTTTGACGTTGCTGTTGCCATGTACAGCATCAACGCCATACATAATAGGAATACCTAAGTGTGCATCATCTTTACGCACAGAGGCATGCCAATAGGCATCGCACATCTCGACCCAGTCATCTACTAGATTGTTTTTGGGGCATGAGCCGGCGCCACTTAATACCGATCCTAAGTGAAAAGCATAGACGTCGTCGGGAGTACAGGTACTGCGCTCAGCTTGAGTCATCTGGCCCACTTTTTGCGCCAGTGTCATTTCACTCAACAAGCGATCAACCTGTTGCTTCACTTGTGAGTTAAAGCGAACTTTAGTCATGTAATAACTCAAATTCCTGTTTTAACGTGCAGGCAGAGCTGCCGCCAACCCAAATATGAAAGTGCCCAGCTTCGGACTGTAATTTCATTTGTCGATTATAAAACGCGAGATCGTCAGCCGTTAAAGTAAAAGTCACTTGTTGCTGTTCACCAGCGGCTAATTTGATCCGGCGAAACCTTTTCAGCTCTTTAACCGGTCGAGTAACACTGCCCACTAAGTCACGTATGTAGACCTGAACTACTTCCTCAGCGTCATATTGGCCATGGTTTTTTAATAAGAAAGATAATGTCAATGAATCGGTTGGAAGAATTTGCCGTTGGTTCAATTGCAATTCACTATATCTAAACTCACTGTACGATAATCCAAAGCCAAATTCGAATAGTGGTGAAAAATGCGTATCCAGATGCGTTGCAGCCATGCCTAAGGATGTTTGTGGCGAGCGCTGGGGAATATCATCAATATAAATGCATTGCGCTTCGGTTGGCGGCTTACCAGAATGCTTTTGATTGTAGTAAATGGGAATTTGCCCCACTTTACGAGGGAAAGTGACCGGTGTCTTACCGGAAGGACTTGTATTACCAAACAACAGGTCACTGATTGCAGGCCCGGCCATAGTGCCAGGATGCCAAGCGTACAAAATACTGTCTACTTTGGGTAAAACCGTCTCGATGGTAAGAGGCCTGCCTGCCATTAACACCATCACTATGGGTTTGCCTAATTTCGATAAGATATCGATAAGCTGCGTCTGATTACCAGGCAAGTCGATATCGGCACGGCAATGAGCTTCACCAGATAAAATGGCTTCCTCGCCAAGACACAATACGATGACATCAGACTGCTGCGCAGCTTCAATTGCGGGGTCAAATAATTCCGTGCTGTGGGAGCGGGAGTGAGACATGCCAGCCTGATAGTTGATCGTTACCGCGTCACCACACTCTTCGCGCATGGCATCCAATAACGTTATGCTATGTTGTGGCTCCCCATCAAAAATCCAAGTACCTAGCTGTTCATATCCATCGTTAGCCAGTGGGCCTATCAGCGCAACATTTTTTATATTGTGTTTATCAATTGGTAAACAATGATTTTGGTTTTGTAACAATACACAACTTTTGGTTGCCAACTCTTTGGCTACGGCAAGATGATCGGGGTGATAAAAAGCGGGTATAAGATCACTGCATAACTCTGGATTATCGAATAATCCCAACTGCTCTTTAAGCGTCAGTATTTTTGCCACACTGACATTAATTTGTTCGATGTCGATGTGTTTGGCGTCAAGTAGTTCGATTAAGTGGTTTCGATAAGTATTACTCACCATTTCCATGTCAATCCCAGCATCAAAAGCAAGGAGCGCCGATTCTTTCGCATTGGCGGTCAAACCATGTATTTGCAGCTGGAAAATAGACTCCCAGTCACTCACTACAAACCCCTGAAATTGCCACTCGTCTCTTAGAACCTCTGTCATTAACCACTTGTTGCCGCTAGCAGGCACGCCATCAAGATCGCTAAACGACGACATAAAAGTCGCCACGCCAGCTTCTGCGGCGACTTTAAATGGCGGTAAGTAGATATTCCGCAGCTCATTTTCAGGGATGTTAGTGGTGGCGTAGTCGCGTCCACTTTCGGATGCGCCATAGCCAGCAAAATGCTTGGCACAGGCTGCCAAGTTTTTACCTGAGCTCATCTGCTCACCTTGAAACCCGCGGACCATCGCGGCGCCTAAAACTGAGCACAGGTACGGATCCTCTCCCAAACTCTCGGCAATTCTGCCCCATCGTGGGTCGCGACTGATATCAATCATGGGAGCAAAAGTCCAATTAATACCAATCGAAGACGCTTCTTGAGCAGCAATAGCCGCAGCTTGCTCTACCAAGTCTGCAGACCAGCTAGCAGCTTGACCTAACGGGATTGGGAAAATGGTTTTAAAGCCGTGGATCACATCACGACCTATCAGCAGCGGAATACCCAAGCGACTCTCGTTTATCGCAATGTGTTGCAAGTGCTGCAGGGTCTTAGGATCAACTTCATTAATAACTGAACCAACCCAACCTTGTCTTATCTGGTTAGCCAAGTCATCACTAACATGCCCCTCGTTACCAGAAACTTGACATAGCTGGCCAATTTTTTCATGCAATTGCATGTTAGCAAGCAGTGTTTTAACTTTTTCAGACCAAGGCTCAGACCCCATGGACGTTGTTTTGAAATGAACTGCTTTATGCATGGAGTAGTTCCAAAATAGAGATAACACAACAGCGTGCTGATTAATGATTGAATTCGTTTGGCTGAGTTTGATTAAGTTAGCCACTACCTGAACCTTAATTCGCTTGCGAAACAATTCAAATTAAATAAGCCAGAGCGGACCTATGCAAAGCTAAGCGGGATTGTAAGCGGCCTTAGGCATTCATGAAGATTAACTTGGCGTTAACATTGATAAGGATTGTCTGAAGAACCGCTTTACCGCACCCACTGTGACTTTTCGTCGTATTAACGTTGCTGTGTTAGAAATACGGTGTAACGTTGATGTTAATAAAATAAGTCGACCACATTGTTGGGCACGCGTATTGGGAAAAACATGACAGATCCAGAACATCATCAAACTGCGCCACAAGATCGTATTTCACTGCTCAACAAGTTTATTTACGGACTAGGGGCGCTGGTAAATAATCTGTTAGGTGCCGCGATTGGTGGCATGGTGATTGTATTGAATCTTGGTCTTGGGATGAATCCCGCATTGGTTGGTTTGGTAAGTGCTTTGCCACGTTTAACGGATGCTATTACCGATCCATTAATGGGTTACATTAGCGATAATACACGCAGTAAATGGGGTAGAAGACGTCCTTATATTTTTGGCGGTGCTATTGCTGCAGGGATATTATTTGCTGCTCTGTGGCAACTTCCTAGCGACCAAAGTGAAACTTTCTATTTTTGGTTTTTTCTTATCGGCTCGCTGATTTTCTATCTTGCCTACACTGTTTTTGCTACGCCTTGGGTGGCATTAGGCTATGAATTAACGCCAGATTATCATGAGCGTACTCGACTTATGGCGGTGCAGAATTTTATGGGCCAAATGGCGTATTTGATTGCGCCCTGGTTCTTGTGGTTCATGCAAAATGACAATTTCTTTGATGATATGTCACAAGGGGCAGGTTGGTTGGCAATTATCATCGGTGCCTTTACAGTTTGTGTGGGTATTTTACCGGCCATTTTCCTCAAAGAACCCAATCAACACATAGTAGACAAACCCACAGCTAAAGATACTGAAGCGCTGGCTCCTGGCGTAAAAGGCTTTTTTAAAGGGTTTGCAGATACAATCAAATTTAAACCGTTTTTGTGTTTGTGCGGCGCCACTTTTCTGGTTTTTAATGGCTTCATGATGGTCTCGTCGTTCCAATTTTACGTGATTATTTATTACGTATTTAACGGTGATACTAATATGGGGTCTGAGTATGCTGGTTGGGCAGGAACCCTTTCCGCCATAGCCACATTCTGTGTGATATTTATTGTCACTAAGATCTCAACACATTTCGGCAAACGTAGAGCATTTTTCTTTGCTATCGGTATGTCAATTATTGGCTACGGTTCCAAGTGGTTTTGCTATCACCCAGACTATCCATTGCTAATTCTAGCTCCTGTTCCTTTTATCGCCTTTGGATTAGGAGGCTTGTTTACGTTAATGGGCTCAATGATAGCTGATGTATGTGATTTCGATGAATTGAAAACGCATAAACGCCGTGAGGGTATGTATGGCTCAATCTTTTGGTGGGTCGTCAAATTAGGCATGGCGGTTGCCTTAGCGGCTGGCGGAGTACTACTTAATGCCACCGGCTTTGATGTCGCTCTTGGCGGCGAACAATCCGAATCGACTATTTTTTATATGCGGTTATTTGATGCCGTGGTTCCTATGGTGTTTTCTGCGATCGCTATTTGGCTAGTGATGCTATATCCCATTACCGAAGAAACTGCTTACCAAACGCGTGCCAAGCTTGAAGCACGTCGAGGAGCGGTTTAATCAACAGATCTGCCGATCTGATGATAAGTATACGAATTAACTTTAATCCTGTCTGAAAGACCACCTGCGGTGGTCCTTCGCAGACAGGCGGTGCGCTTGGGCGCTTTTTCTGGGATATATTATGAAATACAATTATTTAGCGTTACTTGTCGTCAATGCCATGCTGGTTTCTGGATGTGGAGGCGGTGGTGGCAGTGACCCTGCGCCTATTCCAACCCCGACACCAACGCCCACACCAACGCCGACTCCAACGCCAACACCGACGCCAACACCGACGCCAACTCCAACACCAACGCCCACACCAACGCCAACGCCAACTCCGACGCCCACACCAACGCCGACGCCAACACCGACACCAACGCCAACACCAACGCCAACCCCAGGTGATGTTGTGCTTTATGGTAAGGGGAGCGTGGCAGAGCAATTTAATCCGGATGGTTATAGGTGTACTGAGGACTATGGTTTCTGGGTTTATAATGCAGGAGTAGTCGAACCTGGAGTCAATGGTTGTACCAATGACGACAGACCAATAGGCTCGATCACAGCGCGTTTTCCTCAAGTTGTTGGCGCGGCTGCGCAAAAGCCTTTAGCCGCACACCGATGGTGGGGCTCGGTGTCTTTTCTTGGTGAAATGCAAATCGACGATCCGAACAACGCGGCTTATATTACACCCGATCCGATAATTGCACGGATAACCAACAAGGGCGTCCGGGTAATGGGGATCCCCGCGGGTTTACAGTCGATGGATGACATTAATTTTCAGTATCCGATCCCTGATCCGTTTAGTGAAGTCTTCGATGGTATTGCGGTGGCTAATTCTGCCCACGGTGAACTGGAGGGGTTTCTAAAAGACAGTAGCGATGGCTCAGTCACCGTCGAGTGGCACGCACAGGGCGAAGCAGTGATGCAAGCCACCTTTGTGCATGGTTCTCCTTATGTATTTTTCACTTCATACAGCGGTGATTTGGTATTAAGAACCTTGCGTGCCGATGGTGGCGAAAAAGGACATTTTACTGTTCAGGACAATATCTTAGGGCTATGGACCAATGTTGCAGGCAACAGAAACACCTATTTAGCGGTGGGTGATGAGGGCACAACCTTTAGCAATATTAGTTCAAGCGAAATTGCTATCGATAGCCCTACTAATTCTTTTACCTTAGTACTGATGCCCAGTGGTGAAGAGGCAGTGCCTGCTCAAGGGGTGATTGATACCTTTAGTGAACTTGCTAGAAATGAGGTGGCTGCCGTTAACATTGACTATCAAGTGGACGCCAACACTCAAGCGGTGACGGTCACTCACAGCTATAGTGATGCTAGCGGTCAAGCCGTCCAAACGATGGCAGGTTTACATCCGCTACATTGGAAAAATAGCTTAGTAGCTACCACCGACTACTCGGTTCGAAGTGCTAGGGGGACGGTGAAGTTTAGTCAAACCAGTGGATTTGAATATAGCCTACCTCATGTCGGTGTATTGCCTTACTTGCCAGCCATTCCTAGTACCATGGAGTTGTCGCAATTAACCCAATATATCGATGAATTCATTGCCCAAGGTCCAGAAAGTTGGAATACCTTTACCGATACCTATTGGTCAGGAAAAGCCTATTCTAAAGTGGCTGAACTTGCAGCGATTGCGCGGGCGAATAATCTCAATACCCAAGCCGATATCTTTGTTAATTGGCTCAAATCCGAATTAGAAGATTGGTTTACTGCAAAAACCGATGATCAACTAGACACTGATAAATATTTTGTTTATGACCAAGATTGGTACACGTTATTAGGTGTGACTGAGTCCTTCGCTTCTCATCAAATGCTCAATGATCATCACTTTCATTACGGTTATTTTGTGCGAGCTGCAGCGGAGATTTGCCGAGTTGATAAAAACTGGTGTGCTGACGATCAATACGGTCCCATGGTCGAACTGCTGATCCGAGACTACGCTGGCGACAAGAATGACGATATGTTCCCGAACTTGCGCCATTTTGATCCCGCCAATGGATTCTCATGGGCCTCGGGCATGGTGAATTTTGCTCGCGGCAATAACAATGAATCCACCTCTGAGGCGGCCAATGCTTACGGTGCCATTATGTTGTATGGATTAGTCACCGGCAACGATCAATTAGTTGAGCGCGGCACCTATCTGCATGCTTCTACAGCGGCTTCTTATTGGCAGTATTGGAATAACATTGATCATTTCAACGGTGAGCCAGAGGAATACAATAACTTCCCTGCAACTTACGACAAGATCACGACCTCAATCATTTGGGGCGATGGTGCCGTATTCTCTACTTGGTTTAGTCCGCTTAAGGCGCATATTTTGGGGATCCAAGGATTACCGATTAATCCATTAACGATGCACGTAGCGCAATATCCCGAGTACATGCGTGATTACATTACCCTTGGGTTATCCGAGTCAACCAATGGTAAGCCCTCTGGGCTAGGTTCAGACGAATGGCGCGATATTTGGTGGAACTTATTGGCGATGAACGATGCTGACGCCGCCATTAACGATTTCAACTCAGTATCAAATTATACGCCAGAGTTTGGTGAGACTAAGGCCCATACTTACCATTGGATACACACGCTTAAACAATTAGGGCAGTTAATCAGTGGCACCGGCGCTATCACCGCTAATGATCCAGGCGCAATGGTGTTTGAAAATGGCGATCAGCGCTCTTATTTGATTTACAATTTCTCCGATCAAACTAAGACGGTTGAATTTAGCGACGGTATTAGCTTTGAAGCGCCAGCGTCGGTGTTTACAGTGCGTACTACCGCCGATCTTGAAACCGATGACGATCAACCGCCATCTACCGTGAGTGGCTTAGCCGCAGCGAATATTCGTCAAACTCAGGCGGATATTAGCTGGAACGCAGCAACTGACAATGTGCGTGTTGCCAGTTATCTGCTTGAAATTGAACTTGCAGGCGAGCAAGTGAGTAGCCAATCAACTCAAGCGACTAGCAGCAGAATTAGCGGATTAACGGAAAATACCACTTATGACGTATTGGTGAAGGCAGTCGATGTGGCAGGTAACCAATCTCAAGCGGTCACTGTGACATTAACCACAGCACAGATAGGTCAAGACTTACCGCCGGTCATGAACGGTATCATTGGCATTGATAGCACCACAACCGACGGTTTTACGGTTAGTTGGTCGGCAGCAGAAGATGACGAAGGTGTTGCTAGCTACAGGGTGAGTGTCACTGGACCAAATGACTATCAGTTAGATACCACTACCACTGAGCTGAGCTTTACATTGGACAATCTTGCCGAGCAATCTAGCTACACTGTAACGGTTTCAGCACTGGATACCAGCAATCAAGTCTCTAACGAGCTGCAACGACAAGTCACTACCGCGGCTTCAACGGCAGCGCTAGTGCTACTTGGTGATGTCCTCGCTGAAGGCTACGTGGCTGGAAACTTCCCCGGTAATAATGAAGCAGATAACGACAGCATTTCGGTTGAGTCGGGCGTGCTTAGCGCAGACTTTACGGGGACAGGTAATGTGTATCTTACCGCGCCCTCGGCGTTAGATTTAAGTGATTATGCCAATGGTTATTTGGTGTTTGAACTGGCTATTGTTAGCCTTGGAAGTCATAGTGACATTTTGGTCAAAATCGATAGTGGTTGGCCAGCAGTGTCGGATCTTGATTTGTCCATCTATGGCGGATTGCCCTCTGAAACTAATCAGTTTGTGGCCTATCGAATTCCCATAGCGGACTTTGTCGCGGCATCGAATCGCTACGATCCCGGTAGTACAATGGACATCAACTCCGTTATTAACCCAGTGGTATTTGAAGGAGACAGTGCCGGCAGTGATTTGCATATTGAAGTGCAGGGGATAAGGTTCGAAGCGCAGTGATAATGTGAGCTGCTAGCGGCATTAGCTGCTAGCTTTTCGCTGAGTCAGTATATTATTCTGCCTTTTGTCAATTTTCCAGAGTTCAGGTTAACTAGCGGTTTAGTTTATTGATTAAGGTGGCGCGCAATTGACGCGCTCTTTGTTCATCCAAGGGATCCAGAATACCTTTGCGATGCGTTGGAATATGGTCTGTGTCCATCGGCGAGAATACGTATTTTTCGAACATGTTTTGCCAGTTTTCACGTTGGGCTTTGGGCAAGTCACGAATGCTTAAAATGGCGTGATTGAGCGCATCCATCGGTGTGCCCATAAAATGTGGCACTTGTCGCCACCAATAATTCACGAGCACATTAAACCCAGCCAAACCTTCTACATGGTGCCACCACATACTTGGAATAAAGATCGCATCTCCAGGACCTAGCTCAACGATCGAACAATGTTGCAGTGCTAGTTTAAATTTCGGGAAACGCGCAAAATCAGGCTGATAAAAATCTACTAAGCTCGCGGGGGGGCCGGCAGGGGTGAAATCCAAAGGGCCAATGTAGAGATTTTCTAATTGTTCGGGGGGAAACAGCGTAAATCGCCTTTTTCCTACTGCGCAGCAGGCAAGGTTGTCAGGCACATCAAAGTGCGCGGCAATGCGCGATTGAGCGCCAGCCCAGATACTAACCAAAGGCGCATTTGCCAGCGCAGGGACGTCATTGTGTTGGCGAAAACCTGGCATGATATGATCAATTGAGGTAGAGCCCAGATAACTACAAGGTGCTTGCTCGTCATTGATTGACGCTAAGATTTCGTCTAATACCCGATCTAAGGTGGTGTTCTTAGGTTTAAAGTTAAATCCGTCTAACTGCTCATTATAGAAAAAACGACCTTGCACTTCATGCGGCGCTTCAAAAGCTTGCACCGGCTTGCCGTTCGACCATTGTCTTATATAATCCGCGCCATGAGACGCAGATTGTTGACCCGCCTTAACTAATGGCCAGTCGCGTATCAGTCCCCTGAACACAATAGGCACTGTTGAGCTAAGTCTGGCTGGCGTTAAATCTTCAAAAGTGGCATTGGCAACTTCTTCAACACTCACGCTAGAGGAAAATGCGAGCATATTGATGTCTACAACTGCTGATTTTTCTTTTCAATCAATACCGACAAATTCGACATTGAGGCGTCCATCATATGGATCATGCGCAGGTAACCTTGCTGATGTAATTTTTGCAGGTCATCGCCATCTAAGGCTGCCACTTTTTCTTCATTGATGGTGTATAAACTGTTAAGTTCATGTTGGCTGTTATCATCGAGTGCTACTTTGATACTCACCGACTCAATCAAATCTAATGCCAGCAGAGCGTCAATAAATTCGTTAGTTTGCTGATGTCCAAGATGTATCGATTGCAAGATGGAGCTGATGTTTTGTAAGTACTCACTTTGTCCACCTTGATCTAAAAATATGGCCTGGCCATTTTCTTGGTTGACTCTTGGGCTGTCCATGTCGATGAACACTACCGGCTCTTTTTCGAGTACGCCATCTTTTTGAATATTTTGAAATCCAATTAAAAAAGGTCGTCGTTGAATACTCAATGGAATGTAATTGGCTTGCCATCCTTGGTCGTTAAGGTATAAGTTTTCTTGCTCACCAAATCCAAACAGGGCGATAGCTTCAAACTTGCCTGTTTGTGAGTGCTTGCGGAAGAACATCGGATAGCAGCCTTGCGCTTGACGAAACTCAGAGACAAACACATTGGTAAAGCTGATGTCATCTCCCCTGCCTGGACGCATCTGAGTATCTACTTTTACATCCTTGTGAGTTACGTTATCCAATAATTGATGATTGGCCATTAATTTTCCTTGTTGTTATTTTTAAACGGCATAAAGGGGCCGAAAAATGTTTCATTCTAGTATTTATAGCACGCCTAAATTCGCTGTAAACCGTACTCTTTGATCTTGTTGATTAACTCACGATTGGTCGGTAATCCCTTGAGCAGTTTATTGGTTAATTGCTGATTTTTGGCTAAATTTTCCATCGCTATTTGTCGATTACTAGAGCGACGCATGGTTGCAGGCATTTGGGTTCTAAAGCCCATTCCGTACAATACATACTGATAACTAGCTGATGGAAAGACTTCATCAATTTGGGTGAAATCACTGTGCCAAGGGCTATGATATTTCCACAGTTCCAATTGTTCTTGTAAGTCTTGAGGGATGGACTCTGCTTTGCAGTTGTCGACCCAATAAGGCGTGTCCTTGCGTTTGGTCAAAATGTAGTGCAGCTTTAGAAAATCAATGATGCGATCCCATCGATAACGAAACTTATCGTTAAAGCGCTTTGCCACTATGTCCATAACACCGCGGGTTGCGGGCAACTGTTCGCTTATCATAGCAGCAGATAATTCGACCAATACCAAAGCCGAGGCTTCCAAAGGCTCTAAGAATCCAGCAGATAGCCCCACTGCCACACAGTTTTTGTGCCAGAAAGTCTCACGGTGACCGGGGGTAATTGGAATTTTACGTATGCTGAGATCATCGACTTTGTCACCAATGGTGGCGCGAATATAATCACGCAACTCAACTTCTGCTTGTTCATCACTAATATGGGCGGACGAGTAAACATGTCCCACTCCTCGGCGCGAGGGTAGGCCGATATCCCAAATCCAGCCAGCACTTTGTGCTGTGGAGATGGTGTGTGACGCAATCGGGCTTTGCTCTGACTCATAAGGCACGTGCACTGCCAGTGCCGCATCATTGAATAAAATATGGCGTTTATCAATAAAAGGGATTTGGTAGTGTTCGCCTAACAATAACGATTTAAAGCCCGTGCAATCGATAAATAAATCGGCTTCTAGCTCGCCATTAAGCTTGGTATTTAAAGATTTGATATCACCATTGTCATGACTATTTATGCCTGTGACGTGATCTAATATATGGGTGACACCCAATTGTTCGGTGCAATGCTTTTGCAGCATTACGGAAAACTTGCCCGCATCCAAGTGATAAGCATAGTTGGCCACGTGAGCATATTCAGGAGTGGTATTTTGTTTAGGGGCTAGACCTCGTTCACACAGATGTCCTTGAAATGACACGGCATCGGCAAATGGGACTTGCTCAGCATGCTCATGCCAAAAAGGCGCTAAATTAATTTGTTCGTAACCTTGTGGCAACACCAGCGGGTGATAGTAGGCGTCATCATCTGCGCCGGTCACCCATTTAGCAAACTTAGCGCCTTGCTTAAACGTTGCGTCACATTCACGGATAAATTGAGTTTCGGTAATGCCCATTTTACGCAAGGTACCACGCATCGTAGGCCATGTACCTTCACCCACACCGATAGGCTTCACATCAGGCGACTCGATTAAGGTGACCTTGATACCTTCAGCTGAATTTGCCATATGCTCAGCGGCAATAACACCTGCTGTTAACCAGCCGGCAGAGCCGCCGCCAACAATCACAATCTTGCGAATAGGCCTATCATCAACCACGGTTTACTCCTGAAATATTTACTCAATAAAACAATAACAAAAAGCCGCTATAAAAGCGGCTTTTTTCGTAACTTGTTACCGCTAGAATGTATAGCGAGCACCAAGGTTGTAACGCGTACCATATTGGCGGGCGAACAAGAATTGCTCGACGTAACGACCATAACCCTCTTCGGTTTCGTTGGTCAAGTTAAGACCTTCGAAGAACACGGTAATGTTGTCATTGATATCGTAGTTAATACTCAAATCAGTTTGTGCGTACTCTTTACCGAATTGAGGAGGCGCTTCAGCAGAACCTTGCGCTTGTCCAATACCAATGAGGTAATCATCACGCCATGCATAAGTGATTTTTGCTGATAATCCATCTTTTTCATAAAAGAGTTGGAAGTTAGCAGAATCACTCAGTCCATTTAGCACCGACTGTACCGCAAACACCTCTGGGTTGTATTTCACGTCACCATCAACGATGGTCGCGTTGAAACCAGCACCAAAGCCACTTTCGCCAAACATGTGCTGCACTGTAAACTCAAATCCATCAACGGTTTTCGAATCACCATTGGTTGGCTGGCTTACCAACCATTCTACCAACGGATCTTCTGGATTCTGGCGCACAATTTGGGTTTCACAACACGCATCATCAACCCCACCACCATTGGCTATAATCTGTTCCCAGATCGCCGTTACAGTAGGCTGGTCGCCACGAGCAACTACGTCTGCTTCAGCTTGTATAGCACGAGGTCCAATAAACGGGTCTCTTAAGCCATCAACGGTAATCGTGGTGAAAGAATTTTCGATGAAGTTTTTCACATCCTTACGGTAATACCCTAAAGACACATAACTGCCTTCGTCGTAATAGTATTCCAAACTTAAATCAAAGTTGGTTGATTCAAATGGCAATAAGTTAGTATTGCCAGCTGAACCTGTGCGGCTACCAGGCTTAGGACTGCCTGACAATGAACGAGCACCCACTAAGTTACCCAAAGGTGCACGGGTAATGGTTTTACTGGTAGAGAAACGGGCAATAATATCGTCAGTCACTTCTACCTTGATGTCTAAATTAGGTAATACCACATCATGTTCACCGGTAAAGGACACGACGCCACTGTCACTCGGTCTGTAACGTAATTGCCATTCGGTCGGATTTGACCATACTAAGAAATCTTCGATGTCTTGCTCGACTAAACTGGTTACATCGGTTTTCTCATAGCGGACACCGACATTGACGTCTACAGCCATCTCACCCAATTCAAAAAACATATCTGCTGCCAAATACGCACTTTGAGTGTCTTCGGTTAGATCAGCTGTATTTAGCACACCGAAATCAGGATCCAATGGATCAGTTGGGAAGCCGAAGAACGACTGCATGCGCGCAACTGCTTCTGCATAGTCAAACGAATAATAGTAATCAGTAGTCAGATTAGCACCGCCGTTGGCGAATTCGTCTAACAAGTCGCCAGTGTTAGTGCGGGTAAACATGCTATCAGGGAAAATCGCCTGGTTGCCATTGTAACCATTAGGGCCCACATTTCCGTTGTTGGCGGAATAACCACCAAAAAATTGTTCGGTATTGGCAAAGCCTGCACGTACTTTGGTTAAGAAGCTATCTTCAGGGTTAACCCATTCGGCATCTAACTGGATCTGTTCAATGGTGGATTCCCCAACGCTTCGACCGAATTGGGCAAACAAAGGATCAAAGTCAGCTGGACTAGCTTCTTGTGCACCATTTGGCCACACCATGCTGAATTGAGGGATGCCGCCTTGTGAGAAATCATAGGTTTTGTTAACAATGTTGTTTGGTGCCAGGATAACGTTTCCTGAGTGACCAGTACCGTCATCTGCGCCGTTATCAGTGGTAGTTTTCGAATCATGATAATCGAATTCAACACTGATATCGTCGGTAGCATGCCATTCAAAGTTGAAACCGATAGAGTCGCTTTCAACCAGCAATGTTTCTACGTTAGCAGAGTGAGCATAGTCGTTGTTAGACTCATTAAAACGAATCGCAGTACCACGTTCGTCCAATTCGTAAGAATTTACGTTACCACCAAAGTTAAACCAAATACCAAAGCCCAAACCTGAGGTCGCAGTTTCTGCTTCAGAATAGACATAATCTAGTGTAAAAGTCATGTCGTCACGAGGAGCATACTGCAAAGTTGCTTGGCCATTAAAACGTGACCGTTCAACATTGTTAATGTTGTAAGAAATTTGACGTGGGAAGTAGGTGTGACCTGCCTTACCATCAGCTGTTGCACCATCAGCAATGTCTTGTTCTTCACTGGTGGCGTCAGGGCGCAAATCGACAATATCGGTGGCGGAACTGAACGGGCCTTGGTCTGCTTGCCAACCAGGTACATTGGCACTTTGTTGTTGGAAATCCCGTTGTTGCATTGATAGTGAAATTGCCACACCAATTGTATTATCAGCGAAAGTATCACTGTATAGAGCCGCTAGCTCTGGCGTAACATCTTCACCCTCGACGTTAGATTCGTCGTAAATGCCCTTAGCCGAAACCACATATTTAAGGCCTGGAGAATTAAGCGGTTTAGCAGTGATAATATTCACTGTTGCGCCTAAGCCACCAGACGGTATGTTTGCACGGCCAGTTTTGTATAACTCCAGAGCACTGACACCCGCAGATGATAAGTTTTCGAGATCAAATGAACGAGTGTTACCCGTGCCCGGCATTTGTCGACCGTTTAAGGTAACCAAGTTAAAATCTGGACCGAAACCACGCACAGTGATTTGACTACCTTCACCATTTTTACGGCTGATGGTCACACCTGGGATACGTTGTAATGATTCCGCTAAGTTAGTGTCTGGAAACTTACCCATCTCTTCAGCAGAGATGGCGTCTACCACCCCTTGTGCGTCACGCTTCATATCCATGGCGCGCATTAAGCTGCCTCGAATACCTCGAACCGAAATCACTTCAACGTCATCAGCGGGGGCGGCTGCGTCTTCTTGAGCATGCACTGCCGGAATGACCGACGTGCCCAACAGCAAAGAGACCGATGCTGCTAAATATTTTCTATTGAAAGTCATGTGTTTCATAGTGTTCCTACTTATTATTCTCTCAATTCTTTGATTTGCTCATCCCTCACCTTGTGGCTATTCGCCGCACCGATGAGGGATGAAATCGTGTTATGCAATATCGTCTTATGCTTACTGAGACGTGATCATCGCGTTGTCAATCAAGTAGGTGGCGCCGCCACCCGTTGCCCATGCTGGGAATACCATCACAACATCTATCTCTGTTAAGTCCAGCCCTGCATCTGACAGAGCAAGCAAATCAAAGGTGTAGGTCTGCCATTGGCCTACTACTGGATCCTGACCTTCATTACTGGTGTTAAGGTTTAGCTCGGCGAAAGACGTGTTGCCGCCTGCTTCCACTTTCAATAACCAGTTAGTTGGGCCATCTGACGGATTTGACACAATTTTCATTTCGAAAGTTAGGGTGCCGGTTGCCAGATAATCTTCAGCATTAAAAGGAGTACCCGTATCACGACTGTAGAAGCCAAGGACAGTGCCACCATTATCCAGAATCTGGAATTGTGCCACTTGACCATGCTCTGCATCATCTGCGACTGCGGTTGGCGTTGTACCGCCACAGCAATCCCACAGAGGCCACTGGGCGTTTTCTTCATTTGCAAAGAAAGTCAGTACCGCATTCGGGTTGGCTGGAGTTTCAGTGCTTGGGTTTCCTATAACCACATTGTCAACACGATAGACTGCACCTTCACCTGTTGCCCATGCTGGGAATATCATGATGACGTCAATGGCACTGATATCCAAACCTGCATCGGCTAAATCGGTAAGATCAAAGGTGTAGGTCTGCCATTCACCGGTGACCGGATCAAGCCCTTCATTACTGGTGTTAAGCGCCACCTCAGCGAAAGAGGTATTGCCGTCGGCTTCCACTTTCAGTAACCAGGTAGTTGCGCCTGGAGGGCTGACCACTTTCATATCAAAGCTTAGTGTACCTGTAGTCAATAATGCTGACGCGTCAAACGCTGCACCATTATCAGGTAAACGACTGTTGAAGCCCAGTACTGTACCGTTGTTATCTAAAATAGAGAACTCTGCAACTGCACCATGCTCGGCATCGTCAGTTTCAACCGTTGGCGTTGTACCACCACAGCAATCCCATAACGGCCAATTAGCGTCTGCACCATCGGCAAATACCACCTCACGAGGGCCTGTTGGGCCACCTGTGGTTGCATTCGGATTGAAGATTTTAGCATTATCAACACGATAAACTGCGCCTTCACCGGTTGCCCAAGCTGGGAATATCATTATTACGTCAATCGCGCTGATATCTAGCCCTGCGTCAGATAAATCAGATATGGCAAAGGTATAAGTTGCCCACTCACCAGTGACTGGCGCGTTGCCGCCATTACCGTCGGCTAAATCAAGTTCAACCGCCGAGGTAGTCCCACCGGCCTCAATCTTGAACTTCCAAACTGCATTGTCAGCCGTTGGTGCGGTAACCACTTTCATGTCAAATTGCACGACACCTTCAGTAAGTAGCGCTGAGGCGTCAAATTGAATACCTGAACCGTCAGCTGGTTTGAAGCCTAACACTGTGCCGTTGTTATCCAAAATCGAGAATTCTGCGACCACACCGTGTTCAGCATCGTCCATCTCTTCTGTTGGCGTGGTTCCACCACAACAATCCCATAAAGCCCAATCTGCGTTTGCTTGGTCTTCAAACAACACTAGCTCAGGGAACGTCTGTCCACCTGGCTCGGCAATGGTGAGATTGTCAACACGATAAATTGCGCCTTCACCGGTAGCCCACGCTGGGAATATCATGATGACATCAATGGCACTGATGTCTAATCCGGCATCTGCAAGCGCTTGTAATGGGAAGGTATAGGTTTGCCATTCACCTGCTACCGGATCGGCACCTTCAACACTGGTGTTTAACGCAACTTCAGCGAACGAGGTATTATTGTCTGCTTCAACTTTCATTAACCAAGTAGTAGAGCTAGAAGGTGGGTTGACCACTTTCATCTCAAACGACAAGTTACCTGTGGTTAACATGGCTGATGCATTGAATGGTGTACCACCTTCAGAAACATCCGAGCGGCTATTGAAACCAAGCACTGTGCCGTTGTTATCGAGGATCTTAAACTCTGCTACTGCACCATGTTCTGCGTCATCAGTAACCACTTCAGGTGTGGTTCCACCACAACAATCCCACATTTTCCAAGCTGGGTTTTCGCCGTCTGCGAAAATTGTGATCGGCACGGCAACTTCTGGTACTGGTGGCGTTGGCGAAGGCGCTTTACCTTCAACTAGAGTGTCTTCGTCTTTATAGCCGCCACGAACTGTTTCACAGCCTTTGCCTGTAAGCGGATCAATTGAACATTCGTAAACACGCACGTAATCAATTTCAAAGGTTTGACCATTTTCAAAGGCTGCAGCGTCTATACCTCTATTATTGACATTTTCCGGCCAGTCTCCACCAACAGCAAGGTTCAAAATAATGTAGAAGTCTTGGTCAAAAGGCGCCGTATTCCACTGAACTTCTTTTTCGCCCGTGGCGATATTGAAGTATTCAGCAAACCAACCCCGATGTTTCAAACCGACCGCTTCGCCTTTACTGTTGTAACGTACTTCAGAGGCCATTTGCGTAGCATATAGATAACCATCCATATACCAGCGAATTTCACCCTCTTGCCATTCTATGGCATAGGTATGGAAATCGTCTGCGGGATTTGATTCCGGTAGGTAAGATTTACCTGATTCTTCATTATTCGGCCATAGTCGACCGTAATGTAAGGTACCGTGAATATAACCTTCTTCAACACCTTCTTCATTGGCAACTTTTAGATTGACCGCTTCCATTATGTCGATTTCACCGGATCTCGGCCAACTACCGTAAACTTCATCGGTAGGCATCATCCAAAACGCCGGCCAAGAACCCTGTCCAGAAGGGAGTTTAGCGCGCATCTCAAAACGACCATAGGTCCAGTCGCCTTTATATCTAGTTTTCAATCGAGCTGAAGTGTAAGGCTGTTCAGCACCTTCTTCTGCGGGTTTAGCGACAATATTGAGCTTGCCATCCGCCAAAAAAGAGTTTTCTTCTGAGTCGGAGTAACATTGCTTCTCATTGTTACCACCGCCATCGCAATCGACCTCGTGAGTCCACTTAGACGAGTCGATACTACTCCCATCAAACTCATCGTTCCAGACCATTACCCAGTCTGAAACTGGAGCTGAAGTATCGACCGCTTTCAAATCAGTATTTGAGTTTGAACCACCACATCCTGTCAGCGAGAGTGCTAAAACAACTCCTGCTGAAAGAGACAGGCGACGCGTCGTGTGAGTAACGCTTTTATTTCTCATTGTGTTCTCCGAAATAACAAAATCTAAGTGACTTTGCCTGGCGCTTGACTCTGTGCTTCTACGTTATTTCATCGTAGTGAATCACACAGTACCCGGCCAGATGTTAAATGCCTGTTTTAATTTGTAACACAAGGGTTAACAGCTGCACTACTAAATACGGCAAGACGGGACTATCAAGAGATGGAACGGACTTGCACCTTCAATCCGGCTTTTTCAAGCCGCAATTAGGCCGAAAAAACTTTTTAATATTCGAGGTTACAAACCGCTAAATTCGGACTGTTCGGTCAGTTTATGCCAGATTGCCGCAGGCTCAGTCCGCTTGAGCTTGTTTACGTTGCGCGGGAAAACCGTTTGCATAAGGTTTAGCTACTTTGAAAACAATTGCAAAGATAAGTAGCCAAGGCTGACACATGAAAACGTTATATTTTAATCTCATTCATCGCCTGAGTTTTTTGTCTACGGTCATTTTGATAATGACTGCATGCACTCCTCAACAACCAATGTCGAGAAGTGAGATAACCAGTGAGAACCTAATGGCGAAACCCAAGGTGTTAAAAGATACCCAGTACCAACAATCGGTAGTCTTGGCGATCAATGTAGGCGGTGATGAATACGCTGGGTTTGACGGCATCCGTTACATTCAAGATAGATTGTCAACGCAAGCGCAAAAAGCACAATCCGATGGCATTAAAGGCTCACAAGATCCAACCCTATATAAAAGTTATCGGGTCGGTGATATGGAACTGGCGATCCCGCTGGAAAATGGTCTCTATGATATTACCTTTAAATTTGCCGAACCTGACAATCTAGATGTCGGTGAGCGACTGATTAATGTCTATGCTCAAAATCAGCCGGTGCTACGCAATCTCGACATACGCATGGCACGAGACGGCAAGGTGCTGTCTGCATTAGATAGAACGGTCACTAACGTAAAGGTTGCCGAGGGACAGTTGCAACTCAAACTAGCCTCAGTAAAAGGTCAGCCTGTGTTGCATGCGTTGATCATCAGACGCAAGTTTAACGATGCCGAAAACTGGGAATTGGTCTGGCAGGACGAATTTGACTACACCGGAAAGCCCGATCCGACTAAGTGGAGCCACGATGTTTGGCCAGCCCGAAAGGTCAATGACGAAGATCAAGTCTACACTGACAGAGAAAAGAACGTACGAGTTGAAAATGGCCACTTGATAATTGAGGCCCACAAAGAACCATTCGGCAATGGTGAATACACTTCTGGCCGGATTCACTCTTTAGGTAAAGGCGACTTTTTATACGGTAAAGCACAAGTGCGTGCCCGTATTCCTGGTGGGCAAGGAACTTGGTCGGCGATTTGGATGTTGCCAAGCGACCCCTACAAGTACTCAACGAGTTGTGAACCCGGTGAAGATTGGCAGGGTAGCTCAACATGCGATGCATGGCCTAACTCAGGCGAAATCGACATCATGGAATATGTTGGATTCGATCCCACCACCATTCATGGCACAGTGCATAACAAAGCCTACTATTGGATGAACTGGGAACAACGTAAGGGCAGTATCGAAGTGGATCAGTCCGTCAATGACGAATTTCAAGTCTATTCAATGGAGTGGGGACCTGACTATATTGCGGTATCTATGAATGGCACGCCCTATTTTTACTATGCCAATCAAGGCGAAGGCTGGCGCGCTTGGCCGTTTGATCACCCTTATCACCTGATCTTAAATTTAGCCATCGGCGGTCAATGGGGTAGAGCAGGCGGACCCATTGATGACCGTCTTTTCCCGGTACGCATGGAAGTGGACTATGTGCGGATTTACCAAGCTAAATAATGACGCAATTTTGGGCGTATTTAGCCCCAAAATGAATGAAATTAACTAACACTATCAGCAGAAAATGAGTATGAAAAACAACGAACAGAACAATGTAACAGGACAATTTGTTACCTTTGATGATGAAAGGTATTACAAAATTGAACATGTTGACAAAATGGCACCTTTTTTCATCAGCTTGATCTCTAGCAGCGATCATTGGTTATTTGCATCGTCCAATGGCGGTTTGACGGCAGGTCGAGTATCGCCAGAAACCGCACTGTTCCCCTATGTAACCGTGGACAAAATCCATGAAAGCACTTCTCATACGGGCTGTAAAACAATTGTATTGATCACCGATGGTGGTCAAACGACGAGTTGGGAACCCTTCAACTATTTGCGTGAGCAACGCTTTGAATTATCGCGCCATCTGTATAAAAGCACCTTGGGCGATAAATTGTGTTTTGAAGAGGTGAATCATACCTTAGGTCTGCGATTTAGCTATGTCTGGACCACCAGTGATGATTACGGATTCAGTCGACAGGTAAAAATAGAAAACCTACAGTCGCAAGCTAGACAGATTGAAGTGCTTGATGGATTAATCAATGTGCTCCCTGCAGGCACTCCTCGATTTACTCAGGCGCAATCTAGTAACCTAGTGGATGCCTACAAGTTTAATGAATTGGATGAAAGCACAGGGGTTGGTATTTACTCATTATATTCGGGTATCACCGATCGGGCAGAGCCAAGTGAATCCCTGCGTGCCAACACCATTTTTGTGCTTGGACTTGACGTTCAAAATGTTCTGCTATCAGAACGTCAGCTGCCAACATTCAAAGCAGGTCAGCCGATAGAGACCGAATCTAGCTGTCGCGGTATTCGCGGCGCCTATCTGGTCTCAAGTAAATTAGAACTTGACCCGAATGGCGCTAACCAGTGGCAAATTGTCGCTAATATCGAACAGGATCAGAGTCAAATCACTGACTTACTGGAACAGTTGAATAAGCCTCTTGAATTGCAACAAAAACTGACTGACAACGTTGCTCAAGGTAGCCAAATGTTAGCCAATATCATGGCGTCCAGTGACGGCTTTCAGGTAACGGAAGATGAAGCGCTCGATGTTCACCACTACGCCAATACCTTATTTAATGTGCTGCGTGGCGGTATCTTTAATGATCAATACAGCATCTCAGCTACTGACTTTAAGCAAACATTAAAAGGCTTTAACGCATCTGTTTATCAGCGCAACAAAGACTTTTTGGCTGGACTACCAGAATCACTCAGTGTGCAGTCATTACAAGCTCAAGTTGAGGCGCAAAATGATCCTCAATTAGCTCGCCTTGCGCTGGAGTATTTACCTATTACTTTCGGTCGTCGTCATGGTGATCCAAGTCGCCCTTGGAATCAATTCGCGATTAAATTGCGTGACAGTCAAGGCAATCCCTTGTTGTCTTATCAAGGTAATTGGCGTGACATTTTCCAAAATTGGGAAGCGCTGACATTTAGCTATCCGTTGTTTATTGAAAGCGTGATTGCAAAATTCGTTAATGCATCAACTATGGACGGCTATAACCCGTATCGGATCACCAAAGAAGGCATTGATTGGGAAGTCGAAGAGCCCGATGATCCATGGAGTTACATTGGCTATTGGGGCGATCACCAAATTATTTATTTGCTGAAAATGCTCGAATTATCGCAGCAATTTCATCCGCAAAAACTCAGTGACTTATTACATCAACCGTTGTTTTGTTATGCCAATGTACCTTACCGCATCAAACCTTTTGAAGACTTGGTGAAAGACGCTAAAAGTACGGTTGATTATGATCAAGCGCTTGCTGATGAAATAGAAAAACGCGTTGAGCACATGGGCGCAGATGGAAAACTCGTATTAACCCAAGATGGTCAGGTGTATCAGGTAAACTTGCTGGAAAAACTACTGGTGCCGTTGCTTGCCAAGCTCAGTAACTTTGTGGTTGACGGTGGAATTTGGTTAAACACCCAACGACCTGAATGGAATGACGCTAATAACGCCTTGGTTGGTCAGGGCTTGTCCATGGTCACCCTTTATTACATGCGCCGTTATGTGCATTTTATGCAGTCGCTTTTGGCGTCTCAATCGCAGGACGTAGAGCTGTCCGTGGAGGTAAGTGACTGGCTGGTGGCAACGAGCACTATTTTGTCAGATACCGTTAAACAACTCGAACAACAAGAACTTAGCGATGAAATCCGCTTTGAAATTGTTAGTAAATTAGGAAGAGCCGGTAGTGATTATCGTCAGCAGGTTTACGCAAACGAAGGCTTCAGTGACAAAACCACACAACCAATCAGTACATTGACCAAATTGCTAGACAGTGCGATGCAGTGTATCGATCGCAGTATTGAGCATAATCATCAATCCAATGGTCTATACCATGCTTACAATTTATTGAGCTTGCGCGACCAAAAAGCACGGGTGGCTAATTTATATCCGATGCTCGAAGGGCAGGTCGCTGCCTTGAGCAGTGGGGCAGTGACGGGCAACAAAGCCATAGACGTAGTTGAAGCCTTGTTTAATTCGGATATTTACCGAGCTGACCAAGATACCTTTATGTTGTATCCCGATCGCAAACAAGTCGCCTTTCTAGACAAAAACACCGTTTCCTTGTCAGCACTAAATTCGGCTCCGGTGCTCAATCAAATGATCATCAAACAAGATAATCGCTTGATCCAAAAAGATAGCCGCGGCGTGCTGCGTTTTAATGCCGATATTAAAAATGCAGGTGATTTAGAACGTTTGATTGACACACTCTGTACTGAATATGGCAATGAACTCAGCCAGCAAGCTCAACAGATTTTGGATATTTACGAGTCTGTTTTCAATCATCAAGCTTTTACCGGCCGTTCAGGCGGTATGTTTGGCTTTGAGGGCTTAGGCAGTATTTACTGGCACATGGTGTCTAAATTACTATTGGCGGTGAATGAGCAGTTTTTCCATGCGGTTGAAAACGAGCTAGACCAAGAGGTGCAGCAGCGTTTAGGCGACCTTTACTATCGCGTTCGTCACGGCATTGGATTTAATAAAACGCCAGAACAATACGGTGCATTCCCGACCGACCCCTATTCACACACACCTAAACATGCTGGTGCTCAGCAACCGGGCATGACTGGTCAAGTCAAAGAAGAAGTGCTAAGCCGATTTGCCGAACTGGGAGTGCGCGTTGTTGAGGGGCAAGTCAGACTATGTCCTGCACTTCTGCGTCAATGCGAGTTTACCCAAACGCCAAGGGATTTCGACTATCTCGATGTTCACAATCAGTGGCAGAAATTGGCCCTTGCAGGATCCTCGATTGGGTTTACTTGGTGTCAAATCCCCTTCGTGTATCGCTTAACTGACGATAGTCAGCCGCGATTGACTATCACCTTTGCTGATGGTCAGCAATTTACCAGTGACTCCTTAGTACTGACGAAAGAGCACAGTCAATCTGTGTTCAACCGAACCGGCCAAATAGTGCGTATTGACGCGACTATTAACGCTTCTATGTTATTTAACGGATCAGTGTAGGAACAATGCATGTCTAAGAATCATTATCGCTCTCGATCGTTTGCGCTTGCTGGGATTGATTTCTCAACCTACAGCGACGAACAACTAAAAGTGCTTGTTACTGAGCGTTTGCAGCAAAAAATTCATGGCATTTCGTTCAGCCCATATACGGTTGGGCAAGGGCCTGGCTCCCCCATATCTGAACAAGATATTGCCGACAGATTGTCGGTTATCTCTCCTTATGTTAATTGGATAAGAACCTTTTCTTGCTCGCAAGGAAACGAATTTATCCCAAGCGTCGCTAAGCAGCGAGGTTTAAATACTATGGTTGGCGTTTGGTTAGATGGCGATTTGGACAAGAATCAGCAGGAAATTGATAAAGCCATTGAAATTGCCAATCAGGGGCATGCTGACATGTTAGGTGTGGGTAATGAAGTCTTGTTGCGCGGTGAATTGACCCCAGAGCAATTGGTCGGTTATCTAGAGCAAGTCAAGTCTGCCGTGACTGACGTGCCCGTGGGTTACGTGGATGCCTATTTCGAGTTTGAAGACTATCCGCAAGTTACCGATGCATGCGACATAATATTTGCAAATTGCTATCCCTATTGGGAAGGTTATCCCAGCGAACATGCCCTGATTTACATGAAAGATATGTATCGCCGTGCGCAAAAAGTGGCCAAGGGTAAACCGGTGATTATTAGTGAAACAGGTTGGCCCAATGTAGGTACTGCCGAGCGTGCAGCGCGTCCGTCATTTCGTAATGCGATTTCTTATTTTCTAAATGCCTACCAATGGGCCGATGAAGAAAATATCGACATGTTCTATTTTTCTTCCTTCGATGAGGCTTGGAAAATAGCGGACGAGGGAGACGTTGGTGCTTATTGGGGACTTTGGGATGAAGATGGCAAAGCTAAGTATGGTAACTACAGTGGGTAAACCAATGTCAGACTTTTCGGCACAAAATGCAGTTTGTTATTCCGGCTATCGACTGGGTCAGGATCCCCGCCAAGGGATATTTCCTTCTTATGAGCAAGTTAAACAGGATCTAAAAATTCTTGCTCAGCATTGGTCTTTGCTTAGGTTGTACGATTGCAGTCACCATGCCCAGCTTGTGCTTAACGTCATTCGCAACGAAAATCTGCCTTTAAAAGTCATGCTAGGTGCAGATTTAGGCGCTGAGGTCAGTAACCCAAATTGTCCCTGGGGGGCTCACTACAGTGATAAAGTATTGACCGCAAACCGTTTACGTAATCAACAACAAATTAGGCAAATGATTGACTATGCTAACGCGTTTCCTGAGTGGGTATTTGCGGTCTCGATTGGCAATGAGGCCAGTGTGGATTGGAACGATCATATGGTTCCGGTTGAGTCATTAATCGAATATGCCCAGCAGGTGCGCAAAGCGATTGAGCATCCGGTGACCTTTTGTGAGAACTACGTTCCTTGGACAGATAAACTCATTCCTTTGGTGCCCCATTTAGATTTTATTTCAATCCATACCTACCCCGCGTGGGAATATAAAGACATCAGCGAGGCGATTGCGTTTACCGAGCAAAACTATCGACAGGTCGCCGATGTCTTTCCTGACAAACCCATTGTAATAACCGAAGCCGGATGGGCAACCAAGTCAAATGGGCAGGGCATTGATAAGCAGCAAGGTAATTGCGTTAATCAAGCGCAGTATTGCCACGACCTAGTCACTTGGTCACGGAAAAACGAGGTGCTGAGTTTCGTGTTTGAGGCTTTTGATGAACCTTGGAAAGGGTCAGATGACCCTTTCGAACCCGAAAAGCATTGGGGACTGTTTTATGAGGATCGCACGCCCAAACCAGTTGTTGAAACACTGCTGGGCGCACCACGGGCGATCGCTAGTGGTGGTTCATAATGATGGGTAGTGATACGCACTAACTTTTCGTATTGGTGCGCTAGTTGCGCACCAATATTGCTTCTAATTGCTCCAAGGTTTTGCCTTTTGTCTCCGGCAGTAGCGCGTAAATAATCACTAAACCAATCACAGCGAAAATACCGTACATGGCGAAGGTCAAAGCTACACCTAAAGTCGCTAACTCCCATGGGAAGATAAGCTGTACTAAAAAGCTGGTCGCAGAGTTAATCAAGCCGACAAAGGAAATTGCGATGCCGCGAATTCGATTGGGGAATAACTCTGAAAACAGCACCCACATTACCGGTCCCAAAGACATCGCAAAACAGGCTACAAAACCAAGCAAGCTAACAAGCACCAGATGCTGATTTACCTCAATGGCGGCGGCAATCAAGGTCGATTCATGCTGTTGGGCTTGTTGCTGACCAAGATTGCTTCTAAGCGCCGACTTGAACGTTAAGTCGTCTTGGTAAACTACGTCTTGCATTGGACTAAGTTGACTTGATGTGATGCTGTCTGGCAGACCACTCATAGCCGCTTTATCCAATGTGTAAGTTGCTTGAGCAAATTGCAGTGCTAAGCTAAACATGCATACCGCAATCCCCCCAACGCCAAATATAAGCAGTGCTTTACGCCCGATCCGGTCAATCAGGGCAATGGCAACGATAGTGAAAACTAAATTGGTGATACCGACAAAAATAGCTTGCATGAACGCAGCGTCAGTTCCCATGCCGGTTTGTTCAAAAATCATCGGAGCATAGAAAAATACGGCATTAATCCCAGTGATTTGCTGCAAAATTGCCACTGAAACACCAATGATCAATACCAGTTTCATTGCAGGTTTAAATAAGGAAACTAATGGAGCGGTGCTGTTATTCTCGTCCTTAGTTAAACTTTCTTTGATTTGGCTAATCGCAGGCTCTACTTCCTCTTCGGGCAAAGTGGTTGCGATAATTTTTCTGGCCTGTTGCTCATCTCCTTTGAGCATCAGCCATCGCGGGCTTTCTGGCACTAGCCATAACGCTAAAAAGTAGATCAAAGCAGGAAGGGCTTCGATGCCTAACATCCAGCGCCAATTCCACTGCGCTAACTGAAACGATTGTAACCATGCAGCATCTGATGTTGAGAGCGACAAAATCAAATAGTTACTGAAAAAAGCGACGGTTATACCGATCACAATATTGAGTTGATTCAGTGATACCAAGCGCCCTCGATAACGGGCTGGGGCAATTTCAGCGATGTACATTGGCGCAATGATAAGTGCAGCCCCAACACCAAAACCGCCGAGCATGCGAGCTAAAACCAATAACGTAAAAGAAGGTGCTAGTGCAGATAAAACCGCGGAGATAAAGAACAGCGCAGCGGCCATTTTCAACACTGCCTTTCTACCAAATTTGTCAGATAAGGGCCCGCTTATCATCATCGCCAAAGTCGCGGTCAAAGATAAACATGCAACCGCCCAACCCAATTCAATTTTAGTGAGCTCAAATTCAGGCTCGATAAATTTCACCACGCCAGATATGACTGATGCATCAAATCCCATCAAAAAACCGCCTAATGCGGCGATAAATGAAATATATATTACGTGATACATGGATTGGGTAAGCCTTTTGGACATGCTGGCATGCTCCTTATTCAGTGTTCGATTTGGCCTGTTAATGCTGCGTGCGTCAACACTTTATACGCTAACGTAATGCTAAACGAATAAACTCTTTAATACGATAAGACGGACCGAATAACGGTTGACTAGGACAATCACACTAGCCGATAAAGTTAACAGCGTGTAAACTAATTCGGCTGTCTCAAGGAATATTATGGCATACAGAATTTACGGCGCCGTTAAACGCTATACAAACAGTCACCCTACCCGCAAGTTTTGGATGTGGCAGACAGGGTTCTGGCTGTTTGTCAGTATCACCAGCTTCCTTACCCTTACTTTGTGGTATGGCCCCTATAACTGGATGCACATGTTGCACATTGTTATTCAGGCTGCCCTAGGGTTAGGGTTGTCACTCGTCATGTATTGGTTATTCATGGTGACTTGGGACAAATCTCTGCGCTACCGAGCGTGGGTAGGAGTCATTACGGTGATACTTGCCGCATTTTTGTGGACCATTGCGCGCTTACAAACCTTTGTCATTCTTACCGGTGAAACTGAGGAGTGGCAACAATTAGGCGGCTGGCACTTTGCCAGTATTTTTATTTTTCTGTGTTGGACCGGACTGTTTTTTGGGATCCGTTACTACGAGTTGTTGCAAACCGAGCATGGCATTATGCTACGAGCTGAATCGGATGCCAGAGAAGAACAACTCAAACGCATGAAGGCACAAAATGTCGCCCGAGACGCACAACTGAAAATGTTGCGATACCAACTCAATCCGCATTTTTTATGCAATACGCTCAATGCGATTAACTCCTTGGTTGAAGTCAACGAGACCGAGAAAGCGCAAAATATGACGGTGCAACTCAGCAAGTTTTTAAGACACTCATTGGACAATAATCCCGACACAAAAATCACTTTGGAAAATGAGGTTAAAGCACTAAATCTGTATTTGGAAATCGAAAAAACCCGCTTTGAAGATCGACTTAAACTTGACTTTCATATTGACGAAGCCGCAAAACAGGCGTTGGTTCCTAGTTTGTTGCTGCAGCCGATCATCGAAAACTCGATGAAGCATGCCATTGCGCAAAGTGAAGAGGGCGGCACCATAAGCTTGGATGCCTCAGTGAGTGATGGCAAATTGATATTAAAGCTCAGTGACACTGGCTCAGATAAGAAAATTGAAAAAAGTAAAGTGCAAAGCTCAACCAGTCGAGGGGTCGGATTGCGCAATACAGACGAAAGATTAAAAGCGCTATACATTAATGATTACGACGTCGATATTCGCTTTTTACCAACCGGCGGGTTGATAACCACCATTATTATCCCGTGTGAATATCATCAAGAAGCCATCATAAATATACATAGACAAAAGGTTGTTTCATGAATCATCTTACTGCTGTCATTGTCGACGATGAACCATTAGCGTTAAAACTGTTGCGCTCAAAATTGGCCAATATTGACGGCTTGGAAGTCATCGGCGAGGGCCGTAATGGCCGTCAGGCAATAGATTTGATCATGGACTTATCGCCAGATTTGGTTTTTCTGGATATTGAAATGCCTGGTTTGAATGGCTTCGATGTGGTCAAAAACTTACAGAATGATGTGCTGCCGTTGATTATCTTTACTACTGCTTACGAGCAATATGCGCTGGATGCCTTCGAAATACACGCCGTGGATTATATTTTAAAACCCATTGATAACGAACGCATCGAGCGAGCTGTAGAACGAGCAAAAGAACGCAAACGCGGCGGCGATGCAAGTAATAATAAGCCACGATTAATCAATGCTATTCACAGCATTCATCAATCTAAGCAGAATACATCCCCCCATATGCAAGAACGATCGGCCTCATTTGCCGGTAATGTGGGTGATTCGCAAGTAGAGCATAAAATCGTGATCAAAGAGCGCGACGAAATTACCTTGCTCAAACAAGCCGACATTAAATGGATCGATGCTGCAGGAGATTATGTCTGTTTGCATGTAGATGGTGAGACGCACATTAAACGCAGCACAATGAAAGAATTATTAGATGAATTAGACGCCAGTCTTTTCAAACGGATCCATCGCTCCACCATCGTTAATCTTAATTATATTGAAAAAGTAATTCCGCACACTAAGGGCGAGTTTTTCTTAGATTTAGGCGAGTATGACCGGATTAAGGTAAGTCGGAACTATAAGGAAGCTATCAAGGCATTTTTAACTGAGCGTTAAGTTAATCACGCTCTGCTATTCTAATCGCTAAATCTTTACCTTGTGCTGACACTTTGTTTAATAACAGTGTGATAGCATTGATCGAAAATAGCGGTTATTTAGTAAAAAACCCATAATCTGATTAGCTGAAACTACATGAAACGTCTGAATCAACTCCATATCATTGTATTCCTATTGGTTAGCACATTGTTTAGCGTGCACGGCTTAGCACAGTCTCGGGGCGGACAAGGCCCAACTAAAGTGATCGTAGAGCCTCTGACCTTTGAATCACAAGAAACTACAGTCGAGGCCGTGGGGACAGCGGAAGCGCTCAAGTCAGTTGATATTTTTCCCGCCACCTCAGATAAGGTGATCGAAACTAATTTCATACCCGGTCAATGGGTTGAGCAAGGTCAAGTACTGTTGAAGCTCGATTCACGTCGCCAACAGGCTGCGCTTAAACGCAGTCAAATCATGTTGAAGGATGCGCAACGCACGCTAACGCGTTTGCAGCAAAGTAGTGATGGTGGTGCCGTAGCGCAAAGTGCATTGGATACGGCAAAAATTGCCAAAGAGCTTGCGGAAGTTGCGGTTATGGACGCGGAAATCGACTTGGCTGACCGGACACTAATCGCGCCCTTTAGCGGTTATGTGGGCCTTTCTGATGTTGAGGTGGGTGACAGGATCACTACGCAAACGTTAGTGACGACTTTGGATGATCGTAGTCGTTTGTTTGTTAATTTTAGAGCGCCTGAGTCGTCTTTGGCAGCCGTCACTAAAGACAGTCGGGTTACCCTTCAGCCGTGGTCTGATAGAAACACGAAACTTGACGCCAAAGTCAGTCAGGTAGACTCACGGCTGAACGCTGCGAATCGCACGATCCGAGTAAGAGCTGAATTAGTTAATGAACAGGACAGTTACCGCCCTGGAATGAGTTTTCGCGTCAATCTCATCATGCAGGGACAACGCTATGCAGCCATCCCTGAATCTGGCTTGTCGTGGGGAGCGTCAGGTGCCTACGTGTGGAAAGTAGTCGACAACAAAGCCACCAAAGTTGCAGTAGATATAAAGCAGAGATTACGCGGCAGAGTGCTCGTCGAAGGGGACTTGCAGCAAGGAGATACGCTTGTCGTTGAAGGCATTCAGCGATTAAGGCCGGGACAGGAACTAGACACCCAACCGAATAACAGGAACTAGCCATGAGCCTCCAATCGTCCTCAGCTAAATCGTCTGGTCAAGCTAATCTGACTAACGATCTACCGTCACTTTCAGTGCGACGCCCAGTGCTTATTGTGGTCGTTAACCTGCTGATCATGATCGCTGGCTTAGCGGCACTCAGTGGCTTGGAAGTCAGAGAATTGCCGGACGTTGATCGCCCTCGCTTAACGGTTACCGCTAACTTCCCTGGAGGTTCGCCAGAAACCGTAGACACCGAAGTCACCAGTCGTTTAGAAGGGGCTATCGCTCGGGTCAGCGGTGTTACTTCTATACGAGCCCAAAGTGAAGAAGGATTTTCCCGCACTGTCGTTGAATTTCGTCCTGGGGTGAACTTAGAAGATGCTGCCAATGAAACACGAGAGGCGGTGAGTCGTGTGCAGCGGGAGTTGCCCGATGACGTGGAGAGATTATCGATCATTAAAGCCGATAACGATGCGCAGGCGGTGGTTAATCTGGCGGTGTCGAGCGATGCAATGAGTATGGAAGCCCTGACCGAGGTTGTAGAGACCGATGTAGCGCCCTTGTTTTTAAGTATTCCTGGGGTTGCGGATGTGCGTCTCAATGGCGATCGCGAGCGGGTGTTAAGAGTGACCTTAGATCCATTGCGACTCACCAGCTTTGGTCTGTCGGTGACCGATGTGGCCGCTGCGTTGCGGTTAGCGCCCTTTGATGTGCCTGCAGGGAGTCTGCGCTCAACAGATCAAACCTTGATAGTGAGGGCGGATGCCACCTCGGTGACCGCACTTGATGTTGAAAATATTGTAATCGAGGGGGATACCCGCATTGGTGATGTGGCCAACGTTTATTTTGGTCCGGCCGATGCACAAAGCTTGGTGCGCTTAGATGGAACACCGGTTATCGGTTTAGGTATTTTGCGTCAAGCCAGTTCAAACACGATAGAAATATCCAATGAAGTCTTAGCCATGGTCGAAGACTTGCAACTGCGTTTTCCTGATTTGACTATCACAGTCACAAGCGATGATGCAGAATTCATTCGTGGCTCGGTTGAAGAAGTCATTACGTCTTTGGCATTCACTATTGCGCTGGTGGTGGCTACGTTGTGGGTATTTATCGGTTCAGGCCGCGCCACTATCGTTCCCGCATTTGCCATTCCGGTATCATTGGTCGGGGCCTTAGCAGTGATCTGGATGCTTGGCTTTTCTATTAATATTCTGACCTTATTGGCGCTGGTCCTAGCCACTGGCCTTATCGTTGATGACGCCATTGTTGTATCAGAGAATATCCAACGTCGCCGAGGCATGGGCTTAGGCGCTCGAGCGGCCGCCGTGGTAGGCAGTCGAGAGGTATTTTTCGCTGTTGTTGCTACCACTGCTGTGTTGGCCGCGGTGTTTATTCCGATTGCATTTTTGCCCTCCACAGCAGGACGTTTGTTTAGAGAATTTGGCGGCGTGCTAGCCAGTGCCGTGATCATTTCTTCGTTTGTCGCCTTGTCGCTTGTGCCTGCGTTGACCGCAAGATTACCGCTGAAAAAGAACGCCAAACATTTTTTGGGTGGTTTCGGTAACGCATGCTTATCGTTTTATCGTCGTACGCTAAATTGGAGCCTTAGGTTCGGCTGGTTAGTGGTGCTATTGAGTTTAGTCGCAGCAGGTGGTGCAAGCTTGCTATACCAACAATTGGACAACGAACTGTTACCCAGTGAAGATAGAGGTAATATTCGGATTTTTGCCCGTGGTCCGGATGGTGTTGGCATTAATTTCATGGATCGGCAGGCGGATAAAATGGAAAGTGCGTTACTGCCATTTGTTGAATCTGGCGAGATTAAATCAATTTACACAGTAGTCGGTCAATGGGACCCGAATATTGTTTTCATTCAAGTCCCCCTTGAACCGTGGGAGAAACGTAGCCAATCTCAGCAAGATATTATCAATAAATTGAGCCCTGAAATCGGTTCTATTCCGGGGGCACCTGGTCGTGCCTTTGGCTCCAATAGTCTCAATTTGCGTGGTCAAGGTGGTGGATTGGAATTCGCCTTAACAGGAGAGAATTACACCGACATTTATCAAGCCGCACTGACCTTTAAAGAAGCAATTGAACAGCAGCTGCCAGACTTTGGCAATGCTAGGATCTCGTATCAGCCTACTCAGCCTCAGCTTAGAGTGAATATAGATAGACGCCGCGCAGAAGAGCTGGGCGTCAATTTTTCTGATATTTCCAGTACCTTGCGAGCCGCGATCAACGGTGACGATATCGCCGATTTGAATGTTGGTGATCAATCGATCCCGATTATTTTACAAGCATCAAGTGCCAATTTGAGTAATCCATCTGATTTAACAAACTTATATGTTTCGTCTAACAACGGTGGCTTGGTGCCATTGTCGAGCTTGGCTTATATCACCGAAGAAGGAGTTGCGGCCGAGTTAGAGCGTCATGCTCAGCGACGCGCGATCGAGATTGATATCGAATTAGAAGAGGGCGCATCACTACAACAAGCTGTAGACAGTCTGCGTGCGCTCTCGCAAGAAGTGCTGCCCAGTGGCATTGGCCTTGTGTTTTTAGGGGAAGCTAAAACCTTTCAAGAAACCTCTAATCAAGTCACGTTGACCTACGTATTGGCTTTTGTCATTGTGCTGTTAGTACTTGCAGCCCAATTTGAAAGTGTTAACAGTGCGGTCGTGGTGATGCTCACCGTGCCCTTCGGTATTGCAGCTGCTATTTATGCGTTACACCTGACCGGAACATCGATAAATATCTACTCTCAGATTGGTCTGGTGATGCTAATTGGTTTGCTGGCCAAGAACAGTATCTTGCTGGTGGAGTTCGCAGATCAGCTGCGTGACCGCGGACACTCTGTTAAAGAAGCGATTATCCAAGCGGGTGAAGTCCGTTTGCGTCCGATTATGATGACCTTAGTCTCAACTGTGCTGGGCGGTTTGCCGCTGATCTTATCTACCGGTGCAGGTGCTGAAGCGCGCAACGCAATAGGTTGGGTGGTCTTTGGCGGTTTGGGTATTGCCGTGGTCTTTACCTTGTACCTCACGCCGGTACTGTATTTCGCACTGGCACGATTCAGTAAGCCAAGAGCTGACGAAGCTAAGCAATTAGAGCAGGAACTGGCAGAGATATAAAACAAGGCAGGTTGGGTGAAGTGGACTTGAACTAAGAGATCCAACGTTATTCAACCTGCCTTTTTGACGTTGTTTGATTGTTTTGTAAAACAGTGACTAACGACCACTTTGAAACGCAACGATTACCGGAACTCTTGCCGCTCGCCATGCAGGGAAGAATCCACTGATAAACCCGATGATCAAAGCCATGGTAGCCCCTTGCACGAACAAATCAGAGGTCAATTTAAATTCGAATACCACTTGAGTAAAGCTACCGCCCAAGGTCGCAGCACTTAACCCATCAAAAAACACAAAAGCAGCAACAGAGCCAAGTAGGCCACCGATAACTGACAACACTAAAGCTTCCACTAAGGTACCAACGAATGCCGAAAAATGGCTAAAGCCAATCGCTCTTAGTGTGGCTATTTCACCGGCACGATCTGACACCGAGGTATACATAGTATTGAGCGCACCAGCCAGTGCACCTAATGCCATAACGGTAGAAATCACGCGACCAAAGAGCGCCATGTAGCTGAGTCCCTTGCCTTGCTCTGAGAAATAACTTTGTTCACTTTGCACATCTTGATTTAAACGGGGATCGTTTTCAATGTAGGCTTTGATCGCTTCAATTTGATCTGGTGCGGTTAACTTGGCTCGCACTGATTGGTAGCTACTGCCACGATTGTATAAGTTTTGTATTACTTTGGCGTCGGCCCAAAGCTCACTTTCAAACACGTTTCCACCGGTCGTGAAAATTCCCACCACGGTCCAACGATTTTTACCTGAACGGATCTCAGCGCCTAATTCAAATCCGTCGAACTGGTTGAGAATACCCTGCCCGACAATGAGCTCGTTGGTGCCAGTGGCAAACATGCGGCCCTCAACGAGTTTAAAATTTTCTCTCAGTGCGATGCCTTGTTGATTTAGTCCGCGTAATGGAATGTTGGCCTTGGTTTGGCTGGTTTTTTTGAGCCCATCTACAATCACATATAATTCCGGCGAGATAATAGGACCGTTGTCATTGGTGGCAATGCCAGGCGCGTTGCGCAATAAGTTGACTTGCTCGTTTGACACTGAACTATTTAGTTCAGCACCAGAACTTATCCTTAGGAAAAACGCAATATCGTCACTTCCCGCCCCTTGCATGGTCGTTTCAAACCCTTTGGCCATGGCTAAAAAAGCTAAAAGAATGGCCACAACCACGGCACTGGCAAACACCATAGCTGCTGACATCCAAAATCGACGCGGTAGACTGCGCAGGTTCATTACGATAACTGCAGTACTTTGTGATACTAAACTCATGATCAGGCTCCCTGAAATCCGCTAATGATATTTTGCCTTAAGGCTCTAATAGCAGGCACTATACCGGTCACTAATCCCAGCAAAAGCATGTAGCCTAACGCTTGCAAAACAATGGATTGATCGAGTACCAAGTTAGGTAAAAATCGCGCCATTTCATGTGACGCACCTTTAACAATCACATAGGCTGCGCCTAATCCCAGCAAGCCGCCGATAAATGACAATAAGCAGGATTCAATCAGGATCATTTTGAATATTCGAGGAGATGAAAAACCTAAGGTTTTGAGCACGGCTATTTCGTTGGTGCGTTCTCGAATGGCTAATACCATAGTGTTGCCTACCACTATTAATATGGTAAAAAACGCCATGAATACCACCCCAAAAATGATCAAACCTATATTGCCTATTTGCTCAATAAAGGCCTTATTAAATGCCGCTTCGGTACTGGTTTCTGTTTCTGCAGCAGAGTTTGCGAAATTTGCGTCGATTTGGTCAGAGACTTGTTGATTAAGCGCCGAGTCGGTGGTGTTAACGATCAGCCAGCCAACATTGTCACCGCCCCACGTTTGGGTTTCCATAAAGTACTTATAGTGAAACACGATATAGCCGGTATCGGTCTTTTGGTCTTGTGCGCTAAATATGCCGTCGATCTGTAATTGCCAGGTTTGGGTGCCGTCGGTATTGGTGAAAATATTAGATTGTATGGGAATAGTATCACCCACTTTCCAGTTGAATGTCTTTGCAATACGATCGCCAACCAGCATGCCGCGACGATTGCTTTGCCATTGACTTAATTGGCCCTCGGGCAAAATGAGTTCTTCATAAACGGTAAAGTAGGTGTCGGGATCCACCGCCATTGTCATTATTTGATTTGCAGGTTCTTGGTAAAATCCCCCAAACCAATTGGCGTAACTTACCGCTTCGACCCCTTCGATACTCTTCACTTTATTGACGTAGGAAAAGGGTAATGGCTGCGTGAAGTTGATTTTATTTACCGTTATTAGGCGGTTGTCAGCCGACATCTCAACACCGGAATTCAATGCGCCTTGCAAGGCGCTTATGGCACCGAAGATAAGAAAAGCAATGAAGATCGCAAAGCAGGTCAGAAATAAGCGAAGCTTTTTGCGTGTCAGGTTTTTATAGATTAAATAAAAGTCTTTCATTTGACCCCCTGTGTTGCTCCGGTATCTGCTTGGGTTACAAACTCACCTTTATCTAAATGCAAAGTGCGCTTGGCATATTTTGCCGCCGAGGGGTCATGGGTAACCATCACTATGGTTTTTCCAAATTCGTTATTGAGTAACTGCAATGTCTCGAGGATTTCATCGGCAGTTTTTCTATCCAGATCACCGGTCGGCTCGTCGCAGAGTAATAATTTTGGATCTGACACAACCGCTCGTGCGATTGCCACACGCTGCTGTTGCCCGCCTGACATTTCATTTGGCATGTGCTTAGCTCTGTCCGCCAGATTGACTAGCTTCAGTGCGTTTTCGACTCTTTTGGCTCGTTCTTTACTGTTTAAATTGGTCAACAGTAAAGGTAACTCTACATTACGGAAGGCGTTTAACATCGGCATCAAATTATAGAATTGAAAAATAAAACCTATATTATTTGCTCGCCACTGGGCTAGCTGGCCTTCGCTAAGCTTATCAATGCGTTTCTGGTCAAAGCTGATTTGTCCACTGGAGGGTTGGTCAACGCCACCCAAGAGATTCAGCAGCGTTGTTTTGCCTGATCCCGATGGACCCATTATGGCGAGGAAATCCCCTTCATTAATCTGCATGTTTAGGCCATCAAATATGGTTATTTGTTCTTTTCCTTTGACGAATTTCTTTGAAACGTCTTTTAAATCAAATAACACTGCATCGCTCATGTTGTTCTCCTCGCTATTTTTGGAAGGCAACTTTCACACCCATGTCGGGTAATATTTTAGGATCGGGTTGCTCTATCTTTATTCGCACTTGCACCGTAGCTTTTGCTCGGTCAGCGGTAGGGATGATGGCGATGACTGAGGCTGGAATAGTCCAATCAGGGTAGGCATCTAATTGGGCTTCCACTGGTTGTCCAGCGTATACCCGACCAATAAAGGATTCATTCACGTCTACCTCGATTTCCAACGATTCCATGTCCACTATGGTACATATTCCGGTGCGTGTAAATCCGCCACCAGCCGAACTAGGGGCAACAATTTCACCCGGTTGCGCTGCTTTCACCGTCACCACACCTGAAAAGGGGGCGCGAATGGTATGATCATCGAGACGCTCTTTTTGGCGACGCACATCAAGATGGGCGACTTTCAGATCAGCCTTAGCACTTTCTAAATTGGCTTGCAGGCTGCGCATTTGCGCCAGCGCTTTGGATTTTTCTGAAGCACTGGAAAAGCTGTTGCTTGCAATCCGTTGATTATTTTCTTGCGCTTCAGTCAAATTGGCTTGAATACTATTGATGCGCGCCTCTAATACTTCAAGTTGCGCTACGGCAAGCTCGTAATTGGTTTTTGCTAACGTAGAATCTAGCGTGGCCAGTATTTGACCTTCTGTCACCGTCATTCCTTCTTCAACAGTAACCTCAGTTATTAACCCCATTACCTGGGCCGATACCGTGGCCATTCTTCTGGCGGTGATATAACCAGATGAGTTGAGAATTGCGCTCGCCTCCGACAAGGTTGGCTGCGTTGAATGTGGTTTTTTGTCGCTTGTATCTGATGTTTTTTGCACGGCAGTGTTGGCTAGTTTGTCATTTTTTGCCGTGCTAGAGATAGAAGATGAGGATGTTGGCGGTGTTGCGAATTTAAGCGTAGCCCAAATGGTTATTGCAATGCTGATGATGACAATCAACAGCACTTTCCACAACGCCATACCGGAAGGCTCAGGTTGCTCTGTGCGATCAATTTTAAGGCTTTGTAATAATTCGCTTTTATCTGACACTGTTATTCACTTCCAATGTTTATTTGCATCTAGCTTTAAGAAAATGCATAGATTTAACTCAGTCTGACACAAATTATCTAAATTGACATAGCGCTAAAACGTATCTTCTGCCTTTTTTAATTTGGGGATCAAGGCTGGGGTAGTGGACTTGTATTTTTGATAGTCTGGATTGTTGGCCCATTTTTCATCGGCACGCTTTTCTAACATTGGAATCCCGCTTACTTTTGTTAACAGTAATATGATAAAAAGAGGAGAACTTAAGGTAATTAGTTGCCAGCCCTCAAGGGCGGGGTAAGCCGCGATCGCCACACCAATCCACAACACAATTTCGCCGAAGTAATTAGGGTGGCGAGAATAGGCCCAATTACAAGGACACCCACCTTAGTCCTAGAAAATTACAAGGACACCCACCTTAGTCCTACAATAAATTACAACAAAATTACAAGGACACCCACTCTAAAAATTACAAGAAATTACAAGGACACCCACTCTAAAAATTACAAGGACACCCACCTTAGTCCCCTCAATAGAATTACAAGGACACCCACCTTAGTTCCTTCAATCACTGAAACGGCGAACGGTAACAGTCAATAAATTAATTGCTCAAACTGCTTGTAATGAAATAATTTAACTTCTAACAGCGTGTCTGCACTTAGTGAGTCAGAAATTTAGCTATTACTGTGAATTAAGCCTGAGCTAATAAGCTGCTCATCTTTATGAAATAGTAGGCATTGATAATTCATTTAACCATGAAGTCTTTGGTGATTAAGTATTTGTTCCCTATAATCCAATTAGCTTGTTTTTCTTCTTTTTAGGGATTGTCTATTGTCATGGGGGGAATGTTGTTAATTTTTCGGTGGCTAATGTATTTAGCTTGCTTAACCCTTTGCTTTTCAGCCAAAGCAAAAGTTAACGTACACAAGCTCTTTTTGGACGGAGACGCTATTAATGCTTATTGCCATGCCATAGTGCAAGACAATTCAGGTTTTTTATGGATTGCCACAGATAATGGCTTAAAGCGGTATGATGGATACCAACTCAAGGGGTTTAAGCAACACTCAAATGCCCCGGCTTCAATTGAATCAAATATTCCTTCCTTATTACTGGATACAGACGGTTCACTTTGGATCGGTGGTACTGAGTTAATGAACTATATTCCAGAACAGGATAGGTTCGTTACTTATGCAGTATCTGATAACACCTTTATTTGGGCAATATTTCGAGATGATAACAACATTCTGTGGATAGGTGGAGAGGGGTTTGGTCTTCGAGGTATCGACCTTTCCACTGGTAATGTTGTCTATCAGTTTTTTACTGAACCTAAGCAATTATTTATCAATCAAATTGAGCGCCATGGCTCCACTTCGTCAGTGTGGATAGCGTCTGGCAATGAATTGTATTTATTTAACACACAATCTCAGCAGATTGAAAAGTATCCTTGGCATGGTGGAGGGATTCTGGATTTGATCGAAACTCGCGATGGACGGGTTTGGATTGCTACCTCGGATGGGGTTTGGAATTTAGACCCTCTAACGCGCAAATATACCCATTATCCTGCCCAACCGGGTGTGTCAGGTGCCATTCAAAGTAAAGTAAATCAATCACTCTTTGAGGATTCTAAGGGGCAGTTATGGATTGGGAGCGATAAGCTAGGGGTACACAAATACCTGCCAGATACCGATAGTTTCAAGCATATTGCTGCCTCTATTGACGAAGATGATAGTTTTCCCCCTGGTGCAGTTTCCGACATTTTTGAGGATAAAGATGGCTCCATTTGGTTTACGGTTGCTCATTTTGGCGTATTCAGGATCAGTGAACATCTTGAAAAATTTAGTATCTTGACCCACAACCGCAATTCGGCGCAAAGTTTAGGTTTTAATAATGTGACCGACATACATCAGGATCAATCAGGCAAAATTTGGATTGCCACAGACGGCGGTGGATTGGATCGCTATGATCCCGAGACTGGTTATTTTAAACATTTTCGGCATGATGAAAATAATCCCAATAGCATTGGCAGTGACTCTGTTTTGGCCATCGCAGAAACTTCTCAGCAGGATATTTGGTTGGGTACTTGGGGGGCAGGTCTTAGTAAATTAGACCGTAAAACAATGATGTTTGAAAATATTACTCGGGACACACAGAGCAATGAAAATGTAGGGTTAGCTGACATCAACATCTATAGCATCGAGGTTGATAGACGAGACCGGATGTTGTTGAGTGTTTGGAATAGTGGTTTGCAAATTGTGGATCCTGTTAAAGGTCAGTTTCAACAATTTGTTCCTGGCGGCGTTGGGCAAAAGTCAGGCATATCCAACTTTGCAATTAACGATATCGAGTCAGCAGGAGGCGACCGTTATTGGATTGGAGGTCAACGAGGGTTGGAGTTATTCGATGCCCAATCAGAAACTTTCGAATTCATACCTCTTGACAATCCTGGGAATATTTTAGGTCTTTATTTGGCAAGTTCGGGAATGCTGTGGATTGCCGCAGAAAATGGCCTATTAAGCTATGAACCAATAAAGCAAGCGTCTCGGAAATATGACTCGATTAATCACTTTGTAACATCAGTTGAAGGAGACCAACTAGGTTTTTTATGGTTAGGCACGCGAAATGGCTTAATTCGCTTTAACCCCGCCACAGAGAAGGTGCAGTTATTTGATAAGTTTGACGGTTTAGCTGGAAATCACTTCAATCGCAATAGTCACTTGTTGTCGTCAGACGGAATTATGTATTTTGGCGGAACAGATGGCTTGAGTGTTTTTAACCCAGCCAACATACCCTTAAATGAAGCCGATCCCAAAGTACATCTTACCCGCGTTGAGCTTTTCCAAAAAACCATCAATTTGCATAATTCAACTTTGCTAAATCGCACGCTTATCCAGCTAGAAGAATTAGCGTTACCTCATAATCAAAACCATTTGGCTTTTGAATTTACTGCAGTTAGCTATGTTGCACCGATGAAAAACAGGTATCGCTACCGTTTGCTCGGGCTTCAACAGGATTGGATTGAAGTGGATAGTAGCCGACGACGTGCCAGTTACACAAACCTAGATCCAGGACACTATACTTTTGAAGTGATAGCAGCCAATAACGATAATGTTTGGAGCCTTCACCCTCGACGGCTTGAAATTCATATTCTACCTGCTTGGTGGCAAACGTGGTGGGCAAGCTTTTTATTTATCTTGATAGCGGTAGTATCGGTGTATGGCTTTATTCGCTGGCGCCTATTTCATAATCAACAAAGACAAGCCGAACTGCAAGGTTTAGTTGAAGAAAAAACCACGGAGTTGGCCAGTGCCAATGCCGCGGTTTTACAACTCAATATTGAGCTGGAGCAACGTGTTGAAAAGCGCACTAAAGAGCTGACAGTAAAGGAGAAAGAAAGACGCGCAGCCGAAGCGAAGCTTTTCCATATGGCGTTTCACGATCCCCTTACCGGATTACCTAACCGACCTTGGTTATTGCAGAAACTAGAGCAGTGCATTTCAATGGCTCATCACCAGCAGGGTGGATTTGCAATGATGTTCCTAGACGGTGACCGGTTCAAGAAAGTGAATGATACTCATGGTCATACGTTAGGCGATAATTTGTTAATTGCTGCCGCAAAAAGATTAGTTGATATCCTACCGTCAAACTGTCATGCAGTGAGGTTAGGTGGTGATGAATTTACCGTGTTGATTCAAAAACCCGCTTCACATGAAGCGTTAGTCGCGATAGTGAATGAAATCATCCAAGCGTTTAACCAGCCATTCCATATTGACCAATTGAAAATTTTCTTCCGAGTCAGCATTGGTATTGTTAACTGTCAAACTCAATACTCCAAGCCTGAAGAAGTGCTTCGGGATGCTGATATTGCAATGTATAAAGCCAAGGAAAAGGGCCGAGGGTGCTTTCAGATGTTTGATACGCAAATGCGTGAGCAGAAAATAGAAATTACAGCACTTGAAAATGATTTGAATGTGGCAATGGAAAGAAAGCAATTTTTTGTTGTCTACCAACCAATTATTGCGTTAGACACTGGGCACTTGGCCAGTTTCGAAACGTTGCTAAGATGGCTACACCCAGAACAAGGCTTGATCCCGCCAGACCGTTTTATACCGCTGGCGGAAGAAAATGGACAGATATTTGAAATTGGCATCTGGGTTATTCGTCAAGCTTGTACACAATTACGGGAATGGCATGACCTAATAGGAGAAGCTAACTTGCCAACCATAGCTGTGAATCTATCAGCATTGCAACTTAATCAGCCGGATTTAATTGAGCAGATTGATGTCATTTTAGCGGAAACACAGATTCAAGGTAAACATCTGAAACTTGAAATAACAGAAACGGCACTGATGGAGTATACCGAAGAAGTTAATACCTTATTAGATAGTCTACGACAACGTTCGATAGAACTGGCAATCGATGACTTTGGCACCGGTTACTCGTCGTTAGCTTATCTGGATAAGTTACCTGTTCAGGTTTTAAAGATAGATCGCAGTTTTGTGGACTCTTTGATTAATCGGCAAGAAGAGCATGAGGGGACTCAAGAAATTGTTAAAGCGACGATTTCGTTGGCCCATAGTCTCAATATTAAAGTCGTCGCAGAAGGCATAGAGGCACAAGAACAATGGGATTTTCTGTTGGCAAATCAATGTGACTTTGGTCAAGGATATTTTATCGATTGGCCATTAACATCACAAGATGCGACAAACCTTATTAAATCAAATTTAAAGAGCGACTGAGTTGTTGCTAAGGGCAAATTGAATATTCTGATATTGTAAGTAACCCTAAAACCCAAATAATGGAATATTCAACCCCATCGACAGTTAATTCTGGGGATTAAAACGGGCGTAGTGGTAATATATTTTTGATAGTCTGGATTGTTGGCCCATTTTTCATCGGCACGCTTTTCTAACATTGGAATCCCGCTTACTTTTGTTAACAGTAATATGATAAAAAGAGGAGAACTTAAGGTAATTAGTTGCCAGCCCTCAAGGGCGGGGTAAGCCGCGATCGCCACACCAATCCACAACACAATTTCGCCGAAGTAATTAGGGTGGCGAGAATAGGCCCACAAGCCAGTTTGAATAAACTGCCCTTGATTTAGAGGGTCTTGTTTAAATCGTGTTTTTTGTTGATCGGCAATTACTTCAATTGCAAAGCCAATTAACCAAATAGCAACACCTACCAGCGTCAGCGCATCAATGCGCGCTGCTTGTGGCGAGCTGATCACTGTCAGCGCAGCGGAAGCCATAATCAATATCCATAAACCTTGCAAAGTCCAAGCTGAAAAAAAACGATATTTGTCGGGTTTGATATCATCAAAACGACCGTCAACTCCGGTGTTATTGATCCTTAAAAACAAGAAAGTGCCAAGCCGCGCCGCCCAAGCAACGACCATCGCGGCTAACAGAATTGAGGTTATCGATACAGTTTGCTGGCTGTTGATAGCAACGAATATCACAATGATGAAGGTCAAACTTCCGGTTAGATCATATACTCGCTCTGTTTTTAGCAAATAGGATGGGATAAACACGCACCATTGGATCACAAAGGTCACTATTGCGCAGATGGCAAACGTCGAAAGCTCGGGCAAATTATTGTGTCCCGATTGGGCTATGAAGGTCAGCAGCATGGCCAGTAAAACAGCAGTAACCAAAACCAGTAGCGCTTTCATTTTGCTATTTCGCACCTTGTGACTCCCCATTAGTTGACTACCTTAATAGTAGATGTTGAATCGCTATCCACCACGCTGACAATGTATTACCGATGCCTTATGCTATTGAACTGGCGTTTAGAGATAAACGCGTTTATACCTCTATCTCAAGATGGTAACCGGCGTATTTACGCATGTTGATCACTCTGTCATTATCAAGCAGCCAATACTGGCCTTTGATGCCGTTAAGTGTTCCTTCAAACTCTTGTTCTTTGTCCAGATTTATCGATTTCACTTTATCCGGGTAGGCTTGTACAGGATACGTAATCTCAACCGGCTGCGCGTCGATCATGCTCAGTGCTTGGATCCCATGTTCACTACTGATCATATCTAGTTCGCCTTCGACCTGATTGAATAATTGCTCTCGCAGACTAATTAGATCCACTTGCTCAGGTGCCCCTTTAAGCATGGTGCGCCAATTGGTTTTATCGGCAATATGTTGTTTAAACACGGTTTCTACTAAACCACTGACAAGTCGACTTTTTACTCTTAAAATGGCTAACGCCTGAGTAGCTCCTTGGTCAATCCAGCGACTGGAAATGCCATCGGTGACATGGCGCGTGATGCCTATTTTAGTCGTTCCGGTATTCGCCAAATACACAAAATGCGATTGCATACAATTTTCTTCGCCCCACTTGGGCTCTCGACAAGTCCCCAAATGATAGTGACAGTTTTCAGGTTTAATAATGCAAGTGTCGCACTGGGCTAGTTTGATCAGGCAGCGGTAGCAATAACCTTGATTGAAACTCTTTTTGGTTTTTGTTTGGCAATGGATACAATGAATTTGTTGGCTGTGTTTTACCCGAATTGACGAGCCAACTAAAGCCGTCATATCTATCTGTTCGTCACCTATGGGTAAGCTATATTTAACTGCTTCGCCTGGTTGTGCTGCAACCTGCATTTTTCGTATGTTACCGCTATACAAGACAGTGGCGCTCCAAATCTAATTGATAATAATGGCCATGATAACCTGATGTGGAATAGTGAGAAAGGCCATTGCCTATTTCTCTTATAGGGTATTAGAGTTTCTTGTTGAACCTGCGGATCAAAAATAGCTAAGAAATGAATAGCCAAATACTCCCTTACCTAAACGACACGCTACGCTTTGCTCGATTTTGCTATACTGACAAGCTTAACTGCTAAGGAATGACATTGATGAAATGGTTGATACGCGCGTTATTCGTGTTGTCTTTTAATGCCCAAGGCTATGAGTTGTATCTAGTCCGACATTTTGAAAAGCAAGCTGATAGCAAAAATCCAAGTCTTACCGAGCAAGGAATGGCACGAGCCCAGTCACTCGCCACCTTGTTAGCCGATAAAGACATTCAACATATTTTTAGTACCGACTATAAGCGCACACAACAAACTGCGCAGCCATTATCGAAGCAACTTGGTATTAACATCACGTCGTATTCTCCACGTGATCTCAATGGTTTTGCAAGTCAATTGCTCAATACTAAACAAACGAGTCTAATTGTAGGACACAGCAATACGACGCCTGAGCTGCTCGCGTTATTAGGTGGAGACGCTAAGCCCATCGCAGAAGACCAGTATGGTGAACTTTTCATCTTGATCGTGCTACTAAATACCGTAACTACGCAAAGCGTCCGCGTAGGTAATCCGTAGAGGGAATGGATCGTCACGTGTCAAAAGATGCGCATTAGTCACGCTTCAACCCATGGCATTGAGTATCAAATTTTAGCTAAGCTAATCAAGCTCACTCTGTTTAGCTTGCCTAGCAGCGTGTATACTTTCAGCTATTATATTTTATGAAGGTGATGCGCCGTCGATGGGTGGTCTGCAACAGGGTTTTATTCTCACCCGACGACATTTTGAACGACAGGGCAAAACCTACTTAGAATTTTGGCTAAGCACGGCACAAGGCCCGTACAAAATGACTACCGATGCCCAGCAGTCGGTTTTTTTTGTCGCCCAGACAGATACGCAAACCGTGCAAGATCTGCTTAATCATCACGGCATTGTGGTGCAAATTGAATCGCTGAGTTTACGCACTTTCGAGCATGCACCCGTTAGCGCCGTTTACTTTGCCAGTATCGCGCATTTTTACCGAGCGCGGGATATCATCAAAGATGCGCACATAGCTCTTTATGAATACGATATTCGCCTATCAGAACGGTTTTTAATGGAACGCTTTGTGTATGGCAGTGCTGCCTTTACTGGCCGCATCGTCAATCACAAACAGCCAGTAAAATATCAACAATTAACCCATGCCAAATTAAAACCCACTGACTATACGCCCCAATTAGCCCTGCTGTCTCTGGACATAGAGTGCAGCCTTGAAGGTGAGCTTTATTCCATTGGGCTTAGCAGCGAAGAGTTTAAAAAAGTCATCATGATTGGTGATAAGCAAGGCGATGAGGATTGGATTGAGTGGGTTGCCGATGAAGCGAGTTTGCTAACTCAAACAGTTGCTTCGATCGGCGATTTTGATCCCGACATTATTATTGGTTGGAATATTGTTAATTTTGACTTTAGGGTGCTGGTGACACGCGCCAATCTGCATAATATCAAGTTAAACTTAGGTCGAGACCAAAGTGATGTGGTATTTCGCGATGGCCGCAACGACAGTAATCAGGCTTTTATCAGTATCGCAGGGCGACTGGTGATTGATGGCATCGACAGTTTAAAAACCGCCACCTATCAGTTTGACAATTTCACCCTTGAGCATGTTGCTATGTCACTGTTTGGCGAGGGGAAAGACAGCGATGATGTAGACAATCGAGTCGCCGCCATCACCCATGACTTTCATCACAATAAAATCAAACTGGCCAAGTACAATTTGCAGGATTGTGTTTTAGTTGAGCGCATATTCGAACACACTAAGCTTATCGATTATTTGGTATTTCGTAGCCAAATAACGGGCTTAGAGTTAGACCGAATGGGCGGCTCGGTCGCGGCTTTCATCAACTTATATTTGCCCAAATTACATCGCGCGGGTTATGTTTCACCGAATCGCCCGCATGACGGCGGCCTTGCCAGTCCCGGGGGCTACGTTATGGATTCACGGCCGGGATTATATAACAACGTATTGGTGCTCGACTTCAAAAGCCTTTATCCCTCTATTATTCGCACATTTAAAATTGATCCTATGGGACTGATTGAAGGATTGGCTGATCCTGATAAGGCGATACCGGGTTTTCGCGGCGCCGCGTTTTCGCGAGATAAACACTTTTTGCCGGATATCATTGCCAGCTTGTGGCAGCAGCGTGACCAAGCAAAAAAGAATCTAGACTCTGCGCGCTCGCAAGCGATTAAGATCATTATGAATTCGTTTTATGGTGTACTGGGTTCGGGTGGGTGTCCTTTTTATGATACCCGCTTAGCAAGCTCGATAACCCTGCGTGGCCACGAAATAATGCAGACTACCGCGGGCTGGATAGAAGCTCTAGGTTACAAGGTAATTTACGGTGATACTGATTCAACATTTGTGTGGCTTGAGAATATTCAAACAGCACAGCAAGCTAAACAAATTGGCTTAGATTTACAGAAATTGATCAATCAGCGTTGGCAGCACAAGCTAAAACACGAATTACAACTTGAGTGTTTCTTAGAAATTGAATTTGAAACTTTATTTTCGACGTTTTTAATGCCCACCATTCGGGGCTCTGAAATGGGCAGTAAGAAGCGTTATGCAGGGATAAAATGCAAAGAAAACGGCGAATCAGAATTAGTATTTAAAGGGCTAGAGACGGTTCGCTCAGATTGGACACCGATGGCTAAATCATTCCAAACAACCTTGTATCAGATGGTCTTTGATAAACAAGATGTCAGCGCTTTTCTCAAAGACACGATAGATTCAATTCGCCAAGGGCGTAACGATGAGGCCTTAGTTTACCGTAAACGACTAAGGCAACGTTTAGACCAATATACTAAAAACGTCCCCCCGCATGTCAAAGCCGCGCGATTAGCAGATGAAAACAATCAACGCTTGGGTAAACCGCTGCGGTATCAACATAAAGGCTGGATCCATTATGTGATCACTATTGATGGTCCACAACCAGCAGAATATGTAACCTCACCATTAGATTATGAACACTATATTGAAAAGCAAATCAAACCTATTGCAGAAGGTATATTGCCATTTATCAATCTATCTTTTGAACAAATGACCAGCAAACAGATGGGACTGTTTTAGCCAGCTTAAAATTACCGAGGATGATAGGAGTCGTCGCTAAAATCAGGATAAGTATCTATGCCTAATATTCGATAGATTAGGCAAACGCCAAAACTACTTGATACGAATAATACGGTTCCGAGTAGCGCCAATATAATGTTGACGGTATCGCTATAGAATCCTTCCAAAGATATTGCCAGTAAAGCGCAGGCTAGAATAGAGCGAATTGCTGTGTCTAATATTCCGACATTTTGTTTCATCATAATCTCCAAAGTTAATGAGATTATCTTAGTGGTATCTATGACATAGCGTATTGATCTGAATCAAATGGCAGTAAATATCCTTCAGTTTAGGTTAATTATTAAAAGGGGATGTTCAAACCATTTGCCAAAGGGTATATTTATGCGCATTAGTTTATTGATTTGAGTACTCTGTATTGCATAATATTCTTGTTATCGATGATGATGTAATTACTTTGGAACTGCTTCAATTAATTCTCGATGAATTTATTGAAGGTGAAGTCTGCACTATGTCTAATAGTTCTGAAGCCATTCGCTATATTGAAAAGGATGGACTAGAGGGGACGGACTTGGTCATTTGTGATTGGCAAATGCCTGAGCACGATGGATTAGAAGTATTGGCCGCTATTCGCAAAAAAAATCAACAAGTACCATTTCTATTGCTAACCGGTAACGCAACCCGCGATTTGGTGATTGCAGCAAGGAAAGCGAAGGTGTCTGATTTCATTGCAAAACCATTTAAAAATTATGATCTGACTGAAAAAGTTAAGCGGCTTCTTGATGCTTAAGTAAGCATCCATCGAACCATTGTTAGCATCTGTTTTAAGGATATTTCATGCAATTTGACGAGATCATTGATCGATCTTCTACCTATTCTTTTAAGTGGCAAAAATACAAAGGTAAGGACGTTTTACCTATGTGGGTTGCAGATACTGAGTTTGCTAGCCCAGGCCCTATAGTACATGCCTTACAAAAGCGTGTTGAGCATGGACTTTTTGGTTACACACTGCCAGCCCAATATGAACCTGCCAATAACGCAGTAAAACGTTGGCTTGCTGATAAACACGATTGGCAGATTGAAACTAGCTGGATCGTCTGGACGCCAGGCGTTGTGCCTGCGTTTAATGTGGCATGCAAGGCTTATTGTAAGCTTGGCGATAAAGTGATGCTGCAAACTCCCAATTATCCTCCACTGCGCGCCGCCCCATCTATCAATGGGTTAGAGCGCGTCGAAATCAATACAGTGGAAGTGGCAGGGCGCTGGACCTTAGATTTCGCACAATTGGAACAGCAGGCGGCCGACCCTAAGAGCAAATTGCTTATTCTGTGCAACCCGATGAACCCTGTAGGCTCAGTGCTTAGCCAGAATGAACTGGATCGTGTTTCGGCGATATGTCGGGCCAATGATGTGGTTTTGTGCTCAGATGAAATTCACTGTGATCTGGTGTTAGATGAGTCGAAGAAGCATTTGCCAGCAGGCAAAATTACGGGGCTTGAAAATAATTCGGTCACGCTAATGGCTGCGAGTAAAACCTTCAATATAGCTGGTTTAGCGACGTCTTTTGCGATTATTCCCAATGCGCATTTACGCACGCAGTTCATGTCTGCAATGCAAGGCTTTGTGCCTTGGGCGAATGTGATGGGCTTGGTTGCCACTGAGGCGGCCTTTACCCAATGTGATCAATGGCACCAGCAATTGCTTGATTACCTTCGTGGTAACCTTGACTATATTCAGCAACAAGTTGACAGCATACCCGGCCTTCGGCTTTTAAAGGTCGAAGCAACTTATTTAGCATGGATTGATGCCACTGGACTCGAAGTCGACAATCCCCAAAGCTATTTCGAAGCACGGGGTGTTGGTCCTTCGCCGGGCATTGATTTTGGTAACAAGCAATATGTTCGGATTAACTTTGGCTGTCCAAGAAGCATGCTGGTTGAGGCCTTTGGTCGACTTAAAGGGTAATTTGCTGCGGGTAAGTTGATTAGAAAAATAAACTAATCAACTTATATAGCCCCAATGCGGAGACAAATACCACGATAGCGCCTCCCAATGTATTACTAAAAATCCCGTTTTTGTACTCACCCATTAAAGCTCGGTTATTCAACGCGACAATTAAAAACACGGCGATTACCGGCAGCAACAAGCCATTGGTCGCTTGGGCAAACAGGATAGCCGCCAGTGGTTTGATGCCTAAACTGGCAAACACCACGCCCGCGATCATCACCGTCAACCAAATTGCTTTAAAACGTTTATTATCTAATTGAGTAGGCCAATTCATGGCACCAGATACGGCATACGCTGCTGCCAGCGGTGCGGTAATGGCGCTAGTAAGACCCGCCGCGAATAAGCCACTGGCAAAAAAGAAATTGGCGTAGTTGCCTAACAAGGGCGTTAGCTGATGCGCAATATTGCTGGTCTCTACTTGCGTCTGAGTGGCGAAGAAGGCTGTGGCAGCACAGGACAATATGGCTAATGTTATCAGGCTTCCCAGTCCAACTGACAACCCAGTATCAATCCGATTGTCGAACACCGACTGTTGTAAATTGTCAGATTTTGTCTGCTTTGCCACTATGCTGGCATGTAAAAATAAATTGTAGGGCACAACGGTTGTGCCGACCAACGCAATGATCATTAGGGTACTGCCAGAAGGAACCGAAAAAGACACCAAGCCAGTCATGAGTGCCGACAAATCTGGACCCGCCATGATCATGGTAATAACAAACACCAAAGACATTAAAAACACTAATGCAATCAATGCAATTTCGATCACCTTGTATTTGCCGCTGATCAGTAATCCCGTCGACACAGCCGCCAGAATCCAAACCCAAATGGTCAGTTCTATTTTGGATATTGCCGATAACCCCAAAGCGGCACCGGTGAGATTGCCAGCTTGATAGGCAGCGTTGCCTATGCCAATTGCGCTTACGACCAGTCCGATGACGAGCAGTTGGCTGATCCCTGAAAATTGCCCTCGAATTGCTTCAGCCAGCCCTTTACCGGTAACCAACCCTAATCGAGATGCCATTTCTTGTAATACAAAAGTCGCGATGGCGGAGAACACTAATGCCCAAACTAACGCATAACCATAACTTCCGCCTGCGAGTGTTGCCGTGGTGACGGTGCCCGGTCCAATAAAGGCGGCGGTGACAAGTAGGGCAGGACCAAATTTTTTCATCGACGTTTTAACTCAATCGTTTCAAGTTGATAAACAAGACGTTAGCAAGCTTGTCGATAAATTGGTAGCCCAACGCAATGGCAAAAGAGTTCGCCATTGCTAATGTGGGTTAAAACTGCAGTCGCGCGCCTACAACAATCGAACGGCCAGGCAAAGGCGCATCATCTTTGATAAAAGACGCGTGCACTCGCGCTTCTTCGTTGGTTAGGTTGTTTCCTCGCACAAATAACACTAACTCGTTGTCGGCTACATCCATATAATAGCTAAACGCTGCATTAACCAGAGTGTAACCTTGGGTAAGGGTTTCAAATTCGGCGATATCATCTTGTTTCGCATAATATGTTGCGCCCAATTCGGCATGCCAATGGGTGTTTTCCCAGTGAAGTTCCGCACCAATACGCAACGGCGGAATTCGCGGCACGTTTTGCCCATCTTGCAATGTAGCTCTGGTTGAATCAGCAAAAGTTTCTAATCGCACGCTGTCGTTAAAATGCCAGTCAACTTCGGCTTCAAATCCGTATATGTCAGCATCTTGCTGCTGAAATACAAACACCGGAAGTCCTTCCTCGAGTTCGTGTCCGTGTTCCTCAGCTTCATCGTGGTGTTCCTCGACGAAGACTAACCCAGTATTTTGCTGAAAAAGGTAATCGTTGATCTGATTATAGAAAAGACTGAAGGTCGCTTCCACTTGGTCACCGGTGTAATGGTAGGTAAGATCGATGTTGTTTGATGTTTCCAGCTCGATAGTGCGCGCATTTTTGATGATCTCAAATTCGTCATTATCCTCGCCAGGTATAACGTCAAAGCCAACCCCTAACTCGTAGGTATTAGTGGCAATGTGTAAACCGTTGGAGAAGATTTCTGCCGCTGAAGGTGCTCTTTGCGAATAAGCGTAATTAAATGACAAGGTGTCAGTGTCCGATACTGTCCAGACTGAGCCGGCCGATAAACTGACGCCTGTAAAAGACTGTTGGTCAAATTCAAATGAATTGGCTTGCTCCGTAGTGACGAAAAAATCATTGTCGACGGTGATCTGAGTTTTCTCAACGCGAGCCCCTAATTGCCATAAAAATGCACCAAAAGGCTTCTCTTCAAGCGCAAACACCGCAAAGGATCGCGATTCGGAAGCCGGTGTAAATGCCTCGTCTCCTAAGGCTGAAAAATCACTGGCCAGATAGTTAAAGCCCAGCACGCCTTCCCAGCCTTGTTGCGGCGCATGCTTAGCCCAAAATCGGCTTTCTAAGGTTTCATTAGTGAACGTGGTGCCGACTTCGCCATCTTCAATTTCACTGTGCGTGTAATCGGTAAATGCACTTCTAAACCTGACTTCAGAGATAAAACCGTCTAAGTCAGTCCAATCAGCAAGTACTTGATAGCGGTCTTGTTTCAAACGCCCATAAATGGACTCTGCCATTTCTTGCGCGTGTAATTCTTCTTGGTGCTCTTCCTCTTCTTCGTGCTCTTCTTCATGAGCATGGCCTGGCACACCGTATTCGCTTTGCAAGGATCCAATAGAAACCGCTAGATTAAGATTATTTTTAGCCCAACCAATCCCGCTACTAAAACCATGCGCTGCGATGAATGAGTTGTCTAATATGCCACTGGTATCACTGCCACCTAACTGTGCTGGACCTGGGATCTCGTAGTTTTCAGTTGACCTGTCAAACGCGTCTAGGTGGAATAGCCATTGTTGATGACCGGCATCTAGACTTAGATTAATTAAATCTTCACTGGATACACTGTCGTGCAAATAACTGACCTTGCCTTGTAATTCATCCATTTCACGAGTGGGTAAGCGATTGTCTACTACGTTAACCACACCACCAATGGCACCACTGCCATACAATAAGGTTGCAGGGCCACGAAGTACTTCGATTTGTGAGGCATTGGCAGTTTCAGTGGAAACAACGTGATCAGGACCAATGCGAGATGCGTCAGAGACATCTAATCCATTTTGCAATACTCGAATTCTAGGGCCGTCTAGTCCTCGAATAATGGGGCTGCTAGATACCGGGCCAAAATAGGTGCTGTGTACGCCCGGCACATTCTTTAAGGTTTCCCCAAGGGTCGGTGCGACCCGTGATTCGAGATCTTCACCAGCAATAATAGAAACCGGTGTGGCAGATTGTAAGATGGTCCGATTAAGAGGATTAGAAGTAATAACTAACTTTTCGATTTCGTGTTCGTCTTTTTGTGACGGTTTATCTTGACTAGTGTCTGCTTGTGCCAATGCCGAGGTAGCGAAACCTAAGGGTAAGGAAAGGCTAGACAGTAGCAATAAATAATTGGAATTGAACACAGTGACCTCTACCTATTATGAAAAATGGAATGTTATACTATAACAATGCTGGGCATTATATCCTGTTCAATCGAAGTACTGTCAATAGTTTTTACTAAGTTCACGACCAAAACACTTAATTATTCGATAAAGCTGCTATATGCTGGTGGCAGTTGAATTATTTGTCGGTTAATACGAGTTTATTTTGCCATTTGCTACGCCCCCCCATGTTTTACAACTCCAACAATTGTGTGATCTAGAGTTTAAATCTACTCTGCACTCAAGTGATTATGTCGGTGGTTTGGTGTTTTCGGTCTGTGCGGCACCCGAAATTCCGATGCCCGATGAATGGTTAAACTGGGTATTCAATCAACATGGTCAATTAGCCAGTGCGCAAGACGCCGATAAGATAGCTGAAACTTTAATGAGTGTGTTGCAGCAACAACTTACCGAAATGCGCTCTGAGACATTTCGCATCCCCATGCAAGGGCAGACCTTACCTGAAGATCCAAACTCAAATATGCCGGTCAGCAAATGGTTAAAGGGCTTGCTGGTTGGACATAGTCAATTGGAGGCGGTTTGGCAACGATGTTGGCAAGAGTTAGTGGAAAAGCAACCGGAAAAACTACCGAGCTTAAAGCGCAATCTTAAACATTGTTTAATGATGTTTAGCACCTTTGCCAATGTACCTATGGCCGTAGAGCAAGCGCAGCGGGCAGGAAATCACAAATTGCTGGATAACATCGATAAAATCTATGCCTCGTTACCTGATGCGCTCAAAACCTACGTGGAAGTTTCCGGCCAGTTAGCGCAGCACTTACCGGAGCAATTTGAAACTTTTCAAAAAACGCCTGAATAGCTGTAGTCTTAACTGTTTGCTTAAAAGTGTTAGCTTTCTAAGGGGCGTTTTGCGCTGCGCACCGCTTTAGGGTGCATGAGTTTTTCTAAATCTTGCATGCACTGGGCGATTTTCTTGTGCTTAGATTGATCATCTGTGATCGCATTGTACAGCCAATGATAGGCATCTTCGTAATCGTAAGGGCTTCCGAAGCCATCAATAAATAATTCGGCAAGATGGATTTGGGCATTGAGATTGCCAAGCGCTGCGGCCTCACGCAAATAAATTACCCCGCGCTGCTTGTCTTGCTGCACCAGCTTGCCTTGCGCATAGTAGCGACCGAGCTGCTCCAATGCAGGTGCTAACCCTTGATCCGCAGCTTCCTTCATATAACTAATTCCGCGAATGGGCTCAGCATCAACACAGACACCCCAGGCTAACATATCGCCCCATAAGAATTGATAGGCTGGTACCTTCAATGTATCGGCGCGCGCTTCAATGTCTTGTACAAGCTGACAGCGGTCTAATACAACACGATCCAAATGCTGATTGTCATTGATCATCTTCAATAGCTCATCCTGAGAGTACAGCTCAACGGCTTTGATTGGCTCAGCTGCATGTGCATTACTGCAATAAAGACAAACTAAAGTGGCATAAGTCAGAGCATTTAACAGGCGCATTACTAGGTATCCATTGAGAATCAGTCGAATAAGTTCATATTTAGTGTATCGACAATTGCCGAGATTACTAAATTTAATGAGCAAATTTTATTGTTAGCCTATGGATAAATTTACCTTATTTGAGAGTAGACCAATTGCTTTTTAACAAAGGCTGATGATTAACCGGTCATCAACTAATCTTCAACAACGTGTATTTAGCGACAGGCTATATGAGGCGCATAGGCATGACGTCAAAACAGGGTCAAAGGTTTCTATTCAGGCGCGTTTGAATCGACCTCGCAATATGCTAACGGGTAACTAGCTCTCGCCACCGTGCATGGCTGAGAAATTAACTGTGAGTAAGCGCCGATTGTATTACTTGCGCATGCTCGGCAAGATCATGGCCTAGATCGGTTAAATACCCCCCATCTGGCTGGCTGACAATACCTTTGGCATAGAGTCGTTTGGCCGCATCGATTATCGCAGGATCCGCATCATGATGAATCTTTAGGCCTTGCATAAGACTTTTATTGGGGAATTTTAATAGCAGATTTAGTTCTTCGGTGAGTTCTTGATTAAATGGCATAGAGACCTCTAAGTTTAAATTGGTTTGATCGTTATTTTTTGCGTTTTACGTATTTACCATCGAACAAAGTTTTCCAGCTTTGACCCTTGTCATTACTTGATTGCCAGTGTTGTCTGACGCTCTTATCGGGCGCGGGCTTCCATGTTATACGGTGCAGTACAAAATAACCAGAAGGGGACAAAGTTGTACCCGATAACACCATCGCAGTGCCGTCGAACTGACCTTCCAAGGTAAGCAATAAACCGGAGTTGTCGACCCAAGTTTGATGCCAGGAATCTGTGCCCGGTTTATATATATTGAGACTCTGTCCTGCATAACCTGAAGGGGTAAGGTACTTTTCTTCCAGAACACAATTATTTAATTGTTTGGTAATCGAATTCGTGCCAGCTAATTTGCCCTTTTGATTGAACACATTCCATTCGCCAATCCAAAAGTCAAATTGATTGAATTTTGCTGAATCGCAAGCGGCAAAACTCGATGTACTGAATAGACTTAAAAAAAACAGAGCTAGTCTAAATCTCATTGTGAAAACCTTTTTGAGCAGACAATAGCGTAAGACTATCCCCGAATGAAAAAAATTACAAAATATTAACAACTAATTTGTGATCGCTTAAACAAATAGGTAATTAAACGCTCAAATTGCAATATCGGCGAACTATTAAGTCTTCTGGCTCGTATATCTTCGCTACCCTGTTTATACTTACTGGCTAACATCAATGAGCGGTTCGATATGAAATACAAAGACTTACGCGATTTTATCAAGCAACTAGAGAAAATAGGTCAACTCAGGCGAGTAACCCAAGAAATAGATACGCATCTTGAGATGACTGAAATTGCTGACCGTACACTGCGTGCTGGTGGTCCGGCAATCTTGTTTGAAAATCCCAAAGGTCATTCTATTCCAGTATTGGCCAATTTGTTTGGTACGCCAGAACGCGTCGCCATGGGCATGGGGCAAGAGTCAGTTGAAGCGCTGCGTGAAGTAGGAAAATTACTGGCCTACCTGAAAGAGCCTGAACCGCCAAAAGGGCTAAAAGATCTGTGGGACAAACTGCCGGTGTTAAAGCAAGTGCTCAACATGCCTGCCAAGGAAGTCAAAAAAGCGGTTTGTCAGGAAGTGGTGCTAAGCGGTGACCAAGTTGATTTATCGACACTGCCGATCCAACATTGCTGGCCAGATGATGCTGCACCTTTGATCACATGGGGGCTAACCGTAACTCGTGGGCCCCATAAAAAGCGACAGAATCTCGGTATTTATCGACAACAAGTGTTAAGTAAAAACAAAGTCATTATGCGCTGGCTGTCGCACCGCGGCGGCGCATTGGATTTCAAAGAGTTTTGTCAAACGAATCCAGGCGAAAACTATCCTGTTTCGGTGGCCCTAGGGGCAGATCCTGCGACTATTCTAGGGGCTGTTACGCCGGTTCCTGATACCTTGTCTGAATATGCCTTTGCTGGATTACTTCGTGGCGACAAAACAGAAGTAGTGAAATCCATCAGCAATGATTTACAAGTTCCGGCCAATGCAGAAATTGTGTTAGAGGGCTATATTGCACCAAATGAAACGGCACCAGAAGGCCCCTATGGCGACCATACAGGGTATTACAATGAAATAGATGAATTTCCGGTGTTTACTGTCACCCATATTACCCATCGTAAAAATCCTATTTATCATTCAACTTACACTGGCAGACCCCCCGATGAGCCAGCAATTTTGGGCGTGGCATTAAACGAAGTGTTTGTGCCCATCTTACAAAAACAATTTCCTGAAATCGTCGACTTTTATTTGCCACCAGAAGGGTGTAGCTATCGCTTAGCTGTGGTGACCATGAAAAAGCAATATCCGGGGCACGCTAAGCGTGTAATGATGGGTGTTTGGTCGTTTTTACGCCAGTTTATGTATACCAAATTTGTCATTGTCTGTGACGATGATATCAATGCCCGAGATTGGCAAGATGTGATTTGGGCTATCACCACGCGGATGGATCCTGCTCGAGATACTACCTTGATCGAAAGTACCCCCATCGATTATTTGGACTTTGCTTCGCCTGTTTCTGGGCTTGGTTCTAAAATGGGAATGGATGCTACCAATAAGTTGCCGGGCGAAACTGATCGAGAATGGGGCCTGCCAATTGAGATGGACAAAGATGTAAAAGACCGCGTTGATGAAATCTGGGACAGTCTAGATTTAGATCCTAAAGAGTAAATAACCTAAATTGCTTAATTCAGGTTAATAACTGGAACCAACTGAATATGATACCGATTAGCTGTAAAGTAGAATCCATAGAACCATTGACGGGTGTCGTCAGTAAAGTCTTGCTGGCACCCGCGTCACCGATGGATTTTAAAGCCGGCCAATATTTGCAGGTGTGCATGTCTGAAAAAGATAAACGCCCATTTTCAATTGCCAATGCTCCTAGAGATGATGGCAAACTAGAGCTGCATATTGGCGCCGAGGCAGGTAACAACTACGCTGCAGAAGTATTGGAAAGAATGCGCCTGCACCAGACCATTGACGTTGACGGTGGTCATGGCTCAGCTTACCTGCGTGAAAATAAAATTAGACCAACCATATTGTTGGCCGGAGGTACTGGGTTTTCTTATACCCATGCTATTTTGCAACGTCGATTAGCAATGCCTAATAAAGATCCCGTATTTTTGTATTGGGGGACACGTACGCTCAAAGATATGTATGCCTATGAGTCACTCAAAGCACTTGAGAAAACACATCCCAACTTTAGGTTTCATCCAGTAGTTGATTGTCCTGATGACAATTGGCGCGGCAAGAAAGGCTGGGTGCACTTGGCCGTGTTGAACGATTTTGTCAGCTTGGAGCCTTATCAAGTGTATGTTGCCGGACGATTTGAGATGGCCGGGGTTGCGCGTGAAGATTTTCACAATAAAGGCTTATTGCTCGAAAATTTGTACGGGGATGCGTACCAGTTCATCTAATCCAAACTGAGCATTAATTCAATGGCTACACATTTGGACTACTGCCAATGTGTAACGCGATTGCTCCCCTAGTTTGAGTGTGGTTACGTTTTTCGTTCTTCAATTAGCGAATAACCTTTTCAGCTCTTCCCCCTGTGTATTCCCTTCCTCGCCAGCCATTGTCGGGGAAGGTTCTACCCCCAGCGAGTTAATAAAAATCAACGAAATCAGTGTTGTAGCAAAGCCATTTGGTCTCGAGTAATTTTTTTCACATCTAGGGGGAAACCCCCATTATAAAGTTTTAATAGCTCTGCTTTACTTAGCTCCCTTGGTTAAATTTTGTACCAAGAAACTAAAAACTATAATAAGGGAACCTAATGAAATATATAAATAAAAAAACCTTTGTAGCAAGTTTGGTAGGAGCAACACTACTAGGAAGCCAGGCATTCGCCGCAGGCGATCCTAACGAAAGGAATTTTCGCGTTATTGTGCAGTTGAATCCAGAAAGCTCAGTTTCTGCTTTGCAAGCAACAATAGCTCCACTTGGCGTATCCTTGGTGGAAGTCAAAGATGTAGCCACGGGTGCAACCGTGGTTGAAGTTCAAGGAACTACGGACACTGCGATTAGAGATAAAGCCATTGCGTTAATGAATCAATCTGGATTAGCGCAATTTGCCGAACTGGATTTGATCTTAACGCCGCAAGCCACTCCAAACGACACTCGCTATAACGAACAGTGGCATTATTTTGAATCCACCGCTGGCATTAACGGACCGGCGGCATGGGATATCACCACAGGCTCAGGTGTTACAGTGGCAGTTATTGATACTGGCTACCGTAATCATGTTGATTTAAATAGCAAAATTCTACCGGGCTATGACTTTATCAGCGATGCAACCATGGGTAATGACGGCAATGGACGTGACTCAGATGCTCAAGATCCTGGTGACTGGGTAGCGACTAACGAATGTTACTCTGGTTCGCCGGCAAGTAACTCTAGTTGGCACGGAACTCATGTGGCAGGCACGGTAGCAGCAGAAACTAACAATGGACAAGGGGTCGCAGGGGTAGCGTGGAACGCCGATATTCTACCAATTCGGGTGCTGGGTAAGTGTGGTGGTTACACTTCAGATATCGCGGATGGTATCATTTGGTCATCCGGTGGTTCGGTTTCGGGCGTACCGACCAACAATAATCCTGCACAAGTATTGAACCTCAGTTTAGGTGGCAGTGGAAGTTGTCCTTCAACCACTCAATCAGCTATCAATACTGCACGAGCCAACGGTTCAACTGTGGTAGTTGCCGCTGGGAACTCAAATCAAAATGCCGCTAATTTCACTCCTGCTAGCTGTAGTGGTGTAGTGACTGTGGCTTCAGTTAATCGAAGTGGTGATAGAGCATACTATTCAAACTATGGCAGCGTTGTTGATATTGCCGCACCGGGGGGAGAAACCAGCGTCTCTAGCAATGGGGTACTGTCCACGCTTAACTCTGGTAGCTCGACACCAGGTTCTGATAATTACTCTTTCTATCAAGGCACCAGTATGGCTGCGCCTCATATCGCTGGTGTGGCAGCTTTGATGTATGCCGTTGATCCTTCGATTACACCGGATGAAGTTGAATCTGACCTAGTATCAACTGCGCGTTCTTTTCCTGGATCATGCAGTCAATGTGGCAGTGGCATAGTTGACGCGGCGGCTGCGGTTGTAGCAGCACAAGGTGGTGGTACGCCGCCTGCTAGTTGCCCCACTGGTTACACTGAATATGCGGGTAATCTAACGGGAGCAGGCGATAATAATGTCGAACCAAATGGTACCTACTACTATTCAGGTGCAAGTGGTACTCATAGTGGTGAGTTAACAGGGCCGGGCGGAACAGATTTCGACTTAGGTTTGTATAAGTGGTTGAACAGTCGTTGGACACAAGTGTCTAGTTCAACATCGAGCTCGTCAGTGGAAGAAATTAACTATTCAAGCGGTGCTGGTTATTTTTACTGGGATATAAATTCTTACTCTGGTTCTGGTAACTATACATTCTGTTTAAAAACGCCATAGCCTTACCTTATGGATAATCGTGCATGGTGCTGAATTGAACTGTGCAGGCAATCACCCTCAACGCAGCGTTGGGGGTGATTTTTTTGACCGTTATGAAGTACCTAATTGTTTTGCTGTGTGGGGTAACGTTGCACCTTAATTGGAGTGCAAGTTAATGGTCCCAGCGCTAAAAGTCTGGAATTTTTTTGTCAGAACCTTGAATTTTACCGGTTAATTCCTACCCTTGAGTGAATGTTTGAATAAAATCTGCGCAATTAATCAAAAAAACATAGTTTCGTCACAATCAGCGGTTATAATGCGAGTATGAATATAAAAAACAAAAAACACTTAGAAAAAGACGACCCTCAATTCCAACGCGAAAAAGACAAATACGAAAACCCAGTAGCCAGCAGAGAATATTTGCTACAAATACTGGAACGCGAAAAAACCCCTCTTACCTTTCTTGAAATTTGCCAGCTTGTAAAAGCCAAAGATGAAGATAGCCGCATTGGTATACAGCGCCGTTTAAGAGCAATGGAACGCGAAGGTCAAGTGGTCTTTAATCGCCAGAAAAAATATGGTCTGGCAGAAAAAATGGAACTCATTAAAGGGCGAGTTATTGGTCATCGCGACGGCTTTGGATTTTTAAAGCGTGAAGACGGACAAAAAGACTTATTCATTCACCAAGGTCAAATGCAACTTTTACTGCATGATGATGTGGTTTTAGTAAAAGAAAGTGCAGGCGATAATCGAGGCCGTTCTGAGGCTAAAGTTGCACGCATTATTGAGCCTCGTTCGGAGCCCATAGTCGGCCGTTTCTTTACCGAACACGGCGTGAGTTTGGTGATCCCTGATGACAGTCGTATTACCCATGAAATAATGATCCCCGCTGAAAACGTCAATGGTGCGCGACAAGGCAATGTGGTGGTCGTTGAGATTGTACAGCGGCCCCGAAAAAGAGTGAGCCCGATAGGTAAAGTCTCTGAAGTGTTAGGTGAGCATATGGCGCCTGGCATGGAAATCGAAATGGCTTTGCGCACCTTTGATATTCCCCATGATTGGCCCAAGGCAGTACTTAAACAAGTAAATGGTTTAGATGAGCAAGTCCCGGAAGATTCGAAACAAGGTCGTGTAGAGTTGCGAGACTTGCCGTTAGTAACGATTGATGGCGAAGATGCCAGAGATTTCGACGATGCGGTTTTCTGTCAACCTCTTGATGAAGGTGGATGGCAACTTTGGGTTGCCATTGCTGATGTCAGCTCCTACGTTAAGCCGGGCACTGCATTGGATGATGAAGCTCAAGTACGCGGTAATTCGGTGTATTTTCCAGAACAAGTGATACCCATGCTGCCTGAGGTGCTGAGTAACGGCTTGTGTTCGTTGAATCCTGATGTCGACAGATTATGTATGGTCTGCGATATGATTGTCGGTGCGGATGGCACGTTGAAGGAGTACCAATTTTATGAAGCGGTAATGAACTCCAAGGCGCGACTGACCTACACCAAAGTTGGCGCCATTTTGGATGGCGATCCTGAACTGAATAAGCGTTATGCAGAGCATGTTCCGCACTTGCGTGATTTGCACGCAATGTACAAAGCGTTAAAACGCAGCCGCAATAAACGCGGAGCCATTGAGTTTGAAACCCAAGAAAGTAAGTTCGTATTTAATGCTCATCGTAAAATCGATCATATCGTGCCGGTAGTGCGCAACGATGCGCACAAGCTCATTGAAGAATGCATGATCTTGGCAAATGTATCTGCGGCACAGTTTTTAGAAGAAAACAAAGCCCAAGCACTTTATCGGATCCATGATGAACCAAACGAAGATAGGTTAACGAGCTTTACCTCTTACCTTAAAGAAGTGGGTATTGAACATCGAATTGGTCAGCAAGCCAAACCACAAGATTTTACCGATTTAGTGGCGAAAATTCAGGGCAGACCTGACCAAGAACTGATCCAGACCATGTTGCTACGCTCCATGAAGCAAGCCGTTTACGCTCATGAAAATATAGGTCATTTTGGCCTCGCTTTGGAAGCGTATGCTCACTTTACCTCGCCCATTCGCCGTTATCCTGATTTGGTCGTGCATCGGGCAATTAAAGCTATTTTAGATAAGCAAGCCAGCCGCAAAAGTAAAACGGGCGGTAAGGCTTATTCGGTAGAAGAGGTTGAAGCGATTGGTGAGCAGTGTTCAATGACTGAACGCCGAGCTGATGATGCGACCCGCGATGTTGCCGATTGGCTTAAGTGTGAGTTTATGCTTGATCATGTTGGTGACGTGTTTGAGGGGGTCATTGCCTCAGTTACCGGCTTTGGATTTTTTGTGCGTTTATCCGAGTTTCATATCGACGGTTTAGTGCACATTTCGTCATTAGAAAATGATTATTATCATTTTGATGAAGTGAAACAGTGTCTGGTCGGCGAAGCCATGGGCAAACGTTATCGACTAGGTGACCCATTGAAAGTAAAAGTGGCCGCGGTCAACCTTGATGATCGTAAAATTGACTTTACTTTGGATGAGCCCAAAGGTCGTGGCGCTCGAAAACAAGCCGGTAAAAAATCCAAAAAGCGTGATGGCGAAAATGCCGAATCTGCTACTAAGCCTGCAGCTAAAAAGCGCTCAGATAAAAGTAAAACGAGTAGCTCAACTAAACCAGCGACAAAAGCGAGAAAACCCGCGAGTCGAAGTTCAACTAAGAGGAAAAAGTAACTATGGCTCAGCAAGAATGGCTTTACGGGATTCACGCATTAGAATCAGTTGTGCAAAGAGAGCCCGAACGTTTAATCGAATTGTTTGTGCTCAAAGGACGTGAAGACGATCGTCTGCTGAATATTATCAATCAAGCAAGGCGTTTTGGCATCGCGGTGCAGTTTTGCCAACGTAAAACCTTGGATGACAAGGTTGATGGTGCGCAGCATCAAGGGGTGGTCGCACGCGCCAAGCCCGGCAAGCAATACAACGAAAATGACCTAGACACTATCGTCAGCCAACATGGACACCCATTTTTATTAATTCTAGATGGGGTTACCGATCCTCATAATCTGGGGGCCTGTTTACGTACCGCTGAAGCTGCCGGAGTGCACGCAGTTGTTGTGCCTAAAGATAATTCTGCGGCACTTACGCCTACAGTGCGAAAGGTGGCAAGCGGCGCTGCGGACGTGATCCCTTTAGTGCAAGTAACGAATTTGGCTAGAACAATACGTGATTTGCAACAAGCCGGAGTGTGGATCATTGGCACCGCTGGTGAAGCCAAGCAAAGTCTCTATGAATGTAAATTGTCTGGCCCCGTTGCTTTGGTTATGGGAGCGGAAGGCAAAGGCATGCGCAGACTAACACGCGAACATTGTGATGAGCTGCTCAAGCTGCCAATGGCCGGCACTGTGACAAGCTTAAATGTGTCAGTAGCAACAGGCGTGTGTTTGTTCGAAATTGTCCGCCAACGCGCGCTCTAGACTTTTACAAAGACACCCACTTTAAAGTCCAGTTTTACTGAGACACCCATGTTATGAATGGTTAAACGGCCATTTTGTTCTATGCTTTAGGGTAATCAAACAACCAAGGATGGTCTGTTATGCCCCAACCACGCAAAAACCAAATCAGTTTAATTGACACCCCTTACTACCATTGTGTTTCACGCTGTGTTCGTCGCTCTTTTTTGTGTGGTGAAGATTCTTTCACTGGACAAAGCTTTGAGCATCGCCGGGCGTGGGTAGAGAAACGTTTGTTATTTTTAGCGTCAGTGTTCGCCATTGATATTTGTGCGTATGCGGTGATGAGTAATCATACCCATGTGGTGCTGTGTGTGGATAAAGACTCCGCGGATAGCTGGTCGATGACTGAGGTGATTAGGCGTTGGCATCAGCTGTATCAAGGCACCTTGTTGAGTCAACAATATCACAAAGGCGAGCCGCTCAGTGACGCTGAGCTTGTGACTCTGGAGCAAACGGTCACTATCTACCGGCAACGCTTACACGACATCAGTTGGCTGATGCGCAATCTGAACGAGCACATCGCCCGTGAGGCGAACAAAGAAGATGACTGTACGGGGCGATTTTGGGAAGGACGCTTTAAATCTCAAGCCTTGTTAGATGAAAGTGCGCTAGTAGCCTGTATGGCCTATGTCGACTTAAACCCTATTCGAGCCAACATGGACAGCACTCCTGAAACCTCAAAACACACCAGCATTCAAAGGCGTATCCATGCGCTTATCAAGGGTGAACAGCCCCGCACCTTAATGCGGTTTATAGGCAATCACAAAAAAGACATGCCCAATGGTATCGCGTATAGCCTAATTGATTACTGTGAGCTGATTGAGAGCACGGGCAAGTGTATTCGTCAGGATAAAGCCGGTCATATCAAGCCGCAACACAGCTCCATTCTAAACAGTCTTGGTCTTAATGCAGAGCAGTGGTTAACCCTAACGACCGAGTTTGAACAACACTTCTACACCGCTGTAGGCAATGAACACATGCTTCAACAATTCAAACAACACACAAAGCATCAACGCATACGAGGGATGGCAAAGGCCAGAGCCTTATTGCAACACGCCTAGAAACAATCCACTCCAAAATAAACCCCCATCAACTCAATGTTGCTAAATCCGGCTGCCTGCCATTTGAGAAATAAGGCGGTTATTACCATTATCTCACACGAAATATGAAAGCAGCTAATTAACGACCAATTTTGAATGATAATTCAGCACAAATTCATACGTATCTGGGTAGCATACCTATAGCATTTTAGTGATGAGTGTCTTTATTTGCTTTTAGTTTTTAAAGTGGATGTCCATGTTTTAGCCTGCCATTTGAGAAATAAGGCGGTTATTACCATTATCTCACACGAAATATGAAAGCAGCTAATTAACGACCAATTTTGAATGATAATTCAGCACAAATTCATACGTATCTGGGTAGCATACCTATAGCATTTTAGTGATGAGTGTCTTTATTGGCTTTTAGTTTTTAAAGTGGATGTCCATGTTTTATCATGTTTTACTAAGTGCCTTTTTGTTTTGCTACCTTGACACAATTACGGCCTGACTTCTTTGCTTCATACAAGGCGATGTCAGCTTGCTTCATCACGCTTTGAAAATCGCTATGGAGTTTAGTTCTGTGCGCTACGCCAAAGCTGCTGGTCACTTTGACTATTTTGTTTTTTGCCGCTTTTTGGGGTTTACTGTTTGGTTTTTTGGCTGGTCGAGGCTGGGTACGCAGGGCAATATCGTAGTCAGCTATGATGGTTCGTATCGCTTCAATATGAGGAACAACCTGTTCAGGGATCTTATTAGGATAAACAATCACAAACTCTTCGCCACCAAACCGAAATGCGTGACCGCCACCGGTTACTTTGGACAGTTTGCTGGCCACTAGCTTTAATACTTCGTCACCCACATCATGACCATAGGTGTCATTAAACTTTTTAAAATGGTCGATATCTGACATTACTATGGTGTATTTCCGACCCAAAGTTTCCACTTTTTGCATTAGGGCCCGTCGAGATGGCACGCCGGTGAGTTCATCTTTAAAAGCCATTGCAAAGCTGTCACGAATAACTGCATAAGTAATAATAATAGCAAGCAGACTGACCACCAAATGATTAACGGTCGCATTGGCATAAGCTGTTATTAGCAGATAACTTAACCAACTTATTACTAGGGTCATTTGGCTGGTGTTTGGACGTTTTATAACAAACACCAGCGCTAATATTCCACTGAGCATAACCAGCAATAACTCGGTCGCTGTGTACCATTGACTGAGAGCGGGCCAGAATGAAAACAGCCAAGATGTGCTAGGTTTCAGCAGTATTTGTTGAGCTGGTTGAAAAGCGCTGACCATAGGTAATAAATAAACGCTGATTAAACCCAAAGTGATAATAGTTAGTATGGAGTAACTTAAATTTCTTGGTGAGAAACCGCTGTCTTTGCTCAGCATCAACCAGCTAAACATTAACACCATAAAGCTATGCAGACCGAGCCCGAAGCCATCAATGTGGATCCAGCTAAGAGCGTTTGGCTGAATAACGGCAAGCAATAAAATACACAGCCATACTAGACGACTCCGACCGAACAACCATGAAATAATCGCAGCTATGCCTAGGGAAATAGTGGCAAGCCAAGGTAAACGAATAAACATACTGTTAATTAATTGTGGGTGCCAATAATACAGCAGCCAAGCGGCGAAAAATAAAATCAAAGGGAATAAGGCTAAATTCAGAAACCGAGATAAACCTTGCAGGACAGATACGAACACAGCTAATTACTACTCAAAACTTAACTAAGGGGCGGCTATTGTAGGTGAAATAGGAAAGCGAAGTCCAAATTCAAAATCAATTTTTTGACAACAAGCAATTAGGTTGTGAGTTTTTTGCATTTATTGCGTGCTGCAAATCCCACAGAATCCCGCAGGCAAGCTGAATTTCGTCACTGCAAATGGGGGGATTCTATTAACCTGAGAGATGAAACTTTAAAAAACGGTATGAAGGAGAGGAGTTCAGTCTATACTAAAGTGCGGCAAATCGGTTTCTAATAGGGTATTTTGATGTTAAAAATTCGCCAAAGTACATTCGTCTTTTTAACCTGTATTTACCTTAGCGGTTTAATGGTTGGGAAGGCAGCTCACGCTGATACTTTTGTGGTGGGGGTCGAAGATTTGAATTTTTACCCTTATTTTCACTTCACCAGTAATGAAAGGACGTTTGCTCGGGCGTTACTAGATCAGTTTGCCAAAGACAATGGCCACCAAATAAAATACCTTACTCTACCTATCAAACAATTCCCACATTGGTTATTCAAAGAAAATATCGATTTTAAATTTCCCGATAACGAAAGATGGCAAGAGATCAACAATATCCACCACTTAAAGATAAGCTACAGTGACGATGTAGTAGGGATGACTTCTGGCACCTTAGTACTAGCAAAAAATAGCCATAATCCTATAACGACAATAAAAAGTGTCGGCACAATAACTGGTTTTCACCCGACGCTGTGGCTTGACAAAATATCAAAGGGGGAGGTGGCACTTTTAGAAGATCCTAGCCCCACAATATTGGTCCAAAATCTAGTTAAGGGTCTAGTCGATGGATTGATTATCGACTTAGCCGTAGCCAACAATGAGTTGAAAAGGCTGAACTTAGAAGAAAAGATTGTGTATAGCCAGCAAATACCTCAGGAGATATACGCTTACAAACTGTCAACGGTGAAGCACCCCCACATTTTGCAACAATTTAATCAATGGCAAATACAACGACGAGACTTCATAACCGCACTAAAATCCGAGTTTGGCATTTTGGCAATTGAACCCCAAAAAGCCCAGTAAACGCAATAGTGACAATTGGCACTTTTCATCAATTATGACCACAATAATACTGTTCATTTCTTAAATTAGTTGCTCTCGCCGATTAACACTTTCATTGGCAGGGGATTGTTTATCAACTTTCAATAGCGATGCATAATAGGAAGATAGAAGTTAAATTCTTAATCTTTACTGTACAAAGTTTACATAGCATTAGCTTTTTGATTCTGACAATATTAATCTGAGATAGTAAGACATATATTCTATACCAAATAGCCTTTCGACCGCCCAAGGTTAATGCAATGCCGATTATATTAAGGTAATAAAATGACAATAAAAACGCCCTTGGAAATGCTTTATCACCAAGTTGAAACCCGTCCTGACGAGTTGTTTCTTGTACAGCCTAATAACGGTAACACTACTCAATACACGTGGCGACAATTCGATAGGCAAGTGAGAAAAGTTGCCCAAGGATTGGTAAACTTAAACCTGCCAAAAGGCAGCCATGTGGCTTTGATATCGAAGAATTGTGCTGAGTGGTTTATCACCGATTTAGCGATCATGATGGCCGGACATGTCTCTATCCCTATTTTTCCAACGGCGGGTCATGAAACGATTAGCTACGTGTTAAACCATGCGCAATGCCCAGTCATATTTGTAGGTAAGTTGGAGCATGCCGATGAACAGCTTCAGGCCATACCCAAGACCGTAAAAAGTATTGGTTTTGCGTACCCTGGTGCAAATTGTGATCTAAGTTGGGAAGACTTTACCAGTCTAGAGCCATTCGACGGATATCCTACCCCGGCCCTAGATGATCCCATGACTATCATTTATACCTCTGGGAGCACCGGCAGTCCAAAAGGTGTGATGCACAATTATTCATCTATTAGTTGGACCGCAAGCAGCTCGCTTGATGCTTTGTCTGTCAACGCGGATGACAGAATTTTGAGTTATCTACCCTTGGCACATATTACCGAACGGATTTTGGTGGAAATGGCGTCGCTGTATTCGGGCATGCAAATTTATTTTATTGAATCCTTAGAGACGTTCAAAACGGATATACATCGTTGCCAACCAACGCTATTTATATCCGTCCCTAGGTTATGGACTCGTTTCCAAATGGGTATATTGGCCCAGATGCCACAGAAAAAACTGGATATATTACTGAAAATTCCAATCTTAAGCGGGATAGTGGCGAAGAAAATTCGTAAAGGTTTAGGTTTAGATCAAGCCAGACTTTGGGCCAGCGGTTCAGCTCCTATTTCCCCAGCGACCATTCATTGGTTTAGTAAAATTGGTATTGATATTTCAGAAGGATGGGGAATGACTGAAAATTGCGCTTATGGCACCAGCAGTGTGCCCTTTCGCAAAGATAAAGTGGGCAGCATTGGCAAAGCCTATGAAGGAGTTGATATTCGGATCTCCGATGAAGGTGAGATTCAAGTAAAAGGTCCATGCAACATGCAAGGCTATTATCTAGAGCCTGAAAAAACAGCCGAAGTGTTCACCGAAGATGGCTATTTGTGTACCGGTGATAAGGGCGAAATCGACTCTGAAGGCTACGTCAAAATTACCGGTCGTTTAAAGGACATCTTCAAAACAGCCAAGGGCAAATACATAACTCCCGTGCCAATCGAAGCCAAATTGATGGAAAATGCCATCATCGAACAAGTTTGTGTGACCGGCAGTAGTCTCAAACAACCTATTGCACTGTTGGTGCTTTCTCCAGAAGCCAAGCTAAAGCCAAAAGAACAGCTCGAATCCTCGTTGCAAGATACACTTAATAACGTGAATGCCAGTTTGGAAAGCCATCAGGTGCTAGACCGTTTGTTAGTCGTGGAAGAAGACTGGACCATTGAAAATGACTTTCTCACGCCAACACTCAAAATTAAACGCCACGTTTTAGAGAAAAAATACCAAGATGTGATCAATGCATCTTACAAACAAAAGGTGGTTTGGTTATCATAGGCGCAATAATCGCCAGTTTTTTGGGTAATATGAAAAGAATGAACTTAGGTTTGAACTTTTATTTAGTGAATGAATCCTAAGTTCGTTATAGAATCCCCCGCAAATTGGTTTGCGCTTGTAATGTAAGGAACGTTTTTTAATGCGAAGTAAAGTAAGTATGGCCCTGTTTGGGTTGGTGTTAGCCTCTGTGTTAACCGCCTGCAGTAATTCAGATGATAGTAACCAACAATTTGCCAACGCTGGTTATGTGCAGTTTTATAATGGCTCATCAAACAGTGCACAAACTATTATGCGTGGCACTGAAAAAACTCAGATTTTAGGGGCAGCGTCATACGGTGATGCGACAAGCTTAATTCAAGTTGAAGGCGGCGTGACGGAAATTGAATTCTATCGCACCGATTCAGACGACGAAGAAGTGATTATCGAAACGCGCGACATCGATATCCCTACAGGGCAAAAAACCTTGTTAATGCTAACTGGTGATTTTGCTAATCCTACGTTCAATGAGTTTCGTTTTAATCGTGAAGAACTAGAAGATCACTTCCGCTTATTTGCAGTGTCAGTGACCGACGACCAAACTAGCTATGATGTGTACATGAGTGATTCAGGTGCGCCTTTCAGCGCGGCTAATTTATTAGGTACCGTAAATTATGAGAGCTTTGACGAGTTAGAATACTGGGCACCTGATAGTGACAGTGATGACTTCGATGAAGGTAGCTACACCATTTACCTTACTGCACCTGGCTCGCAAGATGTCATTTTTGAAAGTGATACTATTTCGTTCCGTTTTGCGACTGAATATGTATTAGTCATCAGAGGAAGCACAGGCGCACTGCAAAGTGGTGTTGAAGTGGATCTAGTATTGAACTCATCAACCGTATCTAATTATGACGATATCAACGCCAGTGCTCAATACCGCATCTATAACAGCTTAGATAATGACACAGTGACTGTGAGTTTAGATGGAAACGATGATGTTAGCCCTTCTGTTGAATTGGCACCTAACAGTAAAACCGATTTCACAGAGGTAGAGTTTGGTGACTATCGTTTATCTGCTGAGTCATCTACCAACAGTGAATTAACGTTCAATAACCGTTTGGTAACCCTGAATCAAGGCGAAAGTAAAGCGATTCTGATTTATCAAAATAAGGATGATGTGCTTACTTCTGTTTCGTTTAACGAAAGTACTCAACCACAAGTGTTTGACAAGCAAGTTGCGGCAGCGAACTTAGTCTCAGACTTTGCAGACGTTGATTTATACTTTGTGCGCAAAGATGAAACCATTGAATCTGCCCAGTTTTTAATTGCCAGTATCGATCCAGGCGAAGTTAAAGGTGTGACTTTACCCAGTGATTTTTATGAATTGGTTGCGGTCTTTGATGACAATGAAGACACCCAAGTACTTTTGGACCGTACCCAGTTACTTGGTCTAAATGAAGAGCAAAATTACATTATTACGATTGAAACATCAGATGGATCGCCGACGGGTTATAAAATCTCGGTGTTGTACTAATCAATTGAAAGTAAGAACATAATAAAAATCGGCCTTGATGGCCGATTTTTTTTGCTAAAAAAACTACCAATCACTTAGCTAACAGTGAGTTGCATCATAGGATTACGCCGCATGATGTTACACCATTTCGGTAAACTCATTGTTAGTGTCGCCCACTGTCTAATTTATTTTCAATTAGCGCTACCGCCGCGGTTTAATTTCTGTTATAGTTTCGCGCCCTTTTTATAGGGGTATGTATAAAAAGTCAGCGGCGTTTTGGTGTTAAAACCTAACAATAACTGTCTTTTTGCAGATTAAACGACTCGTGAGAGTCTTAAATTTAACAGCGGAGCACTAACATGATCCAAATGCAAACTAACCTGGATGTTGCCGACAACTCCGGCGCTCGCAGGGTTCAGTGTATTAAGGTTCTTGGTGGCTCGCATCGCCGTTATGCACATATCGGTGACATCATCAAAGTTACTGTCAAGGAAGCAATTCCTCGTGGCAAAGTAAAAAAAGGTGACGTTCTGAATGCAGTGGTGGTGCGTACTAGAAAAGGCGTTCGTCGAGCTGATGGTTCTACTATCCGTTTTGATAACAACGCAGCTGTTTTGCTTAACGCAAACAAGCAACCAATTGGTACGCGTATCTTTGGCCCGGTCACTCGTGAGCTTCGTGGAGATTCTTTCATGAAGATCATTTCATTGGCCCCAGAGGTACTATAAGGAGTCACGATAATGGCTAGAAAAATTCGTCGTGATGATGAAGTAGTCGTATTAGCAGGCAAAGACAAAGGGAAACAAGGCAAAGTCCTTAAAGTACTAGCGTCTGAAGACAAGCTAATCATAGAAGGTGTGAATTTGGTGAAGAAACACCAGAAGCCTAATCCTCAATTGAATGTCCCTGGTGGCATCATTGAAAAGGAAGCAGCAATTCACGTATCGAATGTAGCGGTTGTTAACCCTAAAACGGGTAAAGCAGATCGCGTTGGTTTCCGTTTCGAAGATGAGAAGAAAGTTCGTTTCTTCAAATCTGACGGCGAACTAGTTTAATTAATTGGAGTGTACGATGGCGAAACTGCATGATTTCTATAAAGAAACAGTAGTGGGAGAACTTGCGAAGCAGTTCAACTACAAAAGCGTCATGCAAGTCCCTCGGATCGAAAAAATCACCTTAAACATGGGTTTAGGTGAAGCGATAGCGGACAAGAAAGTTTTAGAAAACGCGCAGGCTGATATGGCTGCGATTGCTGGACAAAAACCGATTGTTACTGTTGCTCGTAAGTCCGTTGCGGGTTTTAAAATCCGTGAAGGTTATCCGATTGGCTGTAAAGTAACCCTACGTGGCGAACGTATGTGGGAATTCTTGGAGCGTTTGATTTCAATCGCAATTCCTCGTATCCGTGACTTCCGTGGCTTGAATGCGAAATCATTCGACGGCCGTGGTAACTACAGCATGGGTGTGCGTGAGCAAATTATCTTCCCTGAGATCGACTTTGATAAAGTGGATAAAATTCGCGGTATGGATATTACTATCACTACTAGCGCAAACTCAGACGATGAAGCAAAAGCGTTGTTAACAGCGTTTAACTTCCCGTTTAGAAAATAAGGTGTAGGGTTATGGCAAAAGAATCAATGAAAGCGCGCGAAGTAAAACGCGCCAAGCTGGTAGCAAAATACGCCGAAAAGCGTACTGCGCTTAAAGCGATTATCAGCGATGTAAACGTGACTGATGAAGAACGTTTCGATGCTGTTCTAAAGCTACAACAACTTCCACGTGACTCTAGTCCTGCGCGCCAGCAAAACCGCTGCCGCATTACTGGTCGTCCACATGGGTTCCTACGCAAATTTGGCCTGAGCCGTATCAAACTGCGTGAAGCAGCGATGCGCGGCGAAGTCCCTGGCCTTAAAAAAGCCAGCTGGTAAGGAGTAGCCAATATGAGCATGCAAGATCCTATCGCGGATATGTTTACCCGCATTCGTAACGGCCAAATGGCTAGTAAAGTAACAGTGGCAATGCCTTCTTCAAAACTTCGCGTTTCTATTGCGAAAGTATTGAAAGATGAAGGTTATATCACTGACTTCGCTGTCAATGGTGACGTTAAGCCTGTTATCGAAGTTACCCTTAAGTACTTCGAAGGCAAAAAAGTAATTGAGAGCATTGAACGAGTCAGTCGTCCAGGTTTGCGCATCTATAAGAAAAAAGATGAGCTTCCTAAAGTGATGGGTGGTTTGGGCATTGCTATCGTGTCTACCTCAAAAGGTGTGATGACTGACCGTGCAGCGCGTAAAGCTGGCATGGGCGGTGAGATCATCGGTTATGTAGCATAACGGGAGATAGAATATGTCACGTATAGCAAAAGCTCCTGTGGATATCGTTTCTGGCGTAGAAGTAACTATCGCCGGTCAAGAAATCACAGTGAAAGGTAAAAATGGTACCCTAAGCCGCGTATTCAATGACGCAGTTGAAGTTGTTCAAGAAGAGAACCAATTGAAAGCCCTTCCTCGTGAAGGTGTTGCTAACAATTGGGCTCAAGCTGGTACAGCTCGCTCTATATTGAATGCAATGGTACAAGGTGTATCTCAAGGGTTTGAAAAGAAATTACAACTGAATGGTGTTGGTTACCGTGCTCAAGCACAAGGTAGCAAACTTAACCTAACGTTGGGCTTCTCTCACCCAGTAGTTTATGAAATGCCTGCTGGTATTTCTGTTGAAACTCCTACTCAAACTGAAATCGTCGTTAAAGGCGCCGATAAGCAGCAAGTAGGTCAGGTTGCAGCTAACATCCGTGGATACCGTCCGCCAGAGCCTTACAAAGGTAAAGGTGTTCGTTACGCTGATGAAGTTGTGCGTCGTAAAGAAGCTAAGAAAAAGTAGGTAGGTGATACGATGGATAAGAAATCAGCTCGCTTGCGCCGCGCTACCCGCGCCCGCAAAAAAATTAGTGAACTGGCCGCGCATCGCTTGGTTATTAACCGCACACCTCGCCACATTTACGCGCAGTTAATCGCGCCAAGTGGTTCAGAAGTGTTAGCGGCGGCTTCTACTGTTGAAGCTGATCTTCGCAAATCCCTCAAAGCGACGGGAAATGCAGAAGCAGCAGCAGCAGTAGGCAAAGCGATTGCAGAACGAGCTATCGAAAAAGGAATCAATACGATTGCTTTCGATCGCAGCGGTTTCAAATATCACGGTCGAGTTAAAGCATTAGCTGACGCTGCTCGTGAAGCAGGCCTTCAGTTCTAGGAGTTAGTTATGGCTAAAGTAGAAGTTCAACAACAGGGTGACCTGTTAGAAAAGCTAATCGCTGTAAACCGTGTATCAAAAGTAGTTAAAGGTGGTCGTATCTTTAGCTTTACTGCTTTGACAGTAGTTGGTGACGGAAATGGTCGTGTTGGTTTTGGTTACGGTAAGGCACGTGAAGTTCCTGCTGCTATCCAAAAAGCTATGGAAAAAGCACGTCGCAATCTTGTGACTGTTGATCTTAACGGCAACACGCTACAGCATCCAATTAAAGGACGTCACTCAGGCTCCAAGGTTTACATGCAACCTGCATCAGAAGGTACTGGTATTATCGCCGGTGGTGCAATGCGTGCAGTTCTTGAAGTTGCGGGTGTACAAAACGTACTTTCAAAATGCTACGGCTCAACAAACCCAATCAACGTTGTTCGCGCAACTATAAATGCTCTTGTGGAGATGAACTCTCCTGAAGGCATTGCTGCGAAACGTGGATTGCCTGTTGATCAGATTTTGGGGTAATTGAACATGGCAACGATTAAAGTAAAGCAAACTAAAAGCTCTATTGGTCGTCTTCCTAAGCACAGAGCTACTCTGACAGGCTTAGGTTTACGTCGCATCGGTCACGTTCGTGAGTTGGAAGACACCCCATCTGTACGTGGCATGATCAACCGTGTTTATTACATGGTTGAAGTAGTGGAGGAGTCATAGATGAAACTTAATACACTAGCTCCTGCACCTGGAGCGAAAAATTCTGGTAAGCGCGTAGGTCGCGGTATCGGTTCTGGTCTTGGTAAAACTGGTGGCCGCGGTCACAAAGGTCAAAAGTCTCGCTCAGGCGGTTCTGTAAAACCTGGTTTTGAAGGCGGACAAATGCCAATCCAACGCCGTCTACCTAAGTTCGGTTTCACATCACGTGTTTCTATGGTCTCTGACCAAGTGACACTGGCTGAAATCGCCAAGGTAGAAGGTGATGTGGTTTCACTTGAAACTTTGAAAGCAGCAGGTCTTGTTAAAAAAGAAATGCTTAACGTCAAAGTAATGAAAAGCGGTGAAATTGCACGTGCAGTTACTGTAAAAGGTTTAAAGGTAACTAAAGGCGCACTTGAAGCAATTCAAGCAGCTGGCGGTAAAGTAGAGGAATAAGCTAGATGGCAAAACCAGGACAGGATTCAAGCGCTAAAGGCGGCTTGAGCGAGCTTAAATCAAGACTGTTGTTCGTACTCGGTGCGATTGTTGTATTTAGACTCGGTTCATACGTACCTATTCCTGGTATTGATGCCAATGTGCTTGCTCAATTATTTGAGCAGCAAAAGGGCACCATCGTGGAAATGTTTAACATGTTTTCAGGTGGTGCGCTTGAGCGCGCATCGGTTCTTGCCCTAGGTATTATGCCGTATATTTCAGCTTCAATTATTATGCAGTTGCTTACAGTAGTGCATCCGCCAATGATGGAGTTGAAAAAAGAAGGCGAAGCTGGACGTCGTAAAATTAGTCAATACACACGTTATTTCACGTTAGTGTTGGCTACTTTCCAAGCAATTGGAATTGCGACAAATTTGCCAAACCTAATCCAAGGTTTAGTAATAGCCCCGGGCTTCGGTTTTTACTTTACAGCGGTAGTCAGTTTGGTCACCGGTACCATGTTCTTAATGTGGTTGGGTGAGCAGATTACCGAAAGAGGTATCGGAAACGGTATTTCTATTTTGATCTTCACTGGTATTGTTGCCGGTCTTCCTACAGCGATTGGACAGACAGCGGAACAAGCTAGAACGGGTGATTTGAATGTACTATTGCTTCTATTGATTGCAGTGATCATAGTTGCCATAACGTATTTTGTAGTGTTTGTAGAGCGTGGCCAACGACGTATCGTGGTTAACTACGCGAAGAAACAGCAAGGCCGCAAGGTGTTTGCAGCTCAGAGTACGCATTTACCACTTAAGGTAAATATGGCAGGTGTTATTCCACCAATCTTCGCATCAAGTATTATTTTGTTTCCTGGAACTATCGCAAGTTGGTTCGGTCAAAATGAGTCATTTTCCTGGTTACAGGATGTGGCGTTGATGTTGTCCCCAGGGCAACCTTTGTATGTGATGTTGTACGCTGCGGCGATTATCTTCTTCTGTTTCTTCTATACTGCGTTGGTTTTCAACCCTCGCGAAACGGCAGATAACTTGAAGAAGTCAGGTGCTTTTGTACCAGGAATTCGTCCAGGTGAACAAACCTCACGTTACATCGATAAAGTAATGACACGCCTTACTTTGGCCGGCGCACTTTACATAACTTTTATTTGTTTGGTGCCTGAGTTCATGTTGATCGCTTGGAACGTACAGTTCTATTTTGGCGGCACATCACTACTTATTATTGTAGTGGTAATCATGGATTTCATGGCGCAGGTGCAGACTCATTTGATGTCACATCAATATGAATCTGTTCTTAAGAAAGCGAATCTTAAAGGCTACGGCCGCTAAGATAAGCGTTTACGGAGTGGTGATATGAAAGTTCGTGCATCCGTTAAAAAGATTTGCCGTAACTGCAAGGTCGTAAAACGCAATGGCGTAGTACGTATCATCTGTAGTTCTGACCCTAAGCATAAGCAAAGGCAAGGCTAATCAAAATGTGGTATTTGGGTGGATTTGGTCATACTACCAATTCACCCAAGCTTAATTTGCAATTTGGTCATCGGGTAAGTATCCTATCGGGCTTTTTAGGCTGATGACAATAATTTAAGAGGAGTGCTGTTAATGGCCCGTATCGCTGGCATTAACATCCCTGAACACAAGCACGCTGTGATTGCAATACAATCAATTTACGGCGTAGGCGCGACACGTGCGAAAAGCATTTGTGAAGCTGCTGGTGTTACAGAGTCAACCAAGATTAAAGATCTTGATGAAACAACGATTGACAAGCTTCGTGACGAAGTCGCGAAATTCATGGTAGAGGGTGACCTTCGCCGTGAGGTGTCAATGAACATCAAACGTTTGATGGACCTAGGTTGCTTCCGTGGTATTCGCCACCGTCGTAACTTACCTCTACGTGGACAGCGCACTAAAACAAATGCGCGTACCCGTAAAGGTCCTCGTAAGCCAATTAAAAAGTAAGCGAGGTTAGTTATGGCTAAAGCACCTACTAAGAGCACGCGTAAGCGCGCAAAACGTCAAGTTGCAGACGGTATGGCTCATATCCATGCGTCTTTCAACAACACAATAGTGACAATTACAGATCGTCAAGGTAATGCCTTGGCTTGGGCAACATCAGGTGGTTCTGGTTTCCGTGGTTCACGTAAATCTACTCCTTTTGCTGCGCAAGTAGCTGCTGAGCGTGCAGGCGTTGCTGCTCAAGACTACGGTTTGAAAAACTTAGAAGTATTCGTTAAGGGTCCAGGTCCAGGTCGTGAATCTGCCATCCGTGCCTTGAATGCTACTGGTTATAAAATCACTAATATTACCGATGTGACACCTATTCCTCACAACGGATGTCGTCCACCGAAAAAGCGTCGCGTTTAATCGACGGACAGTTGGAGAAAGAACATGGCTAGATATTTGGGCCCCAAACTCAAGCTTAGTCGTCGCGAAGGAACAGATTTGTTTCTTAAAAGTGGCGTTAGAGCAATTGAGTCTAAATGTAAAATAGATACTGCTCCTGGTCAGCATGGTGCCCGTCGTGGTCGCTTGTCTGATTACGGTGTGCAGTTGCGTGAAAAGCAAAAAGTACGTCGTATGTATGGCGTATTGGAAAAGCAGTTCCGTAACTATTATAAAGAAGCGGCGCGTCTTAAAGGCAACACAGGTGAAAACTTGTTACAGCTTTTAGAGCAGCGTCTTGACAATGTCGTTTACCGTATGGGTTTTGCGAGCACACGTGCTGAAGCGCGTCAACTTGTAAGCCACAAAGCAATCATGGTTAATGGTAAGGTTGTTAATATACCTTCTTATAACGTTTCTGCTGAAGACGTTGTATCCGTTCGTGAGAAGTCAAAGAAGCAAGCTCGTATTGTTGCAGCTTTGGAACTAGCGGACCAACGTGAGAAACCAACTTGGATTGAAGTAGACATCAAAAAGATGGAAGGCGTTTTCAAACGTGTTCCAGAAAGAACTGATTTGTCTGCTGAAATTAACGAACAGTTGATCGTCGAACTTTACTCTAAGTAAAGCATAATCAAGAGAGGATACAATGCCGGGTTCTGTAACTGAATTCCTAAAACCAAGGTTAGTGGAAATAGAAAACTTATCACCAACACGCGCGAAGGTCACACTTGAACCGTTAGAGCGTGGTTTTGGTCATACTCTTGGTAACGCGCTTCGTCGCATTCTTTTGTCGTCAATGCCTGGATGCGCTGTGACAGAAGTTGAAATCGATGGTGTATTACACGAGTACAGCACCAAAGAAGGTGTACAAGAAGATGTCATCGAGATTTTGCTTAATCTGAAAGGATTGGCAGTAAAACTTGAAGGCAAAACTGAAGCTACCCTTACTTTAGTCAAGTCTGGTGCGGGCCCTGTTACTGCTGGAGATATCCAGCATGATGGTGATGTTGAAATCGTAAACCCTGACCATTTGATTTGTACGCTTACTGGCGATGCCGAGATAAGTATGCGTGTCAAAATAGAAATGGGTCGCGGTTATGTTCCAGCATCAACTCGCCGTTCCTCTGAAGAAGATGATCGACCTATCGGTCGTTTGTTAGTGGACGCGTCATACAGTCCTGTTGAACGTATTGCTTACAATGTTGAATCTGCTCGTGTTGAACAACGCACAGATTTAGACAAGTTAATCATCGATATGGAAACCAATGGTACATTGGATCCCGAAGAAGCGATTCGTCGCTCTGCAACTATTCTTGCTGAACAGCTAGATGCCTTTGTAGAACTTCGTGATATCTCTGAGCCAGTGGCTAAAGAAGAGAAACCGGAATTTGATCCGATTCTTCTTCGTCCAGTAGATGATTTAGAGCTTACAGTACGTTCAGCTAACTGCTTGAAAGCGGAAGCTATCCAGTACATTGGTGACCTGGTGCAACGCACCGAAGTTGAGCTGTTAAAAACGCCTAACTTGGGTAAGAAATCTCTTACTGAGATTAAAGACGTGTTGGCATCTCGTGGTCTTTCTTTGGGAATGCGCCTTGAAAATTGGCCCCCAGAGAGTATCGCAGAAAAAGATTAATCAGGTCGCAAGATAAACTGATTTGTAAAGAAGGATAGAGCTATGCGCCATCGTAACAGTGGTCGTCAGTTAAATCGTAACAGCAGTCATCGCCAAGCCATGTTTAAAAACATGGCCGGCTCTCTAGTTAAGCACGAAGTGATTAAAACTACGTTGCCTAAAGCTAAAGAACTGCGTCGCGTAATCGAGCCTCTCATCACACTTGCTAAGCAAGACAGTGTAGCTAACCGTCGTTTGGCGATGGCACGCACTGGTGATAAAGAGGTTGTAGGTAAATTATTCAACGAACTTGGTCCGCGCTATGAAGCTCGTCCAGGCGGTTACATCCGTATTTTAAAATGTGGATTCCGCACAGGCGACAAAGCGCCAATGGCTTATGTTGAGCTAGTTGACCGTCCAGTTACTGAAGAAGCTGAAGAAGCAGAAGTAGTAACTGAGGAGTAATCTCCGCAGAAGTACTAAAAAAGCCGAGCATTAGCTCGGCTTTTTTGTTTATGCAGTACACTAGTCAATAAGGTAGTTGCCGCTTAACCTGTCAGTTAAAGAGTGGTGATATAGGCAAGTTGTTCTTCGCTGGCCCCTGCATTTTTAGCATATTTGGTTAACTCTTCTTGGCTTATACCCGCATTCATTGCAGTCACTAAAATTCTACGCACACTATCTTGTTCTGCTGATGATTCTCGAAGCGCTGTAGTGACCACTTGTTCTGCTTCATCTGGAAATGCTGCGAGCAGAGCGTCTACCACATACTCACCTACAAATGGCATTGCACGAACTGCGGTTCTAATAATTTCTACCATTTCATTGGGGTGGGACCGTGACAGAGTCTGCACTATGTTATCTGCTGAGTCAGGTTCTGTTTCTACTGCTATTCTAACGATTTCATCCAAATCTTCGGGGGTAGCATAGGCTGCTGCACGGACAACAAAGTCAACATAACTAGGTTCAGCGTTAATTGCGGTCTTAACGATACTGGCACAACTGCTGATACCTTTTTCAATGGCCAAAGTGACTACTTCACCGGTTAGTGCAGGTTCTGCTGAGATCGCAGCATGAATGATTTCTTTGTATTTTTCGGGATAAAGATCTAACGCAGTACTAATCACTACTATAGAGTCTCTAGGGTAATGACTAATAATACTCTTGATCGCTCTACCAACAGACATAGATTGCTCAACTTGTCGTTTAACAAATGCAACTGTTTGTTGGTTATCTTTATCTTTCTCGTCGCCATTTACATTGATGGCATACAATGGCGTACTTAAAATCGAGACCGCAATAGCGAATGGAACTAACTTCTTCATGATTAACACCTAAGATTACGTCATTTCACGCTTACTTCGACATCCATATCGCAAAAGAGTTTAAAAGTAACAGTAATTTAACAAAAATAACACTTAATTCACCGAGTGGTCAATAATCAAACGGATTATCCAAAGCATAGAATAAATTGCATTTTTTTACGGTATAGGGGTTGACCTAAAGTTATAAATCTCTACAATGCGCCCAGCTTTAAAGGACCTGACAACAGCTTGGTACACCAAACTTAAGTTAACCTTAAATAAGCATTAAAAATCGAATCAAAAATTAATAAAATAATTCGTTGACAAGATTTCCAAGGCGTGTAGAATTCGCGTCCCGCTTGAGACAGACCTCTGGTTCCTCAAGCCGCTCACTAAGAGCAACGTTCTTTAACAATTTGCAACAAGACAATCTGTGTGGGCACTCA
>NZ_BAAAFD010000008.1:0-237937 GCF_039523355.1 Aliiglaciecola litoralis | reverse complement strand
TAACATCACTCCAGTCATACAAAACACATACTCAGCGCAAGCGTATCACGCCCAGCCATGTTCGCCTTTGATATGCCTTTGACTCACAGATAAAAACGTGGTCCTGTGAAGCAATTACCTCGCTTGCTAATAGCCCCGAACTCAACTTCAACATAAAACGCTCGCGTTGCAGACTAAAACACTCCTTCCAAAAAAGTCACATCGAAAAACAACTATCCAATTGGTAGTTCACTCACCAACGGGTTGACTTTTCATCTCTTACTAAGGTGGCTGTCCACGTTAATGCACGTTAATACAAGAGTGACTGTCTTGATTAAAGAGATTATGGACTTAAACTTGGAATAATTGGAGTGTCTGTCCACCAAAATACCCAAAACAAAATTGGAGTGCCTGTCCACCAAAACACCTGTCCACCAAAACAAATTAGTGGGGATTTAATCCCACGGATTTTAAGCCTATATCTAGGGTTGCGAATAACCTAATGGCTAATTGCGCACTTTTATTGTCATAAGCGCCATGGATTATGCTGTTATGTAGTTTAGTTGGTGAGTGCTGGTTTTTGTGGGAAACGCGCAATGGCAAATAGCAGAGTCCAAAATCTAAGCCACAACGTTTATTGGACCAACGCTCGATGATCGGTTTAACCTGATTTTCGCACGCCATAGGCTTAAGGTTTGAGTGTATTACGACCAAATGATACTTCGATTTCATCGCTAAACTGGCGCCGATTTGCTGACATATAGTGTGAATGGAGTGGCTTAATAACGCTTCAGTTTCAATTGAGCCATGACCAATACAAACCAAAGTGACATCGGTCTGTAATATCGCATTATGCAAGTCACCTGTTGCTATCAAATGGCGGCTGAATCTTGCTTTTCGCATAGCGGATTCCATTTCACCATCTTGGATCGGAGAATGGTTTTGATTAACACAATTCACCTTGCGAGAGTCCATATCGACAACAATAACTTTATGACCATTGTTGGCAAATGATAGGCTCAATAGTGTGCCCGTTAAGCCCAAGCCAACGACGCTTAGATTTTCAAGTTGTTGTTTAATTTTATCGTTGTTGGGTATGGTTTCTGTGTTGTTGAATCCTACCCAATCTTTGCTTGTTTGCTGATACTCTGTTTTCATAACACGCTCTCAATCATACATTTCACGGAGTAAATTGAGTAACAGCATTATTCATTCCAAATTTTAAAAGTTAAAATAAAACAATAGGTTAAGGGGATTTGATGGTTCTGTGCGTAATAAAGATGACGCATTTTAAAGACACCGGATAAGGTTTTTATGCGAATTAACTGCGCCTTTTTGCTGAACATTTGATCCAGATCAGTACTCGCAATTACAAGCTAACTATACTGCTTCACAGTAAAACAAAAACGGTGTTTTACTTTCAGATGGGGAAATTATCATGTTAGAACTGCTGTTTAACGATCCGGTTGCTTGGGGGGCACTATTAGGGCTTGGTATTGTGGTGGCTATTTGTGCCTATTACTTATATTTGTTCGTTTATAACGCAAATCACGATTTATGATAACTAAAATTTGTTGTGCGTCGCTAATCACCGACAACTACAACGAATGTAAATTACGTGGTGATTATTTTATGAATGGCATATCGAGAAAACTTAAGCCCATTCATTATTAGAACGTCGGTTATTATCCTCAGAACGCTTGCTGTTTTGCTTTAAGGCTTCTGATTGTCAATAACTAAATCACAAATGCAGTCTTTAGCCTTAACCTTTATATCAACTGCTCAGAGTCAACCTTAAAGCTTCCCATCACTATGTTTCAGTGACGAATTTTCAAGTAATACTAACAATGCGCCGCGGCCTCCCCATTCAAGAGGGGCCTGATGAAATCCTGTTACCGCCGGATGCTGAATTAACCAATTTGGTACGGCTTTTTTAAGCACATTTCCACCCACACCATGGACGATACACACACAATCCACATGTTGCTTTTGAGCGGCGACAATCAACGCCGCTATTTCCAGTTTAGCTTGTTCTTTATTCAATCCATGCAAATCAAGGATTAACTCGGGGGCATATTCACCGCGTCGCAATTGCTTTACTTGGTAACTTTCAACCCCTGGTTTGACATATTTTAGTGGTCCAGCATCAGGAAAGTGAGCTTCGAATCCATCGGAAAAATGAAAAGAAGCCGATGCTCTTTTCAGTTCCTTGTCAGCTTGATGTTTTTTTAAGGTGTTTGCTGTTTTTCCCTTGCTGGATTTCCGTGGAGGCGTTATTTTGTCCTGCTTGATTGGCTTTACATCGCGGAACAGCGTTTTAAACAGTGTATCGTCAGGATCCTGAGGGGGCGATTTTAATAAAGTCTTCAATTTCATGGTTAGCTTTAGTTAACGTAAAATGGACAGGCAATCAATTATAAAGCCTAGTAGAATACGCGTAATTCACCCCAAGAGCCACTTTAGTAAAAGTTGAATAGGTTATTATGACGACCATAGAATCCATTGACATGGACAGCACCGCCACCGAACTTCATACGCTACTTGATATTGTACGTTGGTCGATGAGTCAGTTTAATCAAGCGAATTTATATTATGGCCACGGCACTGACAATGCCTGGCAAGAAGCACTCAGCTTGGCGACACAGGTGTTGCATTTGCCGCAGGATCTTTCATCGAAAGACTCTCAGCTGCTTTTTAATGCGCGGCTAACAACGAGTGAGAAAACGACCATTTTAGCATTGGTCAAAAGAAGGGTCGTTGAACGTTTACCCATTGCATATCTAACTAATCAGGCTTGGTTTTGTGATCTACCATTTTATGTAGATGAGAGAGTATTAGTACCTCGTTCACCTTTTGCAGAACTTATTCAAGCCAGTTTCGCCGATTGGATAGTCGCTGAACCCAGTTCTATATTAGATCTTTGTACAGGAAGTGGTTGTATTGCGATTGCGTTGGCTTACCAATTCGAATCAGCTCAAATTGATGCAGTTGATATCAGCGATGATGCATTAGCGGTTGCCGATATCAATATCCAACAGCATGATTTGAGTGATCGCGTGTTTCCGATTAAATCTGATTTGATGCAAGCCCTAGAGGGTCAAAAGTACGACCTGATAGTGAGTAATCCGCCTTATGTTGATGAAGAGGATATGGCCGATTTACCTGATGAATTTCATCATGAACCCGAGTTAGGTTTGGCCGCAGGTGACGATGGATTGGATTTAGTCGATGTGATCTTACGACAAGCGCCAGATTTTCTAACTGAAAACGGCTGGTTGTTTGTTGAAGTGGGCAACAGTCAAATGCATGTTGAGCATAAATATCCTGATTTACCGCTACAGTGGATCGATTTCCAGCATGGTGGCCATGGCGTATTTGCAGTAAACAAAATGCAACTAAGCTCGTATTGGGCAAACCATCGTTAGACAACCTTATTTGCAAAATTAGGATAGAAAATAAAATGGCAGGAAATACGTTCGGCAAATTGTTTACAGTCACGACATTTGGAGAGAGTCACGGTATTGCAATCGGTGGTGTTGTCGATGGCTGTCCACCTAATTTGGAGCTTAGCGAGGCCGATTTGCAAGGTGATTTGGATCGCAGGAAGCCTGGCACTTCAAAGTTTACTACCGCAAGACGAGAAGATGACGAAGTGCAAATTTTGTCAGGCGTTTTTGAAGGTAAAACAACCGGCACCAGTATTGGTTTACTGATTAAAAATAAAGACCAGCGCAGTCAGGACTATTCTAAAATTAAAGAGACGTTTCGTCCTGGTCATGCAGATTATACTTACCAACAAAAATATGGCTTACGTGACTATCGAGGGGGAGGACGCTCTTCTGCCCGTGAAACCGCTATTCGCGTAGCCGCAGGTGGTATAGCTAAAAAATACCTTAAGCAAATACACAATATTGAGATCCATGGGTATTTGTCGCAACTAGGTCCCATCAAAATAGAATCAGTTGATCATAGTGTGACTAACACCAATGCTTTCTTCTGTCCTGATGTTTCCAAACTTGACGCGCTTGAAGCTTACATGCGTGACTTGAAGAAACAAGGGGACTCTATTGGCGCAAAAGTGTCGGTTGTGGCGACTAATATGCCCGTTGGCTTGGGCGAACCCATTTTTGATCGCTTAGATGCTGATTTGGCGTTGGCCATGATGGGGATCAATGCTGTTAAAGGTGTGGAAGTGGGTGACGGTTTTGCAGTGGTTGAGCAAAAAGGTAGTGAGCATCGCGATGCAATGACCCCTGAAGGCTTTACCAGTAATCGTTCTGGTGGCGTGTTGGGCGGGATATCTACAGGCCAAGATTTGGTTGTGCATATGGCACTCAAACCTACGTCTAGTATCAGTATTCCCGGTCAAACTATTGATATAAAAGGAAACAGTGCCGAAGTGATTACCAAAGGCCGTCACGATCCTTGTGTCGGTATCCGCGCTGTTCCAATTGCAGAAGCGATGATGGCGATTGTGCTAATGGATCATTTGTTACGCCATCGTGGTCAGAACGCGGGAGTAAGTTCTGTTACTCCTATCATTCCGGGGCAGGCGTAAGCCTGCCGTTAAAATATTGGCCTTGCTCTCGCAAAAACCGCAATCGAACCTCAATTTACTGCTAATCAGTCTGACATATCTGCTGTATTTCGGGCAGCTAGGTGTATTGGTTCCCTATCTAGGCGTATTTTTAGATGGAAGAGGATTTACCTCCGAGCAAATTGGAGAATTATTCGCGCTGATCACAGTGGCGCGTATCCTTGGGCCAAATTTGTGGGCCTCGATGGCAGACAAATCGGGCAAGGGGCTTGGGATACTGCGATTAGGCAGTCTGCTCACATTTGGCACATTTTGTTTGGTATTTGTGGTTGACAGCTTTTGGGGATTAACCCTTGGGTTTGCGTTAATGATGATGTTTTGGACTGCCATCTTACCGCAACTCGAAGTATTAACCCTTAATTGTGTTGATAGTGATGCCACCCGCTATAGCCGTATTCGCTTATGGGGTAGTATCGGGTTCATCATCTTGACTGTTATTGCCGGTAAAGCCATTGATATGTTCTCCAGCGAGGCGCCTATCTATGTGAGTGCGGGCGTACTTGCAGTGCTTTTCATTTCTACCTTGTTGATCAACGAACCTCAAGCCAAACCTGCAAAAGATAAGAACACAGGTTCAATTTGGCATAAGGCAAAAACTCCAACCTTTTTAATGTTTATTTTGTCAGCGATTTTACTACAAGTCAGTTTTGGCACTTACTACGGTTTTTTTGCCTTGTATGCACGTGACTTGGGTTACAGTGGACAAGCAACTGGATTCTTTATTGGCCTGGGCGTTGCTGCTGAAATCGTGATTTTTTTATTGGCTGGACGCTTGATAAGTATATTTGGCATTAAGTGGATACTGGTTATAAGCATCTTTCTTACTGCACTTAGATGGTTATTACTGGGTACAGTAGCTGAGTTTTTATGGGTGATCATTATCTCTCAACTGCTGCATGCGTTTAGCTTTGGGATGACCCATGCTGCGTCCGTTAAGTTTATCCATCATTACTTCGGCAAGGCATTTCAAAGTCGTGGACAGGCACTCTATATTAGTATTGGTTTTGGTGTCGGTGGTGCCATTGGTAATTATATCTCTGGTCAACTTTGGCTGCAGGGAGCGGGATCTCAACAAGCATTCCTGTTTTCGGCCGTGATAGCTTTGATATCAATGCTGAGCTTGTTATTGGTGCGCTCTAAAAACATGTCAGCTAGTGCTTAACAATTGAGTGGCTAATTGGCAGGTAAAATTAATCTACAATTTTAATCATCACGTAATACTATAGACAGAATTATTGTAACGAGGAAATGGTGACAAGTTTGAGAAGTTGCACGTTAACGTACGTTATTTTTGCCCTTTTATTGCCCAATAGCCATAGTGTATTGGCGCAAGGCACTAAAAATATCTCCAGTTTAATGCGTTTTGAGCCCTTGGCTAAATTGGGTCTGTCTTCAGATATGGAGATAAGAGGTGCTCATGTGGGCGACAATGTACTTGAAAAAGTCTCTAAGTTGGCAGAAAAAGGCGGAGAAGTGCAGTACATTTCCGGTGGAAATCGCAGCAACAAAGTGAATCTGGAGTATGCTCAGCCCTACTTAGACTCAACACTAATACAGAACCTTGAAATACGATTTGATAAAGATCACGGCTTTATTAACGAAATAGATCTGACTTACACCATTGCCAGTCGCTACTTAGATATTTTACCTGTGTATCAAAAAACCATTATTCAAGCGGTTGAAAAATATGGTGAACCGCTTAGCTTTGAGCAAGTACAACAAGTCGTAAAAAACAATTCATCAAAACCAACTTTGACCGACTTTATTAACAACATTAATACTGTGCCAACACTAAAATCCCGTGTAAGGGCGTTTTTTGAATACAAAAAAGTCACATCGAAAACCCATTTCATTCGAGATGAAAACAATCGAGCATTATTGCTCACTGGCTTCAAACAGTGTTATTTCTGGACGCTAAAACAGTATACAGAAGTACTTACACTATGCTCTTTCCAACCGTCTAGTGGCAATATGAAAGGACAGGGGATCACCTTGTCGTTAGTCGATTTTGCAGTGTCAAAAACGATAGAAGACTATCAAGTTGGCGAGGCCAATATCGATATTGAGCTTTAATCCGTTACGAGTTTAAGCGCTTACTAAACGAGCGCTAATTGCTCTAGTACCACCGAACATGAATCGGATTGCCGAATTATATGCGGTCAATTAACTAAGTTTCTACAATACTTATCCGGCTCATCAAGAATAAAACTTCCGTTCAATCCACAGCACACTCATCAGCGCTAAAAACAACAGCCATATCGGTAATTTAGACAGAGCTTGTGTTTGGGATTTGGGTATTAAGGTGATTTGTTGCTTTGCTTGTGCAAGCGTGGCCTGGTGTTTTCGTTGCTGCTGCCATGCTTGCCAGTGCCGCTGACTATAGCTATATAAGCTCAGTTTATCTGTGCCCTTGTCGTCAGACACACGCAACTCATACCAGGCGTTTTGCAATGGCCAAAAGCGACTGCACATTTTACCCTTATCAAATAGCTCAGCAGAGAGCTTTAGTGGTATTTTTTGTTGGGCTGGGTTGATGTAATGACTGTGTATGTCTGTATCAACATTTGCAATAGCGCATACCTTCTGCGCATGATTAGTCAGACTAATCTCATTATCTTGTGGTGAGAGCCAATATGGCAGACTTTGCGCAGGTGCAATGTTGTATATTAGGCGTTGCCAAAATTGGCTGTAAAAGGTCTCCTCGCCACTTAGCTGCCATTCATAGCTATGACTGATTAAACTTACCGCAACTTGGCCTAGTCCCTTTTTCTGGCTAACAATCATAGGGGCATTTTCTTGGTTCCAAACCAGTATGTCGAACTTGTCACCTGCCTTGGGTACCTTGATTTGAGCTGCTAGATAGGGGATGGCTTTTTCACTTTGTATGCCTTGTCCTGCCATTTTTGAGCTAGTTTGAACAGCGCGGCCCTCATCAGCTCGCACGTCAAAATCAAGCCAAGCACCAACGCTATCCTCAGAACCCGATGACCTAAATAAACCCGTTTCTGCAGCAGCATTCATTAACTGCCTGTCAGCCATCAACAGCAGGCCAGCGCCTTGTTCAACGTGCTGTTGTAATTTTTGTTGCTGGGCCGATGATAAGCTTAACCAAGCGCGACCATCCATTATGATCACATCGCTTTGCACCCAATCCGCCTGGCTCGACGGATTATTTTGATGAAGGCTATCTGAGGTCTCAGGATCAGACGATGTATTGACATACTGAGTAATGAATTTGGATTGACTTATTTGTGTCACTATCGTCATGGCAGTATCAAAAGCCGTCGCCCAGTTTTTGAAATGCCGGGTTTCGAAAGAAGGGGCTGATTGGTAAATTGCCACGCTAGGCGGTGTCGGTTGCGACACCTGAAACGCTAGTGGCTCGCGGCTAATAAGCTGATTGGATTGAGCGTCTGTTAACACCAAATTATAGATCCAACGACCGCTCGCTTTGGCAATAAAGCTAAATTTAAAGGGCGCGTTTGCCGTTAATGTTTGACTACTAAGCACGGCGCCAGCAGGATCGACTAATGACAGATTGACCAGACCTTGGTTTGCATCAGACAATTGTAATTTGCCGCTCACCTGCTGCCGTTGCCCAATTGCTAACTGATTATGCCATTTCATATCTATCAGCCCAGCGCGGATTTCGCTGGGGATAAATGCTATTGCCACCGGTTGTTGAAACTTAGACCTTGCGAGGGCTTGTAAGTCCCGCAATTGTGACCCGTTTAATCCATCGCCCATGATGGTCAGTTTTTGCAAGTCATCTAAAGCGATTACGAGCTGCTCAGGCTGGTTAATGACGTGCCAATTGTCAGGTAATCTTAGCTTTTGAGTATGGTGTTTGGATGACAATGCAGCACTGAGTACAAATGTCTTTGTGTCGCCAGAGTGGTTTGCCAACACGTGTTCTATGTTCGTTCCACTAGTCAGTAAAGTCGCAGCGACAATTTTACTGCGAGTGCGATCAATCTCACTGACTAGCAATACAATACACCCAAATACCAAAAGGTTGAGTAGCCCTATCGAAACTCGCCGAGCTGCGCGTTTATCCGCTAAACGCTTAAACACATGCTGTGTTGTCCAAATAAAGCAGACCAATAACAACACTGCAAATGCCCAACGAAGCCAAACTGCCAAATCTGGTAAAAACGTGATTTCTACGCCAGCAAAGATATTCATTGTTGCTGACCTTTTTGTGTGGCGATTGTGCGCAAATATGTTTCGTATTCATGCACATCTGTCCGTGATGGCGAATAGTTCAAGCGGATCTGTGCAGGCGCGGCAATGGGGGCGGGCAATTGTCGCCACAATTCAGCATACAAATCAACCAGGCAATCTCGGCAGTCTGTAATGAGGAGACTTTGCTGTTGCTGGATTTGCTGTAATGAGGTGACGTAATGCATCATTGCGGGGCGTGTTTGCGCTTGCTTAATATAGTATTGTTTAACGCGTTCAATCTGTTGCAGGGATCCCTTGGTCAATTCCCCAGAAAATTGAAGTTCGTTGCCCGCTTGTCCCAATAAATATAATAATGCGCGAAAATCATCGAGTAGTGGATCTGTCGGAGTCGGTTTTTGCTGTTGCTGGTAATCTAAAACGTCGCTCAAGTCCCCCTGATAACGGCGCTTTTCAGAAACCGGTGGTGGTTCAAATCCTAGACGCTTTACGAACACTCGCTCTGCTTTTCGGGCTTGTTCAAGATACACCAATGCTTTTTGCTCATAGGGAAGGGCACGTTCCGGTGCCGATAGCATCAGATGCAGTTCGGCGTCCCACATATGGGCTATCGCTTGTTTCATTAAGGCTTGAGGGCTCTGGGCTCCCATCACGCCGACATCAGTATCTTCGTGATTATGTCCGTATTGAGTAATAACCTGCTGATAACCAGATTTATCGGCGACCTGTTGATTAGCGTGCTGCGGCTCGTGATCATGGTGATCCTCTGCATGTGAATTGCTACTGGTAGTGCCTGCAGCCAATTGCGGTGAATCATCAATCACAGCATCGGGATCATCATTGTGGTCGCCATCTTTGATGTGGATTTCAGGCATTTCTGGACCCGCTTCCATTTGATGACCGCCACGACCATCGTCAAACTCGTCGCCTAAATACTGACCATACTTGAGTTTGAGATCACTTTGCGAGTAGCCCAAAGAACGAGATGTTTGTGAGAACTCGTGTTCAGTGAGTAAATCTTTATCGGCAATCAGTTGTTGAGTTTCAATGATGATCTGCCGCTGACTTTTAAAATAATCGGGCATAAAATCAATGAGGACCCCGTCACTGCTAATGGCGTGTCGGTCGTCGTCAAGCCATCGAAAAATCTTTGTTTGAGAGCGACTCATTTGTGGAGTGGGCTGTTTATTATCCCAAGCTCTAACGGTGAAATAAAGCTCATCACCAGGCTCCATTTCTAGTTCACTCGCTAACCAAGACTTTTCTAACTGTAATATCTGTCCTTGTTGCTCAAACGAATCGAATTCGAAGATGTGATCACGAAATTTGACGGCTTCACCTGTGCCTTTAGCAACAGACGCAAGAATATCCACCTTCGATATAGCAAAATCGTCACTGACCTGTGCTGTTGCGACAAAGAGTGGTGTTGAGAATTTACTAAACTCTGTGATTGTGGGTTTAGGCGACAGCACGCGTACCTGCGGTGCTTGGTCACGGGTGACAGCAATGGTGTGCAATTTAGTCAGTGAGCTGGATTGATCATTAATGCTATATACCTGTGATTGGGTGACCGTTTGGCTGATTTGATACAGCTTCCCCTGTTGATGTTCAAAAGCATGTTGGCTGTTGTCTGTAAATTTCAACCATAGCTCTTCAGCAACATCGGTAGTGGATATCTGCCAGGTGACTGTCGAGCCGCTCAGTATGTTTAAATCTAAACTGGATTGGACTGTTTCTTGACGCTGAGTATAACTTGGTGGAGTTATGGTTACCGCGATATTGGTTATGCTCGGTGCAGCGCTACTCTTGGACGTGACCTGTGGCTTAACATTTACGTCATGCCAGAGTAATGGTTGCAAGGCCCGCAGAATTAGCCAGAGCCCTACAACTAACGCGCAAGCCCACAGGCTTTGCTTTGTTTGATAATGCGGTATCAAATCATGATGTTGTTGCTTGATAAGCGCACTTAGTGCCCGCCCGACTTTTTGACTTTGCAGCGAGTGCAAAATACTCGATCTTGAGTCTTGGACTAACAACTGCGCGCTATGTTCTAGCTGTGGAAATTGAATGTTCAGAAACGCCAGATAATTTTCCCGATCAAATGCTCGCCAACGCTCGCTATTGAATAGCCAAAGTAAACACATCAGCACTGTTGAACCGGCGACTAAGCCACTCATGAACCACGAATCAGTCAGTAAGTGAGAAGCAGCAAAAGCGCTCAGGGCGATAGCAATGCTGCGCCAAGTGAAAAAAACAAGGTATTGGCGTCGAGCACGAAGTACTAAGCCATCAATTTTGGCTAATAATGAATTTGTCAGACTCATACTTGTGGCTCCGAAACCTTAGGCGTATTTGCTGCGCCAAATTTTTCGCTGTACCAACGTTCTAAACAGAACAGCAATATTAACAGCATGCTTAAATACGGCAGCAAAGGCGCACCCTCAGCCGGCGCTGTTAACTGAGCCATATCAATGTCTTTTTTACCCTCATAGGCTGTTTCACTGATTTGTGCCAAGCTTAATTTAACGTGGACAGGCATGCTTAAAGGGAATTTTTCTAATAGCATTTGTGACAGCAATACCGGAAATTCAGCGGTTTTAACGGACTCGTTTATGCGTGCAATCTCAGGTGCACTGGCGACTTGTTCGAGTCTGCTTGGTAATTTAATTGTCCAGTCTGCGTCATTGCTGAGTGGGTTCGGAGGCGCTATCGACCAATCAATCATTAACTCAGGTGCGGCGACATTTTGTAACAGTGATAGTGCGTGTTGCCAATAGGGTAAATATTGGGAATCCGCTGCTGCTTGTATCACTACACTAATTGATTGTTGTTCACTGCTGCTTATCGGGGTTGGCAGGATCTCCCAATGATATTGGGCTTGCAAAGCCGGTTTAGCCCCCAGATATTCCAGAGCTGAATCGGTGGCATAAATGGTGACTTTATTCGCATTCTCAAATCGCCATGTTTGAGCTTGCAGTTGCGCCCACAAGTTTGACGCTAGATTGGCGGGAGCAACCTCTGTCCATTGATGAATTTGCTGTGCGCTTATCCAGCGCGGCTGTGGTGCCAATAATAGCGCTGAACTTCCTGCTAACGCATCAGCTAACCCATGGCGTTGTGTTTCATTAGCTTGAGACAACCAGTGTGCAGATACGGCAATCTGATTTGATTGTTGTGGATTATCGCTGTCTTTTGCTAGCCTCCCATCGGCCAATATCAGTGCTAACACGCCTAACATGCTCAGTCTGAGTAATAATAGCACCCGTTGACGCAGTTGCAGATGAGTCACCGGTTGTTGTTTGGCTAACGGCAATAACTGAGTGTGGGCAATTTTAATTAGCTGCCCTTTACTGTTGCTCAACAAGTGGATCAGCAGCGGGATCGCCATCGCTATCAATGTCATGAACAACAACGACAGGGATAGTGACATGCTCAATCCAAGTGCCGATCCTAGCCAATCAATCATGCTCGACCCTCGTTTGCGGTAGTCATATCCTTAAGCCAGTTTTTGTCGAGCACGCAGAAAATCCAATAAAGTGCTATCCATAGGGCGGTCAATATTGGCACGCAACAACTGAATATGGCTTGCAGTTAATGTGTTTTCCAACTCTAGGTTGAAGCTGTCGCGCGCAGACAAATAGTCTTTTTTGGCGTGCTGGGCCCACAAGAGCGTCTGCTTTTGTGATTCTAAGTCTTCGAAACGAATCTGACCTTTATACGGAAAATCAATTTCATCATCACATTCCAACTGTACGGCAATGACATCTGTTTTGCGGTTGGATAGACCACTGATAAAGGATACCAATTCTTGATTATGTTGATAAAAATCACTGGCGACGATTACAAGTCCTTGGCTTCGCACACTGGCAATATGGGCTCGTAAAGACTCAATATCAGGAAATTGGCCACCACTTGAGATATTGTGCAAATTTACCAGTAATCGACGCCAGTGGCGTTGTCCGGTATTCGCTGGCAAATAGGATACCGCTTGACTAGAGGCACTTAACAGCCCAACAGCGTCACCTTGATGTTGGGCTAAATAGGCGATGGTGGCGAGTAAACTTTTAGCATACTGCAGTTTATTCCAACCGCCTTGCTGCTTGGTTTTTTGGGATATTTGCAACATGGATGCACTCGCATCAAGGATCAGCCAGACCCGAATGTCACTCTCACGTTGTGCTTCGGAGACAAAGTATTTATCCGAACGAGCAAACAACTTCCAATCAATCTGCGCTAAAGGATCGCCAGGCTCATAGCTGCGATATTGATTGAACTCGACCCCAGTTCCTCGTTGTTGACTGGCATGTAAGCCATGCAGAAAGCCATGCGCGAGGGTCTTTGCAACCAGCGGCAAATCTTTAATGCGAGATAAGGTGATAGGATCAAGTAAGGATTGCATCAGGGCATTTTAAATCACAGTGGGCTGGTTGGTTTGGGTACATCTGCCAATAACGCCGAGATAATATCGTCTGTGGTTTTACCTTGCGCTTCGGCTTGGAAATTCAACAAAATACGATGTCGTAAGACCGGATGAACGATCGCCTGTATATCGTCAAGGGTAATGGCAAAACGACCGTCAAGTAAGGCATTGGCTTTGGCACACAGTACCAGAGCCTGTCCAGCTCGCGGGCCTGCACCCCACTGCACAAACTCTTGTACTTGGGCACATTGTTGCGATTGCTGGTCATTTTGGGGTTCTGTTGCCGGTCGAGTTTGTCGAACCAACTCAGTAATGTACAGAAGTAGCGGGTCTGACACAGTTACTTCTCTTACCAAAGATTGCAACATTAAGATCTCTTCCCCTTGCAGTACTTGCATGAGGTTAGTGGTCAAGGAGCCAGTGGTGCGCCTGAGGATCTCTGCTTCTTCATGTTGGTCAGGGTAGCTTACCTGCACAAACATTAAAAAGCGGTCCAGTTGCGCTTCGGGAAGGGGGTAGGTGCCAGCCTGCTCTACTGGATTTTGCGTAGCCAAAACAAAAAACGGCTTCGGTAATGCGTAGTGTTTACCGCCATAACTGATGGTTCGTTCTTGCATTGCTTCAAGCAACGCCGCTTGTGTTTTTGGTGGCGTGCGGTTAATTTCATCGGCCAACAAAATATGGGTAAATACAGGCCCTTTTTGAAATTTAAAGAAGCGGTCTCCACTGTCGTGGTCGGTTTCCAGAATTTCGGTACCGATAATGTCACTAGGCATCAAATCAGGCGTAAATTGCACACGTTTAAAATCCAATGCCAAGGTGTCTGCTAACGTGCTTACCATCAAAGTTTTTGCTAAACCGGGTACGCCCTCTAACAGGCAGTGTCCACCGGCTAAGATGCTGATCAGTAATTGACGAATTACCTGATGTTGACCAACAATCACTTTGCCAACTTCTTCTCCAACTTTACTCAGCGTTGCTAGCGTGTCTGCCAGTTGTTGTTCGCTAATGTTATGCAAAAATTATTTCCTCTAGGCTGTCAAAGTTCATGCCGTCATGGCGTAAACCACTATATTTACTGCGAATTTGGTATTGTCGACTTTGAGCCAACGTTTATTTCGAAAATCATAATCCCATTCGCAACCCAAGTCTTTATTGCTGTAAAGCACGCCAATACGGCCATCTATCTCGATTGCTTTAAGGTACTCATGAACTAAATCATCACCCCAGCCATTTAACTCACCCGAGGTGCGAGGCGGGCCATCAAATTCAAAGAAACAAGAGTAAATAGGGTGGTCATTAGGAATTTTCTGAAGTGCGTCATCACCAAATATATCGGCCATTTGCGCCTCAAAAGAAGTGGCAAACATGCCGTCAATATCATGATTACAGTCATCCACAAACACAAAGCCACCGTTCTCAACGTAGCGTTGAAAATGCTCCCGCTCTTGCTGGGTAAATTGCACTAAACGATGTCCAGCCATGTAACAAAAGGGAGCAGTCAACATGGCGGGGTCAGATAGAGGCACCACACGTTCCCGAATATCCACTCGCAAGCTGGTGTATTCAATCAAAGAATTCAGGACATTGGCAGGCATTCTCTCATCCACCTCCCAATTGCCAGACTCATAAGCAAGGCGAGTGAAATAGAAGTCGTATTTAGGATCACCCAATGCCAATGCAATGCCAGGGAGCATTGCCGCAGATGCCAGTGCACTGGAAGATTTTATAAAAGCGCGTCTGTTCACATTGGGTTCCGGTGTCGCGATAGTTTTGCAGCAAGGCTATTGTTAGCCTTGCTGCAGGTTACCATTAGACCGCGTCAGATAAACTACTAAAGGTGAAGTCTCTGATCTTCATTGGCGGGATCATATTGCCATCGATACGTTGGGGTTTACCCAAGGCTTCAATGTTATTGAGCATGATGATCGGGCTTTCATTGAAGCGGAAATTCTTGATTGGATACTTAATTTTTCCATCTTCAATATAGAAGGTACCGTCGCGGGTTAAACCAGTGTACAACAGGGTTTGTGGGTCTAATGAGCGAATATACCAAAGGCGCGTTACCAAAATGCCGCGACGGGTATTTTTGATCATGTCTTCCAACGACTCAGACCCGCCGGTCATGATCAAGTTGCCGCCTCTGGGGATATATTCCGTCTTGGTCTTCTTAGCCCAGTAGGGGCTATTGAACATATTAGTGATCACACCGTTTTTGACCCAATCAGTGCGCTTTCTAGGGTAACCATCCCATGAAAATGGCGCTGTAGGCGCGGTGGGGTCTTGCGGGTCAGAGTAAATATTGACCCGTTCATCGAACATTTTCTCACCCAGTTTATTGGTTGGGCCTTCTTCACCATCTTTGACTTTCTTACTTAAAAAGCTGCGTCCCTCATCAGCACTACGCTGATCAAAGTTACGCGCCATGTTTTCAAGCAAGGTGACGCTCGCCGCAGGCTCCAAAATCACCGTGTACTTTCCCGGCTCCAACTCTTTGCCATCTACCGAGCCCATGGCTTTTTGAATGGCGATTTGTGACGCTTTAGCGGTATCGAGTTGCGACACGTCGGTGTAATTGCGCGTGACCCAACCCGAGCCTTTGCCATCTTCGGTGCGAATGGTCACCGAAAAATCGACATTAGTAGAGGTATTGTAAGCGAACAGGCCTTTGCTATTCATAATAGCAGTAAAGGTTTCCTCATCTTCGAGAAAGCCGGAGGCAACCAATTTGTTCTTTTTCGACGGAACAATACTGGCCTCTGCTGCGGCAGCTCTATCTGCAGGCGTTACCTTGGCAGTATTGGGCGAATGCGTTTTTGATTCAAGATAGCTTTGCTTACCAAACAACGGCATGTATTCTTCGTTCTCTGGTGCTAGCTTCGCCAGCTCTTCCGAGCGACGGACCACTTTTTCCAGTGAAACATCATCAAATTCGTTAATGGTCGCTACGCCGGTGCGTTTACCAAAGGTGGACTGTACGAACAGTTCCACATCGCTTTCTTCGCCAGCAGTGGAAACGGTGTTTCTAGCATAGCGAATATTGCCAGCGGTTTTACCTTCTAGGCCAACAGCACATTCATCGGCCTTTGAGAACGCCAATACCTTGGTCAATAATTTCTTAGCAGTGTCTTGGGATATCATAGTCATGATTTTGATCTTCCTTCCAATTCTTTACTGATCACACGTTGCGCGCAGTGTTGATAACGTTAATGTTGTTAAAACGTGTGGTTGAACAGCCGTGTGATACGGCGCTGACCTGCGATGGTTGACCTTTTCCATCGAAGAAAGATCCCCCTAAGCGATAGTCGGATTTACCCGCAGTTTGCACGCAGTTGTTCCAGAACTCTTGGGTGTTTGATTGATAAGCGACATCCTCGATTTGATCAACAATTTTGCCATCTTTAATCTCATAAAACAGTTGGCCACCAAATTGGAAATTATACCGTTGTTGATCGATTGAAAACGATCCGCGGCCTGCGATGTAGATGCCTTTTTCAACATCTTTGATCACATCTTCTGCCGAGATATCTTTTTTATTGGGTCTTAAGGATACATTCGGCATCCGCTGAAATTGCACGTCGCGCCAGCTTTGAGAATAGCTGCAACCGTGAGATTCGTTTTGATCAATCATATGCACTTGGTCGCGAGTGGCTTGATAGTTGACTAAAATGCCATCTTTGATCAGATCCCATTCTTTGGTTTTGACGCCTTCATCGTCGTATCCGACATTGCCTAATGAGTAAGGTTGGGTCTTGTCGGCAAACAAGTTCACCATGTCAGAGCCATATTGGAATTTACCGCTGCGCCATTTATCTAACGTAGCGAAACTGGTACCAGCGTAATTCGCTTCATAGCCAAGTACACGGTCAAGCTCCAAAGGATGCCCAACTGATTCGTGGATAGTTAACATTAAGTGCGCAGGATCTAGCACCAAGTCATATTTGCCTGGCTCAACGGACTTAGCGGCTAATTTGGCTTTGAGCTGTTTGCCTGCTGCCGCCGCGTCTTCGACAATATCGTAGGAGTTCTTATAACCGACATTGGCACCTTGGATGCGTATTTTATCCTCTTCAAGGCCGTCTAAATACTCAAAGCCCATGCCCACTGGATTACCAAGGCCTTGACGTTGTTTGAAACCATTTTCGCCAATCGCGGTGGCATAGAACGGGGCCCACAGGCGGTGAACATCTTGATCGATATAGGAGCCTTCGGTAGAAGCGAAATATTTTTGTTCATTGACTACGAATAAGATTGAGGTGATGTAATTAGCCCCATTTTCCATCGCTGCGCTGTTGGCGCTCAGTAACAAATCGACTTTGTCTTTGATTGGTACTTGCATGGCATTTTTCTTGATTGGTGTGTTCCAACTGACCTCGCCTGTGCCTTTAACCGGTGCCAGTTTCACTGGGCTGGTTTGGAATTTAGAATTGGCCATCGCCACTTCGACTGCTTTTTCAGCTGTTTTGGCAACGCTATCTGGCGTCATATTTGAGGTGGATGCAAAGCCCCAAGTGCCGTTGGCGATAACTCTCACCCCGATACCTGCGGATTCGGTGTTGACGATGTTGTCGACTCGCGTCTCCCGAGTCGTCACAAATTGATTTAAATAACGGCCTATGCGGGCATCAGCGTAAGTTGCGCCTTTTGCTTTAGCAGCATTGAGGGCAATGTCAGCAAGCTTCTTTTTGTAAGCCACGTCCATAGGTTTGTCTAGCAGTTGTTCAGCTGAGACTGCGATGCCGGAAATGGGCAACATCAGTGAGCCAACACCGACTCCACCTAACTTAATAAAATCACGTCTTTGCATTTGTTCTTCCTCGGATTTAGGGACTAGTTCCAACTTGTACTAATTCGAAAGGTGGATCAAGACTCGTGAAACATCTTGTACCAATTTAGCAGTATCAATGTTAATCCACCATTTGAGTGAATATGGTGGATTTAGTCAATGTAAACCAACGCTCTAAATCGTAGATTCAACCATTGCACTCTATTTTATTAGGCTTAGTAAAGACTATTAATCAGTATGGATCAATTAAGACAGCGACCGCTAGGGCGACTTTAATGGGTGTTAGTCATGGCAAATATTTAGTCAGCGGTCCGATTAAGCAGTAACTCGGCATTTTGTTGGTCAATTTTAAAGTCAAATTGGCGCAACAAATTCATTCCCAGTAAACCGTCTGCATAACTGAATTCGGGCATATCTAATACGACCACCGCGATATCATCGAGTCGAAAACCGCCTAGAAACACCTGCTTGAGTTGAAACAGTGGTGCGGTTACTTGCCCACCTGCGGTATTGACCTTAAAAGAGCCTATGTATTGGCGTTGATAAGTGTTTGGCAAAGAACTGAACGTTTTCCCGGTGATCACCGTGGTGGAAGCACCCGTATCAATCATGAGGTTTAAGGTACGACGTCCTAACTTAAGGGGCGCAATAAAATGATCGCCAAGTGGTGTTAACGCGACTGCTCGTTCATATTGCAGTAATTTTTCAGGCTGCGGATCATTACTGCTCAATTTCGTTGCTGAACTTTGTGCCGCGAAAATTTGACGTATTTTAGTTGCTTCAATGTCATGTTGTGACAGCGATGCCAATACATTTTCCATTAGAAACTCTTGCCGTTGTCTTGCATATGACTCAGCCAGCGCGAGAATAATCGACTTACGATTCGGATCGAATTGCCACAAAGGCTCTAAAAACGTCGCCAGCACATCCCATGCACGGATAGATTTAAGCTTCTCAATATTGTCGTTGGTTAAATTGGTAATGGTCAGCAACACTTCACCGCGCTGCTGGGTATTGAGTGGCAGATCAAGCAAGGAATAGTAGTGGGCCAGAACTTGGTCGACATTGCTGGTGGCTTTTATCAAATAAGCCTCAAGTAATAAGTACTCGATATTTTGAGGTTGCGCTCGTAATTGTTGTTGGATCGCTTGACGGGCAATGCCGAATTCGCCCGCGGCAATCTGTTGCTTTATACGAAATATCGCCCGCGCAGTAGCAATGTCTATTTGCTCAGAATCTTGCTCCTTCTCCTCACTACCCGATATTGCCCGATTTGTGGAATGCGAGTATGCAGTGCGCTGGCTATCGTCATGATTTTCAGTATTATTCAATAAGTCACTGACTGAAAGGGGAATTAATCTGGGGCGGTTGGGCTGTTCAAGTCGCTGCCATAACATCAGGTTAACCGAAATTGAGATGCTCAAAAACACCAGTAGGCAGCATATCAGCCATTTCATGTTAGCCTCCACTTGACGTTTTAATTGTTAATGTCATTGGCTCAGCGCCACAATCATCCTTATCCAACGAAGCGCGACAGTAGGGTTGGGCAAATTCCTTGGGCATGCGTTTGGGTTTGCCCGTTGATAATGCAATGCACACGAAATCGGTTCTAGCGGTGAGCATAGTGCGTTGGTCAGAGCGACGAATATACTGAAATTGGCGCGACAATTTTAGTCGAGAATCGCATTCGATTATCCAAGTAGCACACAGAAGTTCGTCTCCAAGTATTGCCGCTGCGTGATAATCAATCACGTGTTTACTAATTGCCATCCCTCGGTCTAATTGTTGATAGGTTTTAATATCAAGCCCCAAAGCATTGGAATGCGACCAAGCCACTTTTTCTAATTGCGCCACATAGGCAACGTTATTGACATGATTGTAATGATCAATGTGGTCGGCGGTGATTTGCCATTGCACAATATGTGGATCTGGCAATAACCATGGCAATTCAAGGTCAATAGACATAGCTAATCGATTTCCGGCAGTGGGTTTTCATCATTTTGCGCAAACAAGCCCTCCATGAGCTGCCTTTCTCGGGTCACAATGGGGCCAATGAAATCATCCACATTGCCCAGTCGTTTAAACGATTTGTAACCTGTTTCTAAGAAACTATGCAGGCTTTCAACTCCCGCTACTTTGGCTGGTTTACGCGATAACATCAACAATGCGGAGATGCCCTTAATTTTCACTACATCAGCGAGATCTTCGCCTAAGCCTTCCAGCAACCTTAATTGTTGTTCACGCTGTGCTCTATTGTCACACAAGCGATAGGCCTGCGCGTAGGTCTCTCGAGTGACGGGTTTTCCCACCAAATGTTCGGTTAAGTTTAAATCCATCTCGTGGGAGAGGCTATTTAATTGCAGTGCAGCCTCTAAAGACTGCAAGGCTTGGTTAGGTAAGAGTTTCGCCATTTTGGGTACGACTCGGGCGATTTCTTGATCCCGTTGACTAAAGTCTTTGGGCCCGTACAACTCATCAATAAAAAACTCCATCGCTGGTCGGAATCGCTTGCTCTGCCATAAATCTTGATAAGTGGCCAATAGACGCTTGGTTTGCCAATCTTGCAAAACTCGTAATGCGTCAACCAAGCCTAATGCCTGGGTTTTATGATGTAGTTTCTCAGCGTGTTGCAGGTGAGAAATAATCAGTTCAAGTGTGCTTGGCATGGTTTTCTATTCTCTCAACGTTATGGTGTCAAAGACACTGGCATCGATCCAGCCGCGATTTTTATCACCTGCAAGCGGGACAATGTCTTTAGAATTAATAAAATGTTCACGAAACTCGGAGCCGTCGTTATCACAGTAGGCCAACATAAAACCCAGTTTTTTATCTTTATGCAGGGTGACAGGAACCGCATCTTTATCATCTTTGAAACTGTCATCATATACGCGGATAGCCAGCTCCCATATCATATCGTAAGGTGGATTGGATTGTCGCTGCCAGCGACTGGTCACGTGGCTGTTATATAATTTGGCCGTTTTGTCGGTGGATAAGTCTACTACCTGGTTGTCGAGCGAAACGTGATAGGCAAAGGCATTAAAGTTGTATTGATGATCACCACCTGATGCATCTTCATCAATAAATACTTCTAAACAATCATCACTCCAATAGCCCTCTACAGGATTCGGATTGTTGTCGTACAAGATATTATCGGTGATTTTAGCTTGCAGATAGATCGCCTGACTATCCCATAATAGTCTATATTGCCCCGTAAAATCGGCAGGGTCGAGCTGACCACCAATAATGACCTGATTCAACGGCAACCATTTGGCTTGTTGCCATTGCTTATCCTGATTTAAGCCATCAATTAATGGCGGTGATGCGGTGTGGGATACGTCAATGGCCTGTGCTGTGATGCTCAACATTGACAGTAACGCTAAGTATATCCTTGGCATAGACGCTCCTTCATATCGAATGGGAGTAATAATTAACACAGCGATCTGTTCAAGACGGCTTATTTGTTTAATTTCACTGGAGTTCTTTATTCTTGATTTTCAAATCAGACTGTATAGCTTGTCTTAAACCTGATTTTTAAACAACTCTTGCAATCGATTTTGTTGAATTTCCCGATCAAAGTTGAGTTACCCCCTAGTAGCTAGTTACAATGCGCTTCCTTGTTTTTGTGGTTCGAGGCGCTTTAGTGCATCAATATCAAGATCTCATCAAATTGTTTGATCAATGCTTTGCTCAATCCGAGAATACGCGATTGGTGAAAGGCGATGGTGAGCCAGTTTATCTTCCCGCTAAAGGCAACGAATGCCATCAGGTGGTGTTTGCCCACGGTTACTATGCCAGTGCGCTGCACGAGATTGCCCATTGGTGTATAGCAGGCAAAGCCAGGCGCCAATTAGAAGATTACGGTTATTGGTATTGTCCTGACGGTAGAAATGCGCAGCAGCAAGCCGAGTTTGAGTTGGTTGAAGTGAAACCCCAAGCTATCGAGTGTGCGTTCAGTGAGGCCGCGGGGTTTGCCTTTAAAGTCAGTACAGATAATCTGGATGGTGTGGAGCCGGATCGCATTGCTTTTGAAACTCGTGTGCGCAACCAATTAGCGGAGTATCAAAAAAGCGGTTTCCCAGCCAGAGCCGCCCAGTTTATAGAGGCTTTAAGGCAGTTTTATGGCAGCCAAGAGTGCGCTCACAGCGCTGCCTTGCAGGTTGCAATGTGAGAGCATTTAAATTAGGACTAATCATCAATCCATTCGCTGGTATTGGTGGAGCACTGGCGCTAAAGGGCAGTGATGGAAAAGAAATTCGTGAAAAAGCCTTGGCGATGGGCGCCCAGAAAAAAGCCAATGCTAAGTCGCGTCTAGCCTTACAGCAAATCGATCAATCTGCGGGGGAAATTACTATTTTTACCGCATCCGCAGAGATGGGCGAAGACGTCAGTGTGAGTCTAGGATTTACCACTCATGTCGTGTATCACCCCAACGACAGCCAAACTGAAGCAGTCGATAGCATGCAAGCAGCAAAGGCGTTGATGGCTGAAAAGGTCGATCTGATCCTATTTGCAGGCGGAGATGGCACGGCGCGTAATATCTATGACGTGGTCGGTGATAAAATCCCCGTCTTAGGGATACCCGCTGGCTGTAAAATTCATTCGGGCGTTTATGCCATTACACCAAAATCAGCGGGGCGTGTGGTGAATATGCTGGTGGCAGGGGAGATCGTCAGTCTAAATGAAGCGGAAGTGAAAGACATCGACGAACAACGTTTTCGCGAAGGAAAAGTACACGCTAAATATTATGGAGAGATGCGCGTACCCACTGAGTTACGCTATGTTCAGGCGGTAAAAATGGGCGGTAAGGAATCGCAAGAAATGGTGCTGGCAGATATCGCTGCTTACGTGATTGAGATCATGCAAGAGCATCCACAAACCGTGTTTATAATGGGGTCAGGTTCAACGGTTGACGCCATCATGCAAGAACTTGGATTGCCTAACACACTGTTGGGAGTGGATTTGGTGCTGGATCAGCAATTGCTGTGTCAAGATGCCACTGAACAGGACATTCTGCGCCACATTGCGGACCATGAAGCCAAATTAGTGATTACGTTGATTGGGGGCCAAGGACATGTATTTGGTCGAGGAAATCAGCAGCTTAGCCCGGAAGTTATCACCAAAGTCGGGCGTGAAAATATCATTTTGGTTGCCACCAAAACAAAATTACAAGGCTTACAAGGCCGACCACTGATCAGTGACTGCGGAGACAGTCAATTAGATAGTTCTTTGGCAGGCCTTATGTCGGTTATCACAGGTTATAAAGATCAGGTGTTATATCCACTTAACAGTGAAGAGGTAAATTAATTCGTGCACGCAAATGAATTCGAGCAAAGTGTAGAGCAGATTGAGAACAAATTGGATCAAACCGTAGAGTGGGGCAGTGATGATGAATTGTTTATCTCCAGCTATTTACACGGCCATGTTTCACTGGCGGTGAGTCATGCTGAACTTTCCCAGCAAAAAACTTTAAAACAATTGGATGCCCTAGTCTCAACAAGTCTACAAGATGCCTTTGCCAATAATGAATTAGAGCTTGTCGATCAACAAAAAGTCACGCGCTTATGGTCACAGTTAATAGACCAAGCCAGCAACGACACGATAAACAACGCCAGTTAAATCTCAGACGTGTTGCACACGCCTTGCTTTTGCCGTTAATCGGTTAATGTTTGCCGCTTTTGACGATAGCTTGTCCCGTTAGGGCAACAAAACCTAGCAAGGTAAATGGAAATTACCGGTTTCTGTCGACACACACACTCCTTACGCTCATTAATGGATTGCGAAAGTATGATTGGCTTGGTTTTTGCAAAACTTTCGCAAAGTCAGTTAATTTACGCTGTTTTTTACAAACCATTAAATTGAGTTCAGGTAGTAATTCCTCTATCGGCTCAGGCGAAAGTGTCTCGGAACAGCAAGGAGTGGTATTGAAAATGCCCAAGTATTTTAGGTTAGAACTATTGGCAGTGCCTGCTTTAATCGTGGCGCTAAATGGCTGCTCATCCTTGTATTCTGAAACGCCGTTACAAACCTCAGAGCAACCGGAGCTGGAAATACCGGCTTTGGGGAATGTGGAGTACCACACTTCTCAATTGGCAAACGAACTTTTCTCTATGATCAGAGCGGATCGTGATTATCGATATGCGGTAGTGAATTTTGTGCCAGTGACATCGTTGAAATATAACCGTAACCATCAACATCCACTGATGCTGTTGGGGCACCAATTATCAGATGGCTTGATCACTGAGGCCAATCGCCGCGGATTTATCACTCAAGACTATAAGATTACAAACGATATATTAATAACCGGTGATGCTGAATATGCAATCAGTCGTGACGTTTCTAGATTAGCGCCATTGCAAAATGTGGATTTTTATATCGCAGGTACTATTACTGAACAACAGGAAGGAGCAATCGTGAATGCGCGCATTGTTCATGTAGAAAGCAAAGATGTTGTGGCCTCGGCGACAAAATTTTTTCCAGCAGAGTTGTTTTGGCAGCGAGAAAAAGTGACCACTCGAGGTGGCATGATTTATCGCACAGATACATAAAGAGGTGTCCTTCGTGACTAAGCTATTGGTTCCAACTTTATTGACTATTTTATTAACAGGGTGCGCTAACTCATCGCTGTTTAGCGGCTGGGGAGAAGAGCAAGCCCCCAGAAACAGTCAACAACACAGCGCACCTAAGATGCAAGTTGTTAATGTCATGGCCGATCCAAATGCACCGGCAATAGACTACTCGCAAGCTCAGCAACAAGCCTCAGCAAATTTGTATGGCAATGCGCCTGCCGATGCGCTTTATGGCAACGGTTCGAGTACCAATGCTCGCATGGTGACCAAACATGTGGGGGATTATGTACAGAATATGACCCAAGATTTGATTGCTAATATGGAATACCTCACTGACAAAACTCCGGTGGGCGTGACCAATTTTGCATTGATCGACAGTGACTTGCAGAGAACTAATTTACTTGGTTACCAATTATCTGAGTCGTTTATTCACGAATTACATAAATTCCGCATTCCGGTGATTGACTTCAAAGCAACTAACTATATTCGCGTCACTGAGCACGGTGATTATTTGCTGACGCGCGACTTTTTAGAGTTAACTGAAAAAGCGCCGATTGAATACATTCTGACTGGCACCTTAACCAAACATCAAGGTGGGTACTTGGTCAATGCACGGATCCTCGGGCTGAAATCCAAAGCTGTTGTTGCCACCGCCCAAATGTTGATGCCATTTTACGTGGTAGATGCGCTGTTACCGAGTGAACACAGCATGGTTGATGGTGTGAAACTCACACAAGGGGAGTGAGTAATAACATGAAACACATAGCGGCTTTGATAGCAATTCTAACCGTTCTAACACTGTTAGGAGGATGTGCAAATAGTGGACTTTCTATGTCCAAGTGGTTTTCTGCGCCAGGGGAGTCTGAGCCGGATATGCAGCCTTCAACTGAACCTGAAACTGACATTGATTCTGGCGCTCAATATCGTGAAGAATTGAAAAAGCGTATCGCGCAGCGAAAAGTGAATAGTGCGAGCCGTTCAGAGGTGATTGTATATCGACCACCTAATCGCTTGTATCAACCCGACTTCAGTCACAAGTCCCTTGCGGATTATGCCGAGCAATTGACTATGGATTTGGTCAAAAACGGACGCATGCTAAATACGCAAAGCCGAGTTGGCATTGCCTCTTTTGTCACCCTTGATCACCATTTGCAATATGCCGGCGCGCTGGGAAATCAGTTAGCTGAGTTACTTATCACCGAAGTACAAAGCTTTGGCGTGCCTGTGGTGGATTTCAAAATGACCGATAAGATTGCCGTTGGCGTTGCGGGCGATATGGTGTTTAGTCGTGACGCCAGACGTCTGGCGGCAGGGCAGAACATTGATTACGTACTATCGGGTACCTTGATTGAAAATGAAAAGGGCGTCAGAGTTAATGCCAGAGTCGTCGCAATGGAAAGCAAAGTGGTGGTTTCCAGTGCCACTTTATTAATTCCTCATTTTGTCGTGCAGGCGTTGCAACCAAGGTTCATCGCCGTTGGCGAGTAGCCTTAAGTCAATTTAGTTAATTGCTACTTGCTAACTATTAATTAAGATGGAAAAGGAATACAAAAAGCTATGCTTATCCCTCTTGTCTGCGGATCAAACTCTTAATTAAATAGCGGTTGGGATTTAACGCAGCCAACAATTGGTTATCCAACGGCAAAGCCTCTTGCACTATTTGGCTTGCGACTATCTCTGCCATCAAAGGCGCTGTGGTTAATCCTCTGGAGCCTAACCCTGCCAAAATATACAAACCATTAAGATCTTTGGCCTGCTCGTATTTATCTATTGGCAGCGCTTTATACAAGTCTTTAAATTGGGCTGTTTGCACTTCGGTGTCAAACAATGCACCCGCCACCGGTAAATGATCTGGTAATGAACAACGGATCGCGGCACGACCTGAATTATTACCCGCTAATTCTGCTGCCCATTCGGTTTTTGATAAGGCCTTTTGGTGAGTCTGTAAGTTGCTTTGCTGTTCTTGTTTTCGGTAGGCTCGGCTGGTGTCTGATTTCACGTAGGTTGAACCCAACGCATGTTGTCCATTGAACGCTGGCGTAAGATAGCCCTTATGACACAATACGGTTTTAAGCTGATCCAGTGGTGGTTGGCTGGGTAAAGACTCTACTTGTCCTCGCACTAAGTTAAAGGGTAGGTGCTGACATTGTTCAAATTGCAGGGTATCTGCACCTGTGGCAAATACTACGGCGTCAACTTGAGCCGTTGCGGTGGCATAGTCAACTTGCCAGCCACTGTTGGTGGGCTGCACTTTTTGCACATGGGCATTAAGCACAAGCTGACAGTCGCCCGTTCTTTGCGCGTAAGCGATGGTTGCTTCGACCAGCTCTGGTGGCGATATCCAGCCCCCTTTAGCAATGAGTAAGCCGTCGTAGGGCAGGGGAATACCAGCAATCTGAGTGGCGTCGTTGGGCGAAATCGGCTCTATCAAGGAATTAGGCCAAATCGCGCTACTGACTAAATTGGATTGACGCAGCGCTACTGCGTCGTTGAAAGCCAGTTGGATCACGCCACACCATTGATGACTAAAGTTAAATCCTTGCGCTAAAATTTGCTGGTAACGTCGCTGGGCGAAACCAAAAGACAGTGCTTGCAGCCGACTGGCAATGTTTGCTTGGGCATTTAACTGTGGATAAAAGCCTCCTTGTGGATTCCCCGACGCCCCTTTAGCTAACTCATTGTCTTTACATATTACGCTGACCTTGACGCCCTTTTGCACCAATGACAAGGCGAGATTGGCTGCCGCAATGCCGCCTCCTATGACCGCAACGTGTGGCGCTCGTTGCGGATCAGCTAAATTCAATCCATTGCGCTGGAAGTATCTTTGGGTGGAACGCGTGGTTGGAATATCGGCTATTTCGCCTGCCAACATTTCTCGTTTGCGCCCAAAGCCTTTTACTTTTCGAACATTGAAGCCAGCCTCTTTGAGACCTCGTTTGACCGCGCCAGCGGCGGTGAAGGTTGCAAAGGTAGCGTTGGGTTTACTTAATCTTGCAAGTTGATGAAACAACTGCGCTGTCCACATATGAGGGTTTTTGCTCGGGGCAAAGCCGTCTAAATACCACGCATCAATAAGCCCATTAGGCTGATTGTGAAGTTCAGCAAAAACCGCTGTTGCCTCGCCCATGTGTAAATCAAGTATGACTCTGCCTTGCTCAAAGACTAATCGATGACCTCCGGCTAATACGTCTGGATATGACTCGACCAGCGGGTGCGCAAATTCAGCTAATGATGGCCACGCGGCTAAAGCACGTTCTAGATCATCACGAGTTAAGGGGAATTTTTCGGTGCTGATAAAATGCAAACGTGCTTGGCAAGACGGCTGAGCGCTAAATTGCTGCCAAGTGGCAAGAAAATTTAAGCCAGTGCCAAAGCCCGTTTCACCAATGGTAAAGACGTGCTGCTTGTGAGATGTCCATCTTTGCGGTAAGTGATTTTGTTGCAAGAACACATACTGAGTTTCTGCCAAACCATTGTGATTCGAGAAATACACATCATCAAAGTCTACTGCAACTGGTGTACCTTGCTCGTTGTAATTAATGTTTGCGGGTTTGATTGTCAAGATGTCACCTGTTAAAAGAGCCTTAGTAGCGAAATTAGCTCAAAAGCTATTATTATATATTGACGGTCAAAGCGTATTTAATCTGAACTCTAGGATAATACGTGCCCCTCAATAACGCTCTTTTTACGCTTGTCTACGTTGAGTTTTCTAGCAATAGGCTGGCTATTAAATACGAAAACTCGCTTTGTTAAAGGCAAAAATTGCATCATTGAGGCATGTTTTAGAAGCTTTGTTTTTACTTATCCTCACTAACACTTTGATATAGTTACGTAATATTTATTTTCACGACACATCTTATCCCTCGGTTCAGGTTAACCAGTCAAACCTCGCATCGCGTCCGGAATAGGTCTAGACTGAACTAAATCTCGGCTGCGAAAGTCTGAAGCATTGATTAAATTCATACGTATTATCCCATTTCGCAGAAGAGCAGACCAGTTTAGTCTGCAAAATCATTACTATAGGCGGCAAAATTGTTCTACCTAGAAATTACAAAAGGTGAAATATGAGAAGAGCAGTCATAACAGGAATTGGCATCGTATCGAGTATCGGCAATAACGCCGAAGAAGTGCTAGATTCACTCAAACACGGGCGTTCAGGCATTACTTTTTCAGAAGAGTTCGCCGAGATGGGCCTACGCAGTCAGGTTTGGGGTAAAGTCGATGTTGATTTCAAAGATCATATCGATCGTAAACAACTTCGTTTTATGGGCGATGCGCCTGCCTATGCTTACATTGCTATGCAACAGGCAGTTGCTGATTCTGGATTAAGCGATGATCAAGTTTCAAATATTCGTACTGGGATCATTGCTGGCTCAGGTGGCGCTTCATCTAAGAGTCAAGTCGATGCTGCGGATATTTTACGTGAGAAAGGCGTCAAGCGAGTTGGCCCTTACATGGTGACCAAATCAATGGCTAGCACGGTTTCGGCCTGTCTTGCCACACCGTTTAAAATCAAAGGGATCAATTATTCAATCGCGTCTGCTTGTGCCACTAGTGCGCATTGTATTGGTAATGCGTTGGAATTGATCCAGTTAAACAAACAAGATGTGGTGTTTGCCGGCGGCGGTGAAGAGCTGCATTGGACATTATCTGTCCAGTTTGATGCCATGGGCGCATTGTCGTCAAAATACAATGACAATCCAAGTGTAGCCTCGCGTACCTATGATGCTGACCGTGATGGCTTTGTTAGCTCTGGCGGAGGCGGTATGGTCGTGGTAGAAGAGTTAGAACATGCTCTTGCTCGTGGCGCGAAAATCTATGCCGAAGTGGTAGGCTACGGTGCAACTTCAGATGGTGTTGATATGGTTGCACCTTCAGGCGAAGGAGCCGTGCGTTGCATGAAAATGGCGATGGAAGGGGTTGACTCTAAAATTGATTACCTCAATACCCATGGTACTTCTACTCCGGTAGGTGATGTCAAAGAATTGGCCGCTATCCAAGAAGTCTTTGGCAATGATGGTCCGGCGATTAGCTCGACCAAATCGATGACTGGCCACGCTCTTGGAGCCGCTGGTGTTAATGAAGCTATCTACAGTATTTTAATGATGGAAAACGACTTTATAGCGCCTTCTATTAATATCGATAACTTAGATGAAGCTGCAGCTGGCTTAGACGTCGTGACCGAACCTCGTGCCGCAAAACTGAATACCATCATGTCCAATAGCTTTGGTTTTGGTGGTACTAATGCCACTTTAGTACTTAAAAAGTATGAGGCATAACGCATCCATCTGAAGTTAAGAGTCACCTAACCTTTAGGTGAATGTTATCTTTAGTTAGCGTTTATTTACCTGTTAGAAAGTGAGGCCCTAGTGCCTCACTTTTTCATTACTACTGCATGGATTCTCTGCTGCGGTTAAATATCCCACAACTAATTTTACCTCAATGGGTGCGGTTCTTGGTTTTTTGACTTACTGTTATTGCTTCAAGCCTATTATTTTAATTTAACCGATGTGTTCTATTTAAAATCAGGTTAGTGAGCAAAAATGAGTTGGGAGAAGCTACATGACGATCGCTGTAAAAGATACCGTGAGTGAACGAGAGTGGCAGATGCGCGTTGATTTGGCCGCGTGTTATCGGATAGTTGCATATTATGGTTGGGACGACTTGATTTTCACCCACATCTCCGCACGGGTGCCTGGCCCGGAACATCATTTTTTAATTAACCCCTACGGTATGATGTTTGATGAAATCACCGCTTCAAACTTAGTGAAAGTTGATTTACACGGTAATATTGTCATGGATACCGAATTCAACATTAACCCAGCGGGGTTCACTATCCACAGTGCCGTTCACGAAGCGCGAGATGATGCCATCTGTGTGATGCATCTGCATACGACCGCAGGGGTTGCCATATCCACTTTAAAAGATGGACTGCAAGCCTACAGCCAGCAATCACTATTTGCGTTATCGTCTATGTCTTATCATGACTATGAGGGCGTAGCGTTAAATCCAGATGAAAAAATCAGATTGGTGAATGATTTATCTGATAAGCAATTCATGATCTTGCGTAATCATGGATTATTGACTTGTGCTAGCACTGTTGCTGATGCTTTCTTGCAGATGTTTTTACTGCAACGTTCGTGCGAAATTCAATTGCAAGCGCAAGCGACCGGACAACCTATGATCATGATCGCCGATGAAATATTGAATGGAATTCAAGCACAGGCCAAGCAAGTTACCCGTGCCGCTGGAGGCAAGCTTGCTTGGCCTGGGATTTTACGAAAACTGGATCGTGTTAATCCCGGTTACCAACTATAACAACTCTTAGTTTTCGGGAAGGTGCCGTTGAATGAGTTCTTGATGCAGCGTAATGTGCGATGCCGTTGATGTGAGGTCATACTTATTTAATTTGTATAACATCGACTTATCGATACGGTGTTTACGTAAAAATATTGCAGTTTCTTGCGGTTGAATTCGGCCTGTTTTAAACAACTGACGGTAAAATGCATATGCCCTAGCCTGAAAGAAAATATCAGCCAGTGGCGTAGTGTGATCTGCGTATCCTAGTAAATAGGGCAGGGGGTCAAAATATTCAAAGCCAATATCCTCTAAAATATGTGGCTTGAGGATTTCCTCTAACGATAATACATCCCTTAATAGATCACTGGAAAAATGATAATTTTCGATAACAGAAAGTTTATCTGAGTTGTCTTCACGCACATCTTTAAAAAGAAATAATTGCTCTTCCAGCAACTTCTTTAATTCTACGTTAACCAGGTTAATCAACAAGAACAGCGGAATGATGTTAATCCCTGCCAACACGTAGGTCATCCACTTGTCTTGTAAATCAGCCGGTTCTTCTACCACTAATGATGCAATTGCCCCGGATGTTAAGCGCCCGTATTGGCGCATTCTAGCGACTAATGGTCGCAAAGATACGTGAGTGTTACTGTGCAGGATTTCACTGATGAATCGTGGGATCAACCAGATAAATAACGAATAACCTAACTTTTTCAGTATGGCTCTGACATCATTAGTTTGGGGCAAGTTAAGTATCGGTTGAAACTCTGGATTATTCGCAAATCGTTTAATCTGTGCGACTAGCCAAGGGATAGCCTCGATTTTCTGAAATACCGCATCATTAAATTCGTTATCTTTGCCAAAACTGATGAGAATGGGCTGTAAATCTTTGAATTGTGAGCAAGTAGCAAGTAAGTCATCCTCATTTTCCAAACGGTCATTGATGCGTTTGGCAAGCAAGGTATCTAATTTCGATTTATAACCTGGGTCTGCGTAGCCAGCACATACTTGGGCTAAGCGTTGTTGTTGAGTCACCTCACTTTCTAACAAGATACGAGACACACTGATCGTTTCCGATGCCTTTTGCTCTTCTACGACAGGATTGCTCTCTATCGTATAGAACAACTTTTCGTAATCACCGCCAATCAAGTACAGATAGAAACGTCGTTCTAATTCGCTTAAAATAATCGCGTCGTTGTGCAATTCAGATTCAGTATGGGTATCCATTAACGCTAATCGCCCTCTTCATAAATGTGCTTTTGGCAAACTCTTTTAGTTGATAGGCAAAAAGATAACGCAAATAAAGCACAGATCCTAAATTAAATTTAAAAATGGACTAGAGTAAATGCTTTTCACTGAGTATAACTATCAACAGTTGAACAAAGAGAACACTACCACATGCACCTGCTAGCTTGGTTGAATATTACTAAGGTCATTCTTGCTCCTTCTACTTACGAGTACTCATGAATATTTTATACGAAGATTCGATGCCTTATGCGCAACACTATTTCCCGAAACTAGGCAACGCCCGCGCGTTTTCTAGCCATAAAATTGTTGCTGATGATCTACAGGACATCGATGTGCTGTTAGTTAGGTCAACCACAAAAGTAAATGAAGCTTTATTAAGTAAAGCGAACAAGTTGGTCTTCGTAGGCACCGCAACCGCAGGCTCTGACCACCTTGATAAAGGTTACTTAGATGCTCGGTTCATTCCATGGACGAGCGCCGCAGGTTGTAATGCCATTGCGGTAGCGGAATATGTATTGAGTTGTTTGATGCTTAGGTACGCAAACGAGCTCGACAAGTTAGTAAATAGCACCGTAGGTATCGTTGGGGCCGGTCACGTGGGTACTGCGCTCAATAAGCGCTTAACCGCCCTGGGAATTCAAACCAAGTTGTGCGATCCACCACTACAACAACAAGGTGACCCTCGTGAATTTGTATCTTTGGAACAGATTTGTCGCTGTGATGTAATCAGTCTTCATGTGCCTTTTGTTGATAATGGTCCCCATCCAACGCAACATATGTTCGACAGTGAAAGGCTTGCCATGCTTGGGCCTGAACAACTGCTTATTAATGCCTGTCGTGGTGAAGTTATTGACAATCAAGCGTTGTATCATTGTATCCAACAGGGACGCAGTCCTACCATCATGATGGATGTTTGGGAAAATGAGCCAAACATTTTATTTGATTTAATTCCATTGGTCGATGTGGCCACTGCGCATATTGCGGGACATTCATTGGAAGGTAAGGCCAGAGGAACCTTCATGCTTTACCAGCATTTATGTCAGCATTTTGGTTTAGAGGAGACGTTGACCTTTGCGAGTTGCTTACCCCATGCTACGGCATTGCAGTTCGATCATCTGCATCGACTATCCCCTATGGAGCAGGTAAGAGAGGCTATTTTTGCAACCTATAACGTTGCGCAAGACAGTATGCTATTCAAACAACAGGTGAACAGCGCGGACGCCTTTGTTTATAGCCGAAAACACTATGCTATTCGAAGAGAATTTGCTTCAGTTCCTTTAATTACTGGAAATTTTAATCCAACCGAGGCACTCTATCGCCTTGGTTTCAGGGCGTCGGAGGGATGCCCCGCCAAATAGTTAAAAGTGGGCATATACGGTTATCTAAAGTGTGATTTAACACCTTAATGTATAGCCATATTGCAATATTATTGAATGATTTTGGAGTGAAACGTTAATGTCTCGTGCTTTTGATGTTGCTGTCCTTGGGGCAACAGGTTTGGTTGGCCAGAATATGATTGAAATTCTTGAAGAAAGAGGATTTCCGGTAAACACACTTTATCCACTGGCAAGCAGTCGCTCCGCTGGGGGCAAGGTCACTTTTAAGGGCAAAGAATTGACGGTGTTAGATGCAGACACCTTTGATTGGTCAAAAGTGCAATTGGGTTTCTTCTCCGCCGGTGGCAGCGTTTCCGAAAAGTATGCCCCGTTAGCTGCAGACGCCGGTTGCGTGGTGATCGACAATACTTCGCAATTTCGCTACGAGCCTGATATTCCGTTAGTGGTTCCCGAGGTCAACGCGCATGCCTTGGCTGATTTTAGAAATCGCAACATAATTGCTAATCCAAATTGTTCAACCATTCAGATGATGGTGGCACTAAAGCCTATCCAAGATGCAGTGGGAATTGCACGAATTAATGTATCTACTTATCAATCGGTGTCAGGTGCTGGCAAGTCAGCCATGGAAGAATTGGCTAGACAAACCACGGATTTACTCAGTGGTCGTGAAATCAAACCCAAAGCATTTAATCGTCAAATTGCTTTCAATGCTATCCCGCAAATTGACGTATTCATGGATAATGATTACACCAAAGAAGAAATGAAGATGGTCTGGGAGACTCGCAAGATAATGGGCGATGAAACTATTTTGGTGAATGCTACTGCGGTCCGTGTACCGGTATTTTTCGGGCACGGAGAAGCGATTCATCTCGAGACGCATTCCCCAATTGATGCAGAAGATGTTAAACAGTTATTGTCGGCTGCGCCGGGTGTCACTTTGATGGAGAACCGAGAAGATTTCCCAACTCAGGTGGGTAACGCCAGTGGTACTGACGAAGTCTATGTTGGGCGCGTACGTAATGACATATCCCATCCAAACGGGATTAACATGTGGGTGGTGTCAGACAATGTACGCAAAGGTGCAGCGACCAATAGTGTGCAAATAGCTGAAGTGCTGATCCGCGACTATATGTAAGCTTGTTGGCAAGGAAATTCCCATCCAAGTAATAAAAAGCCAAATATATCAAGATGTTTGGCTTTTTTTATACGCTTAATTTTCCCGTTCGGCTGCCGATAATGTAGTATTGATATGGTTGTAGATCATAATTCTGTTTGGGTTTATATTTAAAGTCTCTGTAGACTTTGTTCCTAGTATTGGTTGGAATGAGTTTTGCAGTGCCTTTATTTGTCATGTTGTTGTCCGCAATCGCTAAGCAAACCAGATTGTGGCATTCAATCTCAAGACACGTGGCCTAGTCGGGGTCAAAATAATAATTATTCTTAAAGGGCGATAAGATAATCAAATGAATGTGCGACAAGGTGTTTTTTTACTCATTGCCTGTATAGGATTCTGGTCAATCAGCGCCAGCCTTGACGCACAGCAAGTGCAGATCCGAGGGCCGAAAACTGGTAGTAGCGAGCTGTCTGGGACTACTTACGGCCCAATTACGCCCGAAGATACCTTGTGGCGTATTGCAAATCGCTATCGACAGAATAAGAACTTGTCGGTCTATCAGGTTATGCAAGCCATATATGATCTCAACCCTGATGCCTTTGAAGATCAGAATTTTAACCATATCAAAGACGGGGCTATTCTTAATCTCCCTTCAGAGCGTTATGTCGCTCGAATTGATCCAAAGCAAGCACAGTTAAAAGCGGAGCAAGATGACAACAGTTGGCAGGCTTTTACCAAAGGCGAAACTAAAACGCTAGTCGTCGCTAAACCCAGTTCTACCGTCAGTAAAGAAGATTTATCCGAAACTAAGCAAGGGATTGAGCAGAAAATCACCGACTTGGATGCGGAACAGAATCGCCAGTTTATGGCAATCCGGCAGCAATTTGCCGAATCTATCGATGGCGTTCAATCGTTATTGAATGAGAATCGCAAATTAGTCGAACGTTTAGATGTGGTCGACCAAGAAATTGGCAGCTTACGTGGTCGTGTAGATGAAGAGCTGCAAGTGCAAATGGATCAAATGCTGGCACTTCAAAACGAATTGTTAGCAATTTCCAGAGAAGCTGAAATGCAGCGCGTGGCTGAAGCTAAGAAAAGTAGTTTCGATTGGCTAACCGATCCAATATTCCTCATTTTCCTATCCATATTGCTGGTTATAAGTGTGCTGGGTGCCTTTGCCATGTGGATGATTAAACGTAATCGCAGTCCTATCTCCTCAGATGAACCTGCCATGGATGCCGCTAGTGCTGCCATTATACAGCAAAGCGACGAGATGGATGATCTTGCCGATGCACTGGCAAACGAATTAAGTGATGACATCGGCAATGACCAAGATGACGATTTATTTGGCGATGAAGACCTACTCGATGATGTGCTCTCTGAAGAATTGGAAGAGTCACTCGATTCTGCCATTGATGAAGAGTTCGACTCTTTTGATGATCTAGATGATGACAGTCTCGACCCAATCATTGATGAGGCAGGTGAATCATTAGAAGACGATGGATTATTAGATCAAGATGATCTAGATAACTTATTCGACGAAGATGACGACGATCTACTCGCAGAGATTGACGGTGGCTCTGATGTCATTGAAGAAGCTCCTAATGATGCCTTAGAAGACGAAACAGTTGATCAATCGGATGATGACTTAAACAGTTTGCTTGATGAAGAAGTAGATAATTTACTTGAAGGTGAAATAGACGATCTCATTGCTGAAGACGGTGATGACCTCGACGATGGCTTTGAGCTGTCAGAAACCGATCTCGAGCAGTCTTTCGATATAGATCTTGATGAAGATACAGAGAATCCTGAAGTTGCTGCGGAACCACAAGAATTTTTAGAGAATTCAGAACCGCTTGAGGAAGCTGAGCAACCAGAGCCTGAACCAACTCCGGAACCAGTCGCTGACCCCGTAATTGATGATGAGCCCGACAAGCCAGAAATCAGTATCGACGAGTTGTTAGAGCAGCCTGAAGTTGAAATTCCTGATTCAATTATCGCCGATAACTCAGACGTAATGAACGAAGAGATGTTGCAAAATATCGATAAGGAAATCGCTAGTCAAAACCAACAAATTGATGGTCTTGCCGATGAACTTTTGAACGAAATCGAACAGCTAGAACAAATGGGCGGGATGCTGGACGAGTTTGGCGCTGATGGCGAAGACGAACCACAAAGCAATGAAAGTCAAATGGGAATTCAGGCTCTTGATGCATTGTCAGAAGATATAGATGAAGACTTATCAGATGAAAATACTGAAATTGACGATCTCGACAGCCTGTTAGCCCCTGATTTGGCAGGCGAGGATTCAACCACTGAAGAGACAAATGAAGCAGCGGATATCGATGACATTGATAACCTGTTAGAGCAAAACCAAGAGGCTGACAGTGGCTTATCTGAGCAAGTCGAAGATGAGACCGCAGATATCGATGATATTGATAGTCTGTTAGAGCAAAACCAAGAGGCTGACAGTGGCTCATCTGAGCAAGTCGAAGATGAGACCGCAGATATTGATGATATTGATAGTCTGTTAGAGCAAAACCAAGAGGCTGACAGTGGCTCATCTGAGCAAGTCGAAGATGAGACCGCAGATATTGATGATATTGATAGCCTGTTAGAGCAAAACCAAGAGGCTGACAGTGGCTTATCTGAGCAAGTCGAAGATGAGACCGCAGATATTGATGATATTGATAGTCTGTTAGAGCAAAACCAAGAGGCTGACAGTGGCTTATCTGAGCAAGTCGAAGATGAGACCGCGGATATTGATGATATTGATAGCCTGTTAGAGCAAAACCAAGAGGCTGACAGTGGCCCTACAACCGACGACTCTGATGATGTACAAGGCCAACAAGACGATCAGCAAGAGGATATGTCGGCCCAACCAAGCATTTCCAACGAGACCGTTGAGTCTTTATCAGCAGATGAGTTACTTGCAGAGCTAGAAAATGGCAACCTTGAAGAGCCTAAAGAGACGGGGGCGCACGACGCTGAGGAAGCCGAAAAAGTCGAAAGTGCCGAGGAAGATGGCTCACCCGCTGTCGATGAACAATCCATTAGCGAGTTTGAAACGTTAGATCTTAATTCGCCAATGCCAGGCGAAATAGAACAACAAGTAGAGCCTAGCGATGCGCTTGATGCTGATATTGAAGAGCTTGATAAAGCGTTACAAGAATTTGAACAAGATGTCACTGATCCAACACTTGCGTTTGACGCTAACCTCGATGAGCAAATCGATGAACAAGTCGATGAAGCTGAGAACCCTGTTGATGAACTTACCTCAGATGACGAGTTAGATAAAAATCTGTCCGAAATGGAAGGGGATATTCCCAGTATTGGTGATTTGGATAGTTTATCGGGCGATGATGACAACGAATTTGACGATGCAGATCTAGATGAAGCACTTAAGGCATTTGACGAGCAGCTAGACCCAGACGAATTGGAAAATAAAGCCAGCAAACCCACTGAGTCAGTTGATTCTGATGTGGAATTAGACGATCTGCCTGGACTCGGAGATTGGTTATCTTCCGAAGAAGCAGAAGAAGATACGTCTATAGATGAGTTGGAAAAGACCAGTTTTGACGAGCTTTTAGATAGCATTGACGAACCTGACGATACAGTCGAAGAAGAACTTGCTAAAGAGCTTGATGAGACAGGTTTGGATTTTAATGCACTGCTTAATGAACCCAGTGATAGCAAGGATGATACCGAAAACGAAGATGATTTTTTAGATGTTGATGATCTGATCAATGAAAGTATGGATGCCGAAGATAGTCCTGAGCTAGATAAAGAATTAAATCTAGATGCCGCATTGGAATCTTATGCCGGTATTGGTGATGCAGAGCCCATTGATGTTGATGGCGATAACGGTGTTGGCGCCAAACTGGATTTAGCCCAAGCATACATTGAAACCGATGACATAGAAGCAGCCACCGAATTGCTTGAAGAAATTATCAGTTCAGGTGATGAGGCTCAGCAACAAGAAGCTAAAGAGTTACTAGTATCACTAAAATCATAAGCACTTAGCTAGCAACACCATTAGACGGCTCATCGTTTGAATCTTGTCTAGTGGTGTTGACCCAGTTCAATACCGCATTAATAAATATTAACCTACGGTCACTCAAACCACCGAAATACAATGGTATCGCTGCGCTTACGCAAACCTTTTCCTGCCAATCTAACCACCTACAAATTCCCACCTCAACACCGCAAAACCAATGATATTTAACAAGGACACCCACCCGTATTTAACAAGGACACCCACTCGTATTTAACAAGGACACCCACTCGTATTTAACAAGGACACCCACCCGTATTTAACAAGGACACCCACTCGTATTTAACAAGAACACCCACTCGTATTTAACAAGGACACCCACTCGCGTATTTAACAAGGACACCCACTTGTATTTAACAAGGACACCCACTCGTATTTAACAAGGACACCCACTCGTATTTAACAAAGGCACTCATTCGAAATTAAAAATGGCATCAATTTATGGCCAAAGAATTTATCAGAACACAAAAGAATCGCAGGTCAACGCTAAAGGCACTGAAAGTCAGCAACTTACTCGACTAATACTGTGTTTGACTATAAAAAGTACTGGTTTTAAAAGTGGGTGTCCATGTTAATCATCTCTGTGTTTGACTACAAAGAGTATTGATTTTTTGGGCTTTAAAAGTGGGTGTCCATATTAATCATGTTATGTTAATAGTGTTTCATTAATAACAAAAAAACAGGTGAGCTAAGGTTTTGCATTAATATAGGGGATTTTCCCTATCTTTCTTGCTTTTATTCAAGGCTAATCTACTCATTGATAAAAGTAGCTGAGGTTAGGTTAAGAGCCTCTGATTGGTTTTTAAATAGTTCAGTGCTAAGTATCAGATTTTATTGACGAATAAGAGAACGGACTCTACATTTAAAGACTAATTCTAATTGTTTAAATTGTTGTCGGTATGACTGTGAAGCCATAAAGTCCAATAATGGTGCATTAATATGAGTGGATTAAAACATCTTTTATATACCAGCGTAGCGAAGAAAGAGCTTGAACAGCACGAACTTGAAGGATTGCTAGCACAATCTCGAGCGAATAATGCCCAAGCTGATGTTACGGGACTGTTGCTCTATCGAAACGGATGTTTTATGCAGGTTTTAGAGGGCCCAGAAAGTAAAGTTGATACTTTATACGCCTCAATAAGCGCCGATACTCGTCATAAAAATGTTTTTTTGCTTTACGAGAGTGCTATTTCTGAGCGAGATTTTGCGCAATGGTCGATGGCATTTAATGGTAATGAAAGTGAGAAGGTAGAGGGGCTATCCGACTTTTTACACCCGTTCAGATCGCAGGATGAAAAACGGATATCTGAAGGTGCAATCAAGCAATTATTAAAAAGATTTCGGCAGATTAATAAACGTTAGTAGCAATTAAGTCGCTGAATAAATTTTACGTTAAACTAGTAAAGGTGCATCAAATGGTAGTAACGCAGCGGCTAAATATGATTATACAAGTTGGACTTTATTTAGCTTTGGGGATGACCCTTACACTTGCAGCCTCAACAATGCTAGGCTGGTTAGCAAATATCCCTGCTCTAGTGCAACTTACCCCAACGTCAGTTCCCATGCAGTTTAATACCGCCTTTTGCTTTTTATGTATCACCATTTCAGCTTTATTATTCTTCCAAAAGCGACGTTGGCCAAAAGTGGTATTTGCGGCAATCGCATTCATAATCGCACTCCTTAGCATCCTACAATACGGATTAGTTGTTGATTTGAATATCGATGAATTATTCGTGGTTCATCATATTACTACGAATACGTCTCACCCTGGCAGGATGGCTCCTAACACCGCTTTGTGTTTTATTCTGTGTTCTGCAGCACAGATATTATTCGCCTACAACTTACGAAACCGATTAATCATTAACACTATCTTGATTTGTTTGACAATAGTCATGGCGCTTGGTCTGGTGTCTATTCTCGGTTATTTATTCAACCTAGAAACGACCTATGGATGGGGGACTTATACGCAAATGTCACTGCAAACGGCGATTGGCTTTGTCGCTTTTTGTGTTGGTTGGTTAGGCTTGATCGCGTTTTATAGCAAGCTTGACAACAAAGGTACTTACCGCATTCCGGTTTTTTGTGGCTTAGCGTTGTTAATTGTTACTTTGATTTTTACCAATGCCCTTAATAAACAATCCATCTCTACGGAGAGCATTATTTCTATTGTTTTTTGGTTTGGTATTCTGATGACCATTAGCGTCGTTTTCTTTATTTCCTTTTTGCAGAGTACTATTGAGCAATCGCGCAAGTGGAAAAAGCAAGAGCAAGACAAGAATAATTTCAAATCTGAACTGGAGCGCTCTCATTTAACCTTAAAGCTCGCGTCTGATGTCGCTGAATTAGGCACCTGGAGTTGGAATGTTGATACAGACGTACTTATTTGGAACGAACGTATGTTCGAAATGTACGAGACGCCTGACAGTGTCAGAGAGAGCGGATTGCTGTTTGATTATTGGTATCAGTCAGTGCACCCAGAAGATCGCGATAAAGCTGCATCAAGTTTGCAAAAAGCGGTTGAAGAAATGCAAAGCTGGCGAACCGAGTTTAGATTACTGTTTGACGGGAACCGAGTTAAATATATCAAAGCATCCGCTATTTGTGTGGTTGACCATGCCACTCAATCAACCTTGGTCATCGGTGGGAATCTAGATGTAACGCAAGAAAGAAAAATGCAGTTGGAGCTGGAAGAGAAAACCCAACAGGCTGAATTAAGTAGTTTAGCCAAAAGCCACTTCTTAGCTAACATGAGCCATGAAATTCGCACGCCAATGAATGGCATACTTGGCATAGGCGATCTTCTTGCAGTGACACGATTAGATTCCAAGCAGTCGGAATATCTTGGAATTATGATGTCTTCCGCCAATAAGTTGCTGTCGTTGCTAAATGATATTCTAGATATATCTAAAATAGAAGCGGGCGAAATGCGACTTGAAACATTGTGCGTGCCATTGGAAGAGGTGATTGGCGATACATTAAAATCCCTTGCCATAGAGGCACATAGCAAAGGGTTAGATTATCACTATATAAAAGATAATAACGTACCGGAATGGGTTTTCACCGATCCAATTCGATTAGGGCAAATACTATCAAATCTAGTCAGCAATGCGATTAAGTTTACTGAAAATGGAGAAGTCTTGGTTGCAATCAAAGCAGAACCGCAACAAGAAGATATTGGAGATACGGTAATCGTAAATTTTGAAGTGTCTGATAGTGGGATAGGACTGGATCAAGCACAAATTGAGTCAATCTTTAAACCCTTTGCTCAGGCCGATGAAAGCACAACCCGTAAGTATGGTGGGACAGGATTAGGCTTGTCCATAGTTCAGCAGATTATCAAATTGTTCAACGGCGATCTTAATGTGGAAAGTGAGCTTGGCAAAGGAACAAAAGTTACTTTTTCAATTCCAATGCATGTTGGAACTCGCAAGGATCTCAGCACGGCAATCACTACAGACTATACTTATTACGTGGAAAATTATGATAACGCTTTGAAATCTATGAATTGCTTGGTGGTCGATAGCAATGAAATCAATCGGAATTGGTTGATATCAATGTTGCATTCTTGGCAATGTAACGTCAGTGGCTGTATGGATACAAATGAGGCTTTGACGTTAGTAAAGGAAAGTATTGCAAAAAAACTTCCGTTTGATGCAATCATTATCGAACAAAAAAAGCAAAGTGATGAAGCCAACAAATGCATTAAAGACGTTAAAAAAATCTATCAGAGTAATAATATGCAAGAGGTCGCCACTATCATTGTGATGACGTCAAATAATATCTCGCAAGGCATAGAATCACCCGATTCAAACACCAACAATTATTGCTTGTTTAAGCCGATCAAACAATCTGAAGTATTTAACGCATTGATGAGTGTGCTAGGTAAAAAAGACTCAACAGCTCAGGCCCTCCAAAGTATTGGGGATGTAGGGGATAATAAACGTCTCAATGTGCTCGTAGCTGAAGATCATGTTGTAAATCAATACCTAATACGTGAAATACTCGAAAAACGTGGTCATAAGGTGACTATTGTTGAAAACGGTAGATTAGCCATAGAAGCGCTCGAAAATGATAGATACAGCGCAATAGTGATGGACGTGCAAATGCCGATTATGGATGGATTAACGGCCACCAAATTGATAAGAAAAGGAAACAACCAAGCAGATATATGCATTATCGGTTTGACCGCCAAAGCATTGAAAGAAGACAAATACATATGCTTAGAAGCGGGAATGAATCATTATTTAAGTAAGCCGACTAATCCCACTGAATTGATTACCGCACTTGAGAGTCTGAGTTTTAATAACAAGGTGAAATTAGATCTTAAAAATGTTAATCAAGTAGATGATAAGAGTGACAATAATAGCACGGCAACTTATCGAACATTGGATATTGAACGGTGTCTGCTAACTACTGGAGACGATACCGAATTGTTGCGTAAAATGCTGCAATTAACGATCGAAAATATAGAACCGATCGTTAGCAGCATTGATAGCTTGAAAGAGCAACATAACTGGCGAGAGCTAGCTAAAGCAGTGCATAAAGCTAAGGGGATGTTAGCTAATTTTTGCACCGAGGAACTGGTTACTGAATTAGAAGAATTAATTGAAAAAGCGGAAGCCAATAATATCAATTATAAAGAAATTATTGAGGACCTAAATCAAGCGACAGAGCAGATTGTCATTTTCAACCTTGAAATTGTCGATTATCTGGAAAACAACAATTGGGAAACGGTATCGCTATGAAAGTCATTGTTGCCGAAGACGATCCAGTTACGCAGTTATTGATCAGTGAAACGTTAAAAAGATGGGACTATCACGTATTAGTAGCAAAAAATGGCCTAGAAGTATTAGCGTTACTTGCCGAGCACGGCGATGTGCAATTGTTTTTACTGGATTGGCAAATGCCGGAACTTGATGGCATTGAATTGTGCAAAAAACTAAAAACCTCAAGGGGGACAAGTTGTTGCTACATTATTATGTTGACCAGCAAGAAAGCCACCGAAAACATTGTGCAGGCCTTGGATTCTGGGGCAGATGACTTTATTTCAAAGCCCTTTTCACCAGAAGAGTTGAAAGTGCGCTTAAAAGTAGGTTGTCGAATTATCGAAACTGAAAATAGCTTGTTGCATCAAGCGCACCATGATGGTCTAACGAATACATTGAATCATCGCGCTATAGTCGATGTTCTAAGTCAACTGTGGTCTCGCTCGGTGCGAGACAAGTCATCTTTGGCAGTATTGATGTTAGATATAGATTATTTTAAGCGAATTAATGACAGTTATGGTCATCAAGTAGGTGATTATGCACTCAAACATTTTTGTAAGTTAGTCAAACAAGAATTGCGCCCCTACGACTCTTTAGGTCGATATGGCGGAGAAGAATTTGCTGTTTGCTTGCCATCGACTGAAGCGGATGAGGCTATGATTGTAGCCCAGCGGATACGCACCTGTGTTGAAAGCCACCCGGTTGAGTATGATGGGCTGAATTTTACCATGACAGTCAGTATTGGTGTGTCAGTATTTAGTGAAAACCAGCAATCATATAAAGAATTGTTATTGGATGCAGACAGAGCAGTTTATGACGCTAAAAGTAAGGGAAGAAACGCGGTTGTATTTGCCAAATAGTAACAACGATAGTAGGGGGTTGCTTTTACTCGTCTATTGATGTTGAACGATGTTCCGTTTCAAGTAATCGAAATGCTTCTCGCAACCTTTCTATTACTTTGGGCTCAGTGCCAATTGAAGCCGCTAAGTCAAGTCTCGTTGCATATCGGGAAGTGGGATTTTGAATCTGAAGTCGCTTAAAGCACTGCTGGATTCACCACAATAAGCGCTAATCTAAGTCTTATTCGCTGATACGAAATCTACGCGCCCTTGGAAGTTATGCGTTGTAAGTGTCAGCAGTATCTCAAACCACAATCATATTTCTATTGCTAGAATTTAACGAGGACACCCACCCGAATTTAACGTAGACACCCACTCGAATTTAACGTGGATACCCACCCGTATTTAACGTAGACACCCACCCGAATTTAACGTGGACACCCACTCGAATTTAACGTGGACACCCACCCGTATTTAACGTGGACACCCACTCGGATTTGACGTGGACACCCTCTCGAATTTAACGTGGACACCCACCCGAATTTAACGTGGACACCCACCCGAATTTAACGTGGACACCCACCCGAATTTAACGTGGACACCCACCCGAATTTAACGTAGACACCCACCCGTATTTAGCATGGGCACCCACCCGAATTTAACGTAGACACCCACTCGAATTTAACGTGGATACCCACCCGTATTTAACGTGGACACCCACTCGAATTTAACGTGGACACCCACCCGAATTTAACGTAGACACCCACCCGTATTTAGCATGTAAACCCACTGTTCACGTGCTAATCAATTACTGTTGGTGTTTCATTCGAGGTAGTCCATTCTGGCCTATTTCAAAAATTTGATGCTGCAGGGTAGTTCACATCTTGGTAGAGTAAGATTCCAAATGAAGGGTTTCAAGCAGCTTTTTAAGCGGTGGGGTTAGTGCCCTACAAATTCTGTTTAGATGTAATGACTAAAACCGGGAAACTACAGTGATAAAACGATTAATGGTAATAATGGGCTGCGTATTGTTTTCTAATCATGTTTATAGTGTAGGTTGCGAGGATCTTGTTAAGCAACAGCTCGATGCTCAGACCCTAGCCGCAGCATTGTTTAAAAATGACAAGTCGTTGTTTGTTGTGATCACCTGTCGCCAATCAGAATTACCAATTTACACCCTGTCATATGCGCAATTGCATGATGCAAGTAAACATAAATACAATGTGCCCACTAGCAGCTTATCTCCGGTCAATTTGCCTATCAATCCCAATGGTCAGAGCAAAACTACGGGCTTTCTTGTTGCCAATAAATCTCCTAACAATAGTTATACCGTTAAATTACGATCGCGTATGGCGACAGGTGAAGCAATTGATATTAATTACACAACTCAGCTAGCCGTCGGTGAATCGGTGCAATTTAAACAGCATGACATCTTTGTCGGCATGGTACGCCTTCCCAGTAGCAGTTGAGATTTGCTTACAAACTCTGTATCACCAGTTCCATGAGCTCGCCTATTTTACTTGGTTCTAGCCATCGAGTGACTACCACTAAGTCGTTTTTTTGGTCGATCACCACAAAATTTCCACCAAACCCAGCGGCGTAAAAAATCTCTTCATTCTCCACCTTGGGCCATTTTCGAGATCCCTGATTTAGCCACCACATGTACCCATAACTTTGCTCAGCGGGTGAGGGCTGAGTAGCCATGTCTATCCACTTTTGTGAAATTAGCTGTTGGCCTCGCCAGTTCCCATCGCGAGCAAATAACAATCCGAATCGAGCTTGGTCCAGTGTGGAAACGAATACGCCTCCGCCAGAATGGCCACCGCCGGTGACCGATTGCATCTTACTTCCATCTACATTTACCCATGCATGATCATAGCCAAACCAGCGCCAGGTTGTAGAGGTCCCAATTGGATCCATTATGTGACGTTTTAACACCTTTGGCAGCGGCTCTCGCCAGATATGCAGAAGTGAATAGGCCAACAGGTTCACTCTGACGTCATTGTATTCCATAACAGAGCCGGGAGTGTTTAAAGGGCGGTTCTTCCAATCATCTATATTTCCTTGATGAGGCGGTCGATCAGCCCAGTCTTTAATACCAAACAGCTCTCCTGACCAATCCGATGATTGATTGAGTAGATGGTCCCATTGGATTTGGCCATTATGTTGACCTGAGAAAGTGCCATCCCAGACATACTTGTCGACCTTATCTTTAATATCATTGATTAGGTTCTGATCAAGCGCTAGCCCTGCAATACTAGATAAATAACTTTTGGTGACACTAAAGGCCATATCAACCCGCTCAAGATCGCCCCATTGGGCTGCGATGAACCCGTCTTTTATGATCATGCCCGCTGGACCACCGCGTTTTTTCGTTGGTCCTAGTATTTGATGAAAGGGTTCGCGTTCGAAACTTTGCAAAATTGCAATACGCAGATCCCGCGGCCCTGAATACTCGTTATCCATGGCGAACTTCACCGCTTGTTCTAACTCGCTTGGCTTTAAACCGAGCTGGCTAGCAGATTTAGATTGCCAAGATTGCTTGCTTGGAAAATAGAGGGGATCAGCGAACGAAGATGTGTTTACAATCCATTGGCAGAGTATGAAGATAATGACGTTTTTCATTGATTTTTCTCAAACAAAACAGAGAAGTGACTTTATGCCCTTTGACCTGTTTTGGTCAATGCCGGGCGCAGTAAATGTCATGTTTTCATAAACTGCTTATGAAATTTCCGCGGTTATTGATTACAATGCGTTTTTTCAATGGGAAGTAGCAAGCAGTGGAACAACAGCAAACGAATCGTATCGCATTAGGCATTGAGTATGATGGGGCGCAATACAGCGGCTGGCAACGGCAGTCCACTGCGCCCAGTGTGCAAATGCATTTAGAGCGTGCGCTGAGTATCGTTGCAAATCAGCCCATATTAGTTAAATGTGCTGGTCGAACTGATGCCGGTGTTCACGCCACTGGACAGGTAGTTCATTTCGACTCTCCGGTTTTTCGTCCTGATCGTGGTTGGACCATGGGCGTTAATGCAAATATGCCTGCCGATATCGCCGTACGTTGGGTTAAATCGGTTCCTGAGGACTTTCACGCCCGTTTCTCGGCGCAAGCAAGGCGCTATCGCTATATTATTTTTAATCACCCATTTAGACCGGCGATCATGTCTCAAGGCGTTACCCATGTGTACACAGCCTTGGATCACGAAAAAATGCATGAGGCCGCCCAGTGTTTGGTCGGGGAACACGATTTTAGTGCATTCCGTGCTTCCTTGTGTCAATCCAAATCGCCGATCCGACGTCTAGAGCATATTGAAGTAACTCGCAAAGGGCAGTACATCATGATTGACGTACAGGCCAACGCATTTGTACATCATATGGTGCGTAATATTGCCGGTAGCTTAATTGTCATAGGCTCAGGAGAACAACCTGTTGATTGGATGAACAAGCTTTTACAAGATAAAGATAGAACCCAAGCCGCGGCAACCGCAAAACCCAATGGCTTATATTTGGTGAAGGTGGTTTATCCAGAGCAATTTGAGATACCTAACACGCCGCTGGGACCCATCTTTGTGTGAGCTGGAAAGGGTAAAAACAAAGCTTCTTGGGATACTTCTTAGACCAGTTTTGTTTTCTACCTGCGAGCAAACTATGCTTTAATATCCAGATAGAGTAAATATTGTCGTGACTTAGGCGAAAATAGCAGCAGTAGCCTGCTGTTTTCTGCAATTAGGATGTGTTAAATGAGTTGGATACAAAAGATTCTGCCAAGAACCCAATCAGCCATTAAAAGTAATGTGCCTGAAGGTATTTGGACCAAGTGTGGCTCTTGTGGAGCTGTACTGTACAAGACTGAACTAGAGAAGCAGCTTGAGGTTTGTCCTAAATGTGATCATCACATGCGCATAAGCGCTCGGGCCAGATTGAATGCCTTTTTAGATCAAGGAGACAGAGTCGAAATTGGTGCTGATCTTGAGCCTCAAGACGTTCTGAAATTCAAAGACTCCAAACGTTACAAAGATCGTCTCAGCGCGGCTCAAAAAGCGACCAATGAAAAAGACGCTTTGGTCGTCATGCAAGGTAAACTAAAAGGTATGCCCATAGTTTGTTGTGCATTTGAATTCTCGTTTATGGGCGGCTCTATGGCGTCTGTAGTCGGTGCACGCTTTGTTAAGGCCGTGGAAGTCTGTTTGGAAAAGAACATGCCATTAGTTTGTTTTTCCACAAGTGGCGGCGCGCGCATGCAAGAAGCGTTGTTTTCTCTTATGCAGATGGCCAAAACCAGTGCTGCTCTAGCGCGTATGTCGAAAAAAGGCTTGCCCTATATTTCGGTACTGACTGATCCCACTATGGGCGGCGTTTCGGCAAGTTTGGCTATGCTAGGCGACATCAATATCGCCGAGCCTAAGGCGTTGATCGGTTTTGCAGGTCCACGAGTCATCGAACAAACCGTGAGAGAAACGCTTCCTGCCGGATTCCAACGCAGCGAATTTTTGGTGGAGAAGGGCGCAATTGACATGATCGTTGATCGACGAGATATTCGTGACAAAATATTTAGCGTACTTTCAAAGCTGCACCACCAACATCACTAAATGTCACAAATACCTCATAAAGAAGATCAGGATAAGCCAAATTTATCCTGGTCTTTAAACCAATGGCTTGAATATCTGTTAAGCATCCATACCCAGTCTATCGATATGGGATTGGAGCGCACTAAAGGTGTATTCGACACGCTAAAAATACATTTTGGCCAAGCCAAAGTTGTGTTGGTAGCGGGCACAAATGGTAAAGGTACAACTTGTAGAGTAGTCGAAAAAGGGCTGCTGCAGAACAATAAGACCGTTGCTGTATATAGCTCACCTCACATCACTGACTTTAAAGAGCGCTTAAGAATAAATGATAACTTGCTTAGCGATGAGCAGTTCATTAGCGCCTTTATGCAAGTTGAAAAAGCACGCGGCGATACGCCATTAACCTATTTCGAATTCACCACCTTAGCAGCAATGTACTTGATGATGAACAATCAGACAGACTTTGTACTGTTAGAAGTCGGCTTAGGTGGCCGATTAGATGCGGTCAATGTTGTCAATCCCGATATGGCTGTTATTACCAGTATAGGCTTGGATCATCAAGATTGGCTAGGTGATACCCGCGACCAAATAGCAATCGAGAAAGCGGGCGTTTTCCGTCCGCATTTACCTGTGATCATTGGTGAGCAGGATCCGCCACAAAGTTTAATCAATGAAGTGGACCGGCTCGCAGCGCAAGCAACATGGCAAGGACGTGACTTTACGTTTCAAGCTGATCAGAATAGCTGGCATTGGCACAATACAAACTGTGACTTTGACGAATTAGTTACGCCTATGATACCCATGCAAAACGTCTCCACGGGTTTAGAAGTATTGCATCGCTTAGGCATCGATTTAAACCAGCACAAAGTGAATCAGCTTATTCAGCAAACCTCGTTGCCTGGGCGATTTGAAAGAGTGTTAAGTCAGCCTGAAGTGATACTTGATGTTGCTCACAACCCTCAGGCTACTTCGCACCTAAAAGAGCGAATAAATCAATGCCAATTCAAACAGCTACGTTTGGTGTTGGCGATGTTGGCGGATAAAGATATATCAGCCAGTATTGCGCCGCTTGAAGCGCTAAATGCCACTTGGTATTTAGCATCATTGACAGTACCCAGAGGGGCCAGTAGTAAAAAATTAAAATCGCTCTTTAATGACGATCAAAAAGTGATAGACTTTGAAACTGTTTCTGATGCACTCAACCGTGCGATAAAAGAGGCTGATCCGCAAGATCTTATTGTCGTGTTCGGCTCGTTTTTCACGGTATGCCAGGCCAAGGAAGCCTTGACTCACCTACGCTAATAGGCAATTTGTCTGGTGATAAAGTGTAGAGTAAATTGAAATTGACAGCTTATGAGAGGGTGTGTGTTTGTCTTCAGCGCTTAAAAATCGATTGGTTGGAACTATCATTATTGTTGCATTGGCAGTGATTTTTCTTCCTGATATTTTGGATGGTAAAAAACAAACCAACCAAGAGCAATTTGTCTCCTTGCCAGAACAGCCGCTCACCGCCGCTATTATTGATGCGCCTGAGTTCCCCGTCGAGCAAGTAAAACAAGAAGTGGATAGTAAGCCCGAAATCGTGCCTGATGTGGCTGAAGATGATTTTGACATGTCAGAATCAACACCAGCACAGACAAACAAAGTCACCGAAGATCAGCAACAAACAGCCTCACCCATCGAATCTCATTCCGTTGCCAGCGAAAAAGCGCAGCAAGTTGATCGACAAGTTTCTGATCCTGCCATTACCGAATCAAGGTCAAGCACCTTGGATGAAAGTTTGCTGGAAGAGGCAGGATGGGTAGTACAATTAGGTGTATTCAGACACCAAAAGAATGTTCGAGAATTGCTTACCAAATTGCGAAAAGCTGGCTATCGAGCATTTAGCCGGCCAGTAAAAACCAGTAGCGGTGAATTGACTAAAGTCTTCGTCGGACCTGATTTAGAAAAAGAATCACTACAAAAAGCGATACCTCATTTGCGCGAGATAACCAAACTTCAAGGTAGAATTACGCCATTCACTGTGAAATGAGTGGTAGAAAAATCTTCTATCTCTGGTAGAATGCGCGCGATTTTATTAACCCAATAGCAGTGTGACTGTGTCATTATGAATTGGATAGACTTCACCATCCTTGGTGTTATCGCCGTCTCTACCGTCATTAGTTTGATCCGTGGATTTATCAAAGAAGCCATTTCCTTGGCGATTTGGTTTGCCGCCTTCTTTATCGCTAGCCAATTCTATCCTTACCTTGCTGTTTACATGACAAAATTCGATGACCAAATGGTCAAAAATGGCGTGTCTATCGCCGTGCTATTTGTGTGTACGCTTGTCCTTGGCGGGCTGGTTAATTATCTCATCGCGCGCTTGGTGCAATTTACCGGATTGACCGGAACAGACCGCGCCTTAGGCTCTGTGTTTGGTGTGATACGCGGCGTGCTCATTGTCAGCGCTGCATTATTTTTCTTGGACACCTTTACCCCGTCGGCAAGCTCAGCGTGGTGGACACAATCGATTCTTATTCCAGAATTCACTCCGATCATCGAGTGGTTCTTTAGTTTTATTCAAGATAACTCCAGTTTTATAACACCGAATGAGTAGGTAAATAGCATGTGTGGTATTGTCGGAATCGTTGGGAAAAGCGCAGTAAACCAAGCTCTTTACGATGCATTAACTGTACTCCAGCATCGTGGGCAAGATGCCGCAGGGATCATGACCATTGATGATGGTATGTTTCATTTGCGCAAAGCCAATGGTCTAGTGAGAGATGTTTTTCATAATCGTCATATGCAAAGACTGACAGGAAATTTGGGGATCGGGCATGCTCGATATCCCACCGCAGGGACGTCTAGTTCAGCAGAAGCGCAACCCTTTTATGTGAATTCGCCCTTTGGTATTGCCTTTGCTCATAATGGTAACTTAACCAATGCCCATGATTTACAAGACGAAGTGTTTCGAATTGCTCGTCGACACATCAATACGACTTCCGACTCTGAGCTGTTACTGAATATTTTTGCCCATGAATTACAAAACTGTGCAGGTTTAACGTTGACGCCTGAAGAAGTGTTCACCGCAGTTGCCAATGTGCATAGCAAGATCCGAGGTGCCTATGCGGTTGTGGCAGCCATTATCGGCAACGGCATGGTCGCTTTTCGAGACCCTTTTGGTATTCGTCCTCTTGCACTAGGTAAACGCAAAACTGAAATGGGTGACGAGTATATGGTGGCCTCAGAAAGTGTTGCCCTAGATGCGGTTGGTTTCACTTTTATACGAGATGTGGCTCCGGGTGAAGCTGTGTACGTCACAGAGGCAGGCGAGCTGCACACGCAGCAATGTGCGCAGAATCCAATGAACGCGCCTTGTATTTTCGAATTCGTATATTTTGCGCGTCCAGATTCGTTCATCGATGGTATTTCGGTTTATGCATCACGAGTCAATATGGGCAAAAAGTTAGGCCAGAAAATCGCTAGAGAATGGGCCGACCTTGATATTGATGTGGTGATCCCAATTCCTGAAACTTCCATGGATGTAGCGTTGCAAATAGCCATTGAGCTGGATTTGCCCTATCGACAGGGTTATGTAAAGAACCGCTATATTGGTCGCACCTTCATTATGCCGGGTCAAACCATGCGACGTAAATCTGTGCGCCGTAAACTCAATGCGATCAAGTCTGAATTTAAGGGCAAAAATGTATTGCTGGTTGACGATTCCATCGTCCGTGGCACAACCTCTGAGCAAATTATTGAAATGGCCCGAGAGTCAGGTGCGAAGAAAGTCTATTTCGCCTCAGCAGCGCCGGAAATCCGCTTTCCAAACGTGTATGGCATTGATATGCCAAGTGCCAACGAGTTAATCGCTTATGGCCGTGATATTGAAGAAATTAGCGAACTGATAAAAGCGGATGGCTTAATTTTCCAAGATATCGAAGATTTGGTTGATGCGGTTAGTCTCGAAAACCCTTCTATTAAGCGTTTTGAGACGTCGGTTTTTGATGGCGATTACATTACCGGTGATGTTGATCAAGCCTACTTAGAGCGCATCGACAGTGCTCGCTCAGAGTGCGCTAAAAATGCGGTTATTCAAACTGAGTTAAGTAACCTTGAAATGCACAATATGGATTCTGATGCGGTGGATGTAGACATCTAACGGCGCTGCTTAGGCTGGCTGTGACCTTCGATTAGTTAGTCCAGCCACCCAAGGCTTTCCAGCGGTTGACCATATAGCAAAACAGCTCAGCGGTTTTTTGAGTATCATAAAGTGCGGAGTGCGCTTCGCGCTGATCAAATTCAATTTGGGCCGCTTCACAGGCTTTCACCAATACTGTTTGTCCTAGTGTTAAACCCGCTAAACTCGTGGTGTCAAATGACACAAAAGGATGAAAGGGCGCACGCTTGATTTTGCTGCGTTCCACTGCTGCATTGACAAAACCCTGATCAAAAGAGGCATTATGCGCCACAATGACAGAGCGCTGACAATCTGCAGCCTTCTGACTCTTTCTGATTTGCTTACATAAATCTTTCATCGCTTCAGTTTCATCAATTGCCCCACGCAGGGCGCAATAAGGATCAATACCATTAAACTCAAGGGCAGCCTGCTCTAAGTTTGCCCCTTCAAATGGTTCGATGTGGTAGTGAAACGTCTGATCGATTTGTAGATCGCCATTCCCATCCATCTTTAATGTAACCGCTGCTAATTCGAGTAGCGCATCGGCTTGCGCATTAAAACCCGCCGTTTCGACGTCAATAACGACCGGGAAATAGCCACGAAATCGTTGACTTAAAAGAGGTGGAGATTGTGACATGAGTGCCTTGCGAACTGCCAGAATAGCTGCGTATTATGGCAATTTTTAGGCGCCTCTTCCAGTTGCATTCGTGCCATAAGCGATAATGTCGCAAAAACAAGCTGCAACAAAGCTTGGTCGGCTGCTAGAATAGCTAAATATTTTTGTGATTTTGTCGATATGCTTAAAAGAGCATTTAATACTGTGGAATGACTGTTGATATGAAAAAGTGCGTGATTGCCATCAGTATGGCTATTAGTTTCTCTGCTGCAGGGGGATTGAGACATTATTCTTCCTCGGTGGAAGCATCTGATTGGCAGCTCATTGAAAAGTCTCGCTTACAATGCACTTTAAGCCACCAACTCCCCGGTTACGGTGAAGCCATGTTCACCAGTTTAGCATCTAAGCAACTCAATATGGAATTTGAGTTAGACATGTTTAAATTACCGCGAAATTACGCTGTAGCTGCCGTTTACTCAGTGCCACCAGCATGGATGCCGGGTCAGATGCAACGTGAAATTGCACAGATGCCGATCCGTAAGCAATACAATGGCGACCTTCCTGAAAAAGCGGCTTGGACCATGTTGTCTGAACTTGAAAAGGGCTATTGGCCAACCTTGTATTATCAAGACTGGTACAGTGATTTTGATAAAATTGCAGTGGCACTCAACGCCAGTAACTTTTCTCGCCCCTACACTGAATTTGCCCAATGTGTAGCCAACTTACTGCCGTTTAGTTTTGAGGATATTTCTTATACGGTGCTCAGTTACCAAAGTAACAGCATTGACCTGACTAAATATTCGAAGAAACGATTGCAGATGATCGGCGAGTATCTAAAAGAAGATACCGACTTAGATTTGATTTTATTGGACGGTTATACCGATAGCTACGGCGGAAGTTGGAACAACAAACAACTTTCTATTCGACGGGCGGTTGAGATAAAAACCTTTTTCAGTGATATGGGCGTTGACCCATCTCGAATTGAAGTTACCGGGCATGGTGAACGCCGTCATGTTGCACCTAATGACAATAAAATGTCACGCGCGAAAAACCGTCGAGTGGTGATCAGGATGGCGAAGTAGACTTCGCCTTTTATATTTCCAGTTTAGAATTCGCTCGGTGACTTAACAGATGGACTTGGTTTGGCCTTTAAATAATCTACTACCACGTCGGTGAAATCACTAAACACCCCGTCTACTTGTAATCCTTCAAACAAAATATCGAGAGTGGCCTGACTGTTTAACCCTTGAGGGAGTTGATCGACCCTGAAGGTGTATGGATGAATAAGTAACCCTTGCTGCTTCGCGTGTTTGGTTAAGTCTGTTGGTTGCAGTGTGTTTAGGTCAAACAATTGTGGTAACCAAGGACCTATGCCTTGTGCTACCCGTGCAATCTCTTTTAATCCCTCAATTGTCTTGAGTCTATCGTAATTGGTGCTGGACTCGTTCCAATCATTTTCGGCAATGAGTTGTACCAGCTTTACCTTGGCCCCAAGCTCGTTACGTAACCTTTGGGTTTCGGTAAAATCAAAACATTGTACAAACAGGTTGCTATCCGCGCGATCCAACTGATATTTGCGTAATAGTTCAAGCACAACCTTGCTGATATCGGCACCTTGTTGACGATGCCAAGCTGGCGATTTAATTTCCGGATACCATCCCACCTGTTTGCCAAATTGACGATTTAATTGCATCACAAGGTTTATATGTTGTTCCAAGGTACTAATTTTAAACGGCGACAAGCCTTGGTATCGGTTTGCATACACCTGATGACCTTGTGGATCAGTGCGCTCATGTTTTTGCAATTGCTGGAGCTCTGCCAAGGTAAAATCAATCGCATAAAAGCGATTATCGGCACGATGTCGGTTGGGAAAAACGCTTTCAACATTAGTGACAGACTCAAGGTGGATATCATGTAACACAATGGGCACGTGATCTTTGCTAAGCACAATATCTTGCTCAATAAAATCGGCCCCTTGGGCATAGGCTAAAATAGCCGCTTCAAGCGTGTGTTCAGGCAAATAGCCCGATGCCCCTCGGTGGGCAATGACAACAGGTTTAGCCAAGCAAAGTGAACTCAATAGTGAGCTTAGGAGAATGAAACAACAAACAGAAATCCGATTCATACTAGTGTCCATTAAAACGATTGTGACGAAAGTACCGGATTTTAGTGCAAGATGACAGTCTGTCGTGCCCTTTAATTGAAGGTCTGAGAAAAACCGGTTTGTTAGTCGATGTTCAAGTTAAAAAATCTGAACAGGCGGGAAAACCAGTTCTGAAGTGTCTGGTAAAACGTTCGCCTCTGCCCAACCAAAACACTTACGATCGCTGTTTTACTTGTATTGCCAGAGTCATCAATGACGACTAACTGAAATTGATACTCGCCCGATCGCAGCAAGCCTTTTACTTCCAGTGTCGGGTGGCAAGTGGTAAACGGCTTACCTAACGTTAATCTTATGGGGTTTTTATCAGCGTCCATACGAATTTAGTCAGTTTGCCTCCGATGTCGATAGAACGTCTACCACTTAATGAAAAGTCCTCGGCAAACCCCACTCGATTCGGTGCATCAATCACCGCGGTAGGGGCTTTATCGTCAGCAATGGTGATTCTAACTGTCGCTGGCGCTGAATTGTTTCCTGAATCGTCAGTAACCACTAACTGAAATTCGTAGGTGCCGGTTGAAAGTGGGTTTTCACTCTCAACGTCAATAGTGAGTAGCGAGTCCGGTGCACTGGCCGAAATTGCCTGATTAATCACAAGATCGCTGGATTTTATGGTTGGCATAATGGCATCACAAGTAAACAGGTGTGTCTTTTAGATTAGTCAAGGTTGTTAATGTCTGCAAACAAGGCGGTTTAACTCATGACTGCTCTGATCTGCCTTAAACGTTTAAGGATTGTCTTTATTTTTATTAACAAGTGTTTAATACTCACCTCACATTATGCACAAAGGAGAGCTGTCATGCGTTTGCCCATTTCACTTGTCTCATTCATTATCCTTGGGTTAAGTACGGTTATACACGCTGCTGAAATCTTAGTTGAGTCACCGGATAAATCCATCAAACTGGTTTTTACCGATCACAATGATCTGGCGCAGTATAAGGTTGTTTATAACGGCAATGACATCATCAAACCGAGCAAACTTGGCTTTATTTTTGTTAATGCGCCTTCCTTTTATAAGGATTTCAAATTATCAGAGGTAAGCCGTAACGCGGTTGATCTAACTTGGCAGCAACCTTGGGGAGAGCAGCGCTTAATCCGCGATAACCACAACGAAGTCGTGGTGAAATTTACTCATACTAAAGATACAGACTTAAGCTTTAATGTTCGCGCTAGAGTGTTTGATGACGGTGTCGGCTTTCGCTATGAAGTAGCCCATCAAGGTGATATTGCCATCACCCGTGAATTAACGGAGTTCTATTTGCCCGACTCACATGAGGCTAAAGCCTATTGGATCCCAGGGCAAGGCAGAGAGCGCTACGAGTACTTATACAATCAAACCCCGCTAAATCAAGTGAATAAAGCACATACTCCGATGACGATTGAGTATCCCAATGGTGTGCATGTGGCAATCCATGAGGCCGCTTTAATTGATTACGCAGGCATGAGCTTGACCAAACAAGAAATGGGCAAATTGACTGCCGATTTAGCTCCCCGTGCCGATGGGGTTTCAGTTCGCAAAAAAGGCGACTTCAACACCCCTTGGCGCACTATTACTATTGGCGATAGTGCGGTTGATCTGATCAACTCCTATATCGCTTTAAACTTAAATGAACCGAATAAACTGGGTGATGTAAGTTGGGTCAATCCGGGCAAGTACATCGGCATATGGTGGGGGATGCACATTGATAAACTGTCTTGGGGATCCGGTAAAAAGCATGGAGCAACCACAGAACGCACAATGGCATACATGGACTTTGCCGCCAAACATGGTTTTGATGGGGTATTGGTAGAAGGCTGGAATGTTGGATGGGATGGTGATTGGATTGCCAACTCAGAGTTATTCTCGTTTACCCAAAGCTATCCAGATTTTGATATTGAAAAAGTCACTGACTATGGCAAAAAGATCGGAGTGAAGCTGATAGGCCACCACGAAACCTCTGGTGGAATAACAAACTATGAAGCTCAGATGGAGGATGGTTTCGCGCTCTATCAAAAAGTGGGCGTTGAACAAATCAAAACCGGCTATGTTGCCCATGGTCAAAATTTAAAACGCCGAGATGAAAAGGGCATCATGAGGTACGAATTCACTGACAGTCAGGATGTGGTGAATCACTTTATTCACAATGTCAGTACTGCGGCCAAGTATCACTTGTCGATAAACACTCATGAGTCTGTCAAAGATACGGGCTTGCGCAGAACTTACCCTAATTGGATCTCTCGAGAAAGCGCAAGAGGTCAAGAATATAACTCTGGTTGGGCGCCGCCCAATCCACCTAACCATATTCCTGTATTAGCCTTTACTCGCATGTTGGCCGGTCCCATGGACTTTACCCCGGGTATATTCGATCTGAGTTACAAGCGTGATCATTCAGGTGGTCCAGAGTGGGGAAACAGTGAATATTTACGACCATTGAGTACCATTGCACGGCAATTGGCACAGTATGTGGTCATTTATAGTCCGATTCAGATGGCTGCTGATTTACCTGAAAATTATGAGAATAATTTGGCGCCTTTTCAATTTATCAAAGATGTTCCTACTGATTGGGAGCTGACTAAAGCACTGCAAGGTGAAGTAGGGCAGTTTGTCGTTATCGCTAGAAAAGAAAAACAGCATCGTCATTATTCGGGGCAGGATTGGTATTTAGGTGCCATCACTAATGAAGATGCGCGAGTTATCGAACTGACACTGGATTTTCTCGATGAAAATGCCAGCTATCAAGCACAAATCTATCGTGATGGAGATAAAGCAGACTATAAGACCAACCCTTATGACATCATTATTGAGAATAAAGACGTTAAGAAAGGCGATAAACTCTCTTTAAAACTGGCAGCTGCTGGCGGAGTCGCGGTTCGATTTAAAAAGCGTTAATAAAACAAAAGGAGCGGGAGAATTTTCACGCAAGCCAAAAGGGCGGTGGAAAAGTTAGGCTGACATTTCCACCGCTCTTTATTTTGAATTGTTTTAGATGCACGCTTTAAGGCGACACCGACCCTGTAACAGACCTATTGCCTGGTAAGCTTTATGCTAATTTTAACAGCTTCTTTGCCCTCAAGGTCGCCAGTTCTTTACTGACCATTCCCGTTCGTTCATAGAGCTGCAGGCAACCTTTAATCAAAACAACCGCCAGATCTTCGAAATGCCGTGATGACAAATAATACATTACCAAAGTCGAGTCATCTGGTGGGTGATGATAGAAACGCGGTAGTTCCGCGTCTGGGTATAGCTTTCTCACCTCAACCTGAATATAGGGATCAATGTTTTTCAAAAACTCAAAGGAGTGGGTAATGTGTTCAAAAAAAGCCGGATACATTAAGCTAAATCTAGCGAATAAATGTTGCCCAAAAGCTTCCAACAAAACTGCTACTGGCAAATTAACTTGCTGACATAAACTACTCGCCATGCGCACTATTTCTTGATGGTCATAAATTCCTACCGAAGTATAGGATCCACCATTAGGTAATTGCTCTGCTCAACTACGTTATCTAGCACATCGGCACAGAAGACTTGCTCGACCATGTCCATGAATTGAGTAAATACGATTCCTTTCACGCTTATTTTCTTCTTTCTAGCGCTTTTTTTGATAAAAAATCCTAAACTCGTTTGCTAGTATCGGATTGGAGCTCCATCAGAATATCGATTAACCATTCAGGATATCAATTTCTTACTTGTCAGGTATAAATCCTGGGGCCGGTTTTCTATTGCGCTGATAAAGGTTATGTTTTGAAGGTCTTCAATTTCGAGGTGAATGTCATAGTCGTGTGCGTGGCACAAGTCGAAAAGAACACTAGGTTTAACCCTAAATTCCACTTAGAAGTATTGTTTTTTAAAGGCTAAATGTTTCTGTTTAGCCAGGGCTAATAATTCCTGAAACTCTGGCTCGCCTCGCACCGAGTCGAAAAAAAACGGTATGCTTTGCAATAAAGGATAATTAAAGTAGCCATTATTTATTGCCCTGCGAAGCAGTTTAAAACAACCTTGTTTGTCACCTAAGGCTGCGTAATAACGCGCATATATATAACTGGCTTCTGCATCATTCATCACTGCTGCTTCCTGCTCCCTTACTTTCTGTAACCCCGTTTCATAATCGCCAGTCATAATCGCCTTTAGTATGACGGCGTCGCCATACCACATACCAATAGGGTTAAGTGTAATTCTATGCTCCGCCAATGCTAGGGCCTCATCCATTCTGCCCATTTGCATAAGTATCGTATTCTTAAAGCTTAACGTATCGGGGCTTTGTGGAAAATGATTAAACACAGCTAAGGCCTGCTCGTATTGTTCGGCGGCCTGATAAGACATCATAATACTGCGGAATCTCGGGTTGTTTGGGTCTATCGCTAATGCTAACTCCATTTCGCTGATAGCTTCTTGTACCATACCTGCAAAACGATAGCTGTATCCCAGTGAAAAGTGGGCTTGGGCGTCGCGTGGATTTAAGGCGATCAATTGTCTCGATAATTCGATGGCTTTACCTGTTTCACCCGTTTCGGTGTAGATATTGGCCAGCCCACTGAGGGCGTTTCTCGACTCGGGATTTAAGCTTAGCGCCTTTTTATACAACGCAATGGCTTTGTGTTTGGAAACATTTTGCTTCAAGTTGAATAACGCTAAATAATTCGTTCTGTAAGCTAACTCCACATAGCTTGGTGCAAAGTCACTATCTAACTCAATGCTTTTTTCCAACATGGCAATGGCTCGCTTGCCGCCTTCAACCGTGATGGGGTAGGCTATCGCTTGCAGGTAAAAATCATAGGCCTTGGCACTGGCCGGTATGTCTTTATTCATAGGCAAGGTTTCAGTTGATGAGAGTTGCAGGTTTAATTGGCCAACCACGGTTTTCACAATCTGTGTATGTAACCCAAAGGCGTCGCCAGATGCACTTTGGATAGTTTCTCGCCAGATTAAATTGTTACCGGCTACTTCGATAAGCTCAACATTGATACGAATAGCGTCATTAAGCTGAACATAATTGCCAGTCAACACATATTCAACATTGAGCTCTTTACCCACCTTGATAGGATCGATGATTTGCATCTCATATTTTCTAACAGAAGAAGACGCTCTTACAGTGACTTGCTCAAGATAGGCTATGTTGCCAATAATTTGGTCAGCAATGGCAAAGCCTAAATAATTGGATAGCGGATCTGCCTTAACATTATTAAAAGGCAATACGGCGATTCTTAAGGAGGGGGTGACGTCTGGATCAGGATTCACCAGATGAATAGTTAGTCCGCCTAGCAGCACTATGCACAGCATGATAATTGCGGTGTATAGCAAACCCTTGTGTCGGTTTGTGGGAGGGGCGGAAATACTTTTAGCTGGGCTGGCTATTTCCTGGGTGTCGGCAATAAATTGATAGCCTCTGCCTCGCAACGTCGCGATCACCGATTGCTCGTGGCCATTATCTCCAAGTATCTTTCGAGCACTATTGATATGATTACTTAAGCTTGTGTCACAGACCACTTGGCCTTGCCATACGCTGTCAAATAACTCCTCTCGCGTCACAGTGCGGTGGCGATTTTTGATCAAATACACCAGAAGATCAAAAACCTTAGGTTCGATAGCCAAAGCTTTATCTTCAGAGCATAACTTGAATTGCACAGTATCAATTTCAAATCCGTTAAAAAGATATCGCACTGAATGTCCTTTACCCTGTTTTTTTGGGCTGCTCTGTAGTGCTGTCAGCTAATTGTAGTAATTAACACTATAGCCATTATCAAATAATTAGCTAATCGTTATCTAATCTTCATGTGTTATTCCGCGAAAATTCCATACTGGTTACCAGTGCTACTGAACAGGAAATTGTTTGGTTCACCTTGGGCCTATACAGGCAATTTATTTTCTATCAGTAATATTTGAAAAAGCGATTTAAAAGGAGTTTTACCATGAAAAAATTCACATCATTATCAGTCATCTTATTGTGTACTTCGATTAGTACATACGCAGCTGAGTACGAGTTCATCGCAGGTGATAGCTCAATTGAAACCAAGACTTGTATCGCGGCGGTAACTAACGATACTGAAGCTATGATCAGTAATTTGAAAATGCTTGGTCGAAGAGGCACGTCATTATCTTATCGTTCATTTGTTAATAGCTTTTGGTGTAATGATCAATATATTGGCAATTTCGCCAAAACCTATCACGCCGAAAATTCGCTTGCCTATTTAGATAAATATACCAATAAGTGGAATAAGAAACGTCAATCCAATATCACGATTAAAGACCTCGCCAGTAAACCCACTTCAGAGGAAGACACCATTGTTGTACTCGTTAGTAGTCGATAAGTGAGTACAACTACGAAGGGGCGTCTGCCCGGTACTTAAGGCTGATGGCACATGTTGTCGCTCTAAAAATAATTTTTAATGCGTTTTTAAAAGGAAATTACACCATGAAAAAGGGTAGTTCGTTATCCATATTATCGATATTAGTGTGTTGTTCATTTAACACTTTTGCAGGCCCGGGAAATACAATGGAACGTGCCGATGTATTTGGCCAGGGGTTAGCCGGCCCAGTTATTGCTGTTGAAGGCGCGCGATTGGTTCGCAAGAAAAACCAGCTGCTGATAAATGTCAGAGTGCCCACCCCAGCACCTGGTTCCTACAGCTACCCACCAGGCAATTCTTGGAATAATGATGCAATCCAAGGTAAACCGGAAGCGTTTTCCTTGTGGGCATTTATTTTCAACGATCCTTCAGCATGTGTGGGAGGCGGTCCGGGTATATGTACAGGGGCGGATGCCAGAAATGGCACACCGGGAGCAGGTGCATTCAACGTAGCAGGACATTTAGTGGCTGGAAGAGTATTGCAACTGAGTGGTAATGTGACCTTTTCCAGCTCGCCTTTTGGTGGCGCGCCCTTGACCGATCCACTCACTGCAGAGGTGCACTTAGCCATTGCGCCTCATGGGGCACTGCAGCCGGAAACCATGCCAAACCAAATCCAAACACCCATAGGCGGCCCAGACTATTGGTGGTTAGCCACTTTTCCACCGGTTGACTGAGTGACAATATGCCCTATCAATGGTGATAGGGCACGTCCATTTAGAAGTGAATTGTTTGCCGTAGTGCGCTTTTTAAGGTTTCAGCTCAACGTCTGAATCGGCAATCAAATAAATGCTTGCTGCATAGGCTGCAATGTTTTGTGCCAACTCAGCGGGATTTATCTTATCCAGCGTATCGTCAGGGGTATGGTGCAAATCAAAATAGTCGTGACCGTTTTGATTTAAACGAATTGTGGGGACGCCTTTGGCGGCCATTGGAATGATATCCGGTCCACCACCAGGTGCGTCTGAACGGCCTCTGACAATACCCAATGGAGATAAAATTTTAGCAATTTCATCGATTAACAACGTGGCTTGTGGATTGACGTTCGATTCCAATTGCCAAATAGTTTGGGCCCCAAAATCTGATTCTGTGGCCAGCACGTGATTCGTTAAATTAGCTTCATGTTGCTTCGCGTAAGCAAACGCGCCTAATAGTCCCACCTCTTCTGCGCCGAACATCACCACGCGAATAGTGCGTTTGGGGCGCTTGGGTAGTTTTGCAATCAACGCAGCGGCGGCGGTGGTGATCGCAATACCTGCACCATCATCTACCGCGCCAGTGCCTAGATCCCAGCTATCTAAATGACCACCAATCAGGACAATTTCCTCGGGTTTTTCACTGCCAATCAAATCTAATACAACGTTTCCACTGCTGACATCGCCTTGCCATTTTGACTCTGAATGCAGTGATATGGTCAGCGGTGTATCTAAGTTGTGTAAGCGACGAAGGTGATCGGCGTCCGGATTTGAAATCGCGATCACAGGGATGCTTGCCCACTTATCACCGTCTTTGCTCATCATTCCACTATGCGGAAACCGATGAGAGTCAGATCCAACCGAGCGCACAACCAATCCAAGAGCGCCGCCGCGCTGTGCATGTTGCCAACCAATTCTGCGGCGCTGATTTGCTTGGCCATATCCTGCGCCCGTTTGACTTTTCACCATGAGATCGCCATCGACGAACGCGATTTTACCTTTTAACGCGCCGTCTTTAACATCTGCCAAAGCGTGGATATCTCTGAAATAAACTATGTCAGCTGTGATCTTCTCTTGGGTAGGCGCTGCGCCGCCAAGGGCTGTGCCGTATAATTCTTGTTGGTAAGGCGAAGTCAGGGCGATATGCAGCTTGCCTCTTTGCCAGAACGGCATGGTAAATTCTTCAATCTGGGCTTTGTCAAAACCCAAACGCTTGCCTAGTTCGACACCCCAATCTCTGGCACGGGCTTCAGCTTCAGAGCCGCCTAGACGAGGACCAATCTCGGTGGTCAATGACGTTACTATTTCCATGCCAAGCTTGCTCTCAAGTGCGGTTTGCATGAGTTGCGTGGCAGTTTGCTTTTGCGCATTGCTCAAAGGCGTTTGCGTCGCCAATAACTGAACACTAAAAATACTCAACATTGCGCCAAGGGCAAGGCAATTGCGTAGTTGCATGGTTTCTCCGATAGGTAAAGGGGTTAAAGGATTGGTCTTCAGACTAGTGCATGTGTTTAAACACAAGCGAGTTCAACAATTATTCGCCTATGATAACTAAAAGGTAACCGTAATTCGACAGGCGAATTGATAATTTACACAGTAGCCATTCGATAGTTTTTTCATTCTAGTGCTAATGGGCTTTATCGTTATACCCCCACAAATAATCTAAAATACGGGCATCACATCTAGGGTGTGCGATGCGCGTTTCCCATCCGTGCGAAACCCGCTTTAGACTCACATCTTGAATAAATGTTATCGATATTTCTTCTAGCATATTTCTTAATAACGATGTTGGAGACCGAGCCTCCAACCGTTGTTTGCTGTGTTAGATTGATCCATAGAATTTCTATTGCTCAGCAATTTTGATTGAGCTCTGCAAGTCGAGCCCTAGACTATTTAGTTTTTTTAAAATCCAGCTCACACAATGTGAAGCCTTAGACCTTGCCATTCATCCCTAGGGTAAAGTTTAACCCTGACGTGAAATGGAATTCTTCTGATGTCATTTCAAAAGTAACGATTAGTTCATCTCGAAACTTCAATTAACCCTACATGAAATGATGGCGCGATTTCTGCTTGAGTGCTTCCTAGTAACGAATAAATGGGTTCGCTCTGTTGGTATTAGAAGGCGTTGCTACCCCATAGTGGTTTACAAAAGTCAATGTGAGCGATTTACAGTTAGCGCTAGGGTAAATGCTATTTATCAAGTAGTTATTAAGCTTTTTTTAACCATGGAACAGCGTCAATTTTTATCCTCCGAATATTTTACGTTCAGTAAGATTCACCGGAAACCTCGGATTAACTTGTAAATGAAAAAAGGCAGTATTATGAACAAATTTTTGTATACGACGTTAGCCTGTGCGGCTTTAGTTTCTGGCAATGCAATGGCAATCCAGTCAGGTGGCAATTCAAGCGTAGGTGTCGCGAACTCATCCCATTCGCCAGTATTGTCTATTCCTAATTTCCCTAGCAATACGAAGCAAATAACCACTAACATTCTATTTTATTACACGCCTGCCGCGCTTGAAAGACTAGGTGGTATAGATGAATTGCACGCTTATATTGACACCTCATTGCAATACGCTAATCAGTACATGACGGTCAATAATATTAGCCTTGAGAGGCGCCTTTCTGCGGTTATTCCCTATCCCGGCAACCTCGACGAGTCAGAAGTGAGTATTAGCGTAGCGGCCAATTATGTGCGTGAAAATAAGGAAGCACTAGAGAGTGAATACAATGCGTCATATTACGCCGTCATAGTCGGTTCCATACCAGAAGGTATCGCAGGATTGGCTTCGTTAGGCGGTTCAGTTTCGTACTTTACACCTCACTACGGTGAAAATCTGGAATACAGTACCTTGGCCCATATGCTTGGTCATAACGACGGTCTGCTCCATGACGTTGCCGGTAATGAACCTTATCCAACAATGGGCGGCTGGGTCTGTGGTTCCGTGGCTAGTATGATGGCTACCGAGGTGGTAAAAAGAAATGAATTTTTCATGTCTTCTCCTGAAGTTATCAATAATGAAACCGGTGAGCAGTGTGGCGATGCAGAAGTAGCTGACGTTCGCACATATTATTATGACGCCATTGAGAGTGACCGCTTTATACAAGCAGAAACGCCATTTAATAATTATATCGCGCCATTACCGGCTGCGGGTGAAATAACTTACTCCTTAACCGCTGATACCTTTAATGAAGAGAGCGGCTCAATTTCTGTCATTGTTAACTGGGCTGACGTCGGACCTTCTGGAGGCACCGCTGAGATATACACAAAGTCAGGCACTGCCGATCGCAATGACTTCCAGTTCGAAAATCAACGTATAAAACTAAGCACCTCAAGTGGAAGCTCGGTTTATGAAATAATTCTTGTGGATGACACTGAAATTGAAAGTGTTGAGACGTTTGAACTTGGTTTACGGTATCCAGTTGGGGTGAATATTGGCACCCAACCTACTGAAATATCTATCGTTTCAGAAGATACTGAGGACGATTCAGTCGGTTCGCCCGAAAAAGGCGATGTGCAAATTTCTGGCACCTTGCGTGTTTCCGAAGGTCAAACCGTTACACTACCTTTAGTAAGAACCGGCGGTTCTACTGGGGAGTTGGTCGTGAATCTGTCAATAACTGATAGCACCACAACCAGTGACGATTATACCATCAGTGCAACACAAGTGACCTTTTTAGAGGGTGAAAAAAACAAGGAAGTTGTTCTCACTGCGGTCGAAGATTCTACCGTTGAGGATAGCGAAACCTTCACCGTGGCTATTTCGAGCACAGCTGACGGCTCAAATGTTAGTGGCAGCGTGGAAGTGACTATCGTCGACAATGATGAACTTGTGATACTTCCTCCACCATCACAGAAAAAAGGCAGTGGTGGAGGAGGAAGTATCGGCTTGTATGCACTGCTATTAGGTTTTGTCGGCATCATAAGGCGCAAACAACTACGTCGATAGTCCCACAGCAGATACATGTTTATAAAGGTTCACCCAACGGTGAACCTTTTTTGTTTATTGGCATAGATAGGTGCAAACTTTTAGTGTCATTCAGTACCATTTATCTTACGGTTTGGTTTGTACAAGCTCACATCATTCGCCCAAAAAAAAAGCTGTGTTAGCCTTAAACGTGGCCCGAAACTATTCGAGCCATGCAGGAGTCGATAATTGCGCAAGTCTTTTGCTCATCTAATCATTAACTTGAAGTGAAACGACCGTGAATAAATCACTTATATTAGTGGTTCGGCTCATTCCCCCGATCCTGTAAAAATTGCAAAGCCTTGTATAATTTATACAGGTTTACAACGCGATTTTGGCTGTTGATCGAAGTTCATGACCTATCTCCCTAATTTAAAAACACTAAAAAATGAGCCATGTTTGTTCATGCTAGTCTTCAATTTGATTTAGTATTAAACGAACTAGTTACGGCTTTGCTGGAAGCTAACCCACGAAAAGTGCGGAGACAGACATTCCACCAAAGGTCATTGTGTCTATGCACTCAAAGAGACAGAAGTATAAATATGAATATCAGAGAAGCGACTAAAGAAGATTGGGATTTAATCTGGCCTATTTTTCATGAAATAGTTAACGCTGGCCAGACTTACGCTTATGACACTAATACAACTAAAGATCAGGCAAAGAAAATATGGTCAGAAGCCCCAAATAAGACATTCGTATTTGAAGAAGGTGGCGCGATTCTAGGTACGTATTATTTAAAAACTAATCAAGCTGGCCCTGGAAGTCACGTTTGCAATTGCGGATATATGGTTTCTTCGCAAGCAAGAGGCCGAGGTTTGGCAACGTCAATGTGTCAGCATTCTCAAAAAATGGCACTAGAGCTTGGTTATAAAGCCATGCAATTTAATTTTGTCGCATCCAGCAATGAAGGCGCAGTACGATTATGGAATAAACTTGGTTTTGATACCGTAGGGATTTTACCTAAAGCGTTTAATCATCCTATACAAGGTTACATAGACGCTTTGGTAATGTACAAATGGTTGCAAACATAACGAGGTCAATTTTTAAAACCAACAAGTTGCCTTTTATGAAAACCGAAAGGTAACGCTATTTAGTTTAATCTTTAAACTCACAAAAGCCTTCAATATTACGTGCATCACATCGGAGTTTTGCTCAAGTACAGCATACCGCCTAAGACATACCTGCTATGTATACACATCTAAAAATAATTAAGCCATTTCAGCTTATTCGTCTCTGCTTCGCTTGGTCGGCGGTTTTGTTAATGACTACTCTGACACGATTTAAACCTTGAATATTATGAAGGTTATAACATTTATTAGGCAGTCAATATCTGCACTGCGTGAAAGATAATCAACTGCGTAATATTTAATTAGTTCCAAGATTTACGCGTCCAGTGCATTACATTCCGTGTTTCATCTTAGGTTAGTTTAATGTGGCAGTATTGGTTGCTTGAGTGTCATTTAAGACTTGGTTGATTAGGTTTATAATCATCAACGGTTTGAAATACGAGATATCTTTGATGAAGAAAACGATTTGTTTTTTAGTTTACGATGATATGGAGCTTCTGGATTTAGCGGGTGCCCAATCTGCTTTTCATGAAGCCAATCAATTACGAAAGGGAAGCTATGAAATACTAGTCGTTGGTTTCGATAGTAGGCCAATAATTTGTGAGTCTGGAATTCAACTGACTCCCGATATGTCATTAAAAGAAGTCGATAATTGTCATACGCTTGTCATTCCTGGAGGAAAAGGCGCCAGAAGTAGCGAAATTACTGGGTCGCAAATAACTTACCTAAGGTCGTTAATGTCTAAATGCAAACGTTTGGTGTCAATCTGCACAGGTGCATTTTTAACCGCTAGAGCAGGGTTACCCGAAAATACAACGGTGACCACACACTGGGCGTTTATAAATGAGATGGCAACTCAATACCCCGCATTGAATGTTGATAACGAAAAAATCTATGTTCAGGATGGTCGATATTGGTCATCTGCGGGCGTCACCTCAGGGATTGACTTAACCCTAAGACTCATTGAATTAGACTTGGGGAAAAGTGTTTCTCATCAAGTGGCAAAGTACCTCGTGATTTATTCGAGACGTTCAGGAAATCAAAAGCAATATTCTGACGCTTTAAATATGCAAGCGCCTAAAACAAAACGAATGGATGCAATCAATGATTGGATAAAAAATCACGTTAGCGAAGATATCACAGTAAGGGATTTGGCAAACTTAGTTCATTTGAGTGAACGGCAGTGCCATAGAATGTTTTTGCAGGAAACGAAAATCTCACCAGCACAATATATTGAAAGATACCGAATGCAATTAGCGACTGAGTACTTAGTGACATCGGAAAAGGATATTAAGATCATTGCTTGTAGCCTTGGCTATAAGACCAATAATGGCTTCAACCGTGCCTTTGAACGTAATTTTTCAGTCAGTCCTACAGCGTACAGAAACGCCTTTGTATCGCAATAACCGGCTAAGTTGATGAGAATCTTAACGTTATTATTAATTATCTTATTCTCGCCAAGCAATTTGGCAAACAACACCGAAACCATAGTTGGCGAAGAAAAATTAACTAGTGGCAAAAGTGAAACGCTGTTCAATGTGCCAAATAAGCCTGTTTTAAATAGCACCTCGACTAAATACGTATGTCAACTTTGTCCGCATGTTACAAGCATCTATAACACCAAGGTGTACGAGCATGATGGTAAATGCCCTGTTTGTAATATGAATCTTATTGAGTTGCACGAGCCCTCAGTTAGTCCTGATATTAAATTGCATACAGGCTCTGGAAATTACTTTATTGCTGGCGGGAAAGGTAACCCTCATAAATTAATCAATATTTTCTATCATAAACCCAAACACTTTGGTCCTAGCTCTAGCGTGTTGATTGTTGTTCCTGGGGCGGGAAGAAATGCTTGGAGCTATAGAGATAGCTGGATTGAAGCATCTGAAAAATACAATGTTTTAATATTGTCTCCCGCTTATGCAGAAGTTGATTATGGGTTTGGCGATTATCATTTAGGGCGCACAGTTTCTAGCTTTACTTTTACTAATCAACTTGCGATGGAAGTGGGTAAAAAAACAGGTAAGTATTATTTTAGTGATGATGAATTGGCGTTTGATATCAACAACAATTCTGATACTTGGATTTTCAACGACTTTGACCGAATATTCGAACAAGCTATCGAATCGTTGGCAACTAAACAAACGCGCTATGATATTTTTGGGCATTCAGCAGGTGGTCAAATTCTTCATAGACTAGCTATATTTAAGCCTATGTCGAAAGTGAACAGAATATTAGCTTCTAATTCAGGCTCTTATACCATTGCAAACTATGAACATAGACTTCCATTTGGCTTACGAGATAGTCAAATAACAGAGCAGCATCTGCATCGTAGTTTTGCCTCTCATCTTGTTCTACTTATCGGTGAGCTAGATAATGAGGAAGAAACAAGTGGGAGCATGTTACATACTCCAATAGTTGATAAACAAGGGCAGGGGAGATTGTCTAGAAGTCAGTATTTTTATCAAAAAGGGAAGCAACAAGCGTCAGATATTGGCGCAAATTTCAATTGGAAAATCGAAGTGGTTCAAGGCGTGGGACACAACTACAAAGACATGGGGAAAGCGGCCGCAATATATCTTTATGCGGATTAACTATTTTTAGATTAATTGAAAAATGCTCAAATCAAAGGAAGCAACAAAGAATCTATTCAGTTTTATCTTTAAACTCACACAAGTCTTCGATGATGCATGAACCAAAACGTGGTTTGCGGGCGATGCAGGTATAACGTCCATGTAATATCAACCAGTGATGTACATCCACTTTAAATTCGGCAGGGACTACTTTCAGTAGTTTTTGCTCTACTTGGTCGACGTTTTTGCCCATCGCGAGTTTAGTACGGCTACTTACTCGGAATATTTGGGGGTCCACGGCTATGGTTGGCCAGCCAAAAGACAATTAAGATAGATATGAAAGAAGTAATTAATTCTTTGTCTGCCTTGTGCCCATAAACGGTCATAGGTTAACTCACAGGGACGTTTCAAATAACAAACTAAGCAGACATTTAACGTTATATTACCATTTAAATAGCTGTTTGAGCGGTTTAAATCAATCAAACGCCAACTCGGATATTATTGAGCCTTCTCAGTAATATCCTCTATGAAAGGTAATTTAGTGTTCAAGGTGCCTTCTAACTAAATGTTTATTTAGTAGGTTGCGCAAATTAAAAGTAATTAGAAGCCCGCATGTTGCTGAGACGTCTAAATTTTTTGCGTGTTGAACTTTTTTTATTGTTGCATCACACATAGATGATGTTGGTTATTTAGCCGGATTTGGTCATAAATCACTTGATGCAAGGTCGCATGGCGAATCATTTATGTCATTGCGCTTTGATAAATTGCATGGAAATGGCTTATACATACTAGATTAGCCAGAGGCTCTACTTTCACCAACACGTCAACTGGCTGCTCTTGCTGCAATTCATGAGCTTGTTAATGATGAGTCGCAGTTCATAATTGCAACGCATTCGCTAATTCTCTTGCATATCCAAATGCTAAGACTCTAAAATTTAGTGAATCTGGTATATTAGAAATCACATATGAAGAAACAGAGCACTACATATTGACAAGAGATTTCCTCAATAATTATCCATGTAGAAATGAGCAGTTGTTGAGTGATGACTAATTCGTCTAACAATTGTGTTAAACACGTTTGCTGCGCTCACTGGACTGCCGCGCAAATGCTCGGCAGTCGTTTACACTGGCGTTAAGGGTAGGACCAATTGACAAAAGAAACACCACTATTTTTGGCTGGCGGCGGGGCAATGGGCGCGCGGTTGCGGGCTTTTGCTTGGGAACAGACGCCCCTAGGTGCATCGACGGTCTGGCCGTCGTCACTAAAGACGTTGGTTGGAATCATGTTGGCGTCAAACCAACCGATGTTTGTAGCGTGGGGTCCCACGCGCACTCTTATCTATAATGACTACTACGCGGAGATCCTCGGAAACAAGCATCCAGATGCGCTTGGCCGGGATTTCTTAGAAGTCTGGTACGAGATCCGGGAGCAACTCCAGCCGATAGTATCTTCTGCCCTGAGAGGCGAGCCCGTGCAGATGCGGGACATCCCGTTGATGGTGCAGCGGCACGGCTATCCGGAACAGACTCATTTTTCCTTCTTCTATTCTCCGGTGCGAGGCGACGGTTTGGAAGTCGAGGGTTTGTTCTGCGCTTGCACGGAGATCACCGCCCAGGTGCTGGCGGAGCAACGGTTAGCCGAAAGCGAGGCCCGGCATCGCGACGTGCTGAACAACATGGACGAGGCATTTCTGCTACTGGGATCCGATTTCCGCGTGCTGGAAACTAATGATGCCGCTTCGTGCCTGATTAAGACGGAGGGCGATATGGTGGGAAAAGATTTCGGAGCCTTGTTCTCGGAAGGCGGGCTGGCTTCAGTCTACTCAATGTGCCAACGGGTCAGTGCCAGTGGTATGCCGGAGCAGCTCGATTATTCCCACGTATCAGCTGAACAAGAATTGCGCTGGTTTGAAGCGCGCGCCTATAAGGTCGACGCGGGTCTGGCCGTGTTCGTTCGCGATATCACTGAGCATAAGAAAGTGGCTGCAGATGCAGCGGACGCGGCAGAACGCGTGCAACTGGCGCTGGACGCGGGCGCCATCGTTGGGACCTGGGTATGGACGATCCCGGACAATCGTTTCATCGCAGACGCCCGTTTCGCTGCCAGTTTTGGACTCGAAGAGGAGCAGTGCAAGTCGGGCCTTCCACTGGAATACGTTATGGAATCCATCCACGCTGATGATCGTGCCAAGGTCACAATGGCGATCGAAGAGGTGATGAGTCGGGGGGGCGCATACCGATGCGAATACAGGGTCTCGCAGAGGGACGGATGCTTCCGATGGGTCGAAGCCAACGGCCGAGTGGAGCATGACGCCGCCGGCAGGGCGGTCCGCTTCCCTGGCGTACTGCTAGACATCGAGGAGCGGCGACGCATGGAATCCGAACGCGACCAGGCCGGCACATTGCTACGTATGTTTACCGATGCGGTACCCGGAGTGGTCTATGCCAAGGATCGTGACGGTCGGTTCGTTGTTGCCAATCACGGAGTCGCGGAACTACTGGGATTGCCCCCGGAGAAGTTCCTGGGTCTTACGGATGGTGATGTGCTCGCGGACAGCGCTCAAAGCGCGGCGATAATGGCGACCGACAAGCGCATCATGGATTCAGGTGTTGGGGAACAAATCGAGGAAGACGTCATGCTGTCCGATGGAACCCCGGCCATCTGGTTATCGACTAAGGCACCGTGGCGTGATGAAAACGGGAACATTCTTGGTTTAATCGGTTCATCCGTCGATATTACGGATCGTAAACGCATGGAGAACGAATTGCGCGTGTCTGAACAACGTTTTGCATTGGCCATGGATGTGGCCCAATTCGGTACTTGGGTCTGGGAGCCGCACTCCGGCGATGTCCACATGGACTTGCGATGTCGCCAGATTGTCGGTGTTGATACCGATGAAGAGGTGGTGACGTTGGACGTCCTTTCCCAGCGCATCCATACCGAGGACTGGCCACGGGTTGAGGCTGCCCTCCAACATGCGCTCCAACCCGGTTCCGGTGGCAGCTATAGCGAGGAGTTCCGATGGATCCATGCCGATGGTCAGGTGGTGTGGACGATGGCGCGCGGGCAGGTATTGTTCGAAAGCGATCTGCCTAATGCCAGACCATTGTCGATGATCGGAACGGTACTCGATATCACAGAGCGCCGGCGGATGGTCGAGAGTCTTGAACAGGCGGATCGCCGCAAGGACGAATTCCTCGCCATGCTCGCGCACGAGCTACGCAACCCTCTCGCGCCCATCGCGACAGCGGCCAGCTTGCTGGACATGGTGCCTATGGATGATGAAGCGAGCGTGCGGCAGATTGGGGGAGTCATCACGCGGCAGGTCTCGCATATGACCGAGCTTGTGGATGACCTTCTGGACGTCTCGCGGGTGACGCGGGGCCAAGTGGAAGTTGCGCGTGAGCCAGTGGACATCCGCTCGGTAATGGACGCTGCAGTGGAGCAGGCTCAGCCCTTGATCGCTGAGCGAGGGCATGTACTGACCACGCAATTCCCTGATGCGGCGCTAGTTATCGGCGACCGCCACAGGCTAGTTCAGGTGGTGGCGAATCTGCTCAACAATGCTGCGAAGTACACGCCAGCTAACGGTCGGCTGCAAATGTCGATACAGGTCCAAAATGAACAGGTGCAGCTGCGTGTCACTGACAACGGCATTGGTATGGACGACGCACTGTTGCCAACGGTGTTCGAGCTGTTCTCGCAGGGGAAGCGCACCCCGGACCGCTCCCAAGGTGGCCTAGGAATAGGCTTGGCTTTAGCGCGCAGTATCGTGGAGCAGCATGGTGGGACTCTCGAGGCCACAAGCCTTGGCCCCAATCTGGGCAGTACATTCACGATGACGTTGCCATTGGCGGCAACTCAGGAGATGCTAGTACAAGCGCCATCTGCCACCACTGGTGCGAGTACAGCATTGAAAATACTGGTGGTCGACGACAACCGGGATGCGGCGGAGGTACTCGCTGTCCTGCTGGATGCACTGGGCCATGACGTGGAAATCGCCTTCGATGGTGCTGGCGCTGTGGCCATCGCGCGGACCGAACCACGTTGGGACGCGTTTATCCTAGACATTGGCCTACCCGACATGACGGGGTATGAACTCGCGCGGCAACTCAAGATAGCTGCGGATTGTTCAACCTACATCGCGTTGACAGGCTATAACCAATCCCGCGATCGACAGAAGTCAAAGGCCGCGGGGTTTGATCATCACCTGGCTAAGCCCGCTGACTTCGGTCGGTTGCAGGAAATCCTGAATGGGATCGACTCCATAGAGCTTGAAAACAGTAAAGAGATACAAGTGACTAGATGCTAGAAACTAATAAAAAACCAAAACCAAAGCCAAATAAAAATGTAGGCTGAGCTTGACCGGTCATACCTGTTTCTGCTTCATCATACCTTGTGCCCGCCTCGTCATTCCGGCGGTCTTTTAACCGGAATCGATTTTATTTAGTCGCTAAGGGATCTCTGCTAAATGCATGCAAGGATGACAAAAAGCAACAAGCCTACAGCCTTTATTTAAAGTCGTTGTTTCTGTGACGGGATCAGTTGTTTGAAAACTGCAACGACCGCTACTCTATTTGGGGAATTACGGCAATTCTCTCAAAGCAGCCTAATATTTATTCTGTCTTATCCTTAAACTCACACAAGTCTTCGATGATGCACGAACCGCAACGTGGTTTGCGGGCAATACAGGTATAGCGGCCGTGCAGGATGAGCCAGTGGTGCACGTCCAGTTTAAACTCTGCTGGTACGACTTTTAAAAGTTTCTGTTCAACTTGATCGACGTTTTTACCCATGGCGAGTTTAGTGCGGTTTGAGACGCGAAAGATATGGGTATCCACCGCTATGGTAGGCCAGCCAAAGGCGGTATTGAGTACCACATTTGCGGTTTTGCGACCGACGCCGGGCAGGGCTTCTAAAGCTTCTCTGTTTTCGGGGACTTGTGAGTTATGTTGATCAATTAATATCTTGCAGGTTTTGATCACGTTCTCTGCTTTGGCATTAAACAGTCCAATGGTTTTGATATATTCCTTTAATCCATCCACGCCTAGAGCGTAAATCGCTTCTGGCGTATTGGCCACAGGATAGAGTTTGTCGGTGGCTTTGTTGACCCCCACATCGGTTGCTTGGGCCGAGAGTATGACGGCAATGAGTAGTTCAAATGGCGATGAATAATTGAGCTCAGTTTTAGGGTTTGGGTTGTCCGCTTGTAATCGAGCGAGCATTTCACGGCGTTTTTGCTTATTCATGTTTGACGTCTTTACACTTGTTTATAGGTTAACTTTCAGTGGTTACCCGAGCACGCTGAACTATTTTGTCTTTTTCTGGTTGAACGACCCATGATTCGACGCGTTTATCTAAGGCGTTTTTGAACGCGATAAGAAACCCCATTCCTAAGAAAGCACCGGGTGGTAAAATCGCCAGTAAAAACGGATTCTCGGTTTCAAAGACGGTAATGGTTAACACGCTTGCCCATTCACCAAACAGCAAATTGGCGCCAGACAATAAGGTGCCACTGCCAAGTAATTCACGCATACCGCCTAGGATCATCAATACGATGGTAAAACCTAGCCCCATCATTAAGCCATCAAAGGCTGCATATTTTACCGGGTTTTTAGACGCATATGCCTCGGCACGACCAATGATGGCGCAGTTGGTGACAATCAATGGAATAAAGATCCCTAGCGCTTCATACAAGCTAAAGGTGTAGGCATTCATTAACAATTGCACTACGGTCACGAAACCGGCGATCACCATCACAAAAATGGGAATGCGGATTTCGTTAGGCACCCAATTACGTACTAAGGATACTGTGCAGTTAGAGCCAATGAGTACCAAGGTAGTGGCGAGTCCTAATCCCAAGCCGTTGATGACCGTCATCGTCACAGCTAACAGCGGACATAGCCCGAGCAACTGCACAATTGCAGGATTGTTTTTCCATAGACCCTGCCAACTTAGCTCTTGATATTGGTTCATTTAGTCTACCTCTTCAACATGGGCGTCAGTGATGTCGAGCTCGCAAGATGATGCTGATTCAAATAGTGCTTGTTGTTCCTGCTTGACATAAAGCACCGCATTTCTAACGGCTTTAACCACTGCGCGTGGCGTGATAGTGGCGCCGGTAAATTGATCGAACTGACCGCCGTCTTTTTTCACCTGCCATTGGTCACTGTTTTCGGTTGTCACTGTTTCACCTGAAAAGCTTAAAATCCAATCGTTCACACGTAATTCAATTTTATCACCCAATCCTGGCGTTTCTTTGTGATCCAGTACTCGCACACCTGTCACTGAGCCATCCAACTTGGTCCCAACTATGATGGCTATTTTGCCACTGTAACCATTAGGTGCAATGGCCTCTATGGCGACAACAGAAGGTTGTCCGTTTTGCCAACCAAGATAGGCGCGTTGTGGCTCATTTGTACCTAACAAGTCGCTGTTGCTGGTTAATACACAGCTATGTTGAATATCGTTATCAAAGCTATTTTTAGGGATAATCGCACTCAAAATAGACAGACGTTTTTGTATCTGCTGTTGGGCAATGGTGTCTTTGGTACCTGAAAATGTCACGGCTATTATTGCCGTTGTCGCCAGTGCAAATCCGGCAAGAATTAATCCATTTTTAAGCATGCTGTTTTTCATGGTTAACTCCGGCCGTCCGTTTTGGCACCTTTACGACGCTTGGCGATGATGGTTTTTTTATGTTCGGTATTATGGCCATAAGTGCGTGGACGAGTGTAATAATCGATGAGAGGAACGGCCATGTTCATGATTAACACCGCAAAAGCAATAGCGTCAGGATATCCGCCCCAGGTTCTAATAATATAAACCCATGCGCCAATACCGAAACCAAAAATGATTCTTCCTTTATTCGTGGTAGAGGCAGAAACAGGATCGGTAGCAATGAAGAACGCGCCCATCATTAAGCCGCCGCTCAATAAATGAAACAATGGACTGGCATACAGCCCATCGTCCATCAAATAGAAAAACAAGGATACCGATGCAATACCCCCCATCAGACCGAATGGAATATGCCAATTGATGACTTTTGTTTTGAGTAAATAGATGCCGCCGAGCAAGTAAGCCAAGTTTATCCATAACCAGCCTACGCCTAAACCATGGGCGAATACCGAGGACTGCATAGCTTCAGTGACCGTTAATCCTTGTGATACACCGGTTTTAATTGCATCCAATGGGGTTGCCATGGTGTAGCCATCGATGTGGGTGCGCAATTGTTCGATACTGTACCCATCAGCACTAAAGCCAGTAAAGATAATGCTAACAGAATCAGCGAAAGTCTGAGGGAACTGGCTAAGTGATTGGGGGATTGCCCAAGTCGACATTTGTACTGGGAATGAGACCAGCAGCATGACGTAAGCCGCCATCGCTGGATTGAATAAGTTGAATCCCAAGCCGCCATACAGCTGTTTTACAACGGCAATTGCAAAAAAGCTGCCAATCACGGTGATCCACCATGGTGCGAAGGGCGGAATACTGATAGCAATTAAGAAGGCCGTTAACAACGCGCTGCAATCTTTGATTGCCACTTCAAAATTCTTTTTACGCATCTCCAATATGGCTGCTTCAGTGACAATGACCGTTGCTGAGGCGATGGCGAAATGGATAACCGCTCCCCAACCAAAGAACCAGGTTTGCAGTGCTAATCCTGGAATGCCGGCGTAGATAACTAAGCGCATCACCTGTCCTGTGGTGCGTTTAACGCGCTGATGAGGAGAACTCGCTATTTTAAAACTCATTGGCAATTATGTCTCATCTTGGTTATTTGGCTTTTGCTTGGCCATTTTACTTTTTGCTTGTGCACGTTTTGCTTTTGCCGCTAGATTTTTCTCGCGGGCTTTGGCCACCGCAGCTTCAACTTTTTGTTTGCGGATCTCAGCGGCACTTTGCGCTGGTGCGCTGTCCTCCGTCGTTGCAGCATTACTGCGACGCTTGGCTGGTTTTTCCACCTGTTGTTTAGTCGTTTCGCTGTTTTTATTTGCAGATGCTGGTACTTTGGGCTCGACCGAATCGGTGGTAGTCGTTTGGGGAGTCGCAGCATCATCAGATGAGGTCTGTTTTGCCGCTTGGCGTTTGGCTTTCGCTTTGGCTACCGCTTGCGCAATTTTTTGTTTTTTCAGTTGTTCAGCAGAGACTGTCTCAGTGGCAGAAGAATGCTCAGTTTCTGACGCTTGCGACGCTGAATCCGCGTCGATCTTGCTGTTTTCAGTGTTAGTTGCTTGCGGCGACGGCGCTTGCGCTTCACCTTGGGCTTTTTTAATGGCTTCACGTTTGGCTTTAGCTTTGGCAATTGCCACGGCCACTTTTTCTTGTTTTACCGAGGGGGCAGTCGTTGACTGCTGCTCAGGTTGTTGAGCCTGCGAGGCGGCTTTAGCGGCTTCTCTTTTGGCTTTTGCTCTGGCGATAGCCGCGGCTACTTTGTCTTGTTTTTCGCTAGGTGCAGATGTTGATGCAAGCTCACTCGTCGATTGGCTTTGCTGAGATTCTTCTACAAGCGAGGCGCTAGATTGCTGACCTTGCTTTTTCGCCTTAGCCCGCGCCAAAGCTGCGGCAATCTTATCTTTGGCATCATTGCCTTTTTCACTCATAGCCTGCTTGCGAGCTTCGGCTGCTCTGGCATGTTTTTCTTCACGCTCTTTTTGTTCGCGCTCCAGACGTTCTTTACGGGCTTCAAATCGGAGTCTTGCTTTATCTGCCTGATCTTTTTCGTGCTCTTGGGCTCGAATATCTGCTTTAGCAACGCGATAGTAATGTACCAGCGGAATTTCACTTGGACAGACGTATGCGCAGGCGCCACATTCGATGCAGTCAAACAGGTTGTATTCCTGGCTCTTATCGTATTCTTTGGCTTTGCTATGCCAAAATAATTGTTGTGGCAATAAACTGGCCGGACAGGCATCTGCACAGGCACTACAACGAATACAGGGCTGTTCCGTGGATGATGCTTCAACCTCATGTGCTGCAGGGGCAAGGATACAGTTGGTTATTTTTACCACAGGCACAGCCTGGTCGAGTATTTCAAAGCCCATCATAGGGCCACCCATGATCAGTTTGGGTTCGCGCTGTTTGTGCTCTCGATAATGACCGATTTCCAGTAAATGCGATATAGGTGTACCGATTGGGGCCCACACATTTTGTGGTCGTTTAAAGGCTTCGCCAGTTAATGTCACCACCCGTTGGATCAGCGGTTTTCCACTGAAAATAGCGTCAGCAATGGCAAAGCAGGTACCGACATTTTGCATAATGACACCCACATCAATGGGCAAGCCATTACCAGGCACTTCTCGATTGGTGAGCACTTGGATGAGTTGCTTCTCGCCACCAGCTGGATATTTAGTCGGTATGGCCACTACCCGATATTTAGCATTTTCCTGACACGCTAATTGCATCGCTTGTATGGCTTCGGGTTTATTGTTTTCAATGCCGATAATGACCAGTTTTGGAGACAGTAAATGAACTAATACATCAATGCCCTGACGGATCTGCCAAGCGTGCTCACGCATCAAGCGGTCGTCGGAGGTGATATAAGGTTCGCACTCGACACCATTAATGATCAGAAATTCAACATTTTTCTTTGGCGAGGCTTTGATATGGGTAGGAAAACCTGCGCCCCCCATACCGCTTATCCCAGCATTACAAATGGCCTCAATGATCTTAGTTTTGGGTTTTTGCTGATAATCTAAAATAGGTGATAGTGGCGCCCAAGTTTCAAACTCATCGGTGCTAATTTCGATGGTTAATTCGGCAATGCCTGAAGGGTGAGCAGAGACATGCTTACTAATATTTGAAACGACGCCTGAGGTAGGTGCATGTACGGGAACGGCAAAGGGATTGGTACTTTTTGTCAGCGCCTGACCCTTCAATACACGATCACCTTGCTTGACGACGATGCTGCCTTCCACACCAATATGTTGTTTAACGGTGACATATAACTTGCTCGCCATAGGAATAGTGGCGATTGGCTGCTGATTAGACATACTCTTAAGCTCAGGGGGATGCACTCCTCCTGGGAAGTCCCAAAGTCGGTCTTGGTTTAATCTCGCAACAATGTCATCGTACTGGCTATACACTCAGATCCCTACTTAGCTGACTTGTTTAACTGGAATAGACGCTCTTTGCCAGCGCCACGAGTTGGTTGTTTCTGATACGGGTAACATATCGATACAGTCCACAGGGCAGGGATCAACACACAAATCGCAACCGGTACATTCATCTTCGATAACGGTGTGCATTTGCTTCGCTGCGCCAATGATGGCATCCACAGGACAGGCTTGGATACACTTAGTGCAGCCAATGCATTCATCTTCACGAATAAAGGCCACTTTTTTAATATCTTCTTGGCCGTGTGCGGCGTCTAATGGTTTTGCCTCTACGCCCATAAGATCAGCCAGTTGCTTGATTGTTGCTTCACCGCCAGGGGGACATTTATTGATGTCGTCGCCATTTGCAATGGCCTGAGCATAGGGCTTACAGCCTGGGTATCCACACTGACCACATTGGGTTTGCGGTAAAATTTCGTCTATTTGTTCGACCAAGGGATCGCTTTCTACTTTAAAGCGAATTGCGGCGTAACCTAAGATTGCGCCAAAAATCAGCGCCATGACACCAATAGCGAGTAATGCAGCTAATACCGTCATTAAAACTTCACCAAACCGCTAAAGCCCATAAATGCCAAAGACATTAAACCGGCCGTAATCATGGCAATCGATGCGCCTTTAAAGGGGGCTGGTACATTGGCCGCCGCAAGTCTTTCACGCATTGCGGAGAACAACACTAGCACTAATGAAAAGCCAGCCGCAGCGCCAAAGCCATAGATCACCGATTCAACAAAATTGTGCTGCTGATTTACATTTAATAAGGCCACGCCAAGTACCGCACAGTTAGTGGTGATAAGGGGCAGGAAAATACCTAATAAACGGTACAGGGTAGGGCTGGTTTTATGCACGACCATCTCAGTGAATTGCACCACGACAGCTATCACTAAAATGAAACTTAAGGTTCGCAAATAGCCAATACCCAACGGCTGCAACACATAGTGCTCAACTAAATAACTGGTGAGAGAGGCTAAGGTCAGCACAAAGGTTGTCGCCATCGACATACCTATAGCGGTTTCCAGACGGCTAGAGACGCCCATAAACGGGCAAAGGCCCAAAAATTGGACCAAAACGAAGTTGTTAACCAGCACTGTGCCTATCAATAACACCAAAAATTCAGTCATGGAAAAAAGAAAACGCCTAACATTGCGGGGACCTGTTTATTATCTCTGTTTATAAGACGATTAACAACTTGATATTTATCAATATAATGGGAATAGAGTTTAATCACTGACGAATCGTCAAACTAGGCCGGCTTAGTATCTTAAATAACGGCTTAATATAAATTGATTGAAGAGGAAAACGTGAACACATTGGAGCTCAAAGTAGATTTGGCTCCCCCTCCCCGATTTGAACGGGGGACCTGCGGATTAACAGTCCGTCGCTCTAACCAACTGAGCTAAGGGGGAATCAAATTGTACTGTTGAAGTTGGCTCCCCCTCCCCGATTTGAACGGGGGACCTGCGGATTAACAGTCCGTCGCTCTAACCAACTGAGCTAAGGGGGACCAGGAATTCAACGGAGGCGAATATTAATGAGCATCGACCTCCGTGTCAACATAATATCTGAGCTTTTTTCGGGAATCAGACTAATTGCCCAAATATGCAGCAAACAAAGCGTATAAAGGTCAGCTTAATGTGACTTTAGCAGCGTTAATTTTAAGCAAATGGCCAAACTAGGTTTTCGTGTTGCCAAGACGGGGTAGGAATAATCCCCGTTGAGAGGGGATTAATTTTAGCCATGTAAAAATTGGTCAGGCCAGACAAAAAAGATGCCACAATTATTCGATTCATTAATAACGAAAAGTAAGCATGACTATATCAATTTGTTATAAAAATTATGTTGATCACTGTGTGTCTGAACAGTGTTTCATTAAACTGAAACAAAAGATTAGCGTGCGTAGGGTTAGTACAGACTTACCTAATTTTTAGTCATCTAACTGTAACCTAGCGTTGTTATTGATGTTAGTCCAGTTATCCACTGTTCCTGTGGATAAGTCTGTGAGTAAAGACTTAAATAATCTCATTCAAATTTGCAATGTTAAGTCAATAAAACTCTGTAAAAATCGCCAAATAATATAAATATTATTATAAAACAACAAGATAGAATGTTTCGGGTGAAAAGCGCTCGACTTTGAGTAATATACTTACCGCGGAGACGCTTAGCTGTGTGTACTTTCGCAAAGCCCCGTGGTTTATGGCTTTAACATCTTGAAATTTGACATTTTATTAACATTTTAATTGGGTTGGTAATAGTGACTCATTTGATTGCAATTAAATGTAAATAAAACTAAAAAGTAGAATTTCAGCTGAGGTTAAATAAAAAAGATTTAATTTGCTGTTAAAAAATATCGATCTCAAGTTGGCATCGATATTAATTTAACCTGAACTGAAGGATAAGATGTGTCGAGCAACTAAATATTACATGTGTATTTCCTCGCGTGAGTGAGGTTGATTTACTGCTGAATACTTATATGCACTTTTATCGGCTTTGTAGAAGCATCAGATTGTTTTAAACTAGTCCGTTTATATGTATGGCATTCCAAATCGGCATAGTGTTATTAACTAATGTCGCATATCATGTCTAATTGGCCAAAAAGAGATAGTCCTAAGTGAGTCAAGCAGCACCGACAAGATCAAACAACGACCTATTGAATGGTCCTATTTCAGACACATTGAAACGCATGACGCTGCCAATGATCCTTGGCATGATCATGTTAATGACCTTTGGGCTGGTCGACACTTTTTTCGTCAGTTTATTAGGTACCGATGAATTGGCCGCGATCAGTTTCACCTTTCCTGTGACCTTTACCCTGATCAGTTTGAATATTGGACTGGGAATTGGCGCTTCTGCCACTATTGGTCGATATCTTGGCTCCGGGCAAAGCCATCTCGCCAAAGAGTATGCAACAGGCGCATTGATGTTAGCTTTTGTATTGGTGGGGATCTTGGCGCTAACCGGTGCCTTTACCATAGAGCCGATTTTCAAGCTGTTAGGCGCTACCGATGATTTACTGCCTTACATCCGTGATTATATGCTGGTGTGGTATGGCGCGGGTGTTTTTCTGGCCATTCCTATGGTGGGGAACAGTGTTTTGCGCGCTGCAGGTGACACCAAAACACCTAGCATGATTATGGCCAGTGGTGGTTTTATTAATGCTGTACTTGATCCTATATTAATCTTTGGTTGGGGACCCATCCCCGCCATGGGCATTCAAGGCGCAGCGCTTGCTACGGCGATAGCGTGGGGGCTAAGCTTGATTTATATCCTGTATTTACTCGGTGTAAAGCGCAAGCTGATGCTTCCCAGATTGCTGACATGGAGTGAGTTAAAGCTGACCAGTGGCGGTGTGTTACGCATTGGTTTACCTGCGGCGGGTGCGAATATGTTGACGCCTATTGCCGCTGGCGTGATAACTGCGATTATTGCTGGATATGGCCCTGAAGCCGTTGCTGCATGGGGAGTAGGGAGTCGATTAGAATCAATCGCCTGTATTTTGATCTTGTCGCTATCGATGTCGTTACCGCCATTTATTAGTCAAAACTACGGTGCAAATAAAATCGACAGGGTGCGGCAAAGCTATTTGTTATCGCTAAAATTCGTAGTGGTTATTCAATTGATCATTTATCTGTTGTTGTGGCTGCTGGCACCCTACATTGCGGCCATTTTTGCCGAAGAGCAACGGGTCGCTGATTTGATCATTTTATTCTTATATATCGTACCCCTAGGGTATGGTTTACAAGGCATCGTAATTTTAACCAATTCGTCATTCAATGCCATGCATCAACCCCTGTCTGCGCTTACCTTGAGTATCATCAGGCTATTTGTATTCTTGGTGCCGCTAGCTTATTTGGGGAGCCAATTGGATGACATCAAAGGTTTGTTTTGGGGAACTGTGGTAGCTAATCTGTGCACCGCAAGCGTAGCATTTGCTTGGTTTATGCGGCGCAGCCGAAGCAATAGTATTGAACAAAGCCAAATGAAAAAGGGATCCTAAGTAGTGAGTAGAGCGTTTGAATTAGCGTCTTCGTATGAACCTGCGGGTGATCAGCCTAAGGCAATTGAAACCTTGGTCGACAATCTTGAAAGTGGCTTGGCAAGTCAAACCCTGCTAGGGGTAACCGGCTCGGGTAAAACCTTCACCATGGCCAATGTTATTAAACAAGTTCAACGGCCCACGCTTATTCTGGCCCACAATAAAACGCTTGCCGCTCAATTGTATGGCGAAATGAAAGATTTTTTCCCTAACAATGCCGTTGAGTACTTTGTGTCTTATTACGATTATTATCAGCCAGAAGCGTACGTGCCCAGCACAGACACCTTTATTGAAAAAGACTCTTCGATTAACGATCATATTGAGCAGATGCGCTTGTCTGCCACTAAATCATTAATGGAGCGCAGAGACGTTATTATTGTCTCTAGTGTGTCGGCGATTTATGGACTAGGCGATCCAGAGTCCTATATGAAAATGCTGTTGCATTTGCGCCAAGGCGACTTGATGGATCAACGGGCGATTTTGCGTCGCTTGGCAGAATTGCAATACAAGCGTAATGACTTATCTTTTGAACGCGGTACGTTTCGGGTGCGCGGTGATGTGATAGACATATTTCCCGCGGACTCAGAAAAACAAGGGGTGCGTGTTGAATTATTCGATGAAGAGATCGATGCTATTCGTTTGTTCGATCCCCTCACTGGTGTGGTTGAACAGACGGTCACACGGGCCACTGTTTTTCCTAAAACCCATTATGTCACGCCACGTGAAAAGATTCTGGCGGCCATTGAAGATATTAAAGTTGAGCTAAAAGGACGCAAAGAACAGCTCAAATCCGTCAATAAGTTGATCGAAGAGCAGCGCATCGTGCAGCGCACCCAGTTCGATATCGAAATGATGCAGGAGCTAGGCTATTGCTCTGGTATTGAGAACTACTCTCGGTATCTATCAGGCCGCGCGCCAGGCGAGCCACCGCCTACCTTGCTGGATTACTTTCCTGCTGACGGTTTATTGTTTATCGACGAATCTCACGTCACTGTGTCCCAAATAGGCGCTATGTACAAAGGTGACCGTTCCCGTAAAGAAACCTTAGTAGAATTCGGCTTTCGATTACCCTCGGCGCTGGACAATCGACCATTAAAATTTGAAGAGTTCGAACAAATCTCGCCACAGACCATTTATGTTTCAGCGACACCAGGTAAATATGAACTTGAAAAATCCGGTGATGAAATCATTGAGCAAGTAGTCAGGCCGACTGGCTTAATCGACCCTGAGTTAGAAGTGCGGCCTGTGGCCACTCAAGTCGATGATGTGATGTCAGAAATTCATAAGCGAACCGCGGTTAACGAACGAGTCATAGTAACTACCTTGACCAAACGCATGGCTGAAGATCTCAGTGATTACTTAGATGAGCATGGGATCAAAGTACGCTATTTGCACTCAGACATAGACACTGTTGAGCGGATCGAAATTATTCGTGATTTACGCTTGGGTAAATTCGATGTACTGGTGGGGATCAACTTGCTTCGAGAGGGACTCGATATGCCCGAAGTCTCTTTGGTTGCGATCCTCGACGCGGATAAAGAAGGCTTTCTGCGTTCAGATCGATCGCTTATTCAAACCATAGGTCGTGCGGCACGTAATATAAACGGTAAAGCGATTTTATATGCTGACCGCATCACCGGTTCGATGCAACGCGCGATGGATGAAACCGAACGACGCCGCGACAAACAGCGCGCGCACAACCTCAAACACGGCATTTCGCCAGTGCAGTTATCGAAACCAATTACCGATATTATGGACTTAGGTGATGGCAGTAGCGTCGATGTTGGCGGTAAGGTCAAATTACGCAAGGTCGCAGAAGCGAATAAAAAATATAAAGCCATGTCTGCTACTCAAATAATGACAAAAATTACCGAGTTAGAAAAACAGATGTTCACTGCCGCCAGAGAATTAGAATTTGAAAAAGCAGCGTCGATTAGAGATGAGATAGAGCAATTACGCGAGCAAAGTGTCAAGTTATCCTAAAATAGGATTGTTAATAAAGGATTAATTTAACTTCAATTAATCGTTGTAATAGCAGCGCGGCTTGCCTACTATAGCTATAGAGTATCAATATCCATACCTTAACGTGGTGTTTCTATGTTAAATCGCTTACAAGAATCAGACATAAAATTGTTGCGGGTTTTCTATGCCGTTGCCTCGTGCAACGGATTTACTGCAGCTGAGCCTGTGCTTCGCATGCAACGACCTAATATCAGTGCGGCAATTAAAAAGCTCGAAGAGCGACTCGATCTGGTGTTATGTCATCGCGGTCGTGGTGGCTTTCAAATGACCAAAGAAGGTGAAGTGGTTTTCCAAGAAACCAAGCGAATCTTCAACGCATTTGATAACTTCGTATTCAACCTTAAAAGTTTACATGATGACTACTCGGGTCATATTACCCTAGTACTCATGGCCGGTTTACCTTTGTCTATGCATCTTGCGGTGAGTAAAGCCGTTAAGAGCACGATGAAAAAGTTCGATGATATTCACGTTAATATTCAAACCCGACTTTACAATGAAGTTGAGCATGTTGCCTTGTCAGGTGAGTGCCATTTGGTTGTCTCTACCTACGATATGGTAAAACCTGAGTCCGTGACTTTTCACACGGTGGGGCATACCTGCAAAGGACGCTTATATTGTGCGCCGTCTCATCCATTGGCGAAATATCGAGACGACTTGCCTAGCTCAGTGAAAATAGAAGACTATGCTGCCATTGGTATCAGTGGACTCTCGTCTGCCAACTATATTCATGAAGAAAGTCGACTAGCCATTCAAACCTTCTCAGACTCATTTGATGCCTGTATGTCGGCGATTATGACCGGCGAATACGTGGGCCTACTGCCAGATTATATGATCAAAGAGCAAGGCGCTGGACTTGGATTAGTGCCAGTGGGTGGCGGGAATTGGTTCGAATTTGAGCACGAGTTATTTGTGATGAATGGCAAAAACACTCGCCTCAATCCCGTATTGCGCCATTGCATTAAAGAATTGAGTTACTTTATTAAAGAAAGTCAGCGTTAAATTGGGTTACTTCACTGTAAGCTGCTAACAAGCGCTTTATGCTAAAACAAAAATGCCAGCAAATTATGCTGGCATTTTTTATGTGCGTCTTTTATGGACGCTGAAACTCGCTGGTTGGATTCCAAGCCGGCCAGTCATCTGACATGCTAATAGTATAGCCGACATCAAATAACATTTGGGTGTCTTGCTTAACCCCAGAGAAATCCCAATTCTCACGGAACTGATCACACACCTGATGGTAGCAGGCGCGGATAGCAACTGCTGCGCGCTTACGATAGTCAGCTGTAGCGTCATCAAAAGCGATTGCTCCGCCTTTTGCATACAATGCTGGTACGCCAAATTTAGCGAAACTGAAGTGATCAGAGCGATAATAATAGCCTGCTTGTGGTTTGTCTTCTTGGGTTAAAAAGCGCCCTTGCTTTTGCACTGCAGCATCTAAGTAACCTTCTAACTCCGACTTGCCCATGCCAATCACGGCAACGTCTTTGGTTTTACCCAGCACGTTCATCGCATCCATATTGATATTAGCAACGGTTTTGTCCAATGGAATAAGGGGATGCTCAGCATAGTATTTAGAGCCTAACAGGCCTTGTTCTTCGGCGGTCACCACCAAAAAGGTAATTGAGCGCTGTGGTCTGACGTTGAGATTGGCAAATGCTTTAGCCATCACCAGCGCGGCAGCGGTGCCGGTGGCATTGTCATGAGCACCGTTGTAAATTTGGTCACCTTTTTTCGTGGTGTCTCTACCCAAATGATCCCAATGCGCCGTATAGATAATATGTTCATCCGCTTGCGCTGCACCAGGTAAGGTTGCGATCACATTGTTACTAACAGATTTTTTCATTTGACTGGTGATTGAAATGGACGCTTTACTATTCAGCGGCACGGAATAGGGACCTTGCAGCGCTTTTTGCTTTTCAGCAGCAAAATCAAGTCCCGCAGAGGCAAACACTTTTTGCGCTGCATCAAGACTTATCCAGCCTTCTACGGCAACTCTGTCGGCATTGCCATTTTTGCTGACTAAGCTGTACTGTGCACCGCTCCAGCTATTGGCAACCACTGACCAGCCATACGAAGCAGGTTCAGTTTCGTGAACGATAATCGCGGCTTCAGCACCTTGGCGACTGGCTTCTTCATATTTATAACTCCAGCGCCCATAATAGGTCATGGTTTTGCCTTGAAACTTTCCGCTATCGGGAGCTTCAAAACCAGGATCATTAACTAAGATCACCACTGTTTTGCCTTTGACATCTAAGCCTTCGTAATCATTCCAATCGTACTCAGGTGCATTAACACCGTAGCCGACAAACACAATGTCAGAATCATTTAGATTCACTTGTGGGGTTTCACGCTTGGATGACGCAACCATGTTTTCTTTGTAGGTAAACTGATGCTCTCCCATGGTCAACACCATATTGGGATCTGCCGTGACTTCCATGAGTTCAACCGCTTGCAAGTAGCTATTACCATTGCCTGGCTGATAGCCAAGCGCTTTAAAGTTGTTGACCAGATACTCGAGAGTCTTGGTTTCCCCGGCAGTGGTGGGAGAGCGTCCTTCAAATTCGTCTGATGCCAATGTCTTGGTATGGCGTTTCAAGTCGTCTTCACTGATGTTTTGATACACATCAGCGTAGTTACTTACTTGCTTAGTATCATTAGGTAGCTGCGAGCAGCCGCTAAATACGAAAGCACACAAAGAGAGGGGTAAAAAAGCACGAGTTATTTGCATATTATTGCTCTTGTTATTACATTTGCGCCCAGTATAGAAAATCTGTTCGCGATGCACTAGGGTCTGTTGTAAATGAATTCAAATGGTTCGACATTGAAAGCGAAAACTCAAGCAAGTGAAATATGGGCTTGTCGACGAGATTTGCCACCTTTTACTGAACTTGAGCAGATGTTCAGGTTATCTGAGTTTGACAATATCTTGAATGCGGACACGCTCAATTTACTAAAAAATAAGGTAAATCCGGATTGTCATTTTGACTTTGTTTGTCAGTCTGATTTGGGTGAAATCGAACTCTATTACGAAGACGTTATTTTTACCCATTCGCAGATACCCACGCGCGCCAATTCTTGGCATGATCTATTCAATGGATTAATTTGGTTACAATTCCCCAAGACCAAAGCCTTGTTGAACCGCTGGCATATGGAAGACATTCAGCTTCATGGTTTAACTCCCAGAACGCAACGACGAAATCAAATTACCCATTTTGATGAATGTGGGGTGATCGTTGTCTGCGATGAGCAAGCGCGTGTTGATGCTCTTAGAGAACACCAATTTAAGTCGATATTGTTTGAAAAGCGCCAGAGATGGGACAAAGATATTCAGGCGATGGTATTTGGCCATGCCAATTATGAGATGTTATTGCAGCCTTATATCGGTTTAACCGGCAAATGGCTGCATATAAAACCCTGTAATGGCTACTTTGAAATGTCAAAACTTCAACAGCTTCAATACATTGATAAGGTGCTATGTCAGCAACTTATCGATAATGGCGCATTTTGTAACAGCTGTCGTTTATCACCGCTGCCGCTGCTAGGTATTCCGGGTTGGTGGCCGGAAAATGAACAATCACAGTTCTATGACAATGTGGACTACTTTAGGCCGAAGCCCAATAAAAAGACAAAAATATTGAAGAGCCAACTATCAGTATGTAGGGAACAAATAGAATGAGGTAAATGCGCAGGATGGAAAGGCGCGTCCATTGTTTTAAGCCGGTTATCATAAAGTAAAAGCTGAGGAATAATTCAACTCGGAACTGGTCTGCTAACCCAACCCATTTAGAGGTTTCGTTGAGACCCAGCCAATATCCCAATGATAACGGCTGTAGTCCGTACAGTGACGTTTGGTTATCGTCTTTTATTAGGATCATCAGTAGCATCACCACACCGGTAATGAAAACCGGTAAAAAGGTCCACCAAACAAACCCATACCAGTCAGTGAAGCCATTGATATTTTCCTCATCCACTTTGGTCATCATATTCAAATAACCTGCAATGATCGCGGCTAACAACACATAGCCTAAACAGTAAGCAAACATATTCGAATACATATACACCGACTGCGAGCGCAAACTTACTAGCACTGCTTCTTTTTCTGCAGGGCTGACGTCACCCGCTGTGAAGGCCACATAGAATTCTCGATACCAGTCAAAATCGACAAACTGAAAATACGCGTAAGTTGGCAACAACACGCCTAACATGACAATAAAAAATGGGATCCACGACCAGTTATGATGCTTATCTACTGCCGCAAAAACCGTTTTTGGATTAAACCAAATGTGCAAACACGCCTGAAAAGGATTTGAAATGCCATTCATATAAACCGTACCCTTATATTTTGTTATTCTAAATGACTGGGCTTACTGGTATGAAACCGGCCTAGTGCAAGTTAAGCTTGTCCGCTACTGGTAAAATTCAAACAACCGTATTCAACCACAATCATGATACATTTGGAAATATGTGTAATAAATCCAGTACCTTATACACTAAAGAAACTAACATTCAGCGATATGGATAAATCCAATGATAGAAATTAAGCAGTTAGGCAAAAAATTTGAGGTGGAAAATCCTAAAAAGCTAAGTGAGCAAGAAAAGAAAGATCCACGTTTAAAAGGACGCTTTTTTCACTCGGTAACCAATGTGTCTTTTTCTGTAGATGATGGCCAAGTGTTGGGGCTACTTGGACCCAATGGTGCGGGTAAAACTACCACGTTACGGGTACTTTCTACTGCGCTACAAGCTGACTCAGGCGAGGTGGTTATTAATGGTATCAATGTGCTAAAAAATCCATTGCAAGCCCGCAAAAAAATAGGCTTTTTATCGGGTTCAACGGGATTATATGGCAGATTAACGGGGCGGGAAAATATCCGCTATTTTGGACAACTGCACGGTATGAGTAAAATACAAATTGATCTGCGTATTGCGGCATTATCCGAGATGTTAGAAATGGACACCTTTTTAGATCGTCGCTGCGAAAACTTTTCGACCGGTATGAAACAAAAGACCGCCATCGCACGTGCGGTTGTCCATCAACCCGAGGTGGTTATTTTGGACGAGCCAACCACAGGATTAGACATAATGGCGACGCAAACAGTGATGAATTTTATTCAAGATCTAAAGACTCAGCGTGTGCCCGTGATCTTCTCAACGCATCATTTGGATGAGGTATCAAAACTGTGCGATCGAGTTGCGGTGATTGATAAAGGGATCAGCAAATTTGACGACAGCATAGACGTATTTAATCAGTTGGCCAATGGCGATCCCAATGCGGCGTTTCTGGATATTATTAACGGAGGGCAATAACATGTGGTTGGTTTTTTTTAAGGAATTAAAAGAGTTATTACGTGACCGAAAAACCCTCTTTTTCATGATTGCGCTGCCGATACTGATCTTTCCCCTGATCATAGGTGGGGTGGTGTACTTTACCGATAAAGCGGTAAAAGAAGCGCAATCGGAAACACTGGATTACGCCATTGTCGGAAGTCAATTTGCGCCCGATTTGGCAGAGAAGCTCAATGCGCTATCTGATCTTAATCTGGTCGTGGTTCCGATCAATGACAACCATCAGCAATTGATCGCTGCGGATACGGTAGACTTCATCATTGAGATACCGGCAAATTACTCCGAGCATATTTTACAATCCGGTCAGGCTACGATTAATGTGTATCTCAATGACGCAAGGATTAACAAAGTCGTTGCCAGAGTCGAGGGAATTATTAAAGAGCAGACTAACGTATTACGCCAGACTGCTTTTGAGAGCCTGCACCTTAATTCCGACCAAGGTGCCGCGCTGATTACGCCCATTGTATTAAATAAAATTGATACCGCTAATCAGCGTGAGAGCCTAGGTGAAAAATTGGGCGGAATGATACCTTACATGATTTTCATTTTGTGTTTGCAAGGAGCAATGTTCCCTGCCGGTGATCTTGGCGCAGGGGAAAAAGAACGAGGTACTTTGGAAACCTTATTGATCTCGCCTATCGAGCGTTACAAACTGGTGCTTGGTAAGTTCTTTACGGTCGCTGCCGCTGGAATAACCACTGCATTGATTACAGTTGCCAGTATGGCATTGTGGGGCACTTTATTGAGCAAGGGCATGGCAGTGGAGTTCGTGGTTACTTTTATGTCATCCATTGGTGCCTTGGACTTTGTGTTGATTTTTCTGATGCTGATCCCTGTGGTGGCTATTTTCGCTTCGATTTTATTAAGCCTGTCGATCTATGCCAAAAGCTACAAAGAAGCGCAGAGCTATATGGGTACCTTGGTCATTCTCGTTATTATCCCTATCATCTTCGCTTTATTGCCTAATGCCGAACTCAAAGGCGGCTGGGCGTGGGTGCCTCTGACGAATGTAGCGCTCGCAATAAAAGAATTAGTTAAGGGCACAATGGACTATTACCAGTTATTCGCTATTTTTGGCTCAACGGCGTTAATTGCAGGCGCGCTTATTGCTTTTTGTATCCACTGGTTTAATAAAGAAAAGGTGTTATTCCGGTAAGAACCTAACAAAGCGTCTAATTTTAGTTAACTAGATCAAGCGACGGCATGCCGTCGCTTTTTTGTGGTTTGCAGCATTAAAAATCGTAATTGTACTTCAATAACATCAATACAATGCTGGAGTAAGTTAAGGATATCAGCCAGCCAAACTTCACAAAGTGTTTGAACTGATAATTAGCGGCGTTATACACCAATAGATTGGTTTGATAGCCATAAGGTGACATAAAGCTTGCGCTAGCAGCAAAGGCAACCGCCAAAGCAAAGGGCATCAACGGGACCTCGAGCATTTGTACTAAGCCCAGCGCAAAGGGAAACATTAATGCTGCAGCCGCGTTGTTGGTAACAAGCTCGGTGAGCATCAGGGTTAATAGGTAGACAACCAATAACGCGATAAAAGGACTCACATCGCTTAGAATAGGCTTTAACAATTGAGTCATCTCACCGATAACGCCAGAGGTTTGCAATGCGGTAGCTAGACTTAGCGCACCAACAATCACAATCACTAAATTTAACGGCACGTTGCGCTTTACTTCACCATTGGTGGTAACGCCCGAGACTACCAATGCCGCCATGAAAAACACTAATCCAGTGGCAAGATCAATCAAAGAGAGGGCCGCTAAGACTATGGTAAGTGCAAAGCCACCTACGGTGATCCATTCTTGCTTCTTGTTAAGTTTAGTGGCAATACGCAGCTCTGATAAGATAAAAAAGTTTTTGACCAGATTATGCCGCTGAACAAAATCTTGACCGGTGGCAAGCAATAAAAAGTCGCCCGATTGCAGTTTTATTTCACCAAGCTTTCCAGATAATTCTTCACCATCACGGCGAATGGCCACGACCGCCGCGTCAAATAGTGCTCGAAACCCCAATGTTTTAAGGGTTTTACCAATGATAGGCGCACGGTTTGAAATGATCACTTCAGTAAGGTTGTCACGCAACAAACCGTCAGTTTCGGCGAACAACTTAAGGCCTTTAATGTGTCCTAAACTGTCAACATTTTGCACGTTTCCAGAAAATATCAATTTATCATTTTGCATAATAATCATGTCTGGTGTTACTGGCGTGAGCAATCGACCATCGCGCACAATTTCAACCAGAAACAATTCATGCAAATTACGCAGATGATTATCTTCCACTGATTTTCCGATCAACTCAGAATCTTCCATCACTTTGGCTTCGATAAAATAACGATGGAATTGTCCTTTGCGTGTTTCGATTGCTGGAAGCAAAGGCGTAAGTAGGAACATTAATAGGCCGCAACTTAATCCGGCAATGAGTCCATAGAGCGTGAAGTCCCAAAATTGAAAACCAGGGTGGCCCTGTTCAATCATAAAACTGTCAACAATCAAGTTAGTGGAGGTGCCGATGAGTGTCACCGTGCCGCCTAGAATGGCGGAATAAGATAGTGGGATAAGTAATCGAGAAGCCGGGTGATGTTGGTTTTGACTTATCGGACCTATCAGGCTGGCCACCACCGCCGTGTTGTTTAGCAATGCAGAAGCGCTAAAGGTCAATCCAAATAAACGCCAATAACTGGTTTTAAAGCTAGGCGAAATCAGTTTGCGGCCCAAGCGTTTTATTAACGACGTTTTATCTACCGCATTGCTGACTAACAACAATAGAATCAGTGTTAACAAGCCTTGGTTGGTGAGATTATGGGCAACTTCAAAAAAGCTGATTTGACCAAATAATATGAGCGCTAAAACAGCCGCGGCAAACACCGTGGAAGGGCGCTTATCTGTGAAGATAAGCATCCCTATGGTGATGAAGAAGATACCGATAACCAGTACTTGATTGAGGTCCACAGGCAACCCTATTGTTTAGCCTTTACAGCTTAGTAATATCCGCGGCGTTCCAATGTGGGAAGTGTTTTCTCACTAACGCGTTAAACTCTAGTTCAAATTCTGAAAAATTCGAGGTTGAGTGGCTGTCTTTGTTTTGCTCAATGATCATACCAGCACCCACAGTGCCATTGGTCACTCTATCGATAATAATAAAGGCCCCTGTCGCTCTGTTTTTGGCGTAAGGATCACAGGCTACCGATTGGGTTAGTTTGATATTACCCACCGCTATTTCATTCAAATTAAGGTGAACCGCCTGCTTTTTCTCCATAGTATTCACATCAATCAAATGCTCAATATTGGAAACCGAGCCAGGCACATTCTTGGTCGCAAATTTAAATCCGTATTGCTTGTTCGGGATCAAGGCTTCTTCCGCCATCCACACTAGGTGACTTTTGAAGTTGCTGCCATGCAAGGGCAAGTTATCTGATTTGACAATCATGTCGCCACGGGAAATGTCGATTTCATCTTCCAGTGTTAAGGTGGTCGTGAGTGGGGCATGGGCAGATTCAGCTTCCCCTTCGAAATTCACAATCGATTTTACTTTCGATTGTTTTCCCGAAGGTAGGGTGGTGACTTTATCGCCCTTTTCGATGATGCCAGATACCACAGTACCGGCAAAACCTCGGAAATTTAGGTTCGGGCGATTGACATACTGCACCGGAAAACGGAAATCTTCCAGATTGAGATCTTTGGCAATTTCAATGTTTTCCAAGGTCGTCATCAAAGTCTCGCCCACATACCAAGGTGTGTTTTCGCTTTTGTTAACCACGTTGTCGCCGTCTAATGCCGACATAGGGATAAATTGAATATTAGGAATATCCAGTTGTTTAGAAAACTCTAAATAATCTTGTTTTATTTGCTCGAACACCTGTTGGCTGTGATCCATCAGATCCATTTTATTGACCGCAACTATGACATGCTTAATACCCAGTAGTGACACGAGGAAAGAATGTCGACGGGTTTGGGTTTTGACGCCACTGCGGGCATCAACCAATATGATAGCTAATTGACAGGTCGATGCGCCTGTTACCATGTTGCGGGTATATTGCTCATGCCCCGGGGTATCGGCAATGATGAATTTACGCTTGTCAGTTGAGAAGTAACGATAGGCAACATCAATGGTGATACCTTGTTCACGCTCTGATTGCAGTCCATCTACTAACAGTGCTAAATCCACTTTCTCGCCGGTAGTACCGACTTTTTTACTGTCTTTGGTAATCGCCGCTAATTGATCTTCATAGATCATCTTCGAGTCGTGCAACAAGCGTCCTATCAGGGTGCTTTTACCATCATCAACACTGCCGCAGGTTAAAAAGCGCAACAGATCCTTTTTTTCATGCTGGTCTAAGTAAGACAATATGTCTTGCTGCAATAATGTGTTTTCGTTGTTCATGGGTTAGCAACTCACCAAAAAATAAGGGTTTAATATGGATTCTTTCTGATTGTATCTCAATGGCACAGCATCAGAATCGAGTGCGCTGTCAAGGCCATCTATGATGGTCACCTTGCCACCTGATGCTTCCACCACTGCTTGTGCTGCTGCGGTGTCCCACTCGGATGTCGGCCCAAGTCTTGGATAAAGATGCGCTTTACCTTCGGCTACAAGGCATAGTTTCAGTGAACTGCCCATGGCGACCAATTCAGTTTCGCCATCAAGTTCTGCCAATAAGGTTTGGATCTCTGGGCTTTGATGTGAGCGACTGCCCACCACCTTCCAAGACTCAGGCGCTTGGTGCACTTTGGGTGAGATTTTAGTTGTTTGTTGGTTGTCAATTTTGTAAGCGCCGAGTCCAGAGACACCAACGTAAGTGTGTTTCAGTACAGGTGCGTAGACCACACCTAAAATGGGTATGCCTTGACTTATAAGCGCAATGTTAACGGTAAATTCACCATTCTTTTTAACGAACTCTTTGGTGCCATCTAGCGGATCAACTAACCAGTAGTCACTCCAACTTTGACGGGTCTGCCAATCAATATCAGCCGACTCTTCGGATAACACTGGTAAATCTGAAATTGCTTCGAGGCCTTTGACAATAATATTGTGTGCAGCTAAATCTGCGTCCGTTAGCGGGCTTGCATCAGATTTTTCATACACAGTGAAATCTTGTTTGTAAATCTCAAGGATAGCCTCGCCAGCTTCATGCGTAATGCGCACAACCTGCTGTGCCAATGCATGCTCAAACATCCGTGAGATACCCTTTTTCAATCAGCATTTCGTACAGCATCTCGGCAGATTGCTCCGGTGTTTGACCGGAGAATGTCAAATGAACCTCTGGATCCACAGGGGCTTCGTAATTTGAATCAATACCGGTAAAGTCTTTGATGTCTCCTTGACGGGCTTTTTGATACAAACCTTTAGGATCACGTTTTTCACATTCCTCTATGGGAGTGTCAACAAACACTTCAATGAATTCGTTTTCTTGCATCAAACTGCGGCAAAAATCGCGGTCGGTTTTAAACGGTGAAATAAAGGCAGTTAATACAATCAAACCAGAATCGACAAATAATTTAGCCACTTCGCTGATGCGACGAATATTCTCAACCCGATCAGAGTTACTGAACCCTAAGTCGCCACACAGGCCATGTCTAACGTTATCACCATCGAGTAAATAAGTGTGTTTACCTTCTTCCACTAACTTCTTTTCTAACAAGTTAGCGATGGTTGATTTGCCTGAGCCGCTTAAGCCGGTGAACCAAATAATGGCTGGACGCTGACTCTTAGCCTCAGCGCGACGAGCTTTATCAACTTCGTGTTGGTGCCATAAAATATTAGTAGCCATTAGAAATATCCTTCCATTTTTTTCTTCTCCATCGAACCGGAGGAGTCATGGTCAATTACTCGTCCTTGGCGCTCAGAAGTTTTAGTTAATAACATTTCTTGGATCACCTCAGGCAAAGTATCCGCTTCAGACTCAACCGCACCGGTTAATGGGTAGCAGCCCAAGGTTCTAAAGCGAACTGAACGCATTTGCGGAGTTTCACCTTCTTCCAATGGCATACGTTCATCGTCAACCATAAATAACACGCCGTCTCTTTCTACAACGGGTCTGGGTTTGGCTAAGTATAGCGACGGGATATCAATATTTTCTAGGTAAATGTATTGCCAGATATCCAGTTCGGTCCAGTTTGACATGGGGAAAACACGAATACTTTCGCCTTTGTTAATTTGTGAGTTATAAATATTCCACAATTCAGGGCGTTGATTTTTGGGATCCCAGCGATGATTTTCATCACGGAAAGAATACACCCGTTCTTTTGCACGCGACTTTTCTTCGTCGCGTCTAGCGCCACCGAAAGCGGCATCAAATTTGTACTTATTCAATGCTTGCTTCAATGCTGCCGTCTTCATGATGTCGGTGTGCTTTGAGCTGCCGTGGCTAAATGGACCTACGCCCATGTCGACACCCTCTTGGTTAATATGCACTAATAAGTCGAGATCATGCTTTTTGGCTGTTTTGTCGCGAAACTCGATCATCTCGCGAAACTTCCACGTGGTATCGACGTGCAACAAAGGGAAGGGAATTTTACCGGGAGCAAAGGCTTTACGGGCTAAATGCAATAATACCGAGGAGTCTTTGCCCACAGAATATAGCATGACAGGATTATCGAACTCTGCCGCCACTTCGCGAAATATGTGAATACTTTCCGCTTCAAGTTGCTTTAAATGGGTGACGGATGGAATGCTAGTGGTCATGTGTCGTTCCAAATTAACAAATGTTATATAAATTAGTTATATGCTTAGAATTTTATCACAATAAGATAGGGCTTTTGTATGCTATTTTTCAATAACAATGAATAAAAAGATTTAACTAACTTCCCTCATGGCTAGATCGTAATTTAGCCACAGGGAAGTGTTGGTTCAAGTCTTTCTACGGGAAGCTTTTGTCTACCTCGTCGAACGTATCCATCACACTTTGACTAGGCTGACCTGTTGCCAAACTGACACCAATGATGGCGAGCGTACTGACAATGAAGCCTGGAATAATTTCATACATCACGCTGCTAAGCGCCTCACCGCCAATAGTGAAATCGGAAAATACCCAAATCAGCACAGTTACAGCCCCTGATACCATTCCCGCGAGCGCGCCAGCAAAGGTCATGCGCTTCCAGAACAAACTAATCAGAACCAAAGGACCAAAGGCAGCGCCGAAGCCAGCCCAAGCATTACTCACCAAGGTTAAAACGCTACTATCACGATCATAAGCGAGCATAACGGCAACAAAAGCCACTAAAGCGACTGATATTCTGCCAACTAAAACAAGTTCTTTTTGGCTTGCACTTCGTCTTAAGAAGGCACCGTAAAAATCACCTGTTAGTGAGCTAGAGGTCACCAACAGTTGCGAGGATATTGTACTCATAATAGCCGCAAGAATGGCTGCGAGAAGGAATCCCCCTACATAAGGATTAAATAGCACTTGCGATAAATAAATAAAGATGGTTTCAGGATCATCAATTGAGTGCTTGGTTTTGGTGATATAAGCTAAGCCCAATAATCCCGTAGCAACCGCACCCGCTAAGGCGACTATCATCCAACTCATACCAATACGACGCGCTACTTTCATGTCACTGACATGGCGAATTGCCATAAAGCGGACAATGATATGCGGTTGCCCAAAATAGCCAAATCCCCAAGAAAGCAGGGAAATAATACCTAAAGCAGAGAGTGCTTGGCCCGTAGAGGCGTCAATCCACAAACTGGTCATGTTTTCACTCACCGACGCAATTTGCGCTGTGGCTTCATCGATGCCGCCCAGCTCAAATAGCACGACTACTGGCACTAACACTAGTGAGACAAACATGATGCACCCTTGCACGAAGTCGGTCATGCTGACGGCTAAGAAGCCACCAAACAGGGTATAGGCTACTACCACGCCTGCGGTGATATACAGGCCCGCTTCATAGGTTAAACCAAACGAAGATTCAAACAGCTTACCGCCAGCCACTACTCCGCTAGAAGTGTATAAAGTAAAGAATACGATAATGACCAACGAGGAGATAATTCTTAATAATCGAGAATTGTCGGCGAAGCGGTTTTCAAAATAATCGGGTAGGGTAATGGAGTCATTCGCCACTTCTGTGTATACCCGCAAACGGGGAGCCACGAAAATATAGTTGAGATAAGCACCAATAGTCAGTCCCACAGCTATCCAAATACTGGACAAGCCAGACACATACATTGCGCCAGGCACCCCCATTAGCATCCAACCACTCATATCGGAGGCACCAGCGGACAACGCGGTGACTTTAGGGCTGAGGTTCCTGCCACCTAACATGTACTCTGACATATCAGATGTGGATTTTTTGTAGGCATACACACCAATGCCCATCATCACGATAAAATACACAGTTAAGGAGACCAGCGTACCTAATTCCATTGAATATCCTTAGTTTTTATTATTTTTGAAGCTAACGCATTGAATTAATTTGCGTTACGATTGATAACACTATGCTAACAAGCTAATCCAACGCTTACCAGTTGAGTTCTAACATGCCGACACGAATTTATACTTATTCCGAGCTAAATACTGACCTTTTGTACGCTATTTTGCGCCTCAGGCAACAGGTATTTGTGATTGAACAACAAAGTATCTATGACGATCTGGACAACTTAGATCAGCACGCCCTGCATCTTTGTTGGTACAACGACGCACCACAAAACCTAACTGGCTACATCAGGCTACGCTTATTGAAGACTGATAACACCTTAAAAATTGAGCGGGTGGTTGTGGCTCTCTCACAGCGAGGTAACAAAGTCGCCCAAGGCATGATGGAAGTTGCGCTGCAACGCGCAAAGGAGCTAGGTGTGACTAAGGTCAAGTTATCAGCACAGTGTGAGGTAATCGGTTTCTATCGCCAGTGGGGATTCATCGAACACGGTGATGTCTATGATGATGGGGGGATAGACCATAGGGATATGGTGCTTACTTTGCCTTCAACAAAAAGCGTTTTTGCTGACTAGGTAAGCAATCATCTTCCACGTATCCTGAAAACTTGTTGTCATCACCGCAAGCTATTAGCTTGTGAATTTTCAATCTAATTCAGAGATTTTTTTGCAACCTTTTAAGTTTATTCAACTCACCTTTAGGTTTACGTTTTTATCAGGTTTCAATTACTATTTATTATGGATTGTGTTTGTCAGAAACATTAAAAGAGAGAGCTTTTAAAAAAGTGCCATCTAGCTGAAAAAATTCAACTTTATACTCAGTATCTTCATTTTTCAGCTCTGTTATTTCGATACTCGTACTTCGAATTATCCGATGATATTGTGCACTTTTAATCTTGTAACTCAGTACATTATAGTCTTTTTCACTGGCTCCTTTATAGCTCCACCTTATTATGTAATACCAAAACTGTTGCGGACCAGTTTGCAAATTAGACTCAAAACCATAACTGACACGAATTTGCGAACCAACCTTATTCGGTATTTGATAGGTCTGCTCTAAATAACGTTCTCGCGAGCTCCATCCACCTTTACCATACAAGCCGTAATTTGAAACTTTGATGGCAAATGTAGGGTCGATAGCTCCATAGCGGTTTGTGACAAAGTTTGTGATTTCTTGTTGTGCAAGTCCGTTGAACTTATTCTCCATAATAATTTTAGCTGTAGTCTTAAGCCGAAAAGTTCCACTTAAATTAATTGGCTGATTTGGTAATCTGGTAGTTAAATCCATGTCTTTTTCTAAAAGAGATAAGCATTCCTGACTATTTTGTGTTGTACCTATTCCGAGACATTTTGCTTCTGCTAAATGCAGAATTGCCTCGTCGTACCCTTGCTCTACTGCAAGTTCCATGTAGTTTGCGACAGCCGCAAGATCTGACTCTGCTGAATCGCTTGATTTATAGCGATTTGCAAGTACAAAGCTTGCTTTTCCATAACCATTCTCGCTAGCTATTTGATAATATTCTTGTGCTTTAGCTAAATCTTTTTCTAAGTGGATACCTTGTTCATGATAAACCCCAATGTTGAAATTAGCGCGAGGGTGACCAAGCTCTGAACTCTTTTTATAATAGTTAAATCCACGCACGCTGTCTTTTTTAACAACACGATCAAATGTGAATACATCTCCCAAAATAGCCAGTTCATTTGCGATAATAGCGACATCAGCATTAGCCTTTTCCGATGAAAGGTTTAAGTGTTTGTGTAAAAACTCACTGATATATACGTTTTGATGTTGTTCACCGTAAAATGTGCGTTGTCCGTGTCCTACACCGTAATAAAACATAGTATCAACGTTCTTGTCATACAGATTCAGCATATATTTAAGCCTATTACTCTGTTCTATGCCGCTAATATCATCAGCATACCCGGCAATGAGTAGTAGAGGAGCCTTGATTTTGTCGACTAGGTATATAGGTGAATCTTCCTGTGTTAACGCTGCATCACTTCCTACAATTTCGGTTATTGATTCTCTGTAGCTTTCGGTAACTTTGTAATTACTGGAATTAAACAATAAAGGAAGATCGTAGATTCCATACATAGCAATAATACACTGATAGAATTCAGGATCTTTTATTGCAAGCATAGTTGCCGAATAGCCACCATAGCTTGAACCTATGGAGCAGGCTTTTTGATAACTGTATTTTTGCCTTGCGGTTTCAACGATTAATCCAATATCCTTTTCGATTTGTCGCCCAAACTGCCCCTTACCTTGACCCAAAAAGTTTTTTCCAAACCCTGATGAACCAGTAAAATTGACTCGTAGAATAGAAAATCCACGGTTTGCTAAATATTGGATTTGAGGGTCAAAGTGGTCGTAGTCTCGCACTCCAATTGGGCCTCCGTGAGGCATAACTAATAGAGTCTGATTGGAGTTGTTTACTGGACGTGTTAAAAGTCCTTCTACTTCAAAACCTAAATCATTGGTGCTATGAAGTGTTTCAGTAGGTGCAAGTCTGTATTTTTCTAAATCTGGTAGCACAGATCCCAGTTTTAAGGTGGTGTCGGTTGTGCCATCTACGTAATAGTAAACACCTGGAAAATTTGAAGCAGTGACTAAGTATATATAACGGTCGGTTTCCTCGTTGGCAGCAACTAAATAAACTTGTTTTTCAGCGTCAAAATGTTCGATTGATATGGATTTTTTATGGTTTTTTTCGGAAAAGTATTCAGTGTGCAAGCGACTATTCCTAAAATAAGAAACTGATGACAACTTGCCAGTTTCAGGCGAGACCGTAGCGGCTTGTAGATCGTACTTTTCATGCTCGTAAAGCAATTTGCCGAGGGTCTGGGTAGCAGGGAAAAATTCGTAAGCTGCAACCAAGTCTGTTTCTTTATTGGTAAGCACCAAAAATTTATCTTGTCCAATTAAAGCGACTGGCTCAAAACGATAATCGTTATCTCTCCAAGCGTAAAATTTTTGCCAGTTCTCAGTCCCTTTTCTAAGATAATGCAGCAATAGTTCTCCCTTTTTTTCTGAAAAGGTAACAGCAAACCAAGTTTCAGTTTGACGATCAAAATAATAATGTAATGCATCATCCAAATGCAGCTTTAGCCTATTGTTTTTTGCAAACCTTTGGTTGAGCAAATCATCGGTTGTTAAAGTGTAAATCTTTAAGTCGATATTATCTCCAGCGCCTTCGTCTCGCATAAATAAAAATCTGTCAGTTTGATCAGGAAGCGAATTTAACAGTAAGCCACTTGCAGCTATATACTTAAAATTGTTGTCCGCTGTATTGCCCTGTTTGGGCAAGCTCACGAATCCTTTCATCAAATCGCCAGTGCGCTTCGCTGTTTCCTCTCTAAAGGTTAAATAGATGGTGTCGTTATCTATCCAGTCATATGACTTTAATACAAATGATGAATCTACATGCAATAGCTTTGTAGTTACATCTGTAGATGGTTCAAATAACCGAAGTTCAGAATGTCCTTGTGGCATTAATTGATAATAAGCTACTTGCTGGCCATCAGGACTAAGGGTGTACAAAGCAACTTCAGGCGCTTGAAATAATTTTTCAATTGGGATGAGATTGGCGAGTAGTTGATGACTAAAAAATAGTCCTAAAAAAAACATTCCAGTTCGATTAATAATTCTCATTGGGAAGCTTTCTTACTAACGTTATCGACAAGAGAAAAAAAGTTATCTTCTCCAGGCCCAGCATAGATAATTTTCCGAGATTGCAATATATTCTGAAACTTATCTTCCATAAACTCCAAGGCCATTGAAGCGTTATTAACTAATTCAAACCGCGGAGTTTTATCAAACCAGCCGACGTTGTGCGCATATACCTCACCAATATAATTGATGGCACCCGGTTTAATGCGAAAACTCCAATATTCATTATTAAATTCAGCTACACGAAAGTTACTAATAACAATTTTATCGAGAGTGTAATTTCCTGCTTCTACATTCAGCAAAATATAATTTGTGCCTTGGCGGAGATCTTTTGACGTCAGTTTCAGACTCGCTTCTCCTGAGATATGCAACTCTTGCAAAGTGGAGGATGTATCAATTGCCATCAGCAAATACCCTGTATCGGAGATTTTTGCTGGTTCAATGATATCTGAGTCTTCTGTTAATGTCGTAACCGTTTGGGCACAACCAACAATAGAGGCTAGGATAAATAAGAATATTACCGTTCTAATAAAAGATTTTTTCATAGGGCAAATATCGGGTTAGTGATTAGATGGTTACCACACACGGCAGCCAAAAAGCACAATTCACAAGAATAAAGGGGAGTAAAAGCTGGATTAATTACACAGTGGTCCAAAAGTTATTCCCTTAACATTCATAAAGCGCCAGTGCTAAGTTAACTGTTAAAAGCAACTTGAGTCAACATCCATCTTCTAGCTTAGCTAAAAAAGGTCGGAGTGAATTAACTTTCCATTAATTCACTCCGACCTTTTGTGTATCGTTATTAAATTTAGCGTTTAATTAAACGTTAAAACGGAAGTGGATAACGTCGCCATCCTTAACGATGTAGTCTTTGCCTTCTAAGCGCCACTTACCGGCGTCTTTAGCACCTTGCTCACCGTTGAACTCGATGTAGTGATCGTAGCCGACGATTTCGGCGCGGATGAAGCCTTTTTCGAAATCAGTGTGAATTTTACCAGCAGCTTGTGGGGCAGTTGAGCCTTCTGGGAAGGTCCAGGCTCTAACTTCTTTTACGCCCGCTGTGAAGTATGTTTGCAGGGTTAGCAAGCTGTAACCGGCGCGGATCACGCGGTTAAGACCGGGTTCTTCTAATCCCATGTCTTCCATGAACTCAGCGCGCTCGTCGTCATCTAGCTCGGCAATTTCAGATTCGATTTCTGCGCAAACCGCAACGACTACCGCATTTTCTTGTTCGGCAATGCGTTTGACTTCATCAAGATAAGGATTGTTTTCAAAGCCATCTTCGTTGACGTTAGCCACGTACATTGTTGGCTTAAGGGTCAACATATTCATGTAGCTGATGGCGGCCAATTCTTCTTTTTCCAAAGCTACAGAACGTACCATATTGCCTTCGTCTAACGCGGGCTTGATTTTTTCTAAGACTTTCAATTCAAACTTGGCATCGGCATCGCCACTCTTAGCTTTTTTACCTACCCGTAACAAGGCTTTCTCGACCGTTTCTAGATCAGATAAGGCAAGCTCTGTATTGATAACTTCGATATCGTCTTTGGGGCTGACACGGCCAGCAACATGTACAATATTGTCATTTTCAAAACAACGTACAACATGACCAATGGCGTCGGTTTCGCGAATGTTAGCCAAAAACTTGTTGCCTAGACCTTCACCTTTAGATGCGCCAGCCACTAAGCCTGCAATATCTACAAACTCCATGGTCGTTGGAATGACCCGCTGTGGATTAACGATAGCGGCCAATGCCGTCAAGCGCTCGTCTGGAACAGGAACTACGCCAGTATTGGGCTCTATGGTACAGAAAGGGAAGTTAGCCGCCTCAATACCCGCTTTAGTTAGTGCATTAAAAAGGGTTGATTTACCCACATTTGGTAAGCCTACAATGCCGCATTTAAAGCCCATTGGTGTTTCCTTAAAAGTCTGTCTATCGCGTTACGCGAGAGATTGTTAATTTATTCTGGTTTAAAAGCATGAAGTCTATTCATGGCTTTCTTTAAGTCGTTTTTGAGCAAAATCTCTGTGCAGCGCATAGCTTCGTCGATGGCTGCATCTATGCGTTGCTGATCGTCAGCTGACGCTTTACCCAACACATGACCTGTCACTCGGCTCTTATCGCCAGGGTGTCCAATGCCAATGCGCAGGCGTAGGAAGTCTTTGTTATTGGCCATCTTATCGACAATATCGCGAATGCCGTTTTGGCTGGAACTGCCGCCAATTTTAAACTTTGCAATCCCCGGCGGTAAATCCAGTTCATCAAATGCAATCAGCATGTTTTCAACTGGAATTCGATAAAAATTGGCCATGGCACTGACAGCTTGACCGCTGCGATTCATAAAGGTGGTGGGAATTAACAGTCGGATATCGTGACCAGCAATGGTTGCCCGTCCAGTATATCCATAAAACTTATTGTCGAGTTTGAGTTGGCAGTTGTGACGTTGTGCAAGTGCTGCAACAAACCATGCACCTGCATTGTGGCGAGTATTGTGATATTCGGGGCCTGGATTACCCAGGCCCGCAATAAGCTGAATATCAGACAAACAGCTTATTCCTTAGCTGCGTCTTCTTTTGAATCAGCTTCAGAGGCTTTTTCTGCATCTTCAGCTTCTTCTAGATCTTCTGCGCTAGGACCTTTAGCCGCTTTAACAGTAACTACTGCTAAATCGTGGTCTTCGCCTTTTTCCAATTCTACTAACACAACGCCTTTTGGCACTGTTAGATCTGAAAGGTGAACAGTTTGACCTAATTCAACATTTAACAAATCAACTTCGATAAACTCAGGAAGTGATGCTGGCAAACAGGTAATTTCAACATCATTCATGTGATGCTCTGCGTGACCGCCATCTACCTTAATAGATTTAGCTTTAGTTTCGTTAATGAAGTGAAGAGGGACGTTAGTCGTTACTTCAACGTTCTTATCTACACGAAGAAAATCAACGTGCAAAATCTTTGGCTTGAACGGGTGACGTTGCATATCTTTAACAAGCGCATCTACTTTCTTGCCACCGATGTTGATGGTAATAATTTGACTGTAGAAAGCTTCAAATTCTTGCGCTTGCAACAATTTGTTATGTGCCAAAGTGATTGAAACTGGCTCTTTATCAGAACCGTAAAGGATAGCAGGAACTTTATCTTCACGACGTAGGCGGCGGCTCGCACCTTTCCCTAGGTCAGTACGGATTTCTGCATCCAAATTGAAAATTGCATCAGACATTATTTAACTCCAAATTATAAAATGTGTGTAAATACTTGCGACCAGTATCTACCTGTTTGTAGGCAACAAGCCCACAACCCCATAAAAAACGGGCGGCGAAGTCTACCATTTGGCTATAACCTAAACAAGCGTAAAGTTGGAGATTGAGTCATTTAGCTGCAACATTTTGTTCCGATGGGAAAACGAGTCTAGATTGGACTCGACAAATCTCATCCAGAGCTCAGGCGAATTTATAATTAGGTGATTGCTTAGGCCGATTGTGCGCGCTGGCCAATTGCCATTTACGCGCACATATACCAAATGTCATTGTGCAGTATGTTACTTAATATTCGTTTTGTTGACGCACATTGGAACTGTCGATCTCATCAGCCTCAACCACTTTAAGTACTTCGCCATATTGCTGGAAAGTCAGCATGTCTTTTAAAACATGACCCTTTACTTGAACTTTCATGCCGTGTTTGAGTAATGTTTTGTCCATTCCTCGGGGCATGTATTTTTTACCATCATCACTATCCAGCGCAAAAAAACCACCTTCAAGCTCTTTGTAAACGATAGTGCCGGTGACTGTGATCATTTCGACTGTATCCTGTTGTTGTTTTGCAGGGGTTAAATCAGTTACTTTTTCAGGGTTATTTTGTGCGTTTACCTTTTCGCCAGCGCAGCCAAATAAGGTCAGCGAGAGTGCGATATATAATAGTTGTTTCATGATAATTCCTTTGTGCGTTAAGGCGAGTCCCATTCAATCACGAAGACGCTGATATTACGAGGGCTGTGCCAGTAAACCATGACATTCGTGAGTAAATATTAAGTAAAGATGCTATTTGCGTATGCAGGGCACCGAGTTTATCTAAACTACAATGCCCATGTTGGTACAATTAACACTTACTTTTCGATTAAAATGCTTGTTGTTGTCTTATATGCTGCCAGCTTTGACCATGATCAGTAGATTCATAAAAATCTGTGGTGGCGCCATCACAGGACAACAGAATGCGCGATTTTACTTGGCCGATGATAGTCGTACAGTACTCTTTAGGTAGCGTTAGCTCACTGACTTTCCAATTTTGACCGCCGTTGTCGGTTATCAGTATTTTGGTTTCTGTAGAGCGTTGCCCAGACCAAAACGAATAATCCGAAAAGCTGACAATTGCCAAGCCATTTTGTGCGTCCCAGAACCAAGGCGACGATAAAAACGAGAATCGATCCGATTGTGGTTTGGTCGGTTTGCGTCCTTCAAAACATTGTACACCGCCACGTATTTCTGAGCCGTCTTTACAATATCTCACCCGTGGATCTAACTTTTGCCACTGGTCATTGTCGCTGGCACGAACATAGTAGGTCGGTGTACCAGACCAAGACCAAAATCCGGCTTGCTCGATTCCCAATGTCATTGCACCGGCATCTAAAATAACGTCCATTTGGGTTTCTTCATCCGCGGGACCCATTTTCCAAGTATCTGGATTGTAGCTATAGGTTTCGATTTTACCTGACTCAAATGCCGACCATTGGCCATCAATATAAGAGGATACATTGATACGCTTTTGTGCTCCGGCATCTGACAGCCATACCGAATCAATCCTTCTTGGTTTGCGTTTGGATGAACTGGCGGCCCGATTTTTGGGCACTTCTTGTGGTTCTGCGTTAGCCCATTCATCTACGTAGTTATACTGGTTAATGGTTTGAGGTTGAGATAAGTTTTGCTTATCAAAGCGCGCAACAACGACTTGTTCTTCTTCGCTGTAGACAACATCAAATTGATTTTCCTGATAAAAACCAACATGGTGCACACTGGCTTTTGCAGGTATCTGAATTGCGTGCCATTCGCCATTGGCAGGTTGATAAAATAAAGCGCCTTCATGACCACCAACTAAACGATCGCCCGATTGATTCTGTGCAAAGGACGACAGTGATAAATCAGTGTCTACCGCCAAGGTTTCAAAACCATTGTTGGTATCGTAGCGTAAGATCACACCTAATTTACTGAGCATATAGATACTGCCATCTGGGGCAGCAATAATATCTGTAAAATCGATAGGATTTTGTGCAATTGAGGCATACATTAAAAATCGTTGCTCGTCACGCTCGTCAGCATCCCAAGTCAATACGTCTTGATGTTGTTCAGCTAAGTTCGGAAAATAATTTTCTAAAATAGTCCCTTGTGCGGTTTCAGGAACGCGCACCAATATGTCTGTGTAACGGTCATCTAGGGGCTTAGGGTAATAGACCATGGTGCCCAAATCAGTGACTTTGCCAGCCTCAACCTTAAAAGTCCCAAACTCTGGGTCGCTGCCTGTGCCGCGGCTAAAATAAAATTCACCTCTGAAAATAAAAGATCGCACACTGCTGATGGAATACTCACCTGGTTTAAGCGATACCGCGAATACACTGGCGCCGCCTACTGGACGGTCTTCAGCGTAAGCTAAAACAGTCTTAACTTCTTTTGACGCATTTACCTCTTTAGGTGCGATAAACAGTTGGTTGAAAGGCAATTTATAGCTGGTGGCATTGACTACACGGGCCAATAAAATACCTTCTTGTTGGTTCACATTGGATTGTTCACTTAGTCGTGGAGCAACATTTACAGTAGACGCACAGCCATTTAACAACACTACTGAGAACAACGTGCTGATGAAAATCAGTAAACTAGGACGGTTCATAGGATTCCTTTTTATTCTTATTAAGCGCGCATTATAAAGTTGGTTTCAGCGCTATGCCACTGCTATTATTGCCAGCTTAATGTGAAAAAAGGAAGCAGTATGTTACGCAGTTATATTTTGATAGCTGGCGCGCTTGGGATGTTAATTTCACCCATGCTAAATGCACAATCTACTTGGCTGACCCGAAATAGTTTGACCCTCCCGACTAACAAACAAAAGGATTACGGTATCGGTGTTATTTTTGTTGAGTTGAATCAACATAACGTCAGTGCCATTGTCCAGCGCGTGGACGAAGACAGCGTAGCAAAAAGTATCACCAATAAAGACGCGCTAGACTTGGAAGGCAAGCCTATAAAATTAGACTTCACCGGTACAACGGGTTTTGTCACGGTCAACTTACCTGAAGGGCTGTACCAAATCACACAAGTGGATGTGCCGCATTTTGATTTACCCTTTAAGGTCAGTACTGACAACAGTGATATTTGGCGTTTTCGAGTGAAGCCCGGACATATAAATTATCTGGGATTGCTCGAGGTGGGGGCGGTGCGCGCCAAAGATAATGTCAATGTTGCATGGTTGAATCGATTTGCTACACATTTGGATGAACTGCTTGCTGCAATCAACGCCTCGACAATCGAATGGCCTTTGGCTCATGGTGTTGGCTATCAAGATGACTTTTCTTTGTTATTGGAGCAACCGATAAAATGAAAATAATCATCTTGGGCATGATATTGGCAAGTGTTGCCAGCAATGTTAACGCGAATAAGTTACTTGACCCCTTGTTCGCCGACCCGTCTACTCAGTCAGTTAGACTCTCACCCGATGGAGAGCGCTATGTGGTCGCAGAAATGCGACCTGAAAAAACCACAATGCGGGTATACCAAAGTGCCTCTCAAACCGTCAATAAACAATATGATCTGGCTCGTTTATTTGATGAAAATACCGTATTAAGAGACATGCAGTGGCTGGATAATCGACACATTGCCACTATGTTATTGGATAAAGTTCAAACCAAAACTGCGTTAGCTGAAAGCAATGCGCAACTAAAATTGATCATCTTTGATATTGAGTCGAGTGACGCGGATCCTGTCATGTATCAAGTGTCTACACCAGGCTATTTGGTTGATGGCGCTCCCGATGAACAAGGTGCTTTTTATTTTTCTCGTAGTGCGCATAAGTCAAAAATCTACCGTATCGAAATAAGTAAGCTGCTGCGTGTCGATCAAAAGCGTACCAAACTGACTCGCGTAGACGGTGGTCAGTTTGTCGAAAGCAACGTGATTGCCAATGCGGATGGTTATGCCCTTCGCTGGTTTTTCCAGAAATCTGGTCAACCTGCTGCAGTGCTGCTGCGCACTGAAATTGATAAAGTCAGCCTTGCTGTTTATAAGTCGGCTTCAAACGAACCTGCAGCAGTACCTGAAGAGGTAACCTCATGGAAATTGTCTGAGCTCAATAAGAAAGAAAAAAGTAAGCAGGACGAACCATTTTTTATTCCTATTGCTATGGCAAGTGAGACGGGTAAATTCTACAGCGTGGATGTCAATGAGCCTCAGGCCTTTAGCCTGTATTTGGTTGATTTCAAACAGCAGCAAAATGAACTGGTATTTACTTCTCCAGGCCAACCCATCGTTGATTTGATCTTCGCTAAAAATCGCAAGGCGGTAGGCGTAATGGTGGTAGAGCAGGGACTCTATAAAGAAAGTTACTTTGATGGTCAACCATCACTTTTGAATACCGAAATTCTGCAAGTCGTGACCGCTTCAAGTCTGGATGGCAAAACCCAAATTGTCTATCAAGAATCTCATAATCAACCAGGCCGGTACGTTTTACATCAAGACAAGAAAGCACCGGTTAAGTTATTCAATCAATACACACGGTTACCGGATTCATTGCCCTCACGTCAGGTTGTTGGAACGGTTAAAGTGGACGAGTTTGATATCCCGTATATTTTGACCTTACCTCAATCCGCCAGCAAGTCTGCACCCGTGCCCTTGATTGTAATGCCCCATGGTGGACCCTTTGATGTGTATGACAGTTCCTATTTTAGTGCCGATGCGCAATTTTTTGCGGCCAATAATTTTGCCTTGTTAAGAGTTAATTTTAGGGGCTCAGGAGGCTATGGTCTGCAGCACAAAGAAGCAGGCAAAAAGCAATGGGGTGACAAAATGTTACTCGATATCCTCAGTGCTACCCAACTAGTTCAGCAGCGAGCAGATATAAGGTCCAGTCAAACCTGTTTGGTGGGTATGAGTTATGGTGGCTATGCTGCGTTAATGCTTGGCATACAACACCCTAAGATATTCACTTGTGCAGCAAGTGTGGCAGGTGTTACCGATATTAATCTATTTATAAAAAGTCCCTATTTGAGTCCTGAGCAACAAGAATGGATAACCGAGCATGTAGGGGACAGTAATAGTGATTACGCTAAATTGAAATCCATTTCACCTGTTTATAATATCAATCGACTTAGCATTCCTTTGCTATTGATCCATGGTGCAAAAGACCAAGTTGTGAATGTAGAAAACGGCTTCAGAATAAAGCGCTTGCTTGAACAAGCAAAAATCCCCTTCGAATGGCGATTGTATCCTGAGGCTGGGCATGATTTTAGTGAAGATGATCAACTTGTACGACTCTACACGGACATTCTCACCTTCGTGCAACAGCATGTGAGTAACTAAGGCCCATTCAAGAAGAACGATGCGCAAGCAAGGGAAGAGACTTGCGCATATGTGTTGGAGCTAGATTCCCGGGTTGATAAAATTTAGTGGTGTTTGGATCACATGCAATCCTTACACTAGATTGTTAGGATCTAACAGCCTAGTAAGTTCCTGATGGTCGATGTCGGTCATTTCTTTTGCTACCTCAAGTATTTGGCGATTGGTTTTGTATGCGTGTTTGGCAATTTTCGCTGCTGCCTGGTAACCAATTAGGCTATTTAAAGACGTCACTAATATTGGGTTGTACGCTAAGGTTTCCTGCAGCTTTTTTTCATTGACTTGAAATTGAGACACCACTTTTTCGCCCAATAGCCGTGCACTATTTGACAGTATCTCAAGGCTTTGCAGTAAATTGTAGGCAATTACCGGTAAGTAGGTATTCAATTGAAAATTCCCACCTTGTCCTGAAATCGCGATAGTCGCATCATTCCCCATTACCTGCGCACAAACCATGCATACAGCCTCGGGTATTACAGGATTGACTTTACCAGGCATGATACTGCTGCCAGCCTGTAATTCAGGTAAGGCTATTTCGCCAAGACCGGCGAGAGGACCGCTGTTTTGCCATCTTAAATCATTGCTTATTTTCATTAATGAGACGGCGAGTGTTTTTAAATGTCCACTCAGCTCTACCGCGGTATCTTGAGCGCTTATGGCTTCGAACAAATTGTCATTGGTAGTGAAATTTATCCCCGTTAAGTCACTCAGTATGTTGCAGGCTGCGTTAGCAAAGTCATCGCCGCTATTTAAACCCGTTCCTATGGCGGACCCACCCAACGCCAACTTACCTAGCCGCTCATAACAGGACTCAATGCGGGCTATATTATTGGTTATCTGTTTGTTCCAACCACTGAGTTCTTGCCCCATGGACATCGGCAGTGCATCCATTAGGTGGGTTCGTCCGGTTTTTATGGTTGTTTGCAGAGATTCTGCGCGAGATTTAAGTGTTTCACTTAACCCCTGTAACGAGGGGATCAAGCTGTTTTTTGTTTTTAAGTAGGCACTTAAGTGGATTGCACTGGGAATCGTATCATTGGAACTCTGGCTCATGTTGGCCTGATCGTTCGGGTGAACATCCAGCCCATAAAGGTCTTTGCACAACTGACTTATCACCTCATTCATGTTCATGTTGGTGCTAGTGCCAGAGCCAGTTTGAAAAATATCGACGACAAATTCTTGGTCATATTGACCATCCGCTATAAGCGTTGCGGCTTTACTGATGCCGTCAGCAATCTCTGGTTCAAGTTTACCTAGCTTGCTATTGGCTATGGCACAGGCATACTTGATTTTGGCGAGACTATGAATAAACTCAGCGGGCATAATCAGACCGCTAATCGGGAAGTTATCTAACGCCTTTTTGGTTTCTTTTCCGTATAGCATTACGTTCTCCAACTCTTAATAAAATGTCATCGATAAAGCAAAAACTCTTAGCAAACAGGCTTCGCAAAAACATCGAAAACCACCGACTTCTTAACCCTGCGCTTTTGCCAAAGTAGGTGTATGAATAGCAATCTAGAGGCTGCAAACGTGGTTTTCCATGGTGCCTGTTAATAAAGGTCCGCTGTTTTTCATGCTTACACTGTGTCCACTTTGATTTTTGTTTAACCCTAATGAATTTTCACTAAGTATAGACAAAGCAAAAAATTGATATAAACGGGCAAGAGGCGTGCAATCATATTCAAGGTGAATTACCTCAATGTGCTGGTTTTAAATTCATATTATTGGTTATTTTGCGAACTGAAATAATACCGTCACGTTACAATCGTTTATACTTATCCTACAGTTCAGTTACTTAGCCAGTAGTCTCAGCTTATGTACAACTTGCACAATCGCTTGTGAGCTCATTACGGCGCGAAGGAGACAAATAATGCGAACTAATTTTAGATTACTGCTTTGTTTGAGCATGTTGTTATCGTTAAGCTCGAACAACGCAAATGCCACACCTAATGGCTTGCCAGAAGGGGCAGGTCAATCACTGGTTCAGTCATATTGTGTCGCTTGTCACCAAACAAATCGCATATCATTTAGCTCAGGCTATGATCGTGACGACTGGCAAGCGCTTATTGCGACTATGATCGAAATTGAGGATGAAAAACAAAAGAATCTGCTGGTGGATTATTTAGCGCAGCACTTTGGGCCAAATGACAAGCGCAGTCCTAAGTTAGTTGCCGGCAATGCAACTATCAGTTTCAAAGAGTGGGTCACACCGACACTGGGACAGCGCTCTCGCGATCCGGTTGAAGCACCTGATGGCAATATCTGGTGGGCTGGTCAATGGGGAAATTTAATCGGTAACATTAATCCTCAAACGGGCGAAATGCGCGAATATCCGCTACCTACCGGTGCCATGCCTCATTCTGTGACGCCCGATAAAATGGGGAATATTTGGTATACCGGTAATAAAAACGGCACGGTGGGGATGCTTGATCCCAAATCTGAGAAAATGACAACGTACGATATGCCCGATCTGCAAGCCAGAGATCCACATACTGCAGTGTTCGATAAACAAGGAGTAATGTGGTTTACCTTGCAGCACAGCAACAAGTTGGGTCGCCTTGATCCCGCCACAGGGGATATTAAATTGGTTAGTTTGCCGACTCCAAATTCACGGCCCTATGGGATAAAATTAGATGCACACGATAGACCATGGATAGCCTGTAATGGCAGTAACTGTCTGGTAGAAGTCGATCCTAAGACAATGGCATTGCGTGAGTATAAGTTGCCAAATAGCCAAACCAAAGTTCGCCGTTTGGATTTCGATGAGCAAGGCATGCTTTGGTATGTTAATTCAAGCCTAGGTAGGTTGGGACGCTTCAACCCTATCACCAAAGAAGTGAAAGAATGGCCTTCGCCCAGCGGTGCACGCTCTCATCCCTATGCCATTGCCGCTGTCGGCGACGCAATTTGGTATAATGAATCGGCAATGCGTCCCGATGCACTGGTCAAGTTTGACCCGAAAACAGAGACTTTCCAGAGTTGGGCTATCCCCTCAGGTAGCGTCTATTCGGGAATTGTGCGACATATGCGTGCAACCTCTGATGGCAAATTACTTATTCATCAAAGCGCCACCAATCGGATTATTCAGGTGACAATCGATTAATTGCAAACTTTTTGAAGCCGTTTGAATGGGGAGCATTAAGCGAGCCTTTCAACATCGCACCTTATGAAATGGAAAGCCGCTAATGCTCAAACAAAAATGCACAACCGAAGTTGTGCATTTTTATCTAGTTACTAGTTGCTCACTAGTACTCAAACATTGCCGAAATTGATTCTTCGTTACTTACCCGACGAATGGCTTCGGCAAGCATGTTAGACAAGGTGAGTTGTTTAACGGTACTGAGGCCTTTAATTTCTTCGCTAAGGGGAATACTGTCGGTCACAATAATTTCATCAATCACTGAATTCTTGATGTTTTCCACTGCATTGCCTGAGAAAATTGCGTGAGTGGCATAAGCATAAACATTTTTAGCACCATGGGCTTTCAAAGCTTCTGCCGCTTTTGCCAGCGTGCCGCCAGTATCAATCATGTCATCCACAATGATACAATCGCGACCTTTAACGTCACCGATAATATGCATGACCTGAGCAACGTTCGCTTTAGGACGGCGTTTGTCAATGATCGCTAAATCAGTATCGTTCATCAGTTTTGCCATGGCGCGGGCGCGCACAACACCACCGATATCAGGTGATACCACTACCGGATTTTCGAAGTCTCGACGGCGCATATCATCCAATAAAATCGGCGTGCCAAATGCGTTATCCACGGGAACATCGAAGAACCCTTGGATTTGCTCGGCATGCAAGTCGATGGTTAATACGCGATCAACCCCCACATTGGAGAGGAAGTCGGCCACGACTTTGGCGGTAATAGGTACACGAGCAGAACGCACACGGCGATCTTGACGTGCGTAACCGAAATAAGGAATAACGGCGGTAATGCGACCTGCTGATGCCCGTCTAAGGGCGTCTATCATGACAATCAGTTCCATCAGATTGTCATTAGTCGGTGCGCAAGTAGATTGGATAATAAAAACGTCCGATCCACGGACGTTTTCATGAATTTCGACGCTAATTTCGCCGTCACTGAAACGGCCAACACTTGCTTGGCCTAATTTGGTATAAAGTCTGTCTGCGACTTTCTGGGCGAGATCTGGCACTGCGTTACCAGCGAATAGCTTCATGTCAGGCACAAGAAAATTCCTCGGTGCGATAGATTAAAAGGCAACAAATGCGCATTGTGCGCGCCTCGGCTTTAAAGTTAAACACATATTACTCAATCTTACGCTGCCATGTTTAATTATCATGCAGTTTTAGCGACGCTTCTGACTTTGCTAACGCTGCATGCAAAGGGGATTCATTGACCCCTTTGGTGATAAACGCCTGACAATCATTTGGCAGCTTGTTTTTTACTTTTTCAGCTTCTTCCATGTTGTCAAAAACAGAGAACAAACACGCTCCCGTTCCGGTCATCCTCGACGGCGCGTATTCTAACAAGTCATGTAATAAATTTGCAACTTTAGGATAGCGTTCACACACCAGTTTTTGGCAATCATTTCGAGTTTCGGAAAAAATATAATCTTGCCAGGCAATTTTTGCTGAGTCGCGCACCAGATCAGGGGCGCTAAAAACCTCAGCGGTCGACACATGACAATTTGGGAAAGCCACTAAATAGATCTGCGAAGCGAGATTTACTGGTGTGATTTTCTCGCCAACGCCTTCGGCAAATGCGGTTTTGCCGTGCACGAAGATGGGCACGTCTGCGCCCAGTTGTAACCCTAGCTCAGCTAATTGTTGTAGTGATAAGTTGGTTTTCCATAAATGATTGAGCACCAATAAGGCGGTAGCGGCATTAGAAGAACCACCACCGATGCCACCGCCCATAGGCAATACTTTGTGCAACCAAATTTTAGCGCCTAATGGGCATTGAGTATGCTGCTGCAGCAACGTGGCCGCACGTACAATTAAATTGTCTTGGGCCGGCACAGAGTCCAAGTCAGTGCACATCTCAATCTGTCCAGACGGGGTCACTTCAAAGGCCAATTGGTCGCCAAAATCAAGGATTTGGAACAGTGACTGTAATAGATGATAGCCGCGCTGGTCACGACCCGTAATGTGCAAAAATAAATTTAACTTGGCAGGGCTAGGCCACCAAGTCAGGTCTGTGGGTTGTTCAAATGTTAGGTTAATTGCCATGCACTTATTTTAATTTTTATTTGATTATTTGGATCGCCGGAGTTAGTTAACACAATATCATGGGGTAACCAAACATCGCCAACTTGTTTATATCGGGAGTATTGCAAAGTCCAAGGCGCACAAGCGCGGCACTTTGCTGTTAATGAGCTTAGCAGTCCATTGTCATCAAAAACCACATTGTCGCTGCGTGTGTATTGGCCTTTTATCCACAGAGCCAATTTATCGACCGGTATATTCCAGCCGGTGACCTGCAAAATCAATGATGATGCATCAATGTCAGTATAAATCTGCTCATCAGCCTCAAGTTGAGCAAATCCGGGCTGGTTTTGCATGGTCATTATGGTAGTGCCTATAAAGGTGGTTAAGGTTAAGTCAAATTCTTTATTTTTCTGGCGCCACCGCATGTAGGCACTGACTTTTTCTTCCGTGCTTTTAAACGCTAATCGACCTTTTACTTGCCACTGGCTGATAGCGGATAATCGCTGCTGATGTAGCTTGCTGTCGACGCTTTGATTTTCACGCACAGGAGTGGCACATCCTCCGATAAACAATGCACTGAAAAATAACACCACCAAGAGTTTCTTCATAAAACCGATTTTACCGCCTCTTTTTATTGCTAAGTATAGGAACACAGAAAGTTAGACACTTTCAATAGTTTTGGCTTTTGCGTACAATGCCGCACCGAATGATACTGAATAGATTCCGCCCTTTCTGAATGACATTAGTTGCCGTAGGTATAAACCACAAAACCGCTCCCGTTGAACTGCGTGAGAAAGTAGCCTTTCCAGCAGAGTCTATGGTCGAAGCGTTGGCGTCCTTGCGTCAGGCGGTTAGTGCCGACGAAAGTGTGATTGTCTCTACCTGCAATCGTACCGAAATCTATGTTTCGGTTGAAGAGTTTCAATCCATGGCGTTGGTAAGTTGGATGGCGAAATATCATGGTATCGATCCTGCTTCACTGCAGCACAATATCTATACTTTTGAAGATCAGCATGCGGTGAATCATATCATGCGAGTGGCAAGTGGTTTAGATTCCCTTGTGCTGGGTGAGCCTCAAATTCTTGGCCAAGTTAAACAAGCCTACACCAGTGCAAAACACTCGGGCGCGATTAACACGCAATTTGAGCGTTTGTTCCAAAATACCTTCTCAGTAGCTAAGAAAGTGCGAAGTGAAACTGAAATTGGTGCCAATGCGGTGTCGGTTGCGTTTGCCTCGGTGCAACTGGCTAAGCAAATATTTTCTTCATTAGAAAAAACCCGAGTACTGCTCATTGGTGCCGGTGAAACTATCGAGCTGGTGGCCAAGCATTTACGTGACAGTGGAGTCAAAGGGCTAACCGTCGCGAATCGCACGTTATCTCGTGCGCAGGAGCTAGCCGAGCAAATTGATGCCAAGGTGATCACGCTGGCGCAAATTCCTAGCGTGTTACCAGAGTCAGATATTGTGATCAGTTCTACCGCTAGCACCTTGCCAATTATTGGCAAAGGCATGGTCGAAAGTGCGCTTAAAAATCGCAAACATAAGCCTATCTTTTTTGTCGATTTAGCCGTTCCTAGAGATATAGAAAACGAGGTCGGCGAGCTCGATGATGCCTACTTGTACAGTGTCGATGACTTGCAGCATATCGTTGAGCAAAACATGGCTAGTCGCCAAAATGCGGCAAAACAAGCAGAACAGATCATTGCCCATAGCACCAATGACTATATGAATTGGAAGAAGTCGTTGCAGTCGATTGATTCGTTAAAAACGTTTCGTCGACAGAATCACCAAGTGAAGCAAAAACTTCAGCAACGGGCAATTAGCCAATTAGCAGAAGGCAAAGATCCACAAGAAGTCGTGATAGAATTATCCAATAAACTGACCAATGCGCTGTTGCATGCGCCGACTAAAGCATTAAGTCGAGCTGCTGCAGAGCAAGACAAACATAGATTATCCGTGATCATCGATACCTTGGGTCTCGATTTAGATCAGGATGAAGACAAAGAATAACACCACAGGAAAACCATGAAAGCTTCAGTTGTCAGCAAATTAGAGTCCCTTATTGAACGCTTTGAAGAAGTTCAAGCGCTTCTGAGCAATGCCGAGGTCATCGCTGATCAGGAAAAATTCCGCGCATTGTCGCGAGAATATTCTCAGTTAGAGAATGTTGTGGCTGCATTTAAAGAACATCAACAAGCGCAACAAGATCTTGATTCGGCGCAGGAGATGATGCAGGAAGACGACGCTGAGATGCGTGAAATGGCCCAAGAAGAATACAAACAAGCCAAAGCGGACATTGAACGCCTTGAAAACGATCTGCAAATTTTGCTATTGCCAAAAGATCCTAACGACAACAGTAACTGCTTTTTAGAAATTCGCGCTGGGGCAGGTGGGGACGAGGCCGCTATCTTTGCTGGCGATCTATTTAGAATGTACAGTCGCTTTGCTGAAACCCAAGGTTGGAAATTAGAAGTCGTGAATGCCAGTGAAGGTGAACATGGTGGTTATAAAGAAATTGTCGCCAATATCATTGGTGAGGGTGCATATGGCGTGATGAAGTTTGAATCTGGCGGTCACCGCGTTCAACGGGTACCGGAAACTGAATCCCAAGGTCGAATTCACACTTCCGCTTGTACAGTGGCCGTACTCGCTGAGATCCCAGAATCTGAAGCTATTGCCATTAATCCTGCTGACCTGCGAGTGGATACTTACAGAGCATCAGGTGCGGGTGGTCAGCACGTTAACAAAACGGATTCCGCCATTCGTTTAACTCACATCCCAACCGGAGTGGTCGTGGAATGTCAGGACGAACGCTCTCAGCACAAGAACCGCGCCAAAGCCATGTCGGTGCTGCAGTCTCGATTAAATCAAATCGAAGAGGAAAAGCGTACTGCCGAAGAAGCTTCTACTCGGCGTCTTTTGGTGGGCAGCGGTGATCGCTCAGAACGCATTCGAACCTATAACTTTCCTCAAGGCAGGGTAACTGACCATCGCATTAATTTGACCTTGTACAAACTTGATGACGTGATTGCGGGTGACGTTAATGCCTTATTAGAACCGATTCGCCAAGAGCATCAGGCGGATCTGTTGGCATCATTATCTGACGATCACTAACTACATTGTTAAATTTACAATCTTCTATCGCCCAATTACTCAATTGGGCTTATCAACAACTCGATGGGGGTGAAAGCCCTAAGTTGGACGCCCGTGTCTTATTGAGTCATTGTTTGCAGAAAAACACCACCTATTTGCTCACTTGGCCTGAAAAAATACCGTCACCAGAGCAAGTAAATCAGTTTCAACAATTGGTACTGCAACGTCAAACGGGTCGTCCAGTGGCGTATTTGATTGGCTATCGAGACTTTTGGACACTGCAACTAGAAGTATCTGAAAATACGCTGATCCCAAGACCAGAAACCGAGCTTATGATAGAGCTCGCGTTGCAATTGCCACTGCCTGAGCAAGCGAAGGTGCTTGATCTTGGCACTGGCACTGGCGCTATCGCCCTGTCATTGGCTAAAGAAAACCCCGCATGGTCAGTCACTGCCGTTGATGTTGTTGATGAAGCTGTTGATTTGGCTAAACGTAATGCAAAGAGCAATGGCATTGCGGACGTAGAATTTTTCCAAAGTGACTGGTTTACCCAGTTAGGCAGCACAAAATTCGATCTCATTGTCAGCAATCCTCCTTACGTTGAAGCGAACAGCGAGTATCTTGATGAAGGTGATGTTAGATTTGAGCCAAAATCGGCACTGACCTCCGGAGTCGATGGCATGGATGACATTAAGCACATTGTAGCCACCGCGCCAACGTATTTAAACAAGGGCGGATGGCTAATGATCGAACATGGATTTCAGCAATCCGAATTAGTCGCGGAAACCTTTCGGCATCATCATTTTTCAGATATCCTTCATCATCAGGATCTTAACGGTGCTCTTAGGATCACTCAGGCAAAATCGTCAAAATAACCTTAGGTCCAGTTCAACCTTCTGACTACAAACGAGTTTTTTAAGTGGTGAATTTAAAATCTTAGTGGTAGATTGGTCCGATATTATGACGAGGGGTAGCCGCATGTCTGACACGTTTCTTTTTGCCGAAGATACGGATGAACCTGAATGTGAACAAAAAGGTACGTGGAAAGTTCTTATTGTTGATGATGAACCTGAGGTTCATTCGGTCACGCGACTTGCATTAAGCGACTTCTCGTTTCAAGGTAAAGGCCTCTCTTTTATCAGCGCCCACAGCGGTGAAGAAGCAAAAAAGCTGTTTCATCAACATAACGACATCGCGATTGTCCTGCTCGATGTTGTGATGGAAACCGATGAAGCAGGTTTAGAAGTGGCGCAATATGTGCGTGATGATCTATGTAATTATTTTACTCGCATTATTTTGCGAACGGGCCAGCCAGGTCAAGCGCCGGAACGTGACGTTATCGTCAACTATGATATCAACGATTATAAATCTAAAACTGAACTCACCGCACAAAAGTTATTTACGGTAGTGATTGCTTCACTACGCTCCTATCGAGATATCACTGTCATTGAAGAAAACCGAAAAGGCCTAGAGAAAATCATTTCGGCGTCTGCAGACTTGTTTACGATCCGTTCACTTGAAAATTTTATTGAAGGGATTATCCAACAATTATCATCACTGTTAGGTGGTACACAAGATGCGGCCTACATAACCAGCGCCGTTGCAGCACCAAGGCCCTTTGATACCTCTGAGCCAGACGAGTTTTACGTATTCACGGGTAAAGGCGAGTACCAAGGTCGAGAAGGCGCCTTGTTACAAGATGTCGTAAAAGGCGACGAGCTCAAAGCATGTCAAAAAGCATTAGCTGAAAAATCGATGATTTATGGTGAAGAATATGTTGTCGCTTATTGCCAAAGCAAAAACGCCTATGGCTCGATACTTTATCTGTCAGGCATGCCGCGTAAACTCAACTCGTTAGATAAAAAGTTGTTAAAGATTTTCAGTCAAAACGTACAGATTGCGTTTGATAATGTGCTCTTAACCAAAGAAATCGAAGATACTCAACGCGAGATCATTGAACGCCTTGGCCAAGCAATGGAAAAAAGCTTTAGCGTAGGTAAACACATCGAACGCATGATTGAAACCTGTGAGATTTTAGCTAAAGCATATGGACTCAGTGAAGCGGAAGTAGAAATGTTGACCCTCGCGGTACCATTGCACGATGTGGGCAAGCTTAAAGTCCCTACAAACATTATTCGTAAACCCGGACCCTTGTCAGAGCAAGAGCGAGAAGTCGCCAAAACGCACGCCGAAGTGGGTTACGAACTGCTTAAAGGTTCACGACGTCTGATCATACAAAATGCAGCAATGATAGCCCGTGATCATCACGAGCATTGGGACGGCAATGGTTATCCTCGAGGACTTAAAGGTGGTCGAATTCATATCTTTAGTCGTATCACTGCTATTGCAGATGTGTATGACGCGTTGCGCAGCAAATTATTTCATAAAGAAGCCTGGCCGCTAGAAAAAGTGCTTGAGGTGTTTAAACAACAACGAGGTAAGCAATTTGATCCCAAATTGGTTGATCTATTGTTAGAAAACATCAACAAGATTGAAGCCGTGCAACAGAAGTTTCCTGATCCAATTGATATCCGCTTATTGTGACCAAAACCACTCGCAGCTGATTTAGGCTTAGTCTGCTAAATTTGCTGCATATTAACAAAATTTAGTGTTGCATCAGCAGCTTAACATATAACGCTAAAATGCTTCTCGATTTGGTGCCTGTGCTAGGCTACAGTAGCGCCCAATGACTCGGTCGCTAGCTGGTATTTGCCGCTTAGATGACCATTCCAATGTGCCGTCAAAATAACAATAACAGGGACATCCGATGTACATTTTTACTAAACACCTTCATATGACCGCGGTCGTGTTGACCATTTTATTTTTCATCGTACGCTTTTTCTGGCTAATGCGTGGATCAGACATGTTGATGAAAAAGTGGGTGAAAATTTCCCCTCATATCATCGATACTATTTTGTTAGCTTCTGCCGTCGCATTGTGTTTCTTGGTGCCATGGAATCCACTGCAGCACCCTTGGTTGTGGCAAAAAATTCTCTTAGTCGTGATTTATATTTTGATGGGGTTCTATGTTCTCAAAAGAGCAAACTCCACCGCGGCACGCTGGACCGGTTTTGCCGTTGGCATGGTTTGCTTGGCATTAGCCGGGAAAATGGCCGTGACTAAGCAGGCGTTGTTTTTGCTATAAATAGCTAATTGAGTGAATTGAAATGTTAAGCTTTAGGTATCCTGTTCCGATAACAGAGAATAACATCAAACTTCTCGAGGCGAATGTGACCGCGCTACATCAGGCTATTGTAGATCAGAACACGTTATTGGCAGGTTTGCTGGTCACTAGGCAGTTCACCACTGCCACGGACGTATCATCTTACCTAGATATGATTGACAGTTTGGCCGAAGACGTTAAAGCGTCAATGGACATGCAATTAGATGAGTCACTGCGATTCAAACAGTTCAGTCGGTTCTTTTATACACAACTTGCATTTAGCAGTAACGAGAATGACTTTTTCGATTCCAAATACTGTTTGCTCGACAAGGTGATTGATTATCGAACCGGGATACCTGTCACCTTGGCCATCGTGTTTAGCGCTATTGCACAGCGTTTAGGATTTGATGTTACCGGGGTCAATTTTCCAGGGCACTTTTTGATCCGTTATTGTAATGCAGATAAACGCACCATTTTCATTGATCCATTGACAGGAAAAATATTGGACTGGCAAGAACTAGAGCGTTTGTATCTGAGTATTGTCGGTGATTCGGACGACGATGAGATGCCAGCGGGTGTGCTAGATTGTGCTTCCACCGAAGAAATAGTTGTGCGCATGCTACACAATTTAAAAGCGTCCTTTATTCGTGAAGAGAAATATCAAAATGCCCTAAGAGCCGTTGATTTGTTGATAGGTTTGTCACCAAACGATCCTTATGAGCGCCGCGACCGAGGTTTTTTACTGCACCAATTAGAATGTCCTCAAGTGGCTAAAGCAGACTATCAGTTTTTTATTGAACACTGTCCACAAGACCCATCCGCGCAATTACTAAAGTTGCAAATGCGTCATTGGGATAGCATGAGTCGAGTCATCCTTCACTAATTTAGCGTTAATTTCTGTTTCAACTATACAGCCATTTGCCATAATCATTAAACGTCTTCATGTGGCTGACTTTTTTTGGCGATCATAACTATTTGAAATTAAATACGGTTTGCTATTTAATCGTCATCAATTATCTCGAGATCAGGTTATTTTAATATGAAAAATCAGCAAGAAATTACCATCGGTGACATCACTGTTGCCAATCACAACCCCTTTGTGCTGTTTGGTGGCATGAACGTACTTGAGTCTCGTGATCTTGCCATGCGCATCGCGGAACACTACAAAGAAGTAACTACGCGCCTTGACATCCCTTTTGTGTTTAAAGCCTCATTCGATAAAGCTAATCGCTCATCGGTTAATTCGTATCGCGGCCCGGGTATGGAAGAAGGGTTAAAGATTTTTGCCGAGATTAAGCAGCAGTTTGATGTGCCATTGATTACCGATGTGCATGAAACCTTTCAAGCACAACCGGTTGCTGACGTTGTTGATGTGATCCAATTGCCCGCATTTTTGGCTCGTCAAACGGATTTAGTCGTCGCGATGGCAAAAACGGGCGCCGTTATCAATGTCAAAAAGCCACAATTCTTAGCGGCTCATGAAATGCGCCATATCATCGCCAAATTTATGGAAGCGGGCAATGACAAGATTATCTTGTGTGAACGTGGCAGCAGTTTCGGTTATAACAATTTGGTTGTCGATATGTTGGGCATGGATGAAATGAAATCCTATGCCCCTGTTATTTTTGATGCAACACATGCATTGCAAAAACCTGGTGGTCGATCTGACTCCGCAGATGGTCGTCGCGCCCAAGCAGCTCAACTTGCTCGTAGTGGCATGGCGCTTGGATTAGCCGGTTTGTTCATTGAGGCTCATCCAGATCCCAATCAGGCTAAATGCGATGGTCCCTGTGCACTCAAATTAGATAAGCTTGAGCCCTATTTAGCGCAAATGAAAGCACTTGATCAATTGATTAAGAGTCTTCCTGCACTGGATACCAGCGCTAATTAAGCTGAGCTTGAGATAACGCGAGCCAGTTCACACATATAAAGGCTGATGCTGATTATGTCTGACCATCGCGGTATCACTCAAACTAGGTGAGAAGCTAGTCTGCGATGATTAACGCTGGGCTATTCTCACCTTTATCAAGTTGAACTTGATGATCTTCAGAATGCGTGGCAGTAAAGATATCTGCTAACAGTACGTCACTATCGACGAAACGGGTTTCGTTCGTAATGTCAGCAAGATTCTCAAGCAATCCCTGTTGAATGTTTGCTGAAATCACCGTTAGGTCGATTGGGTTATCGTTGGCATACACTGCAGTATTGTTGGTTAACAGCAATACTAAACCCAATGCTATTGTAGTTTTCATAATTTCCTCTTAGTTTAATTAATATAAAATATTCAATTCTTTGATGGTTGATTAACAACCAGTGAGTAATTAACAATTTGTTTTAAAAGAATAAATATTTCACTTCGAGTATAGTAACGGCTTGTGCTAGAACCGTAAAATGACATTAAATATATACTGTCATTAGAAAAGCTAATGATTGTGTTGGGGTTTTACGTTATGCTTCGAATCAATACTAAGATAATCAGGGACTAATGCGTGAATCGCCGACTGCCACCACTAAATGCTCTGCGCGCCTTTGAAGTCGCTGCTCGTCATTTAAGTTTTACCAAGGCGGCAGATGAGCTGTTCGTGACTCAAGCTGCGGTGAGTCATCAGATAAAAAGTTTAGAAGACTTTTTATCAATTAAATTATTTTTACGTAAGAATCGTACTTTATTGCTCACGGAACAAGGACAAGGCTATTACCTTGAATTAAAAGCATTGTTCGAGTCTTTGCATTTAGCAACTGAAAAACTGTTGGCCACTGGCGATAAAGGAGCCATTACTGTGGCTGTTCCGCCGAGTTTTGCAATTCAGTGGTTGGTGCCTCGTATCCACCAGTTCAGCCAAAATCACCCAGATATTGATGTGCGTATCAAAGCCGTTGATTTCGATGATGGATTCTTAGAAGAAGATGTTGACGTTGCTGTGTATTATGGCAGAGGTAAATGGTCTGGCTTGATCGCAGATAAATTACATACCGAGTACCTTACGCCTGTTTGTTCTCCCATGTTATTTGACGGTAGCAAGCCACTGGATAATTTAACTGATCTAAAACACCATCGCCTACTGCACGATTCCACCCGAGAGAGTTGGAAAACCTGGATCCGTAATTTTCATGTGCCAGGCGTGAACGTGGAACAAGGGCCGATATTTAGTCACACCATGATGGTGCTACAAGCGGCAGCTTTAGGGCAGGGGATAGCATTGGCAAATAGTGTGTTGGCTAGACCGGAATTACTCTCGGGCAGATTAGTCTGCCCATTTGAAGAACGGCTCATCAGTAAAAGTAGTTATTATTTGGTTTGCCATCAATCTCAAGCTGAATTAGGTAAAATTGCTACCTTCAGACATTGGTTGTTGGAACAAGTTAGAGGGGATCTCGATGAAGACGATCATTGATTGTCCGGACTCTCCATTTGCGCAGCTGATATTAGCCCATGGCGCAGGGGCCGATAAACACAGCGAGTTTATGAACACCATGGCGTCACTGTTGTGTAAAAGGGGCGTTAAGGTCATTCGTTTCGATTTTCCATACATGTTGGCAGCAAGAGAAAAGCAAAAGCGCCAACCGCCTAATAGAATGCCTATCTTAATTGATGACTTTATAGATAGGGTGAATGACGCCGATACATCCTTACCTTTGTTCGTTGGGGGGAAATCAATGGGCGGCAGAGTTGCGACTATGCTGCCGCTAGAAAAGCAAGGCAAAGGAGTGATCTGTTTAGGCTATCCATTTCACCCGCCACGCAAACCTGAAAAACACCGAACCGAGCATCTGTTAGTCTCAGAAATTGCTACACTTATAGTGCAGGGGGAGCGGGATACTTTCGGAAATAGAGAGCGCATTGCGCAATATGCCCTTTCCAATGCTATTGAAGTTAAATTTTTAATCGCTGCCGACCACAGTTTTGTGCCACTGAAATCAAGCGGCTTAACATTGGAACAGCATATGGATGCTGCGGCTAACCACATAGTTGAATTTATGCAAGGACAGTTATGAAGTTTTTATTGAGCTTCACGGCGGTAAGCGGCAGTTTATCGGTTATTCTCGGTGCCTTTGGTGCTCATGCGTTGAAAGATACGCTTAGCGCAGAATCGTTAGGCTATTTTCATACAGCGGTCGAGTATCAGCTGATCCACACTGTGGCCATTTTGGTCTTTGTCGCCTTTTATCGTTCTTGGCGAAACGAATGGTTAATTTGGGGCGCGCGCTCAATGGCCGCCGGCATCGTCTTTTTCAGCGGTAGCTTGTATGTGCTTGCGCTAACGACACTCAAGTGGGTTGGTCCTATCACCCCGCTAGGAGGGCTGTTCTTTATTGCCGGTTGGATTTGTTTGCTAGTGGCTGCATATGAATATGAACACTAGTGCATTACTGCTGTATTGCAGAGCAGGATTTGAAGCCGATTTAGGTACAGAGATTGTGCAAAAAGCGGCGGATTTGGGCATATACGGTTATCCAAGCTTCAGTAAACAGTCGGGGTTTGTGCTGTTTAACTGTCATCAAGTCGACGATGCTCCGCGACTTGTTAAGTCTATTCCGCTGACAGACTTAGTGTTTGCTAGGCAAATGCTGGTGTGTGGTGCGCCTATCGAGTTTGAAAACCTTGAAGATAGAATCGGCACTATTTTAGCGGAGTTAGACGATGCCCCCCTATTTGGCGATGTCTGTGTTGAGCATCCTGATACGACAGAGGGAAGAGCGTTGTCTAAGTTGTGTCGCAAAATCACCGTTCCTTTGCGTCAGGCTTTAAGAAAGTCCAAACAGCTGACTAGCAAAGAAAACCTTAAAAAGCCGAGTTTACACGTGTTTTTTTCCAGCGGCAGTAACGCCATCATTGGTTACTCTGATCCGTCTAATCGTAGCCCGCACCCCCTTGGTATACTGCGGCTTAAGTTTCCGAGCGATGCGCCCAGTCGCTCTACCTTAAAGCTTGATGAGGCGATTCAATTATTCATCCCGCAAAATGAAATGTCACAAAGGCTAGCACCTAGTATGCAGGCGGTTGACCTGGGCTCGTGTCCCGGAGGTTGGACTTATCAGTTGGTTAAACGCGGCCTATTTGTGCATGCTGTGGATAATGGCGCCATGGATGCAGCGTTAATGGAAACTGGGCAGGTCACCTATTATGCTGAGGATGGATTCAAATTTACGCCGCGTAAAAAGCAAGTGACATGGTTGGTTTGCGATATGATCGAACAGCCCCAACGAGTGGCGCAATTAATGGCCAATTGGTTAGCCAAAGGGTGGTGTAAAGAAACGATTTTTAATCTTAAATTACCAATGAAGCAGCGGTTTGAGTCGGTTCAACAGGCCAAGCAAATTGTTGATAAGACGTTGCAGCAACATCAAATGCGATATCAATGGCAAGCCAAACACCTTTACCATGATCGAGAAGAAGTGACTGTGCACATCCGCATTCTCAACTAATGGGCAATGACCAACGATAAAATCCAATTGATACTATGGCTCTTGAAACCAGTTATCTCATCGGACAATTTTTTTAGTTGCTTTTTTTAACTGCTGCCAGTCAGACTTCACTTTCGTAATCAATGCTGCGCGTTGTTCAGGCTTCAAATTCTGATAATGATATTGAATAAATTGCGACGTTATTCGCGCAAAGGGTTTATTGATTGAAGGGGGCGCTTTGACACTGACAGTTTGGGCAAACTCCTGCGGCCCTTGATGGCGCAGGCGCTGGATATTTAATTTCTGCAATAACACCTCAGCCCGTAGATAATACTGAGTCATCATATCGGTCTGATAACCGCGTAAAGCTCGCCAGAAGAAAGTGAGTAGCAAGAGCGCAATGATCCCCATCACACTGAGTCCAAATAATGCTAAGCGTTGTGGGGTCAACTTTCCGATTAACGATTTTATCAGATCTTGTTGGGTTTGTTTGTCGAATCCGATGATCCACTTGGTCCAAAGAAAATCGAGATCGGCAAGCATGAAGCGAAGTTCCGTTAGCCAGGCAACACCGTTAAATCGGTTGAGCAAAAAGGGCGAATCAATTAGCTCACTAGCATCAGCAATCGCTGCCCGTAATCCGTAGATAACACGGTCGGGGGCGACCACAGCCGTTGGGTCGTAACGTTGCCAACCGAGTTCCGAGTGCCAAGCTTCTACCCACGCATGGGCGTCATATTGATAGACACTGAGATACGCATTTTCACGCATCTCACCGCCTTGATAACCGGTTACCATCCTTGCGGGGATTCCACCTAATCTCAATGCATAAGCCATCGCGCTGGCATAGTGGGAGCAAAAACCGGACTGTTGATCAAATAGAAATTGATCGACCGGTTGATCCTGCATGAGCGGTGGCGTTAAGGTGTATTCGAAAGGTTGGTTTTTAAAATTAGCTAATACTGCCTGAATAAAAGCTGAATCATTTGGGTTGGCTTTTCGTAGTTCACGCACCCAACTTTGGGTTCTTGGATTTCCTTGGCTTGGTAATTGCTGGTTAATACGATTATCCACGCTAAACAAGGATTGATTCAACGGCGTGTTTAAATAGGATTTGACGCTGTATTGAAAATTGCTCATCAACGGAGAACGGCTGATGAGTTGATAGTCATGTCCTTGCCATATTTTTTTTGCTGTTGCCGGATCATTGGCGACTGCCACATCAATGGCATACAGCCACCGTTGATGCGTGGGTTCAGCAATGACGTTATAACTTAAATAGGGACCAACAACAGAAGGTGTGAAAGCTTTGTTAGATTGTTGATATTGTCTTCGCACTGATTTGCGCAGTGGTGACACTCGCCACGTTTTGCCATCAAAATCTTCCAATACCATCGCCCGCCAATAGCGTTCCTGATTTGTTGGAATACGACCATCAAAGGTAACGCGAAACGCCAGTTCCGAGCTTTGAGAAAGACTGGCGATATCGCCAGGTGTGACTTGTTCTGCTAATCCTGTTTTATGGGACTTAGATGAAGGCATTTGCCACAGCGGCCCAACTTGCGGCATGACGATAAACAACAGCCCGCATATTGGTGCAGCTTGTGCACTCATCAGTGCAATATGCTTGCTGTTAGTTTGGATTGAACGAGCTGGGCTATTTTGACATGCTAAAGACAACATCAACAGCATGGTTAAGGCAAGATAAAAAACACTAAAACCAATCCCTTGTTGGAAGATAAAGCCGCAGCCAATTAAAAAGCCGCAACTAGTCACGAGTTGGTAATAGTCTTTGTTTGAGCGTAATAGCATGAGTTTCAACGCACAGGCCAATACTAATAGGTTTAGCATGCCCAGCAACACACCGAGTTGAAAGCTAAAATAGGCTAATACGATTGCGCTGAGTAGCGCTAACAAGTTTAAAGTGCGAACCGATGGAGCATGCTTTTGTAATTGCAGATACAGTGCAAGCCGCATTATCACCGCACAGACAACTAAAATAATGATCCAACTCATCACCGGCTCTAGCAAACTGAGACTGACACATAAAAAAGTCGCGGTTAGCACCAAGTGTCCGTGATTTTTTGCCACCCTAAACATTTAGTTTGAACTCTGCATTGGAGCGCGATATTGCGCGAGTGCGGACAGACATCTATGTTGGTGTTCAATGCCACTGTCTAGGGCTATCTTTTGTGAGCCTAAATCCAGTCCAAACGCTTGGTTAGTGCGAGTGAGCTCAATGACCTGATAGCAAAGTTGTGACAGTTTTATTTCTATGTCATTGGCGGGGACGCTAGCTAAGGTTAACCAGCCAGATGAACCGCTTTGATTGCTAAACTGTTTGGAAATCATGCCTTGTCCTTTTGCCACCTGCTTCCATGCCACATGATGAAGTGGCTCACCTTGTTTATAAGGTGCTAGACTATCGAAGTCATCGTGTCCACGCTGAACGTGTTGAGAGGTGTTTGGCTGGTTATCATCGTTAAGCTGTGACTGCAAAGTAACGCTACAGATGAGGGGAGTTGGATAGATCAATATGTCAGAGCTAAATTGCAGGTGCGTCCAGCAACGAAACAAACCCAGCGGATAGGTGCTACTAAAGGTCACTCTTGAAAGCGTTAACGGTCCCCTTTTTTCACACAGTAATGCCAGATAGATAGGATTGCTATAGTCGTCTAAGTCAGCCGTAACACTGTCTTTGTGTTGCCAAAAATGCAAACTGATCAAGCCGTGTGCAGGCTCTTTTGTGTGATTTATCCAGATCGGAAGTTGGATGGTATCCTTGGCAAAGCAATTCTGCACTTTTCCTAGCTGAATATCCAATTTGGCAAAGTTTAAATAGGCGACGAATAAATTTAATAAAAATAGCGAAATTAAGAAGTAACACAAAATCGTCATCAGGTTATTTTGGTAATTACTGCCTAAAAGAAAGAGTCCTATACACAAAATCAAATACAACCCACCAAATCGAGATGGGAAGATAAATATATTTTTATAGCCCAAGGTAAAATGACGGGCTGCTGGGATACGTTTATCCAACCAGGTGGACAGGCGTCGTTGCCAAATTTTCATGTTAAGCGGCCAGAGGGTCGATCGCTTCTAATAATCGCGTACTCAAGCTTGTTTGACCATTAAAGTCGGCCATCGATGAACGCATTCTATGTTCGGCTACAGCAGGTAATATTGCTTGAATGTCTTCAGGTACCACATAGTCACGACCATGCACTAAGGCCCAAGCTTTTGACGCTTTGGCCAATGCCTTGCTCGCACGTGGCGATAATGGATTTGGGAACCCTTCTTGTTCACGGCTATGGGTCACCAATTTAAGAATATAATCAAGAATGTTATCGGAGGCATGTACATCGGCGACTTGAGTTTGCAGCTTGTTAAATTCAGATAACGACATCACAGGTTCAATAGCCTTTGATTGACCTTTGTCAGCATGCAACAACATCTGTTTTTCTGCTTGCCAATCCGGATAGCCTAATTGAACACGCATTAAAAACCGGTCTAGTTGAGATTCAGGTAACGGGTAGGTACCTGATTGATGCATTGGATTTTGGGTGCCAATGACGAAAAAAGGTGAGGGCAAGGGTCGTGTTTCACCGTCAAGACTCACTTGCTTTTCTTCCATCGCTTCTAGCAATGCACTTTGGGTTTTGGGGCTAGCGCGGTTGATTTCATCGGCTAATACCAATTGGCTAAAAATAGGGCCTGGGTGAAATTGAAAAGACTGTTTAACCGTATCATAGATATTCAGACCTAACATATCAGCGGGCAACAGATCAGAGGTAAATTGTATTCGTGAAAAATTCAATCCTAAGGATTCTGCGAGGGCGTGCGATAGTGTGGTCTTACCCATGCCAGGTAAGTCTTCTATCAAAAGATGGCCATCGGCGATCAAACAGGTTAACGCCAATTTAATTTGTTGATTTTTGCCAATGACTTTACCAGCGATTTGATTAATTACTTGTTGGATCTTTTGCTGCATAGTTCGTCAACCTTTGGTGAATAACTTAATCTTAGACCATCTGTGAAGGGCTGTAAGCTCAAGCAACAATACACAGGTATGTAAATTTACCCAAGCCATTCGTTTCATTGAAAAAACCAGTTTGTTATAGATAAGACAATTTTTTACTGAAAAAACTGCTCTGTTGGTTTTATAATGAGGTACCCAAAGAGCAGTTGAAAAAATGGAACAATGAAAACAATTACGGTCGATGATGAGCTCTACGCTTTTATTGCCTCTCAAACTAAGCATATTGGTGAGAGTGCCTCAGACATACTACGTCGGATCTTGATCGAAGAACTGGGCCTTAAGCGTGGGGGTAACACTCATGTGGACGTTACCAAACCTAAGCAAGTGACCAAAGCGGTTCGTGAGATCAACAAAATTAAAAAGCCCACTAACAAGTCAGAGATTGCCAAGGATGAGGGCAACGTCGTAGATGCGGGAACGTTGTTTAATCTACTTAAGCATGAAAAATATCAACAACCGATGAGCAAAGTAGAGCGATTTCTACTCATGCTGGGTGCTTTGCATCAAACGCATCCTACTCGTTTTGATGTGGTTTTAGAGATAAAAGGTAAGGGACGTTTGTACTTTGCCCAAGACAAAGATACATTACTTAAAAGCGGCAGCAGCACCAACCCTAAATCTATTCCTGGATCACCGTTTTGGGTAGTAACCAATAACAATACTGACAAAAAGTGCAGCATGCTGCTACAAACTGCAGAGTTGTTAGGATATTCAAAAAGTAACGTAGAGCGTTTGAGTAAGTTGTTTAACGCCTAGAACGCAAATATGACTAAACCTGAACTGATCGATAAGATGTGAAGCGCAATTAAATTTTACATAAAGATTTCAAATTGCTAATGAGAATAAGTAAAAGCGAATCTTCTGAAACACACATCAATGATGCTATTTTTGCGATTATCATGGCGAGTTTTCGTACCTAATAGCTGGCTTATTGTTAGAAAGCTCAACGCAGATAAGCGTAAAAAAGGCATTATTGAAAGACACTTATTGTCCTTCAGTTCAGGATACTTACAAAAGGGATCATCATGGCACTTCATCCACAAGCTGGTAAGCCAGCGTCAGTAGAACAACTTGTTAATGTGGCGCGTTTAATCAGCGCTTATTATACCAATCAACCTGATATCAATGATCCCGCACAAGCCGTCGCGTTTGGTACCTCCGGACACAGAGGGAGTGCCTTTTTATATAGTTTTACTGAGATCCACATTGCTGCTATTTGCCAAGCGTTAGCCGAATATCGTGTGGCCAATGGCACTAATGGCCCGATGTTTATCGGTATGGATACGCATGCTTTATCCGAGCCGGCATTTATTACCGCAGTTGAAGTGCTTAGCGCAAATGAGATAACCCTGTTTGTGCAACAAGGGCGCGGTTACACTCCAACGCCGGTGATTTCTCACGCTATCCTAAATTTCAACCGTGGTAAGTCATCGGGTTTAGCAGATGGTGTGGTGATCACGCCATCGCACAATCCGCCAGAAGACGGTGGTTTTAAATATAATCCGACTCATGGTGGTCCGGCTGATAGTGATGCCACCAACTGGATCCAAACGCGTGCTAACGAAATCATTCAGCAAGGCAGTGTGGCGGTTAAAAGAAGAGATTTTGATCAAGCGATGAAATCCCAATGGGTCAAAGAGATTGACCTTAGCGAGCAGTATATCAATGAGCTAGATCAAGTTGTTGATATGCAAAAAATCGCCGCTGCTGGACTGCGCCTAGGTACAGATCCTCTTGGCGGGGCAGGGCTAGGTTATTGGGACAAGATAGCGGATAAATACAATATAAATATTAAGGTTGTGAATAACCGTGTCGATCATCAGTTTGGCTTTATGCGTCGAGATAAGGACGGCAAAATCCGTATGGATTGCTCTTCACCGTATGCCATGGCTGGGCTGATTGATCTTAAAGACGACTTTGACGTCGCTTTTGGTAACGACCCTGATTTTGATCGTCATGGCATAGTGACTAAGAGCGCGGGCTTGATGAATCCTAATCACTATCTGGCTGTGGCAATTGATTACCTATATCAACACCGCAGCGATTGGGGAAAAGAGTTAAAAATCGGTAAAACCTTAGTATCCAGTAGCATAATCGACCGCGTGGCTAAATCAATGGGCCGTGAATTATGTGAAATGCCGGTTGGTTTTAAATGGTTTGTGCAAGGTATGTTACACGGAGACATCGGTTTTGCCGGTGAAGAAAGCGCCGGAGGCATTTTCTTGCGCAAGAATGGGCAGCCTTGGGCAACCGACAAAGATGGGATAATCTTATGTTTACTAGCGGCTGAAATCACTGCTGTTACAGGCAAAGATCCCGCAGAACATTACCAGCGCCTTACCCAGCAGTTTGGCTCACCCTGTTACAAACGCATAGATGTTGCAGCAAGCCATCAACAAAAACAGATCCTCAGTAAACTCGACGCTACTGATATCACATCAACACAGTTAGCGGGTGAAACTATCAACAATATTCAAACTCATGCACCTGGCAATAATGCCGCTATAGGCGGTGTTAAAGTGAGTACCGAAAATGGTTGGTTTGCTGCACGTCCCTCGGGTACCGAAAATGTATATAAAATATATGCTGAAAGCTTTAACGGTGAACAGCACTTAACAGAGCTATTAAATGAAGCGCAAACGTTAGTGGATGATGTGTTTAAACAGCGAAATGTTTAATAGTTGAAACCATGCTGTTAATTAAATGTTAAAAAAGGCCAAAAAATTTATGTGCATACGAATTCAGTGGTTAATTTAACAATTATTTAACAGTATCGATGCGATTTTCCTGCTAAAACTACGCTAAGAAAAAAATCTGAAATTGGATCACTCCCAAAAATTTCAGAATGGCAACTGTAGGAATTTCCGATATGGCTAAAACAACTGTTAAGAAAAAGGCCTTAATTGCGCCTGAAGCGCTAGATAAGAGCACTATCAAAGACGCTATCGTACGTCATCTCCATTGTACGCTTGGTACCGATGAAAATAAGGCTAATAATCACGCTTGGTGGAAAGCGGCTTGCGCAGCTGTACAGGAGCAAGTCTTAGAGCGATTACGCCGTACTCAAAAATCTCATTATTTAAACGATACTCGCGCGGTACATTACTTTTCCGCTGAATTCTTGATGGGACGTTTAATGTCAAACAACCTGCATAATTTAGGCTTGTTTGAAGTGACTGATCAGGCCCTCAAAGAATTAGGGGTTAACCTCACTGATATCATGGAAGAAGAGCCAGATATGGCCCTTGGAAACGGTGGTTTGGGACGCTTAGCCGCTTGTTTTATTGACTCTCTCGCGACTATGGATTTACCGGCTGTTGGCTACGGTATTCATTATGAGCACGGTTTATTTAGACAAGAAATCAAAAATGGCGCGCAAATAGAGCGCCCAGATAGCTGGAGAGATTACGGAAATCCTTGGGAGATCTGTCGACCTGAATCTATTCAGGAAGTTTCTCTTTATGGCTATGTCGAAACCAAATACGGCGACAACGGTCGAATTCAAAAAGAATGGCATCCAGGCTCTATCGTTAAAGGGATCCCATGGGATATCCCAATTGTTGGTTTTGGTGGCAAGACCGTCAACGTATTGCGTTTGTGGGAAAGCCAAGCTTCCAGTTATTTCAATTGGGATGTATTTAATGCCGGCGGTTACGTCGATGCACAAAGCGAAAATGTGCAATGCGAGACCATCTCAAAAGTCTTGTACCCCAATGATGAAACCGAGGCCGGTAAAGAGCTACGTCTAATTCAACAATATTTCTTCTGTGCCTGCTCGTTGAAGGACATTATTCGACGCTATAAGCGTGCTCACGGTGACGATTGGAGTCGATTCTCTGATCAAGTCGTGATCCAATTGAATGATACGCATCCGGCAATCGCGATCCCTGAATTAATGCGGATCTTGGTAGACCGCGCAGAATTAGATTGGGATGACGCGTGGGCAATTTGTAATAAAACATTTGCTTATACCAATCACACTTTATTGCCTGAAGCACTTGAAAAGTGGCCTGCGCGTATGATTGAAAAGATCCTGCCGCGCCATTTAGAAATTATTTATGAAATCAATCACAGGTTTATGGCCGAAGTTGAGAAAAAGTGGCCAGGTGATAACAAAATCAAACAAAAGCTGTCTATCATCGAAGAAGGCAATGACAAAATGGTGCGCATGGGCAACTTGTCAGTGATTGGTGCCTTCGCAGTTAATGGCGTGGCAGAAATTCATTCCAAGCTGGTTAAGCAAAACTTATTCCCTGAATTTGACCAACTATGGCCAAACAAGCTAACCAATGTTACTAACGGTATTACTCCAAGACGTTGGCTTAAGGCGTGTAATCCATCGTTATCCGCGTTGATTGATAAGAAAATCGGTGACGATTGGCCGATGCACCTCGATAAATTGAAGAACTTAGAAAAATTTGCCGATGAAGCCAAGTTCCAAAAAGACTTCATGAAAATCAAACATCAAAACAAAGTTGCCTTTACCAAACAGGTCAAAGCATTAACCGGTATTGATATTGATCCTAAAGCAATTTTTGATATACAGATCAAGCGTTTGCACGAGTACAAACGTCAGCATCTCAACTTGCTGCACATCATGGCCTTGTACCGTCGCATTTTGGAAAACCCAGATTATGATATGCACCCACGGGTGTTTATCTTTGGCGCCAAGGCTGCACCAGGTTACAAATTGGCGAAAGATATTATTTATGCGATCAACCAAGTCGCAGAGCGGATTAATAATGATCCTCGGGTAAACAAAAAGCTAAAAGTGGTATTCTTGCCCAATTACCGCGTGAGCTTGGCGGAGAAAATGATCCCCGCAGCGGATGTTTCCGAGCAGATCTCTACTGCCGGTAAAGAAGCGTCAGGAACGGGTAACATGAAGTTATCTCTCAACGGTGCATTGACGATAGGAACGCTAGATGGTGCTAATATCGAAATAGCCGAAGAAGTGGGGGATGAAAACATCTTTATATTTGGACTAACGGTTGAACAAGTTCATGACTTGCATGCCAAAGGCTACAACCCATATGACTATTATTATAAAAATGCCGAGCTAAAAGCGATACTAGATTGGCTTGAGACTGATTACTTCACACCGGGTAAACCTGGGGCATTGGCATCAATAAAACACAGTTTGCTGGATGGCGGTGATCCTTATCTAGTGTTGGCTGATTATGAGTCATACTCTGAAGCACATAAGGAAGTAGATAAGGCCTACCGTGACAGTAAAAACTGGGCGCGTATGGCTATTCTCAATACGGCGCGTATGGGTAAATTTACCTCAGACCGTTCTATCGCAGATTATGTAGAGCGCATCTGGAAATTGAGCCCTTGCCAAGTTGAGAGTTAGATACAAGGTTTAGCAACAAATAGCTGAATTTATGATCTTAACTAGGTTTAAATTCACTTTATCAAGCCCAAATGTCTATTTGGGCTTTTCTTTATGGTCGTTAACCGTATAGAATCATAGTCGTTGTCTAATAAAACGCCTTAAAAGATAAATAAAAAATGGGTGAAGTACACCAATCCCTAGCCACAATTCCAAATCGTTATGCGTTTTTAGATCGCATAGATAAAGCAGTCAAAGAAGATAATAAACTGTCTTTGATGCTGATTGACGTCGTGCGTTTTTCCGACGTCAGCAGTTCGCTTGGGTATCAAGTGGGCGACATCATTTTGCTGGCAATCGCTAATCGCATTCGCAAACTATTTGGCTATGACATTTTGTTAGGCCGTATTAGTGGTGATATCTTTGGTTTGATCTTACCGGGGCGTCATGGCGAACGACAACTCCGACATCATTTCAATCATCTAGTAGAACACTTCAAAACACCTATTGCCTTTGATGGTCATGCATTTATCGCGGATTTTAATGTTGGGGCAGTGGCAAATTCTCCTGAAAATAGTGACACAATTAAATTGCTCGCCATTGCCGAAGCTGCACTCAAGCAGGCGAAAGAAAATAAATACGAAAACCTACACATTCTGAGCATGACAGAAAAAGCACGTGGTGGCCGTTCTCTGGCACTTAAGGCTGATTTAAAACGGGCTTTTTTGAATGATGAATTGGAGATTTATTTTCAACCTAAAGTTGATCTAAACACGCTTGATATAGTTGGCGCTGAATGTTTGTTGCGTTGGAATCACCCGTTGGATGGCGTGTTATTTCCCGGGGCCCTGATTGAAGCTGCTGAATCTTACAATATGATGAATGAGCTAGGTTACTGGACCTTAGAGCAAGCTTTCAAAAGTGCAGTGCAGTTTAAGAAGCAAGGACTAGACATTATACTGTCGGTCAATATGTCGCCAACCCAGTTGTATGATTTTAAGTTTATTCCAAATTTACAAGCACTTAGAGATAAGTATGAAATTGACTTGTCGTTAATGGAGTTAGAGCTCACCGAAGATGTTGCTTTATCCAATTCATTAATGGTTAAACGACAACTCTCCGAAGCCCGAGCATTGGGCATGAAGATTTCAGTCGACGATTTTGGTAAAGGCTACTCTAATCTTGCTTATATTCGTGACTTAGCAATAGATACGATCAAAATTGATAAAACCTTTGTGATGGGGTTAGAAAACAATACGGTTAATTTGGCGGTCATTCAAGCCGCTCAATTAATTGGTAATGCATTGAAATGTGAAATCGTAGCAGAGGGCATTGAGACCTTAGGACAAATGCATATGCTTCGAGAAATTGGTATCCTTTGTGGTCAAGGTTTTCTGTTTTCACAAGCCATTCCAGAGTTAGAATTTATTCAGTTGTGCAGCACAGATTTGGCAGTGGGTACGTCGCAGGCATATTTATCCCGCAAAGCCTGAATAACCTGAACTCTAGATAATAAGCGCCCCTCAATAACGCCCTTTTTACGCTTATCCGCGTTGAGTTTTCTAGTAATAGGCCCGCTATTACGTATGAAAACTCGCCTTGCTAATCGCAAAAATTGCATCATTGATGCGTGTTTTTATAGTTTCGTTTTTACTTACCTTCACTAACACTATGAAATAAGCATTTAATATTTAGTTGCTCGACACCTCTTATCCTTCAGTTCAGGTTAGATAGCAACTCGTCAAATCTTCAAGTTTTTGCTATCCTTTAGCAAACCAATAATAAAAGAAGTCCTATGCCAACAGAGCAACTTATCGCCTCAGGCCAGTTTTTACACTTGTCTCGTTTTGACCCCCAGCAATTTGATACGCCTGTCGACTTTACCTTAAAAAATGGAACTCAAGTTCATATTTCCAGTCCTGGCATTATTCGCTTCGATCCACCAAGTACGACGACCCGTTCATTGGTCTTTTCTTGTGGTGTGCATGGCAATGAAACTGCACCAATAGAGATTTGTGACGCGATAGCGGCTCAGCTTCTCACCGGTAAGTTACAAGTAAAACAACGGGTTTTATTTTTATTTGCCAACTTACCAGCAATGGATATCGCCGAACGATTTGTGGAAGAAAATATGAATCGCTTGTTTAGTGGTGCTCATTCACAAGGACAGGGGATCAATAATCAAGAGCGAGAGCGGGCAAAAGAATTAGAGTTGGCCGTGGCGCAATTTTTTAACGATGAAACCACGACTCACGAACGCATTCATTATGACTTGCACACCGCGATCCGCGCATCAAAAAATGAAAAATTTGCGGTTTATCCTTTTTTACATGACAAACCTCGAAATAAACAACAGTTAGCTATTTTACATGCCTGCGGAGTCAGTACGATCTTATTGTCAGAAAGTCCAACGACCACATTCAGCTATTATTCGACTAATCAATTTGGCGCTCATGGCTTTACTGTTGAACTAGGCAAAGTGCAGCCCTTTGGTCAAAATGATATGGCAAAGTTTCAAAAGGTGCGGGATACCATGATAAGACTCATTACCGAGTTAGATCCAGATTTCTCTGCTTTTAATCCAGAAGAAATGGATATCTACCGTGTTAACCAAGTGATCAATAAACACTTCGATGATTTTAAACTCCACTTTGCCGATGATCTGCCTAACTTTACGGACTTCGCAAAAGGTCAGGTGATTGCCTCTGAAACGGACACTACCTATAAATGTGAATATGATGGAGAAGCTATCGTTTTCCCTAATGCAAACGTAGCTATAGGGCAACGTGCTCTGCTCACTGTGGTCCCCACCAAAATTTAAAGGTTTTAGTATGCACAATAGTGATTTTCAATTGGCTGCTGCGCTCGATAACGACTGCTTTCATGTGTGTGACTTACCGCTCAGTAAAATATTGCTGATGAATGACAGTCAATATCCGTGGTTTATACAAGTGCCAAGGATTAACAATGTCAGTGAAATTATCGAATTGAGCGATTGTCAGCAAAGCCAGCTTTGGTACGAATCTAAGATACTGAGTGAAGCAATCGGCGAGCTGTTTAATCCTGATAAACTGAATATGGGGGCATTGGGAAATGTCGTTTCTCAATTACATATTCATCATATCGCTCGCTATCATTCGGACGTTGCATGGCCTAAGCCTGTTTGGGGCCAGGCTCCAGCAGTGCCTTATCAACAAGACAAGCAACTCAGTATTATCACGCAAATGTGCAGCACACTACAGGAGAAGTTATGTTAGTCACCACCACTAATAATTTAGAAGGGAAAACCATTGAGCAGTATTATGGGATCGTTGTTGGCGAGGCGGTAATGGGCGCCAACGTTTTTAAGGATATCTTTGCTTCTATCCGCGATATTGTTGGCGGTCGATCAGGGTCGTATGAGCAAGAGCTTACCAAAGCTAGAAAAATTGCGTTTATGGAGCTCACTGATGAGGCTCGTTTAATGGGCGGAAACGCGGTCATTGGTGTAGACATCGATTATGAAGTAGTCGGTCCTAAAGGCAGTATGTTAATGGTGAGTATTTGTGGTACGGCGGTAAAATATCGAGAGGATTGAGTGACTTGGTAACTAACTTAAGTAACCTGAACACGGGGTAATAAGTGCCCCTCAATAACGCTCTTTTTACGCTTATCTGCGTTGAGTTTTCTAGCAATTGGCCAGCTAATACGTACGAAAACTCGCCTTGATAATCGCGAAAATTGCATCATTGATGTGTGTTTTAGAAGGTTTGAATTTAGTTATCATGACTAACATTTTGAAATCGTTAAGTAATACTTAATTGCTAGACACATCTTATCCTTCGGTTCAGGTTAAGTAAGGCAATATTTATTGCTTCCACCATTTATTACTGATTTCCATTAGACCAGCTTGTTTGAATACCGTTCTGGCTAAATGACAATCCTGTTGGTTGAGGAACTCTCCTAAAGGTATGCTGATCCTATCGTCTGTTAATACCATCTTGGGGCGGTCGAATTGAGTTTCGGCTTCGACCACATTCACGTGTGTCGCAGTACGCACAAATTGCCAACGAAAATACGGTTGTTTGATCCCACATTCAAAGGTAATTGATTTAGGGGTAATGGTTAGCACTTGCTTAGAGTGACAATACAAACTGACTCGATACATCAATAGTGCAAGTAATCCCACTTCGAAACCGGCAAATGGAAGTATTAGCCAAGCCCCAGCGATAGACCAAGCGGTTGCAATCAATAAGACAACCGTACTTATCACGCAAATTAATATTTTCACTTCTTTCCAGCTCGCAGAACGATTCGGCGATAATTCAATTCGCGTGCTGTGAGCATTGGCTTGTGCAAAAACCATGTGACGATAATTCTCCAAGGCACTCAATAAGAGTATGTTTTATGTATGACTATAGACGGCAAATTCATGTTGTCCAAATTTGCTCATCACTGTTCAATAACTATTAGTTATCCGCTGTGACGATTCAGGTAAATATTGATAAAAAACGGTGGGTGTCCATGTTATTTGAGGTGGGTGTCCATGCTAGTTGTGGTGGGTGTCCACGTTAATTGTGGTGGGTGTCCACGTTAATTGCGGTGGGTGTCCACGTTAGTTGTGGTGGGTGTGTAGTGGTCAACTAAATCCGGACACCATTTTAGCTAATTTTTCTGCTTTAGCAGGTGGTAGCCCATTGTTAAATTGGTGTGGCCTTTCCCAGTTATAATAATTCATCAGGTAGTAACCCACATCTCGTTTTGCTTCGTTTATCGAACAGTAACCGGTTGAAGGTACCCATTCAGATTTTAGACTTCTAAATACTCTTTCCATTGGGCTGTTGTCCCAACAGTTACCGCGTCGACTCATACTTTGTGTTATTCGGTAGCGCCAAAGCCTCTGTCGGAATTTACGAGCACCATATTGTGAACCTTGGTCGCTATGGAACATAACATGCTGTGGCTTTCCCCTATGCTCATAGGCCATATCCAAAGCTCTGGCGGCTAACTCTGTGTCCGGTCGATTCGACAAGCTCCACCCAATCACACGTCGAGTAAATAAGTCGATAACCACCGCGGCATAATGCCATGAACCTCCTGTCCAAATGTAGGTGATATCTCCACACCAGACCTGGTTTGGCTGTTCCACATCAAACTGACGAGCCAATAAGTTTGGAATGTCCGGCCGTTCAACTTGTACGTTTTTGTAAGCGTGCTTACCAGGCTGCTTACTCATCAGTCCTTGCTCTTTCATGAGCCGACTCGCTTTGAACCGCCCCATGACAACGCCCTCATCGCGAAGCATTGCAACAATGGTGCGTGAGCCCGCTGACTGACGACTTTTGTCGAAAAGGCGCTTCACTCTAGCTCGCAAGATGCGCCTTTTAGTTTTGATAAGTCTTTGACGTTTATTACGTTCGTAATAACTACTAACGCCTACTCCCATCGCCGAACAGACCAATTCCGTTGACTCATGCTCTCTCAATCGATCTATCAACGTGTAGATTTCAGTTCGTCTGACATCAAGAGAGCGGTAGCCTTTTTTAATATCGATTTTTCTCGTTCCAACCTATTAACGCGAGCCTCTAGCTCTTGAATACGTTGCTGGTCTGTAGTTAATGCTTTGGACTTAGGCGTTGTACCACCTCGCTCCAATTCCAATTGTTGCACCCAACTACGCAGCGTATTCTCATGGACATCAACTGTACGGGATGCCTCGGCATAGTTATAACCTTGATCGAGAACTAAACTCGCGGCATCGTGTTTAAATTCCGGACTGAATGACCGGCGACTTCTTTTTACCATTGAACACCTCGTTTATCAGTGTAATGTTACCACTTAAAACGGTATTCGGGTTTAGTCTGCCACTACAGTGTCCACGTTAATTGCGGTGGGTGTCCAGGTTATTTCGTTATTTGTTGCGGGGGAAGCCATTGGTATTGTTAGTTATTTTATATATGATGATCCAACAGAGTTATTTATCATTATCTAGATCACATTTTGTCTTTTTTGACCTTCCTACTTGGTCGTTAATACAGTACTTCAGGTTTTACATTGCTTAAATTTACTTCGCTTCATGTTAGGCTTTTTTTGTTTATTGCTTGGTTGATGCTCCTGTTTTTTTATATCGCCGATCCGTTATTATTACTGATTGAATATGGTGCATTTACTTTGCTTGGGATCCTCGGAGCGATTTTTGCCAACGCCACAGGCGCGGGTGGTGGTGTGGTCTTTGTGCCGTTTTTTAATCAGCTTAATTTTGACTCCAGTACCACAGTGGCAACTAGTTTCGCAATCCAATGCTGTGGCATGACCGCTGGCGCAGTTACTTGGTGGGCATTTTATCGGAAAAACCAAATTCACAACCCCGACTGGCGTGAAGTGTCTCGAGCTTTAACTCTGACAGTGCCTTTTTCAATTGTTGGGATAATTGTCGCGCAAACCGTACAATTTTCTCAAGGTGGAGTGGGGGAAGCTGACCAATTGCATTTTGCATTTGGTATTTTCTCTATTTTGTTGGCATTTGCTATATTTGCGAGCTTGCCTTTGCTCAACAACGCACAATTTACTCAAGCATTTTCCAAAACTGATATCCTTGTTTTACCTGTGGTGTCTTTGTTCGGCGGTGTTATTACGGCTTACCTTTCTATTGGTGTCGGTGAGCTTATCGCAGTTTACTTGATAATGCGCCGATTCAACGTGACTTTTGCCATCGCCGTCGCAGTAATTCTCAGTGCATTTTCAGTTTGGGCGAGCATTGGTTTTCATGCGTTGATACTCAATTCCGTGTATTGGCCTGTGGTAATGTTTGCTGGCGCTGGAGCTATTATTGGGGGAGTATTGGCCAAATACGTGGTGTTATACTTTACCGCCAAACATCTAAAGATATTTTTTGCGGGTTGGATATTTTTATTGGGCATGAGCGCGTTGCCATTTTGAACTCATTACTGATAGAGCCGGTAGTGGAAATTGATAGGAGACAAGTGTGAAAGCGATTCGTACCTTTAACGTTAAAACCTATCGGCAATCCACTCAATCTCATCTAGATAAGGTAGCTGTTGAAGAGCCATTGGAGATTTGGTTGAAGCGTTACAGCTCTGCCTCATGCTCAGAAACTCAGCACTTAAGTACTACTATGCGTACGCCAGGTCACGATATTGAATTGGTATCTGGATGGTTGCATTCTCTCAATTTAATCCAAATGTCAGACATTCAAAGTATCCTTCATACGGGTGTTGAAACATTGAAACAGCAATACAGCAATCGAATTATGATCACGCTCAAACTCGGTGTTGATGTGGATGTTTCTTGTTTACAACGTGCGCAGTATGCCAATTCTAGCTGCGGCGTTTGCGGTCAACAGAGTATCGAATGGATGTGCGACGATCTAGTACCAATTGATGATTCTGCACGTATCAGTTTATCCAGTAACACCATCAAACAGTTGAGTGCCCAACTGGGTCAAAATCAACCACTATTTAGCGCTACAGGAGGGATGCATGGCGCGGCCTTAGTCAATCAAGCTGGTATCATTTATAGTGTATTTGAGGACGTAGGCAGGCACAATGCGCTGGATAAATTGGTAGGAGCAAATTTGCAACTACTGCCTGGTCTATTTGGCGTTGTTTTGAGCGGTAGAGTGAGTTTTGAAATGGTTCAAAAAGCGGCCAGAGCTGGGATCAGTATGATTGTTGCAATGGGAGCGCCAACCAGTCTAGCGATAGAGCTATGTCAAGAGTGTGATATTACGTTGATCGGTTTTTTACAATCCGACCGCTTCAATGTTTATCACGGTTGGGAATACATAAATTAACCTAATATCACGACAAGCAGGATACATTTTATGGCCAAGTCTTCGATAGACGCGAAATCAATTAGCATACAGCAACCTAAAGATTGGGCGGCTGGCGTTCCTGCAGTCGTGTCAGCGTATAAGAATGTCAGTGCCAAAGTGGGTCCCATCAAAGGGACTAGGCTGCTGAGCCATCTAAACCAAATTGAAGGCTTTGATTGTCCCGGATGCGCTTGGCCCGATCCCTTGGGCAAACGAGCCACATTCGAGTTTTGTGAAAATGGCGCCAAAGCCGTTGCCGATGAAGCCACCTTAAAACGAGTTACTTCGGCATTTTTTAAACGCCATAGCGTGGCGCAACTTAAGGAAAAAACAGACAAATGGCTAAATGAGCAAGGGCGGTTAACTCAGCCAATGGTGCTTGATAAAGAGGCTACACATTACCAACCCATCTCATGGTCAGATGCCTATAAATTGATCGCCAAGCATTTACAGGCACTTGAAACACCTCATCAGGCGGCTTTTTATACATCGGGTAGAACCAGTAACGAAGCGGCATTTTTGTATCAGTTATGGGTGCGTGTGCTGGGCACTAATAATTTGCCTGATTGTTCCAATATGTGCCATGAGTCAAGCGGTGTTGGCTTAACGCAAACCATTGGCGTCGGCAAAGGCACAGTTTCGCTTGATGATATTGAACACACAGATGCTTTGTTTATCTTTGGTCAAAACCCTGGCTCTAATCATCCGCGCATGCTCACCTCACTGCAAGCCGCAAAACGACAAGGTGCGACTATTGTCTCGATCAATCCACTGGATGAGACAGGACTAAAACGATTCAAAAATCCGCAAGAAGTAGAAGGGGTGTTAGGTCAAGGTACGGCGCTCAGAGATCTTCATTTACCGATTAAAATCAACGGTGACATGGCCTTTCTTAAAGGCCTCTGCCGTTGTCTTATTGAACGTGACTCACCTCAAACACCGGTGTTGGATCATGAATTCATCGCGACTTATTGTGATGGGTTTGAAGCCTTCAAACAGGATATTCTTAATAGCGATTGGCAGCAAATTGAGGTGCAATCTGGGTTGAGTAAAAGTCAAATTGAACAGGCTGCAGACGTAGCCTGTGCTTCAAAACGCATCATTTGTTGCTGGGCGATGGGCATGACCCAACACAAAGATTCGGTGGCTAATATTCAACTGATGACCAACTTTCTTATGTTGCAAGGTAATCTCGGTAGGCAAGGAGCCGGTGTATGTCCCGTGAGAGGCCACAGTAACGTGCAGGGCGACCGGACCATGGGAATATGGGAAAAGCCCACTGATGCTTTGCTAGATGCTTTACAGCAGGAGTTTAACTTCGTCCCGCCTCGAGATCACGGTGTCGATACGGTGGATTCTATCCATGGTATGTTGAAGGGCACGATACGTGTGTTTTTCGCGTTAGGCGGCAATTTTTTTAGAGCAACACCAGATCATGATAAAACGGCCCAGGCCTTGTCTAAATGTGAATTGACCGTGCAAGTTTCAACCAAATTGAATCGCTCACACCTGTTAACGGGTAAACAGGCTTTAATTCTGCCAACGCTAGGGCGCACTGAAATTGACACCCAAGCCACAGGCGTACAAACCATAACCGTTGAAAATTCCATGGGCGTTGTACAAACCTCTCACGGTAAAATTCCGCCGGCATCTTCTTCATTGAAAAGTGAAGTGGCGATCATTGCTGAATTAGCTCATGTTGTATCTCCTAATGTACACATAAATTGGTTGTCTTTACGTGTTGACTATTCACGAATTCGTCAACATATAGCCGCAGTGATCCCGGGGTTTGAGAATTTTAACCATAGGATCGATACCGATGGCGAGTTTGTGCTACCAAATCCGGTGAGAGATCAGCGCAACTTTAACACCAATACCGGTAAAGCAAATTTTATTGTTCAAACAGATACCCATCGCACATTAGCCAATGATGAACTATTACTGATGACCATACGAAGCCATGATCAGTTTAATACCACTGTGTATACTGATGACGATCGGTATCGCGGTGTGTTTGGCAGCAGGGAAGTGATTTTCATGAATCAGCATGATATTCGTCAAATGGGCCTCAACAGCGGAGACAAAGTTGATATTATGAGTCAAGTTGGTAAGGGGACGGATCGGGAAAAACGCTTGTTCGGATTCAGAATCATAGAGTATCAAATTCCACAAGGCTGTGCGGCGGCCTATTATCCAGAGACTAATAATTTAGTTGCCTTGGAGCAAGTGGCGGATAAGAGTAATACGCCCGCTTATAAATCGATTGTAGTAACAATAGAGCCATCATTACAGGCCCAATGATAAGCCACCTTCCCCTGAGCTTAATATGGCGCTAGCGTCACCTTATTTGAACTGAAACGCCGTTAATTAATACTCATCTACTTGCACGCTAAAGGATATATTATGCTAAATGAATGGAAATTAAGCATAAAAAAAGACAGCAAAGGTGCTGTCTTTTATGTGTATCAAATTAGCGACAAGAGTGTATTAGCAATCTGATTCGTCGCCACCTGTCTTTTTCTTCATTTCGATACAAGCCTGCTTCATTTTTTCTTTGCTTGCTTCTTTCAGGTCAGCAGATTTTTCTTTCGCTGCATCCATCATGTCCTCAGCTTTATCTTCAGCGGCGTCCATCATGTCCTCAGCTTTATCTTCAGCAGCGTCCATCATATCTTCCGTTTTTTCCTCTGTTGCCTCCATTAACTCGCTGGCTTTTTGCTTAGCTGCGTCTGTCATCTCACCGGCTTTTTCGCCAGCGGCTTCAAGTTTAGCGGCAGCTTTTACCTTTGCCTCTTCTGCTGATTCTTTCTGGGCGTCAGAGCAACCGGCCATACCAAGTGTAGACAGCAATACCGCAAGAGCTAAAGTGTGTTTGATATTTTTCATAACGATTCCTTTTTTAATTGTGATTTAGTGATGTAATTCGTTGCGAAGCGATTTAACAACGCTTACGGTAACAAATACCAAAACTCCCACGTAGCACAGCGTTGCAATACTCGCAGATACAATCATATTTGGTATGCTACTTTTGCTCAACGTTGCCGTAATAAGCAAAGCTAACCCGATTAATAACCAAAACATCATCATCATACTCCTTAAGGTGATTGAGCCACTGCATTTCTTCTCTGTTATTCAGTGGAATCATGGGTTTATTACCATGATTCAAGACAATGCGAAAATCATTCCAAAATTGTATGTTATTGATATTTATGAGTAATATTTGTAACCGAAAGGTTTGGAAGTAAAAAAACAGTACAAGATGTCTGCAATCACAGACACCTTGCGTTTTGTTTTCTATAAATTACGAGAAATGTAGCCTAACAGTAGCATTATTGCCAATATGGCGGCCATTCTTCTGGTCAACTGCGCAGTCGAATAAGCCGATGATTCGCTCACTTTGGGCAAGCCTGCAATGAGTTGTCCAACGTAGGCGTTACTATCATCTCTAAGTTGACCTAAACGCATCGCAATCCTTGAGCCAATAGCAGGCATCATTCTACGATATAGCCATTCCATATCGATGTTGACCGAGCGTAATTCAGGTGGGTATAAGCCTTTCTTGTTGAGCCATACAAATGCCAGTGCAGAGAAGAACAGTAACTGCAGTTGCGTCAGTGTATGTGTGATGTCGTAGGGTACATATTCATTTTCCCATGGCAGTAAGGCGTACATCACATCAGGGTAACTTCCAATAACGATACACAATACCGAAGCGATAAACATCGCTGCAAGCATATTATTAGGTGCTTCTTTTGGTCTAAGCCCTGAGTCATGTGCAAAAAATGCAAAGAAAGGGATTTTGATGCCGGCATGATGGAATACACCCGCAGAAGCAAATAGTAACATCAGCCACAGATATTCGTGACCGGCTTCTATCATTGCCGCCATCACCATACTTTTACTGACAAAACCACTAAATAGCGGAAAGGCAGAAATCGATGCCGCACCCACGATACAGAAAATGGTCGTTTTCGGCATGGTCTTGTGCAGGCCTCCGAGGTCAGAGCCCATTACATGACCAACCCGATACAAAACGGCGCCCATTGTCATAAACAATAAGCCTTTAAAGATAACGTCATTAAACGCGTGCGCGACGGCGCCGTTAAGCGCTAATTCGGTACCAATGCCAATGCCGCAAACCATAAAACCAAGCTGGTTAATCAAGCTGTAGGCCAACACTTTACGCAGATCATTTTCTATTACCGCATAGAAAATGGGGAAACAGGTCATGGCTGCACCTATGTACACCAGTAAGCTTTCACCAGGAAAAGTTTTAGCTAGCGCAAATATCGCTACCTTGGTGGTAAAGGCCGACAGAAAAACGGCGCCAGTGGGGGTCGCCTCTGGATAACCATCGGTAAGCCAGGTATGTAAGAATGGAAACGCACATTTAATGCCCAAGGCGAAGAAGATAAGCCATGAGGCCATGCTCCCAAGCCCTATGTAGGTAAACTCAAAAGAGCCGGTTTGATGGTAATGTAACAGTGTTCCAGCTAATAACAGCACACCTGAAAGCACTTGAAATATCAGATAACGAATACCAGCGGCATTGGCTTTTTCTGTCCGTCTTGCCCAAATAAGCCATACTGATGTAAGCGCTAATAATTCCCAGAATATAAATAAACCGAGTAAATCACCACAAAAGACCGCGCCCAACGCGCTGCCGGCATACAGTAATCCTGCAGTTTGCTGTAATTTATCTTTAACATGTAAAGAGTAAGTAATGGCAATCAACGCTGCGATATGAAACAAGTAGCCAAACATCAAGCTGAGTTTATCAACATGCATGAGCTGTAGCTCAAACTCTAGCATTGGCATGCTCACCCAATCTCCCGGAGTGGCAGCAAAAAATAGGTTCAAGCCACCCCAAATTGGCAAGAGTAGGGCAAAGTAGCGGGCCTTGTTAGGCAACAATGGCAGTAATATAGCCCCAATAAAAAAGGGTATAAAAGGAGGAAGATTAGTAATCCACATCAGTTGTCACCCTCTTTCGCTTCAGGTACTTCGGCTTCTGTTGGTTCGTAATAGTCTTCATCTCGCATCAAAAACTTACGCATTTCTTTGGCAATCACCACCAACACCACACAGGCGACAAAGCCATAAATGGCGTAAAACGCGGGGATTTTTTCAAAATCGGTATAGATATGTCGATGAACCACAAAATCAAGGATCACCAACAGTGCGCAAAGGGCATAAAACACCCTGAGGATGATGGTAACATTACGCTCTTTATCAAAAAAACCAGGGGCTTCATTTGACGTATCGTGTTGCTGTTTTGGATCAGACAAATTCAACTCCTTAGTCTTATAGAACCAATGTTGCCGCTTTGGCAAGTGCATAAAAAGGTTCGGGATAGAAAAACAGATAAACACACACCACTGCCGGTATGGCCAAGCCAATCAGTATTGGCAATGGTGCTTCTTTGATGCCGGTATCGCTGTCTTCTGGCAGGCGACCAAAAAATGCTTTAACAGGGATAATTGCCAAATACGCAATATTTAGCAATGAACTGACCATTAAGGTAATTAGCAATGCCCAGCGAGTGCCTTCCGGTCCACTAAAGTCCAGAGTCCCTAGCGCTAAATACCATTTACTCCACATGCCTCCAAAGGGAGGCAGGCCTATAATGCTCAAGGTTCCAATTAAAAACACTGTGAAGGTGAATGGCATTTTACGACCTAAGCCACTTAATTCACTGACTTTGGTTTTATGCGCGGTAACTAAAATAGCGCCTGCGGCGAAAAACAGACTTATTTTAGCAAACGCATGCATTGCAATGTGCATCGCGCTACCCAGTAGCCCCATGGAGTTGGCTAACATGGCTCCCAGCACAATATAACTGAGTTGGCTGATGGTAGAGTAGGCCAGTCGCTCTTTTAGGTTATCACGGGTCATTGCAATCAATGAGCCAAACAATATGGTCAACATGGGGAACCAGATCAGCCAATGTGTTGCACCTGACTCTACCAAAGTTTCTGGGCCAAAGATAAGCAGTGTGACTTTTAAGATGGCGAACACGCCTGCCTTAACAACCGCCACCGCGTGCAGTAGCGCACTCACCGGAGTAGGAGCCACCATAGCGGCAGGCAACCACTTGTGCATTGGCATTACCGCGGCTTTACCAATACCAAAAATAAACAACGCATACAGAGGTGCTATCCAATGCATGGGGACGTGCCCAGCAATGATGCCACCGGTTTGAAATTCTAAGGTGCCGGTGAAGTGCCAGACAATCAACATACCAGGTAAAAATAGGCCAATTGAAGACCCCATCAAGATACCAAGATAAATTCGACCGCTGCGTTTGGCTTTATCGTTGCCTGAGTGAGTGACCAGTGGATAAGTGGAAAGAGTCAGGATTTCGTAAAACAAAAACAGGGTAAATAAATTATCGGCGAAGGCAATTGCCATTACCGCAGAGATGGCGATGGCAAAAAGCGCATAAAACCGTGTTTGGTGAGTTTCGTGATGAGCTCGCATATAGCCGCTGGCATAAATACTGGTCACTAACCATAAACTACTGGCGATTAGCGCAAACATCATTCCCAAGTGATTTATCGCAAAGGCGATAGTGATCCCTTTAAAGGGTTCAGCTAACACTATGCGCTGTGGCGCAGCATCTAATAGTTGGTTATATAACGCTATCACCACAATCAAAAGGCCAGTAGAGACTAATAAGGTAACCACTTCGCGAACGTTAGGGGTTCGGTCTAGCCGACTAATAACTAGAGCACCAAAAAGCGGTAATACAATTGCGCTTAACATCAATACGACATTACTCATCGCTGACCTCCGTCTGCGGCGAACAATATCTCAACAGCCGATTGAGCTGTACTCATTGTCAAATCGGTATTTATTCCAAAGTACACACACATTAACGCTAACATCCATAATGCGGCGCTCATCGTTAGTGGTGAGCGGCCAAACTCTTCACTGCCAGATTGCACGCCGTGAACTCGTATTTTTTCTCGCTGCTGGAAATACAACACTTCGATGAGTTTCCATACATACACAATGGCTAACAGTGAGCCAATAAGGATGATAATCACCATGGTCCAATGTTGCTGTTCAATTGCCGCTTGCAACAATTGCCATTTACTCACAAAACCGACAGTGCCAGGTACACCGATAAGACTCAAAGCGGCAATTATCATAGCAGCGAAGGTGTAAGGCATTTCACGACCCAGCCCTTTGATATTTTCGAACGTAGCCGTTTTAACCCGATATATAAATAGGCCAGCTGCCATAAACAACGCCGCTTTCATTAATGCATGATTAAACAGATGCAAAAGGCTTGCGGTTAATCCTGCCTTGGTAAGAAAACCAATACCCATGATCATGTAGCCAATTTGAGCGACACTGGAGTAGGCTAGCATTTTGCGCATGCCGGTTTGATTAATGGCACGCAATGAACCGTACAGAATTGCCACGCCACCCATCACAATTAACACCTCAGGTAACAAGGTGTTTACCACATATTCGTATGAGAAAACGTGGAACAGACTGCGAATAATCACGTATATAGCTACCTTGGTTGCGGTAGCCGATAGGAAGATACTGACGACAGATGGGGCGTAGCTGTATGCGTTTGGAAGCCATAAATGTAACGGATATATGGCTGCTTTTAGCGCCATTCCAACAATAATCAATGCAAAAGCGGTATGCACTAACTGTACGTCTTGAGATTCAAGCAACTTGACTGATAAATCGGCCATGTTCAAGGTGCCTGTCGCAGCAAAGGCAAGACCCACACCAATCAGGAAGAAGGTGGCGCCTAAGGTACCAAGTACTAAATAATGAAATGACGCAGTCAGTGCTTTTCGATTCGAGCCCATTGCGATCAAGGCATAAGACGCTAACGAAGAAATTTCAAGGAAAACGAATAGGTTAAAAATATCGCCGGTTAAACAAATACCAAGCAAACCTAAAAAGCACAGCTGAAAGGTGGCGTAAAATAATGCAATTTGAGTGGCGTCAATTTCATTCTCGACAGAACGCTTGGCATACAGGCTAGTAGCAACGCCAATACCAGATACGATCAGAGCGACCAAGGCATTAAGCGAATCGATTCGATACTCTATGCCCCAGGGAGGAGCCCATCCGCCAAGTTCATAATGGATCACCTGACCGCTAGACACATCAAGCAGTAACATGACTGACATCACCAGACACAAAGAAGTGACTATTAAGGTTATGTACCAAGCTAGATTAGCTCGATTTAGCATGGCTGTAATCGGAGCGCTTAAAAGTGGTAATACTACCAGCAAGACACTGAGATGCTGGTCAATCATACTTCACTATCCATTTTTTCAAGTTCATCCTCTTCAACTGTCCCGTAGGCTTCTTGTATTCTGACAATCAATGCAAAGCCTAAAGCGGTGGTAGCAACGCCCACGACAATGGCCGTCAGCATCAACACTTGTGGCAGTGGATTGGAATATTCGGTGAATCCCTCAGCCACAATCGGAGCCGTGCCGCCGGTGACTTTACCCAAACTGATATACAACAAGATCACCCCGGTTTGAAACACGCTCAACCCTGCCATCTTTTTGATTAAATTGGGTTTACTCATCATGGTGTATAACCCGATCATCATCAGTAAAATAATGATCCAATAATTTATATGACCTAGAATATAATCCATCATTGTGCTCGTGTTCTTCTGGCAAAGGTAAAGAAAATCAATAGCATAGTTGCCGCAACTGTTAAGCCAACGCCTAATTCAATAACAATGATGCCTAAGTGTTGACCGCTTTGTGCGGTTTTGCCTAGTACACTGTAATTGAGATATTCACCACCCAAAAACATTGACGCGACACCGGTGCCTGCATAGATCAAAACGCCCAGCGACGCGGTTGCTATTAGTGCTTTGTCAGGCAGCACTTTGGCGGCCGCATCGAGGCCAAAAACCAAGGCATACAACAACACTGCGGAGCTAAAAATAACACCTGCTTGGAAACCGCCACCAGGGCTATAGTCACCATGAAATTGGACATACAATGCAAACAGAATAATCACCGGTATCAGCGCTTTGGCCATGACCTTGAGGATCAGATTATCACCCACCTTGGACCCCTTTTATTCTTAGTTTTTGGTTACGACGCAGTAATAACAAAATACCAAAGCCAGCGGTCAGTACCACAGTGACTTCGCCTAATGTATCAAATCCACGATAAGAGGCGAGGACGGCAGTGACCAAATTTGGTACACCGGTCTCTTCTTGTCCCTGCTCAATAAATCGTTTAGCGATGTGTGTGTGTGCAGGGGCGTTACCATCGCCTAAATTCGACATGTCGTGAGTGCCATACAACAACAAGCTGCCGGTTGCCAATACGATCAGTAAAGGAATATAAGCTACGCGCTTTTGTTTCTTTTCATGGGTAACTCGGGTCACGGCTAAGGTTGCGAGCATTAACACCGTGGCAATCCCAGTGCCAACAGCCGCTTCGGTAAAGGCCACATCGGGCGCATCAAGCACCATAAACACGCTGGCTACAAGTAAACTGTACAAGCCGAACAACATAGATACCGCAAGTAAGTTACGCACGTGTAAAATGGACACCGCCATGATGACCAGGAACACCAGTAATACAATGTCGATTATAAGGTTGATCATGCTTGGCCCTCATCGTTTGACCCACAGACCAGTTCTTTGCCTTTGTCGGTGGGTTTTAATCCCCAATTCCACGCATTATTGCCTAATGAAAAAGATGCCGTGGGGCTGGTGAAAAACAAAAAGAAGAAAACCAGAATAAGTTTTACGGTAACTAAGCTAATACCAGCTTGAAACGCCAAGCCGGTAAGCACCAGAAAACTACATAACGTATCGGTTACACCAACGGCATGCAGTCGAGAGTAAAAATCGCCAAGGCGATGCATTCCGATACCGCCAATAATCCCAAGCGTACAGCCTAGCGCCAAAAACGCACCGGTTAGAATATCTGCTACTAAGTCCATTATTGGTTGCCCTCCGTTTGGGAGTCAATCGGCTCTGGGGGATGATTGTGGGCATAATGTTTATTGCGTTGCACTAGCCTTAGCGCGGCAACTACACCGATGAAATTGAGTAATGAATACAGCAGTGCAATATCCAGTACATCAGGACGGCCGCTAATCGAGGCAAATACAGCCACTAACAATACCGCTTTGGTACCAAACATATTGACCGCCAGAATCCGATCGAAAACAGTTGGCCCTAAAAGCGCGCGAGCTAACGCTAAAGCCATAGTTACCATAATCGCCAGCGCTGCTGCTGATAATACCGTGCTCATTGTTGCATATCCGTGTTGTTGTTTTCGTAAAGTGGAATAAGAGGTTCCATATCGCCGTTTAACAAATCTTGTGCTCCTTGCTTACTGATAGTGTGCACGTATAGATAACCATCCTCAATGTGCAAACTAGCCGAACCGGGCGTTAAGGTTATTGCATTGGCGTAAATGACTTTGGTCAGATCGGAACATTGATTCAGTTTTAGCTTGATTAATTGCGGCTCTGTCGGTCTAAAGCCGAGTATGCGAAGCGCCACGTCAATATTTGCAGTGAATACCTTTCCGGCCAGCAAAACCCAAAATTTAATAAGCTTGGCTGAAATATGGATAGGGTGACTCTCATGGTCAATGGCATCCATTCTCTTCGACATATACAAGGTGAAAAGTACAGATACAACCCCTAAGCTGATGAGCAACGCATTATAATGCCCCGACAACAGCAGCCAAAGAGCCATCAAACTTGTGCCTAGGCTGATATATAATTTCAAATTAATCCACCCCAAATCGTTAATATTTTTTAACTTCTATTAACAATAATTTTTAACATATGCCTACCTTAGATGATTTCATAGTGTCTCGCCAAGTGCTTTCGATACTAACCGCTTAAAAAACAGACATGTCGAGGGGGAATTTAGCTTCCTGAACTAACATTAGCCATTACTTTTTGGCATACTTAGCTCAATCTAATCTTTTAATCTGTCTCATACTGGTCCGCCGTATTTCAATTTGGCATGGGCGAAAAGGCGAACTGAATGTCAAAGGTGTCCGCACTATTTTCCGAACAAGGTGTCTTGTCTAAAGCGATCGCGGGATTTAGCCCAAGAAAAGCTCAGGTAGATATGTCACTGGCTATTGAAAAAAGTATTACCAGCAAACAGCCCCTGATAGTGGAAGCGGGGACAGGGACGGGTAAAACCTTTGCTTATTTGGCGCCTGCCATGCTTAGCAATAAAAAAGCAATAATATCTACGGGTACAAAAAACCTTCAAGAACAGCTATTTCATCGCGATTTACCGCTATTAAAAAAAGCCCTTAAAAGTAACCGCCATGCAGCTTTGCTCAAAGGTCGTTCCAATTATTTATGCTTGCATCGTATGTCACAACACAGCGGCAATAGCACGCTACTTGAAAGGCAAACCTTGGATGAATTAACCCAAGTACGTCAATGGGCCTCTACGACTCAATCTGGAGATATTGGTGAGCTGAAATCATTGGCTGAAGATGCCAGAGTGCTGCCGTTAGTCACCTCCACTGTGGATAATTGCCTTGGCCGTGATTGCCCAGATTACGAAGAGTGTTACTTAGTCAAAGCGCGTAACAAGGCCATGGATGCAGACATAGTGGTAGTAAACCACCATTTGTTTTTCGCTGATATGGCGCTCAAAGATACCGGTTTTGGCGAATTGATACCCGAGGCCGATGTGGTGGTATTTGATGAAGCTCATCAAATCCCCGACATTGCCAGTGAATATTTTGGTGAGGCGCTATCTAGCAGACAAATCCATGATCTTGCCCGCGACATCGAAATAATTAAACGTACGGTGTTAAAAGATGCAGACCAATTAGTTAAAGTCGCCGAAAAGTGTCGATTGGTGGCGGCGGACTTACGCATTTTGTTTCCAGTTACGCCGGAGCGCGGCAACTGGCGGGTGATGCTCAATCGGCCAGAGATCCAATCTCAATTGAGTAAGCTGGACGAATCGCTCAGTGTCTTGTACGAAGTGATTAAGATCCATTTAGGTAGAGACAAAGAGCTCGATACCTTGTTTGAGCGTGTCACTCATGCAAAAACCAAACTGGCAGTGCTGACCGATACCAAACAAACCGGTGTCAGTTTATGGTACGAAACGACGCCTAAACACATCGTTTTGCATCTTACGCCACTGAGTATTGCCAAACGGTTTGCCGATTTTATCGAAGAGCCTAAGCGTACTTGGATATTTACTTCGGCGACCTTGATGGTAGATGGCGGCTTTAATCACTTCCAACGATTAATGGGCCTAGATAATGCCGCTACTTTGGCGTTAGACAGTCCGTTTGATTATGCTAAGCAAGCAGTATTGTGTGTCCCTCGCTATTTGCCAGAGCCGAGCAGTTGGGATATGAAACAAACCTTACTCGAAGTGGCGATAAAATTGATTGAAGCCAGTCGAGGCCGCTGCTTTTTATTGTTTACGTCTCATGCCATGTTAAAAGAGATTGCTGAGAAATTAGCCGATAAAATCGACAATCCATTGTTAGTTCAAGGGACCACGACCAAACGTGCCTTACTAGATGAATACATGAATAACAAAAATGCCGTGCTACTGGGTACTGGGGCATTTTGGGAAGGCGTCGATGTCAGAGGCGACGATTTGACCTGTGTCATGATCGACAAATTGCCGTTTGCCGCACCCGATGATCCTTTATTGCAGGCGCGCATCGAAGACTGCCGCAAATCTGGAGCCAATCCCTTCGCGCAAATTCAAATACCCCAAGCAGTGATTTCACTTAAACAGGGTGCTGGCAGACTGATCCGAGATGAAACCGATGCTGGTGTATTAGTAATATGTGATAATCGACTGATTACTAAAGAGTATGGTAAAACCTTTTTGGCCAGTTTGCCGCCGATGAAACGAACTCGCAACTTAGACTTGGCGGTGGCGTTTTTGGACGAACTGTATCAACAAAAAAGGCCAAGCCAAAATAAACCAAAACAGAGTGAAAATGCATGAAGTTGTTAGCCATTGATACCGCCACCGAGGCGTGTTCTGCCGCGCTGAGTGTGGACAGCAAAGTTGATTCGCGTTTTGAGGTGTGTCCTCAGCAGCATAGCCAAAAACTCCTTCCAATGGTGGATGATTTACTCAAGTCCAATAGGTTAAGGATACAAGAACTCGATTACTTGGTATTCGGTCGTGGTCCTGGCAGCTTTACTGGCGTGAGAATAGCGACTGGATTGATCCAAGGGTTGTCTCTTGGTATCGAGCGTCCTGTCGCGGCCGTGTCGACGTTGGCCGCTATGGCTCAACAGGCGTTTGAAACCCTTACGGTCAAACGTGTTGCAGTGGCCATTGATGCTCGAATGGATGAAGTGTACTTTGCTCAATATGAATGTATCGATGGGGTGGCAAACTTGATCGGCGAAGAAGCCGTGCTTAAACCTAATCAGGTACTTGATCTTATCGACCAAGACATTGAACTGCTGTGCGGTACCGGCTGGCAAGCATACTCTGAGTTTGACGCTTTAGTGAAGCAATATTGCGCGCCTACTGTTTTATATCCTAATGCCATTTACATGGTTGCCATTGCCAAAGCATTGATTGCAAGCGGTGACGTTTGTAATGCTGAGCAGATAAAACCCGTGTACTTGAGAGATACAGTCACGTGGAAAAAACTGCCAGGTAGAGAATAAGTCGAATAAATACGGCCCCACACACCAAGCTTTACGTGGTTAAAGAACCGGCCCTTGCAGAGGGAATTATATTTGAATGAGTAATTGTGCACGAAAATTGCTACACCTTTGGGTTGTTTAAACATAAGAGTTTCAGAGAATCGACTGAGTGGAAATTGAATCATCGTTAGTTGCTGCCCAAAACCAGCTAACGTTTAATCCAACGGCTCCTGATCCCCAACGCCAGGCGGTGGATAAGGAGCAGCAAAACCAGCGACGCAACACTGAATTGCCGCGTCAACAGGTTGTCGCGCGCCAAAATAAACCAGAGTCGTATGAAAAGGCCGAGCAATTTCGACAACAACAGCAACAACAAAATGGTCAATCTGTCGATCTTCGATCTCGTCAAGCTATTGATGCTTATCAAACCCTAGCGAATGCGCAGCAGCGTAATGAGATTCAATCATTATTAGGCATCGACACGTACGTATAGCGAAACAAAACGTGAACTTTGTTGTGGTTTTTCCGGTCTTATTTACAATACATTCAACGCTAATACCGTTACCTAAGGAATAATCTGTGGTAGCGTTTAAACAAATACGTAGTAAAGAGGGATGAAAATGCGAATTAAGTTTTTTGCCGTGTTAATGGCATTCTTGTTAGCTGGCTGCGCAGCGGTACCAGAGAGTATCAAAGTGGATGAACAAGCTCAGTTGATTAGCTACCAAGAGGCGTTTGTTAGTCCTCAAGCCAATGCCGATAAGACCGTGCGTTGGGGAGGTGTGATAGCGCGCGTGAAGAATTTACCCGAAGCAACCATGATAGAAATGGTGCATTACAATTTGCGCTCTTATGGCCGTCCAATAGTATCGAATCAAAGTGTAGGGCGCTTTAGAGTTTATGTTGATGGGTTTCTCGACCCAATGGTGTTTGAGCGAGGACGAGTGGTGACCTTCGCTGGAAGTTTTGTTGGCGTTGAAGAAGGTACAATTGGTGAACATAATTATGTGTTTCCAACTATGAAATCTGCGGGCTACCACCTATGGAAAGACATAGATCAGGTCGAAATTAGTACCATTCAATTTTGGCCCTATCAATCGCATTATGGTTATGGTTGGCCGTATCGGCCAGTGCATCAAAGAGTCATTATTCGCAATAGTCCCAGCAACCAACCGTCGGGTGGATCAACATCTCCGACGCGACAACCAACAAGGCCTGTTGCGGGGGATTCGTCTCGACAAAGCTCCGGCGGCAATGTGTCTGGAAATCAAAAAGAACATTAAGCTCACTGATGGCGTGCTGACTGGTGCGATTATCACTGGATGAAATGTCCTAATATCACGGCAGAAAATTTCCGGAAGTGGCAATTAAATGGTAAAAAGCGGCAATGTTATGCCGCTTTTTTTGTGGCGATAAAAATTCAAGGGATGCTTTTCATGCACGACGTTAAATTTTCGTTAGCCAACAAACAAGTAGCAGGTCTTAGTAACGGGCAGACCAACAAACCCTTGATAATCGCCTTGCATGGGTGGTTGGATAATGCCTGTAGTTTTGTACCTTTGGCCAAGTATTTAAATGACTATCATCTAATAGCACTTGACTTCGCAGGGCACGGTTTGTCCTCGCATCGCAGTCCGGATGCTCATTATCATCAAATTGACTTCGTTCACGATTTACATGAGTTGGTAGTAAATCAAGGCTTTGAGTCGTTTATTTTGCTCGGGCATTCGATGGGCGGGATTGTCGGATCAATGTATGCCAGTTGCTTTCCTGAAAGAGTCAGCCACTACATTACCATTGAGTCTTTTGGGCCCTTGACCAAATCAGCCCAAAGCAGCCCAATACAAATGCGTGAATCGATCGAAAGTCGGCTCAAATTACAAGCACGTGAAGCAAAGCATCCTCAAAGTTTTGATGCGGTGGTGAAAGCGCGGGCAAAAGCCGGGGATCTTAGCTTAGAAGCCGCGGAACTATTGGTTAATCGCAATATTTACGAACTGGATGGCGAGTTACGTTTTCGCACCGACAGGCGACTAAGAACCTTATCTTCGCTGCGTGTTACGGATGAGCAAGCGGAACACTTTATGCGCAACATTACATCACCCACCTTGGCTATTATGGGAACCAAAGGTTATGAAATGATGCGTGAAAAAATTAAACAGCGCTTATCCTGGATACCAAATCTAACGCATAAAAGCAGTGAAGGAGGTCATCACGTACATATGGACAATCCTGAAACGATCGCAGAAATTATGCTGCATTATTTAGAACAGCACCCAGCTTCAAGATGAAAATAATCTACAATAAATATGTCAGTCATTTAACTTTTTAGTGCTATTGGTTAACATAATGACAATTGCTATGTCATTATATGTTTTCACCTTAGCTAGTGATATGGTTAATCGACCTTGCTGAGAAGCGTTGGTCTCAAGCAATATATTCACAACAAACAGATATTAATAAAAATAAGCCCATGGAGGCAAAGTGGAAAAAGTCTGGTTAGAGCATTATGATCCTCGCGTTCCCGCCGAAATAAATCCAGATCGCTATTCATCAGTGGTCGACATTTTTGAACAGTCTATAAAGACCTACGCCGATAATGTGGCATTTATTAATATGGGCCACAGCATCACGTTCGCTGAACTTGATAAAATGTCAGCGCAATTTGCAGCCTATTTGCAAGATCTTGGGCTTAAAAAAGGCGATCCCGTTGCTATCATGATGCCTAATGTGATCCAATATCCTATTGCCATGTTTGGTATTTTGCGAGCTGGTATGTCGGTGGTTAACGTTAATCCGCTATACACCGCAAGAGAATTGAAGCATCAGCTCAACGACTCCAATACCCAAGCTATAGTCATCGTTGAAAACTTCGCAAGCACTTTGGCAGGGGTCATTGATGACACGCCGGTGAAAAAAGTATTAACCACCCAAATTGCCGACATGTTGCCAGCTCCTAAACGTTGGCTAATGAATTTTGTGATAAAGCACGTGAAAAAGATGGTGCCGGATTTTGAGATTAAAGGGGCTGAAACCTTTTTATCAGCGTTGAAAAAAGGCGCCAGCTTGAATTATCAGCGACCTGAAATCACCAATGATGATATTGCCTTCTTACAATACACCGGTGGCACTACGGGGGTATCTAAGGGGGCCATGCTCACACACCGCAATATGGTGGCAAACCTTGAGCAAGTATCCACTATTTTGGAAACTGTTATTGAACCAGGTAAAGAATTGGTTGTCACTGCTTTGCCGCTTTATCATATTTTTGCCCTGCAAGGTAATTGCTTAACCTTCGTAAAGTTCGGCTGTCCTAGCTTGTTGATCACCAATCCAAGGGATATGGAAGGATTTGTGAAAGACATGGCCAGTCATCCTTTTACGGTCATTACCGGTGTGAATACCCTTTTTAACGGCTTGCTCAATACGCCAGGATTTAAAGAGTTAGATTTTACTAATTTTAAATTTGCCCTCGGTGGTGGTATGGCAGTACAGCGACCCGTGGCTGAAAAGTGGGAAGCGGTAACAGGCAAAGTGTTATTAGAAGGATACGGACTGACAGAGTGTAGTCCCGTAGTGACGGTTAACCCGCCACAGCTTAAAAGTTATAAAGGATCAATCGGTATGCCAGTCTCATCCACCGATATTAAATTGTGTGATGATGATGGCAATGAAGTGGCTCCAGGTGAACCTGGAGAAATGTATGTCAAAGGTCCTCAGGTAATGAAAGGGTATCTGAACCGTCCAGAGGCCACTGCAGAGATGATGCAGGATGGCTGGTTAGCTACCGGAGATATTGCTACCGTTGATGAGCAGGGCTACTTTTACATTGTCGACCGTAAAAAGGACATGATCTTGGTGTCGGGCTTTAACGTCTTTCCCAACGAGCTGGAAGAAGTGGCCGCGATGCATGAAGATGTCATTGAAGTGGCCGCAATTGGCGTTCCAAATGAGACCTCAGGTGAGGCGGTTAAATTGTTTGTGGTGAGAAAATCAGAGTCTTTAACTGAAAAAGATCTGATCAATCATTGCCGCCAGCATTTAACCGGCTATAAGGTACCAAAATTTGTTGAGTTTAGGGACGAGCTTCCAAAGACAAATGTTGGTAAGATACTGCGCAAAGAGTTGCGCGACGAAGCAAAGTGATTTAACTCACTTTTCGACGATTTCAAAAAGCCGGCTCATGTCGGTTTTTTATTTTCCAGGTAATCTAATTTTTTGATGCAATATAATCTAGTTACGACTCAACAAGCACTTAACGAATTTTGTGAACAAGCAAGACAACAACCCGCCATCGCCGTAGATACTGAATTTGTTCGAACCCGTACTTTGTATCCACGTTTAGGTTTAATTCAACTTTATGACGGTATTTCCTTGGTGTTGGTCGACCCTTTAGCGATCGAAGATATGGCACCTTTAGTTGAACTCTTGGCAGATGAAAATGTGGTCAAAGTCATGCATTCTTGCTCAGAGGATTTAGAAACCTTCTGGCACAGTCTTAACGTAATCCCCTCGCCAGTTTTCGATACCCAATTTGCGGCCTGTTTGTTGGATATGGGAGCAAGCTTAGGGTACGCCAACTTAATTGAACTGATGTTACAGGTGAGTTTGGATAAAGGCGAATCTCGCACAGATTGGATTGCCAGACCTTTAACTGAACAACAGTGTGAGTACGCGGCAAACGATGTACTGTATTTATTGCAAGTTTATCCCCAATTGAGCGAACAAATTGATCAATTAGAACGACGCCAGTGGATATTTGATGAAATGCAGCAACTGGCTAGAAAAAAGACCGTACAACTTCCTGCTGAAATGGCTTACCTAACAATTAAAAACAACTGGAAACTGCACGGTTTGTCACTGTACGTGCTTAAGTGTTTGGCTAAGTGGCGGCTCGAACAAGCTCGTCAACGGGATATGGCGCTGAACTTTGTGGTTCGCGAATCAAACTTAATTGAAGTAGCGCGCGTTTTGCCTACCCATAAAGGGGCAATTTTTGCCATTGATGGTATGACACCACAAGAGGCCAGAATTCATGGAGATACACTTGTTGATATTGTGAATGAGGCTAAAAAAGCGCCTCAAGAGGTTTACCCACAAGCGATATCAAGGCTGATGGAGCGTCCACGATTTAAAAAGGCCGCTGCAGAAATTCGTTCTTTATGTCAAAACAAAGCGGAGCAACTTGCCATTCCCGTAGAAGTGCTGGGCTCGAAAAAGCAAATTCAGCAATGTCTCAAATATCACTGGAATATACAGGATGAAACGCATGAAATGGGCTTAGTTCCTGATCTGCTCAGTGGCTGGCGCAAACAAATATTAGGTGATGAGCTAAATAATATATTACGTAAATATGCGGATGAAAACTGATGTTAGTATACGTTTATAAAAGTCCTAAAAAACAAGACACCTATTTGTATCTTCCCAGAAAAAATGACTTCACAGAGCTTCCGGACGCATTATTGAAGATGTTTGGTGCACCCAAGTTCTTAACTATTTTAGCCACCCAAAAGCATCAACAAATTGGCATGGTTGATAAACAGCGGTTGATGGACGAGCTAACTGAAAAAGGTTTCTATTTGCAATTGCCACCGCCGGTTGAAAATTTGCTAAAGCAACACTTGCAAGACAATGCAAAAGGGCAAATCGACACTAACAAAGAGGATAAATGATAATGCTAAGGTTGCGTCTAGGTACATTTGCAGTGTGTTGCTGGCTATCATTATTCAGCGTCTGTATCGAAGCCCAAGAAAAACAAAATGCGTCACCTAAATTATCTTTTGCTGAATATCTGCAGACAATTAAACAAGAAGCTCTGGAAAAAGGCTTTTCAGTTGAGCTGGTGGATCGTGCGTTTAAAGACGTCGAGTATTATCAACGGGCAGTGAAAGCCGACAAAAATCAACCGGAACGAAAAATTACCCTTGATACTTACCTGAAAACTCGCGTACCTGATTGGAAAGTAGCGCAAGCCGTCAAGCTGTATCGACAACATCAACCCTTGCTACAGCAGGTTGCCGACGCCTATGGTGTGCAACCGCGCTTTATTGTTGCGCTGTGGGGCAATGAGAGTAACTTCGGTAAGATCATGGGCAAGTTTCCAGTACTCTCAGCGTTAACTACGTTGGCCTATGACGGTAGGCGAGAAGCCTTTTTCAAAAAGCAATTATTTGCGGCTTTGCGTATTCTTGAGCAAGGGCATGTCGACCCTGCTGCGTTTTTGGGATCTTGGGCTGGCGCAATGGGGCAAAGTCAGTTTATGCCAAGCTCTTTCTTAACCTATGCGGTGGACTTTGACGGCGATGGTAAAAAGGATATTTGGTCTAATCCCGCAGACGTGTTTGCATCGATTGCAAACTATCTAAAGCAAGAAGGTTGGAATGGTGAGCAAACTTGGGGACGACAAGTACGACTTCCTGAGCAATTCAATACCGAACTCAGTGGCTTAGATAAATCGAAAATGCAGCCTGTATCGGCTTGGCAGCAATTAGGCGTGCGCAAATATGACGGCACTGACTTACCTAGTGTCGACCTTCGCGCATCGCTGATCATGCCTGATGGCCTAGCAGGGCGAATTTACTTGGTATACGGTAATTTTCATACCTTGATGCGATGGAATCGCTCTACTTATTTTGGTACGGCAGTGAGTTATCTCGCTGATCGTATTAAGAAAGGAAGCTAATATGCTGTATTTTCATCGCGATCATGCTGACAACCCGATTGATTTACCCGTAGGTAAAGTGGTGTGTGTCGGTAGAAATTATGTGGATCATATTCAAGAATTAAATAACGAGCTCCCCGATCAACCACTGTTGTTTATGAAACCCGCGACCAGCTTGTGTAATTTGAATCAGCCCTTGACCTTACCCAAAGCGAAAGGCAGTTGCCATAATGAACTAGAAGTGGCGATTTTGTTGTCCTCATCATTAAGCTGTGCAACACCTGAGCAAGCGCAAACAGCCATTTGGGGAGTAGGGCTGGGGCTAGATTTAACCTTGCGAGATCTGCAAAACGAGCTTAAACAAAAAGGCTTACCATGGGAGCGAGCTAAGGCATTTGACGGCGCTTGCCCCATGTCTGGTTTTTTACCTTACCAACAGCTGCATGGCTTAGCCGATTTGCAGTTTCGCTTGAGTGTCAATGATATTGCTCGTCAATCAGGCAATACCGGATTGATGATTTGGGACGCCATTACTTTGTTATGTGAAATTAGCCAGGTATTTACGTTAATGCCTGGTGATATCGTAATGACGGGCACACCTAAAGGGGTTGGCCCGATTATTCCGGGTGACAAACTCGACATTGAATTGATGTCTCACTTCAGTGTTACTACACAGATTAAACAGGACGCAAGCCATGTCGCTTAACGATAAATTCTGGGAAACCAAAACACTCGAGCAGATGGATAGCGAAGAATGGGAAGCGGTGTGTGATGGCTGTGCCAAGTGCTGTTTACACAAATTCATCGATGAAGATTCGTTGTCAGAGGAAACTAATACTGAGCAACTGCACTACAGCAACGTAGTGTGTAGCTTACTCAATACCAAAACCTGCAACTGCACTCAATACGCAGATCGCAGTACCCTTGTGCCAGAGTGCGTCACCCTGACTAAGGCGAATCTCAATAACATTGATTTCATGCCGCCAAGTTGCAGTTATCGCCGCTTGCGCGAGGGTAGGGGATTACCCTCATGGCACCCTCTGCTAAACGGCGGTAAAAAGTCCGAAATGCACAAAGCCGGCATGTCGGTTAGAGGCAAAACCGTGTTTGATAAAGACGTGGATTTAGCTGATTTTGAAGATCACATCGTCATTTGGCCGTTACAGGATTTGGATTAGGAATAGGCCTAGTTAAGTTATTTTGATGGCCAAGGAATTGTGTTGGTTTGATTCGGAAGGCTTTTTTTAATGGCTTCTGTGTGCCATCAGCTGACGCCAAGCTTGGCAGCTTCGACGGTCGGCTTAACGTCCAAATCAGAATTGTGTTAACAGATTTCTGACTGTCCGCTTTCGCCCCCAATCCTGAAATAGACATGTTGTTTATGGATGACAGCAATTCGCTCATACACGACTCTTTAGGTGAAACTTATGATTTTATTTTAGTTATTATTCAAACACTTTATAGGTAGAATTTGAAGTTCAAAACTAGATAAGGAAGTAACTGTATTGGAAAGTTTAGCCATAGTGGGCGGAGGGATAGGCGGACTAGCATCAGCAATACTCCTTTCGAAAAAAGGGTACAAAGTTACTATCTATGACAAGGCTAAAAGTCCTCAACCTGTGGGAGCAGGTTTCCTACTTCAACCTCCTGGGCAAGCAGTACTTCATAAGCTAGGAATTTTAGACAAAGTCCTAGAGCAAGCAGTCCCGATCGTTGGTTTACAATCTAAAACTCTATCAGGGCGGTCCTTGCTTGATCTCCAGTATTCTAGACTCAAAGGCTCTCCTCGCAATGGTCTAGGCGTTCAAAGGAGCACCATTTACCAAGCTTTGCTTGATGAAGCATTGAGCTCTAGCTTAGTTAACATGAATTGGGATAGTAATGTTGAAGAGTGCATTACAAAAGGAGATGTTGTTTCTGTAGTTTGCAACGAAACCAAGGTCGATTATGACTTGTGCGTTTTGTCCTCTGGTTCAAATAGCACAATGGCCAACAAATACTTTAAAGATAGAATTCATCGTCCTTATGGCTGGGGCTGTCTTTGGACGACATTTGAACTACCTGGAACTCTTGCTCCAAATATTCTTCATCAACGGTGTGAAAGTTCTAAAAAAATGATGGGCATACTGCCAGTACGTAAAAGTGGAGAAAAGTATGAGGCAGCTCTTTATTGGAGTATGAAGTCTGCTGATATTGAGAAGCTAAAACGATCTGATTTTCCTGCTTTAAAAAACGAGATTATGCAGTTTTGGCCTGATGCTAAAAACTCACTTGAACACCTAGGTTTTGACGACTTCATTGCTGCAAGCTATAACGACAATTGGATACCAAAACCCTTCAAAGGCAGGATAGTTGCTATTGGCGATATATCTCATGCTACAAGTCCCCAACTAGGGCAAGGGTGTACTATGGCATTGCTAGATGCATGGTCATTGGCCAAGCACTTAAGCAAAGAAGATGATAGTTTAGAGAGCTCTCTTGAAGAGTGGTGGAACACTAGAAAATATCAATTATCTTATGTACGCCAATTAAGTAAGTTTTTGACGCCCTTATTTCAGTCTGAGAGCAAATTATGTGAGGTGTTTCGCGACTGGTTAATGGCTCCAGTTGGACGCTTGCCAGTTTTCGACAACGTCCAGCTCAAAACCTTAGCGTCAGACGTGCTGCTGCGAGGAGCAAGTATTGAGCTTGAAGAATAGGAAGGTCTTAACAGGAAGTTCTTCCCAATGCCCGCTTATTGGAAAATTAGACGAGACTACAGACTAATAGTGACCGTCGGCTCATCGCTCGTACCTGCCTGACGCCAGATTGGCAATAGAATAAAAACCAAGACACCCACCTTTAACATATAATCTAATGTTACCTAGATTTATAAAAATTCGTGGCGTTTGTTAGTCTTAAAACGCACTTAAATTAGCGGTTTACATATTTAGTTTTAGATTAATGCTGAAAATCGGCTTAATTCTCAAATGGCAGGCAGCCGGATTTAGCAACTTTGGGTTGATGAGGGTTTATTTGGGAGTGGATTGTTTCTAAGCGTGTTGCAATAAGGCTCTTGCCTTTGCCATCCCTCGTATGCGTTGATGTTTGGTGTGCTGTTTGAATTGTTGAAGCATGTGTTCATTGCCTACAGCGGTGTAGAAGTGTTGTTCAAACTCGGTCGTTAGGGTTAACCACTGCTCTGCATTAAGACCAAGACTGTTTAGAATGGAGCTGTGTTGCGGCTTGATATGACCGGCTTTATCCTGACGAATACACTTGCCCGTGCTCTCAATCAGTTCACAGTAATCAATTAGGCTATACGCGATACCATTGGGCATGTCTTTTTTGTGATTGCCTATAAACCGCATTAAGGTGCGGGGTTGTTCACCTTTGATAAGCGCATGGATACGCCTTTGAATGCTGGTGTGTCTTGAGGTTTCAGGAGTGCTGTCCATGTTGGCTCGAATAGGGTTTAAGTCGACATAGGCCATACAGGCTACTAGCGCACTTTCATCTAGCAAGGCTTGGGATTTAAAGCGTCCTTCCCAAAACCGCCCCGTACAGTCATCTTCTTTGTTCGCCTCACGGGCGATGTGCTCGTTCAGATTGCGCATCAGCCAACTGATGTCGTATAAGCGTTGACGGTAAATAGTGACCGTTTGCTCCAGACTTACAAGCTCAGCATCACTGAGCGGCTCGCCTTTATGATATTGTTGACTCAACAAGGTGCCTTGATACAACTGATGCCAACGCCTAATCACCTCAGTCATCGACCAGCTATCCGCGGTTTCTTTATCCACACACAGCACCACATGGGTATGATTACTCATCACCGCATACGCACAAATATCAATGGCGAACACTGACGCTAAAAATAACAAACGTTTCTCTACCCACGCCCGGCGATGTTCAAAGCTTTGTCCCGTGAAAGAATCTTTACCACACAAAAAAGAGCGACGAACACAGCGTGAAACACAGTGGTAGTAAGGAGTATCAATTAAACTGATTTGGTTTTTACGTGGTTGGGGCATAACAGACCATCCTTGGTTGTTTGGTTACCCTAAACTTAGAACAAAATGGCTGTTTAACCATTCTTAATGTGGGTGTCTCAGTAAAACTAGACTTTAGTTTTGCTATTTTTGAAGTGGGTGTCTCGATTACGTCTCGATTACGCTCTATGAGCGGCCATTGTGCACATAGTACACCCGCTTTTTAAATATAGATCTTAATTCATTCATATTTACTTTTTTATAAATTATTACATTTTAAAACCAACTGCTTTGGCGTTTTGTGTCAGTCTAGAATTATCGAAAGCGACTTAAGAATACAAAAATGCAAAACAACTCTAAGTTGAAGAGGTTAAACGTTTGTTTGATAACGGCCGGTATGCTGACAACTCCAGCTTCAGCGATTGTAATTCGTCATGATAAACCAGCAGAGCAATACTTGGCCTCTAAACCTGATTTCCCAGCGCTGGCGACATTTTACAATATAGGCGTTCATGGCACTTTAATTGCTCCGGAATGGGTACTCACCGCAGCCCACACGGTGTTTTGTCTGAATCATGGCCAGACAATTCAGGTGGGCGATGAATTGGTTGAGGTGCAGGCGCGTTATAGCTACCCGTCTTATCAGTTAGGTAAACAAAATGACTTAGCCCTGATTAAACTGGCAAATCCGGTGCTGAGTGTAGAACCTGCAAAGTTATACCGCCAACAGGATGAACGTAATCAGGTACTTTGGTTTATCGGCAGTGGTGGAACAGGCACAGGATTGACTGGAGAAACGATCAGTTACAAAGAAAATAAAGGCGTACTACGAAAAGCACAGAATAAAGTTGTAGCAGTAACAAAATCCGATTTGAGATTCGTATTTGAACCTGGTCAACACGGGCTAGAACTTGAAGGAGTATCTGGCAACGGTGACAGTGGTGGTCCGGCCTATCTGAAAAAAGAAGATGGGTATTATTTGCTTGGGGTTAGTTCCAGAGTAGATTCATGGTTTAAAGATGTTGGGGAGTACGGCGTTAAAGAACTGTACACTAGGGTATCCAGTCATGTTAATTGGATCGATCAGGTGATAGCCGCCGATAATAACGCAAGAGCTAAATTAAGTTCGTCGGACGGCTTCTTGCAACCGGGAATGACAACTGAGAATCTGCCGGGCATTTGTGCATCGATAAATTTAAAAACGCAGTCGTGATAAAAGGGGGCGTATCCAAATTTGCGCTGCGGTTCAACGCTCCATATCTAAAGCAAACTACCAAGCTGCCCGCCAATATCCGTTCCTTGCTCGTACCTGCCCTACGCCAGATTGGCAATAGAGGATAGCAGCGACCAGTTAATGAATTATCTCAATTATCTAAACCCATCCTCGATCACCCGTCGACAGTTAAAAACTGCGGCGGGTAAACAAGCGACAAAATAGTACAGCGGCAAAACTTAACGCGTAAGCTGCAAAAATCACGATCATCCATTGTGGCATGCTCAAGCTAAGAAACTGCCAATCTATGTTACCGCAATCACCTGTGGCGGCGAATATATTCGGTAACCACTGGTGCAATGGCATAAAAGAGGGGAAATTAGGCACAATTTCGCAGGCAGCAAAAAATGGATTGGACGCCATTTGCAAATCAACATGCTCGATGGCAATGAATAATCCCCAAATAGACGAAATTCCCCAACCAATAAAACCAATCAGTCGTGTGAACAGCGTATTTTTAAGCAGTGGGATCAGTGCCGCTAACAGTACGCCAAACACCGCTGTGCGCTGGTAAATACACATGATACAAGGTTCAAGGTGCATACCGTATTGGGAATACAATGCCACTGTTTCTAAGATCACAGCCGACAAGAATAAGGTACTCCACGCCCATTTCTGCTCAGCTAAATCGCCAAGTTTTATAAATACATTCATTCTAAGTCGACTCCTGATTAATGCGCATTTTCGCTAATAACTTCAGTGGCGCTGTGATGATTAATTAAGTTCATGTCATATAAGACTTCTGTTAATTCGTATAATCCAAAATAAGTGGCGGCAAGGCCAACTAACGTCAACACGATAGTGTAGGGCAGGGCCATATAAACCATAGTGCCGTAGGATAACCGCAACAACGGGGCAATTGCCGAGGTTAACAAGAATAAAAAGGCTGCTTGGCCATTTGGTGTTGCCACACTAGGTAGGTTAGTACCGGTATTGATAGCAACCGCTAGCATGTCGAATTGATCGCGAGTAATTTGGCCATTTTGCAATGCTTTGGTCACTTCAGAGATATACACCGAGCCAACGAATACATTGTCACTGACCATGGATAGCGCGCCATTGGCTAGATAGAACATCACCATCTGGGTTTTACCTTCGTACGTTAGCACCCAATTAATCACCGGAGTGAACAGTCCTTGGTCGACTATCACGGCTACCACGCCGAAAAATACGCATAAAAGCGCGGTAAAGGGCAACGCCTCTTCGAATGCTTTTCCTAACGAATGCTCTTCAATAACGCCACTCATAGTGGTAGCCAATACGATAACGGATAAACCGATCAAGCCCACTTCGGCCAAATGTCCCGCTAATCCAACAATTAACCATAGCCCAATCAATGCTTGTGCTATTAAGCGAGCGGAATCCCGCTTGGTGCGCTGCTCGTCCATGTGGGTGTTGTAATCACTTAGGATCTCTCTGACTACCGGAGGCAATTTCGCGCCATAGCTAAACCAACACAGTTTTTCCAACAAATAGGCAGTTATCAAACCAGCGAAAAATACAGGGATGGTGATAGGTGACATTCGAATAAAGAATTCGCCAAAATCCCAGCCTGCTTTATCCGCAATAATTAAATTCTGTGGCTCACCGACCATGGTCATCACACCACCTAAAGCCGTTCCAACAGCGGCGTGCATCATTAGATTACGCAGAAAAGCACGGAAGTTTTCTAGGTCATCGCGACTGGGTTGGGTGACATCTTCGTCGGTAGAGTGGTCGTGATCATGGTGAAAGTCTTTCCCTGAGGCGACTTTGTGATAGATGCTATAGAAACCCATGCCAACCGCAATAATGACTGCGATAACGGTTAATGCATCTAAAAAAGCAGATAAAAACGCAGACGCAGCAATAAATGCCAGTGATAGGGCCCGCTTATTTTTAACTTTAATCAACAACTTGGTGAACAGATAGAGCAAGAGCTCTTTCATGAAGTAGATGCCAGCAACCATAAACACCAACAGCAGCACCACACTGATATTGGCTTTTATTTCCATGTACATGTGTTCTGACGACGTCATGCCGATGAACAAGGCTTCTATGAGCAACAGCCCGCCAGGCTGCAGGGGGTAACACTTTAGTGCCATTGCAAGGGTGAATATAAACTCTAATACCAACATCCAACCTGCTAAGTACGGATCAACGAAATGGAAAAGCAGTGGATTGAGGATCAGAAACCCGACAATCACCTGTTTGTACCAATCTGGTGCATGGCCCAAAAAGTTCTTGTAAAAAGCCTGAGACATTGATAGTTGCATAGCCTGTGTCCTTGTTTTTACTGTTTCAGTATAGTCAGTAATTAAAAGCCTCTCTTTTAAGAGGTACGTGCCAAAATTGCAAGGTAAATCTGTGTATTATCAGCCTTTTGCTTGGCATTTGAGCAATATACTACATCTTAACTCGCGGCAACTAAGTTCTATTATTTTGCAACTTGTTAAAGTTTCATTGTTCCATCTAAAATTCCTCTGGTACAATCAGTTACAAACTTGAGCCAAAACGTATAATAAGAGAGCTGTTGCATGATTTACAAGGCACAAAGCCCGGCAGGATTTGCAGAAGAGTATATCGTTGAATCGATATGGAGCGGACGTTTTCCTCCTGGTACTATATTGCCCGCAGAACGTGAGTTGTCAGAACTCATCGGGGTTACGCGGACGACCTTACGTGAAGTGCTACAAAGATTAGCTCGTGATGGCTGGCTGACAATTCAGCACGGCAAACCAACTAAGGTTAATAATTTTTGGGAAACCTCAGGGTTAAACATCTTGGAAACGTTAGCGCGCCTTGATCAAGATGGTATATCTGAATTGGTCGATCATCTATTAGCGGCCAGAACAAACTTAAGTGCGGTCTTCATCCGTGGCGCTATCAAGAATAATCCTGAGAAGGTTAAACAGATCCTCAAAGGTTACAATGATATCCCCGAAGATGGCGCAGCATTCGCCTTATTTGATTATCAAATTAATCATGACATGGCATTTGCCTCAGGTAATAAAGTCTATGTCTTGATGATGAATGGCTTTCGAGGATTGTATTCGCGAATTGGTGGATATTATTTTTCGAATCAAAAATCCCGAGACTTATCGCGTAACTATTACCAGCAATTAATGGGACTTGCCGAAAAAGGAGATTTTGCAGGTGTTGCTAACGTTATTCGCACTTACGGTATTGAGTCAGGTAAAATTTGGCAAGAAATACGTAATGAAATGCCCAAAGATCTCGTAGATTAAGCATTAAGAACACAATACTAGATTGAGCGAAATTTATTTTTAGCCTTTCGTTCAATCTATATTTCTATTTATATCAATAAGTTATTCCATTCCTCCAAACTATTTCAATTTTATTGTCTATTTAGTATGCGGTTTCTAATTTAGATCGGTAATCTTCTCCACAGTCAACACAGCGAGGAAATTATTCATGACTAAATTAGACACTATCAAAGGTAAAGTTTCAGAAGCAGAAGAATTCGCACGTAAAATCTGGTTAGCAGGTTTAGGTGCTTACGGTAAAAGCTTTGACGAAGCGCAAGGCCAATACGACAAGTTAACTGCAGAAGCAGGTAAAGTATTCGAAGATCTTGTAGAGAAAGGCGAATCACTTGAAACTGAAGCTAAAGCAAAAATCAAATCAAAAACTAACGTAGAAGAGCGTGTTGCTGAAGTACGTAAGAAGCTTGGTCTGGATAAAGCTAGCTCAGAAGACAAAGTTGAAGAATTGTCTGCAAAGATCGATGCGTTAACTGACGCTGTAGCGAAACTAGCTGCTAAATAAGATTATTCGCCCAGCCAGTAATAGTTACTTCGCTGGGCGTTTGTTTCTAAAGTAAATAGAGAACCGTTGTTGGAGGACTTATGAAAGCAGCAAAAACAGTCGAACAGGCAAGTCGTAAATCTTGGTTAGCAAGTGTAGGCGTCTGTGGCGAAAGTGTGGAAAAGTCCACTGATGCACTGGACAAATTTTATGTTGACAGTAATGCTTTGATTCAAGACCTGATAACGCGTGGCGAATCTGTTGAAGCTCAGCTTAAAGCTAAACTAAATATTAACCTCAAGGGGAAAGCGATGTTTGAAGACAAAATTGCGATGCTCAAAGCCAAATTTGGCTTGCAGAGTGACAGTCGAGATATCCAACTTGAAAAATTATCAACGAAAGTTGATAACCTGATTGAAGTTGTTGCCAAGCTAGCTCAGCAAAAAGCAGCTGAAAAATCGACAGTTAAGCCTGCAACCAAAACCACGACGGCAAAAGCTCCGGCAAAATCTGCAGCGAAAACGGCAAGCGCATCTACTGCAAAGTCAACGGCTAAGACACCGGCTACGACTAAAAAAGCGGCTACTGCCAAAGCGCCTGCAACGCCTCGCACTCGCAAAACAGCTGCAAAAAAGCCGGCTGCTAACAAAGATTAATTCCAGGTTTAAGCTGTCCGCATAATTCGTTGGTTTTAGCAGTGCTAATGAATTATTCGAGTTAAGTTGTACTGGAATCAATCCAATTCATTTTCGTAACGATGTTGAATTGGCGCAGGTAAAAGAAATACTAGCAGGAAGCTAGAAGTTGTTTTCTAAATGGAAAATGAATTTTAAAGCGTCTTTTTTAAAGGCGCTTTTTTGTGCCCGCAGATTACTTCACTTGTTGTTGCCCATGTTTTATATCAAGGTCGTCGTTATACCTTTTAAGTTTAACCTCTTATCATGTTAATTTTCTGTTAAATGCTTACGCTTCCATGTAGTCTATTTGCAAGTATTTAGTCTTTTAACTTTATTACATGCTGAATTTACGTGCTTATTTATCGTTGGCCTCTGCAATATTTGTCTACTTGATGCCATGTGCATACATACAAGCAGCTGAGACAGTATCGATCGCGATTAATTCTATTCCTGGATTATTGGATGAGTCTGACCCTGAAGCACCGTATTCGAAACTGTTAGACCGCCTGTTCAATATGAACACACAACCAGTAAAGATTGAATATTTCCCCGGTTCCAGAGCAAGCATGATTTTCCGCGACCAAAAAGTAGATTGCATGTTTCCTGCTAGCAAAAAAGTACAACTTGATAGCAGCCTTGATATTGAAAGTGCCGCACTCAACACAGCTGGTGCCTTTTTTTTTTCCAGGCAGCCTTTCGATCAAGAAGCATTACTAACGCTTGAAACCCCGCGATATCGAATTGCTTATCGAAGGGGAAATACGTTTGGCGGCACATTACATCGCCTACAGCGACATACATTAATTGAAGTAAATAGTGATAGCCAAAGTTTCGGGTTGTTAAACAGCGGTCGTGTGGAATTTGTGCTGGGTTACTTACCTGATGTTAGGGGTTTCTTGACGCTTGAAGATGGCAGTTCGCTGTACTATTTTCCAGACAAACTATTCTATTCGCAAAACGACAGTTTTTTATGCCACAGTAATGAGACGACGATCAGATTTATCGAGGAAGTAAATGAGCATCTGGCTACCTTAATTCTTACAGGAGAATTGGCTGCGATCTTAGGTGATAATTATTTTACGTTGCAATAATGAGGTTGTGACTAAGGTTTACTCTAAACCCCTCGAATAGCTTACTCAGTATTGCGTGAGTTTAGACTAGCAAGTTCAGCACTTCACCGGTTGCTATCATCTGTTTTAAGCCTAACGTTTGACCTCAAACAAAAAGCCGACTCATAAAGCCGACTCATAAAGTCGGCTTCTATCATGCTCATATTAGAATGGCCGTTTTCTGTAAAAAGTAGCGGTCAGCGCTCTCGATAACCTATCCAAGGTTAAACGAAACGCCTTGCTTTAAGCCGATTTTTGATCTGGCACTGCCCGCAAGCCATTGTGTTGCGTTAACACGCGCTCTTCTCTGGCTTTGAGTAATTTTAAATACTTCGAAAAGGTCTTACTGATTTGGGTGTCGCGCTTTATTAAATCAATTTGTGACCAAGTGGCTCGCTCGGCATTACGGATCAATTTTTCAATACTGCGCAGTGAAGGATTAGCGAGAATATGCTTTAAGCTAGCGAAACCGCGTTTCGGTAATATATTAATATCGCCCACATATTGCTGGTCAATTATAGAACGTATCTTATGGATACCCAACTTGGCACCTTTATTCGAAATAGCACCTTCAAGTACGTCAAAGGCATAAATACTGTTTAATTTGGTGATATTTGCCATGTGTCGCCATGTTAAGGCAAATAACCCACGGGTATCTTTTTTGTCGCGAGATAAAAAGGGGACCGCAATGGGGTTAGTTTGGCTCACAATGCTGTGATTTACGCCGTATAATCTTGCGAGTTGTTTGAACGGCATGTCTGCCATCAATGAACCATCGGCAAATCGTCGATTGGGGATATAAGGCACAATATCACCCGCTTGATTTTTTGCCTTAAGCTGCACTGGAGAAAAGACTAATGGGATGGCACAAGACGCCCTTACGGCTTGTGTAATCACTGCATTAGGTGAGGTCTTGGCGTTCAATAAGCGTGAATACTGGTGCAGGTCCGAAGGGGATACGGTTACCGTGACGTGCTTTCCGGTTTTCTTATAGGCTTCTTCAAAGGTCGTTACGTCAAACAATTCAATTAGCGCGTTTTCTAAATTGGTACTGTCAAGCAGGCTATTTCTGCCAAAACCTTGCCACAGTCGCCATTGGCTGAACTTTTCATAGATATTTTGCGGCTCTAATGCTTCGATTAACTCATCATTAGTGCGGGTTGCAATTAAACTGGCAATAATAGAGCCTGCGCTAGCACCGGATATTACATCGGGCAGTAAATCGTGTTCCGATAGTGATTTGACAACGCCACCATGGAAAAAGCCTAAACCGGCACCACCGCTGAGCATCAAGCAACTTTGACCAAAGGCATGGGCGGTTTCGTCAAAGAACGATAATTTTTCGTAAAAATCGATTTCAGATTCATCTGCGTGATAAATAAAATCTAATGACTCACAGACTTGATCAATGAATTCTTGGATTAAATGCTTGGTACCGATCTTAGATTGGTTTTTAAGCGCAGCGTTAGCTATGTTACCCAGATTGCCATGGATACCTTCGTGCAGGATTGACATCAACCCCAAAGCATCGCCTCGCGAACGCGCCAGTTTAATGCGCTGGACCCGTTTTCTGATCAAGCGATAATCGTACTCTTTGCAGGCATCCTTTGCTTTCCACTCTTCTGCACCAGACAATTCATCATGGGCTTCACAGGCTTCTTTGTATTCTTCATAAGTCTCTGCGTGTTTTATCACAGCATCGAGTTCGGCAAGCTTTGTGCGGTTTGTCATAGGTACCACTTCTATTAAATTTACTGCTATACCCTATAAATAAGGTAAAAATTTAGAAAACGCTACCCAGTATCGGTTATTTTACAATTAAATAAACGCAAAAATTGACAATCGACAATAACACCTTGTTCTTACAATCTTTTTAATTGGGTATCTTGATGGTGGATATAGTGGCAAAATGGAGCAAATTAGATTGACCATTCTAATCCTAAAGTTTAGCCTGACACTAACTTAGCCACTAAATCAATAAAATAAAGGCATCCGCGCTAATTATGCAATGGATTTTAGAAAATTACCTGCTGCTGCTTATCCCTTTTACCAGCGGGATTGTGGGTTATGTTACCAACTACTTAGCAGTAAAAATGATGTTTTACCCTATCGAGTTTATCGGGATCCGACCTATTTTCGGTTGGCAGGGATTGATTCCAATGAAACGTCGTGAAATGGCCGAGATTGAAGTCGAGCTGGTGCTTGGTAAATTGCTTAGCGTGCAAGAACTAACGGAACGCCTTGATCCGCAAATGCTCACCGCTTCCATTGAACGACGACTGAAACAGGTATTGCGAAAAATTGTCAATCAAGTCATGCAAGAGTCGGCTCCGCAGCTTTGGGCAAGTTTGCCGGTGCAGGCGAAAAACCTTGTTTACAAGCGGGTAGAAGCTGATATTCCCAATGTTGTGCATAAGATGGTCGATGATTTTAAACACAACGTTGATGAAATTATCGACATCAAAGAGTTGGTTGTGGGCCACCTAGTCAACGAACCTGAGCTTATCAACGAAATATTTTTGAAAGCAGGCGAGAAAGAATTTCCGTTTATCGAAAAGTCGGGCTTGTATTTTGGATTCTTATTCGGTTTACCTACAATGGTGTTTTGGTACTTTTACCAAGCATGGTGGATATTGCCGTTAGGTGGCCTTGCTGTTGGTTATCTGACAAACTGGATTGCGATCAAAATCATTTTTGAACCTAAACATCCGATTAAAATTTTTGGGTTTACTATCCAAGGTATGTTTTTAAAGCGCCAAAAAGAGGTATCTGAAGTGTATTCAGATATCATTGAGCGCAAACTCATTAACGCTAAAAATATCACTGATATTGTATTGAATGGATCAGGATCAGCTCAGTTATTAGAAATTATTGAGCTGCATGTTAACGACGCCATTGAACGATACGTTGCCATCGCACAACCTTATTTTGCATTGGGAGTGGGGTCAGAAAAATACTATCGAATGAAAGAACTGGCGGTTCAACAGATTTTCGACAGCTCAGATAAGTACCTGCATTACGCTCACGAATACGCCGATGGTGCATTGCGCGTGGGAGAAGACTTATGCGCACGTATGCAGTTGTTGTCACCAGAAGAATTTGAAGGGGTACTACGACCTGCTTATCAAGCCGATGAATGGAAGTTGATTGTGGTCGGTGCCATATTAGGCATGATCGCCGGTTTTATGCAGTTATATATTGTGTAGTTAGCCAACGACCTGCGCTTGTAGAGCTCATTCATCCCCGCATTGTTATAGAACGGGGACGTTCGCTACAAGCATAAATTCCAAACACGGTCTCTGCTATATTCCGTTAACCCTTTTCAAGAATGTCGAATATTCCAACCAAGGATTTGGTCAGTTTATGATTGGGCGCCATCTTAATTAACGGTAGCTTTGCTTGATGTGATTCGCGCATCTTTACCGACTGAGAAACGTATTCTGGCAGGACAGGGTAATTTTCCGCTATTAGTTCAGATACGATTTGTTTCGGTAAGTTCGCATTACTCATAAATTGATTGGCAATGATCCCTTCCACTTCAAGCTCTGCATTATGGTCTTCACGAATTTCGGCTATTTTCTGCTGTAAACTATAAAGTCCTTGACGGGCAAAGTCGTCGCAATCAATCGGGATTAAACAGCGCTGTGCAGCGATTAAGGCTGACATACTGTAAAAGTTGAGTGCAGGGGCGGTATCGATATAAATGCGGTCGTATTCATCACTGAGGCTTTGTAGAGCCTCTTTGAGCTTGTATATCTTGTGTCTACTGTCGAGTTCACTTTCTAATTCTGCAAGTCGTTCAGATCCTGCGATGATATCCAAATTTTCTATTTTGGTCGCTTGGCAAAAATCCTTAGCTGGTCTTCTATGCAAATGGAATGTGATTGTCTGTTCGAACAAATCAGCAATGCTGTTTGCGCCTTTGAGTTGCATGGCATCAAGATAAGCAGTGCTATTGCATTGGGTATCTAAGTCGATTAACAGCGTTTTTAGACCATTGTGCGCTGATATTGCCGCTAGGTTTACTGTTAAGCTGGATTTCCCGACGCCCCCTTTTTTATTGAACAACACTCTTATCACATGATTTACCTTAAACTTGTACAATTAATTCGCGATATGAAATGATAAGCAAAATTCCGCAAGTTATCGACAACCCATGGTTTTTATTTATGAAAACAGCTGAAAAAATATTGGTCGTCTCTCTCGATTTGTTTAATCAACGGGGTGAGAGTAATGTCAGTAGTGTCGATATTGCCCTTGAATTGGATATTAGTCCGGGCAACCTGTACTACCATTTTAAAGGTAAAGAGATCATTGTCGCTGCTTTGTTTGATTTGTATAAAGAACAGATGGACAAAGTGTTAACCTCAGCGCTGCGCGAAACACTGACTATCGAAGATTTCTTTTACTTTTTATATTTAGTGTTGGAGAAGGGGCATTTATTTCAATTTCTATATCATAATCAAGCTAACCTAGCCGAGAACCATCCCGGCGTGGCCAAATCCTTCAAAAAGCATCTTCGTGCTCAAGAAGCCTGTATCGAAAAGTTGCTAAGCCATTTCATCGCTAATGGTAGTATTAAAGCCAGTGCTGTGCAGAGTCTGCAAATTGTTGAAATTATTGGCTTAGTATTTACTCAGTCGGCTAACTATTATGCCCTTAAAGGGCAAAGTATTAATGATGAAACACATCTGTATAAAGGACTTGCCATTATACTGTTTGCGGTTTTACCCTACATCAATCTTCCGCAAGGGGAATTGCACCAGCTTCAAGAAGCAATCGCCACTCATTCATTAGTCAGTGGCCTTGTTGACGAGGCTCCGAGAACAAGTTGAAGGAAAGTGTACTTTGAGTAAAAAAATAACGTTTCTCGACAAAACATTCTGGCTAACAGAGTCTGAAGACAATCCCAAGCATGTCGCCAGTTTGCAATTGCTCGAAATGCCCGAAGGTGCCCCGGCTGAATATGTCGACAATTTGTGTGAAGAAATGCGCAAATTTGATCAAGCTAGCAGTCCATTTAACGGTAAAGTGAAAACATTCCTAGGGTATCCCACGGGTCTTGAAGAGGTTGATAAATTGGATATGAATTATCACGTGCAAATGCACGAGATAGATTCATTAGAAGATAGAACCAATCTACATAAATTGATCGCTGGCTTTCACGAGACTTGGCTAGATCGCGACAAGCCATTATGGCAATACCATTTCATTAAAGATAAATCGGGCAAACAGTTCGCCATTTATGCCAAAGTGCATCACATGTATGGTGACGGTGCGACCTTAATACGTTGGTTTCAGGCCGGGTACTTGCCAGTAAAAACCACCGATGAGTTTGTGCCTGTTTGGGCGGTAGAACGTAAATCCCGTCCCCGTAGAAGTCCTAATTTATTTAAATCTTTGATGGTCGGGTTGTTTGAATTTGTCATGGTCGTTTTCGATCTTTTGTATATTTTCTTACGATTGCTGCTCAAACTGACGCGTATCAACCCAACCTATATGCCGATTCCATTTTCAGGCACTAAAACTTTACTTACTGGCCAAGTTAAAAAGGGGCGGGTAGTGTCCACTGTCGATTTGGACTTTGGCAGGGTTAAGGCACTAAGCAAGCGTGCTCGCGCTTCCGCCAATGAGATTTTGTTATGTTGTTTCGACATAGGAGTGCATCGATTTCTAAAAGATCATGGGCACACCTTTAAAAAAGCGTTATACACCAATATGCCGATTAACCTACGTAAACCCGGCGAGCAAACCGGTGGTAACAAAATAGCCATTGTGCCAGTTAGATTGGCGCACGGAAAAAATGATCCTTATTTAAGACTCCGTCAAATCATTGAAAACCATCGTATTGTGAAAGGCGCAGCCAAGCGCTCACGCCCTGCAACTTTCAGTTATTACACCTTGCTGATCCAGTCTTATGCGATTTTATTTGAGATGCTCAGGTTGTCTGATTTTGTGCGGCCTATTGCTAACATATTGATTTCTAATGTACCTGGGCCATCAGAGCAGCGTTACTTAAAAGACAGCAAACTATTAGCCTGTTATCCCATCTCTACTATGACCCCTGGCGGTGGTGTGAATATCACGCTAATTACTTACAATGGCGTGGCTAACGTGGGTATTGTATGTTGCAACAAAAACGTCAAATCGTTAGAGACACTCTCGACCTATTTTGTTGAAGCCTTTGATATGCTCGAAAACTGTATCGATGATCCGTCGCTCAATATCGATGATATAGGTGAAACTGTGCGTGGTAGGAACTTATCTATAATCGATGAGGAGGTCCACCACGAAGAACCTGTATCTGAGCACAATAGCAAAGTCTAATTTAGACGCTATTTACGTAGGATTTATGTTTAGATGTTGTTCAACGATTAGTGTTTGCTTAATAGCGTTTTGAACAGCGACCTGTAAAAAAGGGCGGGTTGGATATTTCGATAATCCAAACACAGCTTGATCCACTTTGACCTTTTTTAAACTGTTCGGTTAGAACTTAAATCGCACGCAGCGATCTTCGACAACCACTTTTTCACCAAACTGTCGAAACAGCGCTTGTTGCCAGTCATGTTTGTCTAATTCAAAGACGAACTCTGGGTCATGCTTGAGCTCATCGATTAACTTGATCAGCTGAGGCTGGTGGTAATCCAACACTTTCTGTTTACTGCCAGATAAATACATGCGCAAATAATCACTGGCGGCATCTGAGCTACCTGCCGTCATGATCCCCATTGCCGATTTAAAGGTGCCGGTAATTAAATTTTGCACGCCTTTTGGAAGCACCATATTAAGCAATTGTTTAGAATCATTTATGACGGCATATTGGTCGTTTATCAAGTGGATTGACTTTAGCTCTAACTCGCCAATAGACACAGTATTATGCTGTTTGTCATAGGCAGGCGTTAAACTAAGAATCACTAATACATGCGCTCGATACAGTGGGTTACCAATGGCGTCTATATCTAAACTTGAGTGCAACTGTACCTCTATGTGAGATGATTTGCGCGGAATATCGACACTCGCTTCGCTGATGGTGAACAACCCTTTTCCTACCGGCACATCAATTTGCATACTTTGTGGAAAAAAGGGTTTCACCAACTCATTAAGTTCACTAATGCTGTAATCAACGTGCGTCAGTTTCCCCAGTTTGATCATCCATTTGGCGACCAGTCTGTTGAGTTTTTCTGACCAATGTGCGGGAAGTGAAAATGCCACGTATGCAATCATTACTTGTTGAGTTAAAACGATGCCGCTCAGTGTGGCGTTGGCTGCGGTGCCTTGTCAAGTAGCGCGGCATTCTTTCAGTGTACATAAAAGTAACACCGCATATTATTTTTTGATACACTCACTGGTATGACATCAGAGCAGTTTCCCTGTATATCCGTACTCTCAAGGGTATTGGTATGCGATTCAGTAACTTAAGTTCACACAACGAGCAGTAAAGAGAACAGATGCACGATTTCACCCAAACTCAATTTGATTTCATTGTCGTTGGAGCCGGTTCAGCCGGAGCTACTTTGGCGGCCCGTTTGTCGGAAAATCCCAACGTCAGCGTTTGTTTGCTCGAAGCGGGTGGCAAAGATAATAATCCATTGATCCACATTCCATTTGGTTTATCACTACTGTCTCGTGTAGAAGGGGTCGGTTGGAAATATGATACTGCACCACAAACTGAACTGGAAAATCGCGAAATGCATTGGCCACGAGGTAAAACCCTTGGCGGCTCGAGTTCGATTAATGCCATGTGTTACATTCGTGGCGATCATAAAGATTATGACGATTGGCATGCTCAAGGCGCCACAGGATGGGATTGGCAATCAGTAAAACCCTATTTTATAAAATCGGAGAATCAGCAACAGGGTGCAAGCGATGAACACGGTGATAGTGGATTGCTAAGTGTGAGTGATTTACGCCATGTAAATCCGTTGTCAGAATCTTTTGTCAAAGCAGCCGAAGAAGTGGGACTCAATACCGTTACTGATTTTAATCAAGTGGAACGCGAGGGGTTGGGCTTTTACCAGGTGACTCAGTTGGACGGGCAGCGCTGTTCAGCTGCTAAAGGTTATTTATTGCCAGCTTTAGAGCGTAAAAACCTGACCGTAATCACCCACGCCCAAGTGCAGCGCGTGTTGATTAAAGACGGTCAAGCTGTCGGTGTTTCATTACAAATTAAAGGCAATGCGGTTGAATTGCATGCATCAAAAGAAGTCATTCTCAGCGGCGGGGCAATCAATAGTCCGCAACTGTTAATGTTGTCAGGTATTGGGCCCAAAGCGCACCTTCAAGAGCATGGCATTGATTGCATCGTTGATTTGCCAGGAGTCGGACAAAACCTGCAAGATCATTTGGACGCCATTGTCCAACATAGGTGTAAGGCAAGGCAAGGGTACGCAGTGGCCCTAGGGGCGTTGCCAATGTACATTAAAGGTGCATTTCAATATCTGTTTGGTCGAAAAGGCATGCTGTCTTCAAATATTGCAGAAGCTGGCGGCTTTGCTAAAACCAAATACGCCACTGACCGTCCTGATATCCAGTACCATTTTTTACCGGCTATATTACTAAATCATGGTAGAAGCACGGCGTTTGGCTATGGCTACGGTGTGCATGTATGTTGCTTATATCCCAAAAGTCGCGGTGAAATCAGATTAGGGTCGGCCGATCCCATGGCTCCTGCTGTGATTGATCCCAAATACCTAACGCATCAAGATGATATCAATGTGATGATTGATGGTGTGCGCAAGGCCCGAGAGATACTCGCAGCCAAAGAATTTGAGCAATATCAGTCGCGGGAAATCGGTCCAGGGCCTGAAGCGCAAAGTGATGAGCAAATCTTAGCCTTTATTCGCAAGCGTTCAGAAACCATCTATCACCCGATTGGAACCTGTAAAATAGGTGCGGCTGATGATCCGATGGCCGTGGTAGATACAGAATTAAGAGTGAGAGGAGTGCAGGGATTACGTGTAGTCGATGCCTCTGTAATGCCAAGCTTAATTGGCGGCAATACCAACGCCCCCACGATCATGATTGCGGAACGTGCCGCCGACATGCTCAAACAAGACTATCAACTATAACACCAATGACCCTGTGTCGCTTTAAGGCTTAATCCGTCACAAATAGCGACACAGCAGTTTCGCACATCTCATCAATATGACTGGCATCGGCGTAGATGCCATCAATTAATAACCTGGCAATGCCGTGTAGTGTGCCCCATGTCACTTGCGCTAGGCGCAAAGTGTCAAGGTGTTGTGGCATCAACCCTTGCTGTTGCCATAAACGAGTCATATCCACCTGACGTTGAAAACTTGGGTATGCCACCGCCTTCAATGGCTCTGTAGCTGCCTTTTGTTTCCAAATTGTTCGACCAAACATCAAATCATAAAGCTCAGGGTTGTCAGCTGCGTACTTAATGTAATCGAAAACAAATTGACGAAACTTTTGCTTATGGGTCAGGTCACCTTGAGCAAAAATCTGCTGAGTTTGTTGTTGCCAATTTTCAAAACCCTGTTCGGCGATAGCACAAAGTAATTCGTTTTTATCTTTAAAATGGTGGTAGGGCGCCGTTCTAGAGACACCCACCTGATCGGCCAATTTTCGCAATGACAACCCCTCAATCCCGCATGACGTTAGCATGCTGGTTGCTGTGCTTAGCAAACTGGCGCGTAAATCACCGTGATGATATGTAGCTTTGCTAGGTGGCGCAGTCGACATTTGTTCCTCTGATATTTCCAATGTTTGGCAATTCATGCACCTTAACATAGATCTTGACACCGTCAACTTCAGGCTTTATCTTGACGTTGTCTAGATGGTGTTAATGCAATATTACTTGTGCTTATGACATCGGATTAAACAATTAAACTGCCAGAATTCCACAGACATGCTTAACTTAGACAGAGTCTATTTTTAGCTAGGAGAGTTCCCTTGGAAAATACCGAACAAACTTTAAACTTTGAGCATCTAACGACGCTAAATGTGTCGATTGAGAATCACATTGCGCATATCCAGTTGTGTCGCCCTGAGCAGTTAAACAGCATGATCCCGGCTTTTTGGAGCGAACTTCCAGAGGTCGTGCAGGCCATTGATTTTTACTCAGCTGCCCGCGTGATTGTGATTTCATCTACGGGTAAGCACTTTAGTGCGGGCATGGATTTGTCGGTATTTGCCCAAATGGCTGAAGATTTCAGAGGTGAACCAGCTCGACGCGCAGAGAAAATGCGCCGCTCGGTATTGCAATTACAAGATTCCTTCAATGCCTTGGAGCAAAGCCGTATTCCCGTTTTAGCTGCCGTACATGGCGGTGTGATAGGCGGTGCGGTAGATATGATTTGCGCTGCGGATAGTCGCTATTGCACCGAAGATGCTTTTTTCACCATCAAGGAAACCGAGATTGGCATGACCGCCGATGTAGGTACGTTACAGCGTTTGCCTCATCTTATCCCACAAGGACTGGTTCGAGAGTTAGCCTATACCGGCCGCAACTGGTCCGCTAAAGAAGCACTTTCTCAAGGTTTCGTTAATCAAGTTTTTGAAGATCAGCAAAGTATGCTGAAAGCTGTCTTTGTGATTGCCCAGACCATCGCAATGCATTCCCCAATGGCGGTGGCCGGTTGTAAAGAAATGCTCAATTACAGCCGTGATCATTCAGTACAAGATAGTTTGAACTATATGGCAACTTGGCAAGCTGGGATGTTTCAATTGCCGGATATACAAGAGTCAATGAAAGCGGCCAAAGAGCAACGACTTCCTGAATACAAGGCGTTGCTGCAAATGCACCCGATGATGAAAACGAAATAAATACAAAATAGCTAAATAGGAACGTTTTTAGATGACAGCTGAATTAAAAGTCACCTCTGCATACCCACATCTTTTTCGTCCGTTGGACTTGGGTTTTACCACCCTCAAAAATCGGGTATTAATGGGCTCGATGCATACTGGATTAGAAGAAGCGCCCGATGGTCATACTCGAATGGCGGTGTTCTTTGCTGAACGAGCAAGGGGAGGGGTTGGACTCATTGTCACCGGTGGTATTGGACCCAATGATGAAGGCGCTACTCATGCAAAAACCAATCGCTTAGACTCTGATGAACGTGTGGCCCAGCATAAAGTGATCACCGATGCGGTGCATGCTGAAGACGGCAAAATTTGTATGCAGATATTGCATACCGGACGTTATGCTTACAATCCTAATTTAGTCGCTCCGTCGGCCGTGCAGGCGCCAATTAATCCCTTTAAGCCCAAAGAATTGGATGAAGCCGGGATCCAAAAGCAGATTGACGACTTTGTGTTTACTGCCAAACAAGCTCAGAAAGCCGGTTATGATGGCGTCGAAATTATGGGCTCTGAGGGCTATTTTTTAAATCAATTTATTGCTGCTAGAACCAATTTCCGCGACGACCAATGGGGCGGTGAATATCAAAATCGCATCCGCTTGCCAATCGAAGTGGTGCGTCGAGTTAGGGAAGCAGTAGGTGAAAAATTCATTATTATTTATCGCTTATCCATGCTTGATCTTGTTGAAGGTGGCTCAACTTACAACGAAGTCGTCGAATTGGGTTTAGAGATTGAAAAAGCCGGTGCAACTATTATCAATACTGGGATTGGTTGGCATGAAGCGCGCATTCCTACAATAGCGACTAAGGTTCCCAGAGCTGCATTCACCTGGGTTACAGCCAAGTTTAGACAAGCGTTGAATATCCCCGTTATTACCTCAAATCGTATTAATACGCCTGAAGTCGCAGAAGAAGTGTTGGCCCGTGGTGATGCCGATATGGTATCCATGGCTCGCCCATTTCTGGCTGACGCTGAGTTTGTAAAAAAGGCGTTCGAGGATCGTGCTGATGAGATCAATACCTGTATTGGTTGCAACCAAGCGTGCCTAGATCATGTGTTTGAAAATAAAAACGCGAGCTGTTTAGTCAACCCTCGAGCATGTCACGAAACCGAACTGAATATAGTGGCCGCAAATGATCTCAAAAAAATGGCCGTGGTAGGCGCCGGTCCAGCCGGATTGGCAGCTGCGGTATCTTTAGCTCAGCGTGGTCATAAAGTGACCTTATTTGACTCAGCCAATGAGATTGGAGGCCAATTCAATATTGCCAAGCAAATACCCGGCAAAGAAGAGTTCAATGAAACCTTGCGATACTTTTCACGTCAACTTGAACTGCACCATATTGATGTGCGTCTCAACACCCGTGTGAACACCGAATTGCTTAACCAAAGTGATTTTGATGAAGTGATCATTGCTACCGGTATCATGCCCAGAATCCCCACTATTGAAGGTATTGATCATCCCAAAGTCATGAGCTATCTCGATGTGATCAGAGAAAAACGCGAGGTGGGTCAAAAAGTGGCCGTGATTGGTGCTGGCGGCATTGGTTTTGATGTTTGTGAGTACCTGGCTCATGCTGGTGAGTCTACCAGTTTAAATATTCCTGCTTTTATGAAAGAGTGGGGGATTGATATGACCTTCAACTCACGGGGGGGAATTGAGGGCATGCAACCACAACCGACAGCCTCAGGTAGAGAGATATTTTTATTACAGCGTAAGTCGAGCAAAGTCGGAGCGAATCTTGGTAAAACCACAGGTTGGGCTCATCGAGTGGGCTTACTCGCCCGTGGTGTAAATATGCTCGCGGGAGTGGAATACTTAAAAATTGACGACCTAGGACTGCATATTAAGGTCAATGATGAGGTTCAAATATTGGACGTCGATAATATTGTTGTGTGCGCAGGTCAAGATCCACTTAAATCACTCTCAAACGGCCTGAATAAACCGTTTCATTTAATTGGAGGCGCGGATGTGGCGGCAGAATTAGATGCTAAACGTGCCATTGACCAAGGTACACGACTGGCCGCGACACTTTAAGCGAGCAAGTACTAAGATTAATTAAATGCGCGGTTAAAACACATAAAAAAACCAGCCAAAGATGGCTGGTTTTTTTGATTTAGAAATGGGTTACATCTTAAGCGAAGTTAGATGCCGCAAATTCCCAATTCACTAGTGACCAGAAACCTTTCAAATAGTCTGGACGCACGTTACGGTAGTCAATGTAGTAAGCGTGTTCCCACAAATCTACTGTCATTAGCGGTGTTAAGTTACTGTCAGTCAAGGGAGTGGCAGCATTACTGGTATTAACAATATCCAAGCTTCCATCAGCCGTTTTTACCAGCCATGTCCAGCTAGAGCCAAAGTTGTTGACTGCTTTGTCATTAAACGCTGCTTTGAACTCGTCAAACGAGCCCCATTTTGCATTAATCGCATCAGCTAAAGCGCCAGTGGGTGCTCCGCCGCCATTGGGGCTAAGGCTGTTCCAGTAAAAAGTATGGTTCCAAATTTGCGCTGCGTTGTTAAATACACCGCCATCAGATTGCTTAACTACGTCTTCAAGGCTCATATCAGCCATAGCCGTACCTTCTACTAAACCATTGAGTTTAGTGACATAGGTTTGGTGGTGTTTGCCGTAGTGAAATTCTAACGTCTCAGCAGAGATATGTGGTTCAAGAGCGTTCTTTTCATAAGGTAACGGGGGTAGTTCAAATGCCATGTTAGGTCTCCATTTATTAAGCAATAACAATTTGTTGGTTTTCGTGGCTAAATGCTAGCGTGAAAAACCAGAATGTAAAGCCAGCAGTGCCAATTTTCCATTCTAAAAATTTATCTGTTTACTAGAGGTGGGGATAGCTTTACATATTTCAACCCACCGCAATAAATACTGATACTTAATATCAAAGATCACCCTCCAGCGCATTTACGTATGCATTATGCTAAAAATGTTTAAGCAGATTTGGCAAGGGTGCCTTGAAATAGGTACACTTATACCCATATCCTTTGCAACCTAATTTGAGAGTATTAAAATGGAAACTGTAGATAAAATTAAACAACAAATTGCTGAAAACCCTATCCTGTTATACATGAAAGGGTCACCGAAACTGCCGAGCTGCGGCTTCTCATCACAAGCATCACAAGCACTGATGGGTTGTGGAGAGCAATTTGCTTATGTTGATATTCTACAAAATCCAGATATCAGAGCTGAACTTCCTAAATATGCTGATTGGCCAACGTTCCCACAACTTTGGGTAGACGGTGAGTTAGTTGGCGGATGTGACATTATCATGGAAATGTTTCAACAAGGTGAATTGCAGCCACTGATCAAAGAAACGGCTCAAAAGTACGCTGACAAAGACGATTCTGCCGAGTAATCTCGGCTTTTATTTCAAACACAAAAAAAGGAGCTATTAGCTCCTTTTTTGATAACTCACTAGTCACTAACTCACTTCTTTAAAAAGCGATTCGTCAATGATTGTCATATCGATGATGTCTTGCGCCATCTGAATGCAACGGCCACACTGACTGCCAACACCTAGCTTGGTGCGCAATTCTCGTGTACTACCCACACCATCTTCACGCACTGCGCGCTTGATCGCTTTGTCGGTAATGCCATGACACAAACATACATACATATTTCATTCACCTCAATCTTGATGCAAATGATAATAGTTGTTATTTAGATCAAGATCAAGCGTTATTTTGCGTGTTAATTGACCAATGCGATTGAAAAACGTAGGCGCTTGAACCGTTCAAATATTTTGTGAGATAAAAATTTTTAATTTACTCTTGGGTTTCACCAAACAGGTCTTATATTCTTTACGTATCTATTTTTTGAATTACAATCATTCGAGCATTTGAAAGAGAATGCTTCAACTATATAACGGAGAAAATGATGAGTGTACTAGTTGGTCGTCCAGCACCCGATTTCACGGCAGCTGCAGTGTTAGGAAGCGGTGAAATTGTCGATACTTTTACGTTAAGTGAAAACATCAAAGGCAAGAAAGCGGTGTTGTTCTTTTATCCATTGGATTTCACTTTTGTTTGCCCTTCAGAGCTAATTGCGTTTGATAAGCGTTATGAAGAATTCAAAAAACGTGGTGTTGAAGTGATCGGTGTATCTATTGATTCTCAGTTTAGCCACAATGCATGGCGTAACACTCCGGTAAATCAAGGTGGTATCGGTCCAGTTAAATATACCTTGGTTGCGGACACCAAGCATGAAATCTGTCAAGCATACGATGTTGAACATCCTGCAGATGGTGTTGCCTTCCGTGGTTCATTTTTGATTGATGCCGAAGGTAATGTACGTCACCAAGTGGTTAACGATCTGCCACTAGGTCGTAACGTTGACGAAATGTTGCGTATGGTTGACGCGTTGAACTTCCATGAAGAGCACGGCGAAGTCTGCCCAGCTGGTTGGCAGGAAGGTTCTAAAGGGATGGATGCCTCTCCAGAAGGCGTGGCTAAATATTTATCTGAAAACTCAGATTCTCTATAAATTTAGCGCATTAAAAAAGCCGCTTCAGTTGATGAAGCGGCTTTTTTGTTTATAACAGTAATTAAAGCTGAACTAGTGGGTAAACACCGGGTCACCGATAACGCTCCATAATAAAACCGTACCCACCATCAATACTACTAATAGGATCAGGCCAGCGGTTACCACTGAGCTTGAATAGATAAAACCTTTGTCTTCTGGAATATGCAACATGATAGGGACGCCGGAATAAAGCAAATAAATGGAATATGACACACCAATAAAGGCCACCGACATAACAAACCACAATGCAGGATAAAAAGCAGCAAAACCGCACATAAATAACGGTGTAGCGGTATAGGCTGCTAGCTCTAGTGATTGCGTATAGGTAGGTTCAGAATCGAACACTTTAGCTAGTTCGTGCATGATGATCGCTAAAAATATCACACCCGCCATTAATCCAAAGTAAGTTCCGATACCTAACGATAAGGCGGATTGTTGGCCTAACTTAATGACTTCACCGACACCAATGCTCCAACCTAAATGTGCTGAAGCGTAGTAACTCATTACTGCAGGGATAAGGGCAATAATGCATATATGACTTAAGCTATAAAAATAACTTTCATGTTGTCTATCAATGGCATGCCATTCTTCTTTGGGGTGAGTGTAGATTCCCCACAAGTGATTTAATATCACAATACTACTCCTATGATGGCTTTTTAAACGAATTTAAAATACTGCTAATAACTTTATTACACAATATTAACAACAGTGTCTTGTAGAGTGCTCATCAGGTCAACTAGTTTGTGTGATTAAACACCTGAGCGGTTATTTTTTAATCGCGCTTCAAGATAAATGGTGAATAGCCAATCCCATCAGGACCGTCGCCCGTTGGTAAGGTAAACAATACTTTGCCGCTTGGAATATCCACCGCTATCACATTATTCTGTTGGTAAAGTGATAAAAACAGAGTCTTACCATCGGGATGGAACGAGACACCTTTGGGACCAGCATTATTGGCAAGTTCAATGCGCTTTAGGCGTTTTAGTGTTTCCGCATCAAAGATATCTAAGGTGTTTTGACGGTAGTCGGGCACAACTGCGTATTGTTGATTTTGATTGAGCAAAATTCGATAAGGAAAGGTGTATCCATCGAACTGGCTGATCATTTTGTCAGAATCAAGGTCAAATACGCTAACCAAACCATCTTTGTTACTCCCTACCCACAAACGTGTGCCCGCATCATTGACCGTAATGGCTTCTGGCGTTTCGGGCATTGGAATAATGTGGCTCAAGGTGGCTGTTTGTGCATCTAAGACAGACACGCTATTTGATCCCATGTTAGTGGTATAGATAACATCCGCTGTTTTTGAAAGAGCCACCATGTGAGACCCTTGTTGTGTGGTATCAATCCCAGTTAGGATGTTACCTGTGTGGATATTGACTATGACGGCGCTGTCTGAGCCTTCTGATGACACCGCAACATGTGTTTGAGCATCTAAAAACAAAATACCATGGGGGCGGGGGTAATTTGCTAACGAGATAGTGCGCACTACTTTGGCATTTTCAACATCGATTACCGTCAAGCTATTGCCTCCCACGTAATCAGTAGTTACCGCCCATTTGCCGTCTTGCGTGATGGCCAGCTCATGAGGGCCTTTGCCAGTTGGCAATGTTTTGACAATCTCACGAGAAGATAAATCGATGAAGCTAACCGTGTCTGCCCCTTTATTAACCACTAACACTGTACCGACATAATGTTCGTCTGCTACTGAGATAAAGGCGGTAAAAAGAAGACTAACCAGTACTACGATTCGAATGGATTTAAATGTAAGTGTCATATGATGTTCATTCTCAGGTTATGGTGATGCCATTACTTCGCCGTTAAATGGCTGCAAATACGGGTTAGTGTAGACCGATTCCAAGCTATTAATAAAGTAGCAAACAAGCTGTATTTGACCGTTAGTCAATTTACATAAGCTGATTTTGTTTGAGTCAAGGTTACAATATACTCAGCCCAATAAATTTACGTAATGAAAATCCGTTTTATTTGGAACCGCGTACTAACCATAAACAGTAACTCAGATTAACCGCTTGTTTCGAAAAATGTGACTGCTATGATGTGTTTTAACACTCTCTAGTCACCATGCCCATCAGTTGGATACTCAGTTTTTGGTTTGCATTAGACTCTTTAAACTCGTTATCAGCGAAAACTTTTAGGCCCCTAAGCGGCACATGATTCGGTTGAAAACACGTATGCTAAATACTTAGGTCGTTTGGGCTTTATATGCAAATCAAACTCGTAACTACTATTCTGGTCATCATGCTATTGTTGCTGAGCGTCGGTACTTTTCATTATTTCTCAACCGCTAAACCAACAGTTACTGATCCCGTAGTGATGGCAGCTCCAAGTGCAACCATTGATTATGCGCTCTCTGTGAAACCAGTTATTGAGCAGCGATGCGTCGTTTGCCATGCCTGTTATGATGCGCCTTGTCAGTTAAAGTTAGGTTCGTACGAGGGCATAACTCGTGGTGCCAATACCGAACGTGTTTACGATGGCGAACGGCTAATTGCAGCCAATCTGACGCGCTTATTTGAAGATGCTCATAGTGTTTCTCAATGGCGTGAAAAATCATTCTTTCCGGTGGTAGCCGATGTACCAAGTTCGCCAACGGCGAACAGTCAAGCGAGCGTACTATCTGGCATGCTGTCACTGAAAAAAGACCACCCGTTACCGGCACAAAAAAAATTGTCAGATAAATTTGAGCTGGGATTAAATCGTCAGTATCAGTGCCCTACGGTAGACGAATTTGAAGACTACAAAGCGGATTATCCACTTTGGGGAATGCCTTATGGATTGCCCGCACTTGAGGGAGCACAACATCAAACACTCACTCAGTGGGTTGCCGAGGGCGCTAAAGGAAGTGATGACCGCTTGTTAACTCCTGAAATAGTAGAGCGAATTGCGCAATGGGAGATTTTCTTCAACCAGCCTGCCAAAAAAGCTCAGTTGATGAGTCGATATCTATTTGAACATTTGTTTTTAGTGCATTTGCATTTTGACCAACAACAGCCCGAGCAATACTTTAAGTTGGTTCGCTCAAAGACACCGCCAGGGCAAGAAGTGGAAGGAATTTACACTAGAAGACCTTTTGATGATCCTAAAGTGGAGCGCGTTTATTATCGTATAATCCCAGTAAAGCAAAGCATCGTGCACAAAGCGCATATGCCACTAAGCTTAAACGGACAGCGCAAAGCGCGCTGGTCAGCATGGTTCTTAGAGGCTGATTATCAAGTTGATGAGATGCCGTCATACCATCCAGAGAAAGCATCCAATCCTTTTATCACCTTTGCCGCCATTCCAGTGCAGTCTCGATACAAATATATGCTCGATGAATCGCAAAACACCATAATGCAGTTTATCAAAGGTCCGGTTTGTCGAGGCCAATTGGCGTTAAATGTGATTAACGATCACTTTTGGGTAGTGTTTGCCGAGCCAGAGCTTAAATTAGTTGAAAATGACAATGGCTTTATGCAACAAGCTTTACAGAGGATCAGATTACCGGCTGAAAAGCAGAGCACCGCGCTGCCAACATCGTGGATAAGCTATGCGGCAATGGAACGAGACTATCTTCACGCCAAGTCAATGTTTATAAAACGACATATTCAAGATAAGGTGCCAATCACATTGGACTTGCTATGGGATGGAGAAGGCGAGAACGATAATTTGGCATTGACTGTGTTTAGGCATAATGACGCTGCCACAGTAGTAAAAGGGTTAATTGGCGATGAACCGCAAACTGCTTGGGTGTTAACTTACCCATTATTTGAGCGGATCCACTACTTATTGGTTGCTGGTTACGATGTTTACGGCAATGTTGGACATCAGCTAAACAGCCGGATGTATATGGATTTTTTACGCATGGAAGGGGAGTTTAATTTTTTGTCATTTCTTCCCCAAGCAGCTCAAGAACAAGTGAGAGACAAATGGTATCGAGGCTCGGTTAGCGAAGTTCAACAATACGTTTATAAAGCCAATGAACATAAGATTAAAACCGATATGGTTTACAAAACTGATCGCCCACTTAAGGAGCTTTATCAGCGATTGAAAAAGCGCGTCGCCCCTGTTGCCAGCCAACAACATGATTTGACTAATGGATTTACTGAGAAACAAGTAGTGCGTGCCTTGGGACAGATAAATTCGCTACGAGGTAAAGGTTTGGCGAAATTACCTAACTCAATCATTATCAAGCTATATGAAGAGGATTCAGAAAAACAATATTTCTATACAATGTTACGACACAGTGCGCATAGTAACATCTCGCATTTATTTGGTGAGCAGGATCGTCGCCTGCCCGACGAAGACACCGTGACCATTGCCCCAGGTTTTATGACGTCACACCCTAACGCGTTTATGCAAGTTTCGACCAAGCAGTTAGAAGCGTTTGCTCAAGCGATAGCAAGGCTTAACTCAGAGCAAGATTATGAAATGCTTATGGATAATTTCGGGGTGCGCAGGACATCTGCGGAATTCTGGTCGTTTGCTGACAATATGCACACTTTCTTTAAACAGCATTACCCCGTGGAATACGGTTTACTAGACTTTAACCGATTGGAAAACCGCTAAACGGTTTCGTTTTTATACTTTAATTTGTATTGCTAATTCTAAAAGAGTGCTTATTTCAAAAAGGACCCTTTAGTATTTTGCCTAACAATGAAATTATCCCATCTGATTGGCGATCATCCAAACACCTGCGGCAATCATAAATAGGTTTTCAGTTAGCGAGACGAAACCTAGCGGTACATTGCTGTCACCTCCCACACAGGCACATTTGAGCTCGCGTTTGTCAATGTAAACGGCTTTGAATACGGAAACCGCGCCGACGATACCGATGAATAAAGATACTGGCCCCACGATATACCCAGACAGTCCGGCTAACATGCCAATGCCAGCAAATGCCTCTGCAAATGGATAAACATAGGCATATCTGAGGTAGCGCATTGCAATCAAATCATAGGTAATAAATGAATTGGAGAAACTATAGAGATCTTGTAACTTTTGAATCGCTAATATGGTCATACTAAATGCAACAAATAACTCAATGGTCGAGATTAAATTTGAGGCAGTAAAAATTGTCGGGGAAGAAGCATAAACAGTGGCAATTGCCATAAGCAAGGCGACTGCAAATATGCTCAATACTGGCGTATAAGTGGTACCAGTTTGGCCCGCTTTATCCATACCAAAAAAGTCTCTAAGATCGTCATAACCTCCCACTCGCTGTCCATCAATAAACGTCTGTGGTGTGGTTTTAACATCATGTTCTTGCTTAAACTCATCGGTTTCTTGTCGTGAGCGCAATTTGTGATCTTCTACCTCAAATCCTTTGCGTTGTAATAGATTTTTAGAGCGCAATCCATAAGGACAGATGTGATGTTCTGTGTGCATTCGGACAAGTTTTGCAGTTTGCTTCATTCTTTACTCCTTTATGTATAGCTTGAAAATTCTATCTCCTAACATAATCACAGTAAGTTTTTGTGTGCACAAGCCTATCGATTTTTCTAATGCTATTTGTAGCAATTGGAGCAATCCAATCTGACTTGCAGAGTTTTATCATACCATGACTAAACAATATGGATTAGTGTGCAACCTTCAAGGCCCATATATGCTAGTCTGCACCTTCATCTGCGTTTTCGATTAATTGGTTCTTTCAATAGGTAGTTTTATGATCCCTTGGGTCCACTTAGGTACGGCACAAATTCCTAACAATGGCGGCGAGTTAAAATTTTCACAACGAGGTGATGAGTTTTCGATTCGGCTATCTGGTATTCGCGGTGAACTCATGAATAGTCGCGTATTTAACTCAGAAAAAGAATTAGCACAACTCGGTTGTGCTTATATAAAGTCGACTGCAAATGCGCAGGTATTAGTCGGCGGACTGGGCATGGGATACACTTTAGCGGAAACCCTTAAAGTGGTGAATGACAGTGCGCAAGTCACAGTTGCAGAATTGATCCCAGAAGTGGTGAAGTGGAATCAAGGACCATTAGGTGACTGCGCTAAAAATCCACTAAAAGATCCTCGCACGCAAGTTCATATAGGCGACGTCAAAGAATTATTAGTAACGCGACAACCCACTTTCGATGCGATATTACTTGATGTTGATAATGGTCCCGAGGGGCTCACTCATGCGGACAATAATTGGATCTATTCTGTATCAGGACTAGAGGATATATATCAAACCTTACGTCCTAATGGCATGCTGGCTATTTGGTCTGCCGGACCGGATTATCTATTTTCAGTCAGATTGAAAAATGCCGGATATGACGTTGATACACGAGTAGTGAGAGCGCGCAAAGGTAAGGGGAGTCATCACACTATTTTCCTTGCGAGAAAAAAATAATCACCATCAGTTCATCATGAAAATACTCCGGTAACACACATTGTAGACATTCAAATAACCATGCCTGTCCATGCTAATCAATTATGCCAATAACCATGCCTGTCCATGCTAATCAATTATGCCTGTCCATGCTAATTAACCATGCCTGTCCACGTTAATCAATCATGCCTGTCCATGCTAATTAATCATGCCTGTCTACGTTAATTAACCATGCCTGTCCACGCTAATTAATCATGCCTATCCATGCTAATTAATCATGCCTGTCCATGCTAATTAATCATGCCTGTCTACGTTAATTAACCATGCCTGTCCACGCTAATTAACCATGCCTGTCCACGCTAATTAATCATGCCTGTCCAGGTTAATTAATCATGCCTGTCCATGCTATGCATTTCATTCGACTATGTTTGAATATTTTGTGCCTGAATGGTGAGTTTTTGGTCGGATTAGGTCATTTTTATCGATTTGTCGCAGCAAAGTTGACACTTTACGCTTGGTAACTGTATATAATTGGTCTTGTATAAGAATATAAATGACTCTTACACCATTCTCAGTGTGAGAGCGCTTAGGAAAACACACATGTCAAAACAAAAAATCCAAATTAAACACTCAAGTCGTGGCAAATTGACAGTACTTAGCACTGCAATTGCTTTTGCTATGTCTGGTCAAGTATTTGCACAAAATCAAGAACCTGAAGAAAAAGCACTCGATATCGAAAGCATAACGGTAACGGCTGCCAAACGGTCACAAGTGATCTATGAAGTACCTATTGCGATCAGCGCATTTAATGGCGATGCATTAGCCGCTCAAGGCATAACAGACTTAACCGATGTGGGTAAGTTTGTACCAAACTTAAACGTCACAGGATTTTCTGCTGGTCATACGTCCTCTGCGAATCCGTTTATTCGCGGCATTGGTTTACAAGATCACCTGATCACTACAGATCCTGGTGTTAGTGTCTATGTTGATGGCGTGTACTTAGGACGCCAAGTTGGTCAAAACTGGAACCTTAATAATATAGAACGTATTGAAGTGCTGCGCGGACCTCAAGGAACACTCTACGGTCGTAACTCCATCGGTGGTGCAATTAATATCATTACCAAACAACCTGATGAAGTAGCTGTGACCAAAATTGGCGTTGAAGTGGGTACTCGTGGACGCACCAAAGCCGATTTATTCGTAAATCGTGAGTTAACCGATTCCTTGTCTTTTAACTTCAACGCCGGTTACAACGCGCGGGATGGCTTAGGCGACTTTATCAATGTGCAAGATGCAGAATATGATGTTGGTGAAACGAAAGAGTTTTATGGCCGCTTGTCAGTCAGATACGTAAGCAGTGATGATTTTAGCCTAGTCTTAACTGCCGACCACAATGACGGCGAGGGTGGCTTGCGTCCTTATCAAACCTTGATTGATGAAGTACCTACAGGTGCGTATTACACTGGCATGCGGTTTGGCTCTCCAACACCGACTGGACCTTTACGTAATTCTGATACCACCGAAGACCCTTATGATAGTGCCACTGGCTCTAAAGAAGTTACTACTGTTAGCAACCAAGCCTCTGGGATCTCGTTGACCGCAGATTGGAATTGGTCTGATACCTTATCTTCGCGCGCGATTGTGAGTCGTCGCACCTCAGAATATAAGGCCGGTCTAGATGATGACGGAACTAACTTCTTCCTTGATCAGTTCCCTGAAATTGGTGAAGCGGATCAAACCTCAATTGAATTTCAATTAAATGGTTATATTGGCGAAGTCGACTTTGTTTCTGGGCTTTACTGGTTCAAAGAAGAAGGCAGTAATTTACAAGCAGAAGGTTCTGCGTTTAACGCGGGTCCTAACTTGTTGGATCTCGATCAAGAAACCACCAGTCAGGCAATTTTCGCCAATGTGGGTTATGACGTGAATGATGACCTGCGCGTTTCGGGCGGGTTGCGTTATTCGAAAGATGAGAAAAAAGCGTCAGCTGATGTTGGTATCGGCCCGGTATTCGCGCAAGACAGCTGGAATGAAGTGTCTTTCGATTTATCGGCTAACTATACGCTCGAAAATAACATGAATGTCTACGCTAGTATTCAAAATGGTTATCAGTCCGGTCAGTTTCCGGCGCGTCCATATTGCTTATTTGGCGATATTACCTGTTTCGTGGCATCTGAAAATATCACAGCGATCAACTACGAAGTTGGCTTAAAAGGCATGGTCACTAGTACCTTCAGCATGAGTGTTGCTTTGTTTAATACTGAATTTGATGATTTGCCTTATCAAGTAAGTACAACGGCAGAAGGCGGCTTTAACACTACCAACCTCGTTGTGTCACAAACCTCTCGTGGGGTTGAATGGGAAAGTACCTGGAAAGCCACTGAAAGCTTTACGCTGCATACCAGCTTTGGTTACATAGACGTCGATGTTGATGAGCAAAATGGGGTAAAACCTGTTGCGCCACTGACGCCTGAGTTAACGGCCTCTATCAGTCCAAGTTACGAAGTGGAACTGGACAATGGCGGCAGTATCGTCGCTCGGGTTGACTATTCGTTCCGCGGAGAAATGTACGGTGAACCTACCGCTGATCCAGGTCGTCAAACCTTGATTGACAGTCGTGAATTAGTCAACTTTACTGTTTCCTATTCACCAGCAAGCGAAGATTGGACGTTGTCACTTTACGGCCGCAACGTATTTGATGAACGTTATGACAACGCTCGTCTGAATACTGGAGATTATATCTTACAAATTCTCAGCAACGATGCGAGTGAATTTGGATTGCGCTACAGAATGACGTTTTAAAACCTAACTAATGTCATCCAATTAAGTTAAACACGGCTCTTGGGGTATTTTCGCCCTAAGGGCCGTGTTTGTTTGAGTCTTATCTAGCTAGCAGTTCAATTAACCAATCCGTTTTATATCGCGACCATGTCCTAATAACAAAGCCCCTCTTAGTACTTACATTCTTTTTAAAACGTGTTTTGTAGATGTTTGTTGATCTCCGACTTCATGAATTTAACTCGGTTTAACAATACCGAACCTTTGTTGACACACACATACACATTTTCACTCACGGGTATGTGTAATTTATGGATCCTGATCGCATGTTGCGGATGGTAGGCTTTAGCTGCATTTAATGGCAAAACGGTAAATCCTAAACCCTTAGCAACAGGCGCCAAAATCAAGCTAATTTGATTTGAAAATCCCTTGTGAGAAAACTGTTCAATATGCTCAAAAGCGTCAAAATTTGCGGCCAATAATTGTCCACCATGATGAGTTGCATCCGGGTGCGCGATAAAGCCCAATTCAATTAACGTTTGCCAATTAACCGATTTAACGCGACTAGGGGTTACTAATACCAGTGGCTCTTGCGCTATTTTTTCGACTAATAAGTGATTACTGTTGCTCAACCGTGTGATTAAGCCTAAATCTATTTGATTCTCTTCTAACTGTTGCTCAATCGTGTGATTTGGTGCAAATCTATAGTCTATAGATAAGTCTTGATATTGTTGTTGTAAATCAAGTAAGTGTGGGTAAAGAGACAAACCGATACTGCCTGGCGAGGCGATTTTCACTAAGCCAACGTGATCATCATCTTGCGATATTATCGTGCCTAATTGCTCAATCGAGCGCAAAAGAACTTGGCCTTTTTGATGAAGCTGATGGCCCTTACTTGTTAAATAAAACGATTTTCCCTCTCTAACAAGCAATTGGCTATTTAGCTGTTGCTCTAATTTCTTAATATGTTGACTAACGCCAGACTGAGTCATGAATAATTTTTCAGCGGTTCGGGTGAAATGTCCAACGTCAGCCAGCGCACAAAATGTCTTCAGCCATACTGGATTTATCATTACAAAAAATACTCAAATAAATAAACAATGATAATTATACGTTTTATATCCTAAGGCTTATACTTTGTCCAATGATTAAACAGAGGAGCAAATCAATGAGTAATACTTACCCAAGAACGTTTTCACACATCGGCATTTCTGTTCCAGATCTAGAAGCTGCAGTAAAGTTTTATACTGAAGTGCTAGGTTGGTACTTAATAATGAAACCCACTGAAATAACCGAAGATGACTCTGCCATCGGTGAAATGTGTACCGATGTGTTTGGTGCAGGATGGCAGCATTTTCGCATCGCTCACTTGTCAACAGGCGATAGAGTAGGGGTTGAGCTATTTGAATTTAGAAATCAGCAGAACCCTGAGGACAATTTTGAGTATTGGAAAACCGGTGTATTTCACTTTTGTGTGCAAGATCCTAATGTTGAGGAGTTGGCCGAAAAAATTGTGGCCGCGGGTGGTAAAAAGCGTATGAAAGCCCCGCGATATTATTATCCGGGTGAAAAGCCTTATCGAATGATTTACATGGAAGACCCCTTTGGAAACATTTTGGAAATTTATAGCCATAGTTATGAGTTGACCTATTCTGACGGGGCTTATTGAACGAGATAACCTGCTTAAGTTGACTCATGGTTCAAAAGTGAGATTTTGACCTCTAAACATCTTTAGAAGGGGTAGATGACCAGAAGGTAGCATGGAGGTTTATGCAAAAACTAAAAACGCCAATTACAATAAAGTAATTGGCGTGACTAGGTATTAAACAATAACAAGGATGTTATTAGGGTGTTTACTAAGCAGTAGCTACTTTCTCTGCACCAGCATCATCCAATGCATCCTTGATTTTATCTTTGTTGTCGCTGTTATATTTTACGCCAACAAGGATAGACCCTTTCTCGATAGCATCTTCATAATACTTGATTTCATGCTCAGGAATGAAAGCACCAATGATTGCACCGATTGTTCCTCCGGCTGCAGCACCCGCTCCGCCTGCGGTAAGGGCTGCAACAATAGGACCACTAGCAAGCAAGCCTGCGCCACCGGTAGCAACTGCACCTACGGCAGTAAATCCAGCAATCACAGCTGCAAGTATACCGGTTGATGCTGCGCCTACAGCGCCACCCTCAGCGGCTTTTGTGCCTTCATCAACAGCAAAATCTTCCTTACTATACGAATTGTTCGCAATCACGCTAATATCGTCATGTTTTACGCCTAAGGCCTCTAGACGATAGATCGCAACTGTTGCTTTTGAAGAGTTTTCAAATAAACCAGTAATTACGTCGCTCATAATTTCTCCTTGTGGTTAATAGAAAGTTGAATTTTATTGGTAAACACTATCTGAAATAGCAATCACTATGCCTACTTAAAAAAAGACGATGGTTTTTAATGGTAACTATCTGTTTAATATGATTATTTCATGTTTGGCTAGGTAGGTAAGAATTTTAATATTTGAACTGAACTGAGACTCAAATGATAAAAAGAAGAAATTTTTTCGCCTCCATAGGAAAGATTTTCAAACCGCAATTTACGGAACAAACATACGTATAAATATTGGTCTTTGTATGCTTGCAATCGTTTTGTGTAAATTGTGCATCCTAGATGCAGGATGAAATGAAAAAATTATTAAGACACCCATATCAAATGCAAAATACTCTATTTGCTCAAATGAGCTCATTCGCTTTAATAATGCTACATAAATTTGTCTCATTATTTATTAGTGACCTTTGTAGAAAATCAGTGTACTCAACTGTTGAAGCAAGCTAATTGTTTTGCGAGCATGGTGTTTGTTTGGGCGACCTCATTTGCTATTGGTCGATTATCCCACCTGAAAGCGATCGCTAACGTGTGGGTATCTAAATCCTATCAATTACTGCTGACGTCTTTAGAAATAGTCGCTGTTACTTTAAGTTATTAGACAGGTCTGGAAGATAGGTTAAACTTGAATGCAAAAAATTCCCCAACTTGCTCAGTAAAAGAAGTATGATCTCAATGTGAATCGTCTATCCAACAAGAATAATCAAAAACACTAGCGTTGTAGAATGAAAACTGAATCCCTTTTAACACCTATCAACCAATTCCTTCAATGCCCAACCCCACAAAGCTGGATTGACGAGGCCGTTAAGCCTGAAAATCTACCCACTTTGTTGGTTGATCATGCCAACTGTGAACTAAAAGCAGCTCAGACCGCGATGCTATTGTTGCGCCGCTACGCCGTAGATAAAGACAGCGGTGATGCGCTGCTAGCCTGGCTCAAACCGTTTGAAGATTTTGTTTATCGCAAAGTCGGTGACGGCAATTTCAATGATCACACTAATTTATCTAAAAAGCTGATCAGCAAGTCCAATTTCGAACATGGTGACGAGCTTATTGCCAAAATGGTAATGTTGATAAAAGAAGAACTCCATCATTTTCAGCAAGTGTGGGAGATAATGCAAAGTAGAGGCATTGAATATGCAAATTTAACGGCGTCACGATACGCTCGGGGTATGATGAAACATGTGCGTACTCATGAACCGGCAAAGCTTACGGATACCTTGATTTGCGGAGCCTATATTGAAGCGCGCTCGTGTGAACGTTTTGCCAAATTGGCACCCTATTTAGACGCTGAATTAGAAAAGTTCTATATTTCTTTGTTACGCTCCGAAGCCCGTCATTTTCAAGATTATCTCGCTTTGGCGCAAACCATCAGCACAACTAATATTACCGAACGTGTGACATTTTTTGGTGAACAAGAAGCAAGATTAATAAGCAGTGCAGATGGCGAGTTTCGTTTTCACAGTGGTGCTAAAATAGTCGCTCTCATTGAGGGCTAAAATATTGGCAAGGTTTAGAATTGGGTGACCGCTTGGTTGCCAGTATGTTGGCATTATTAATACCTCATTAAATCATCATTTTTTCACACATACCATGCGAGAAAATGGCAATTTAAATTAGCCTAGTAAATAGGTACACTAGCCTTTGTTGTGATTTATATACTTCCTGTTGGTGGTATTTGCAGTAAAAGGAATTATCCAGTGTCATCTCCAGTTCGTTTTCGCCCAGCGCGCTCCCCTTTATTAGAGTTTATTCTACACTTTAGCACCTTAGGTATTTATAGCTGTTTCTGGTTTTATTATGTGGTGCGAGAATTTAAATATATTACCCAGCGTTCTTTGACACCTTTTATGTGGTTTTTTGTGCCTTGGTTTTTTCTAGCTCAATTACTTGCTCTCCCCACTTGGTTCAATGAATTACAGACCACCGAAAAGCAACTTAGACTTAAACCTAAATGGCCTTCTGTAGTAAATGTTCTTTGGGCAGCCAGTTTTATTTGCGCCACTTTATTTTTATTAGTTGCTCAATATGTTGAGTTCCCAGAAATATACTGGCTCAGTGTATTGATTTTCACTGCAACGCTAATGTCATTACTGCAGTTGCGCATTAATCCTATTCGAGAAACAGTTCAGGATGTTGAATTTATCAGTAGATATAAGGGCTTTTCATTTTTTGAATGGTGTTACTTATTTTTGAGTGTGCCTTTCATACTGTTTATCGTATATACGATTTTATCCACGGCATCCATACTCACGGATATCGAGGCGGTAGAGGCTGATTCTGAATATGTTGATACTGAGAAAGCGTACAAAGTGGCAGTGTCACAGACGCAATGGAAACGGGTGAAAATAGGTACTTACTCTGATGGTACGGCTTTGGAGGAGCTTAAAGGCCCTGCCAATGACATGTATTTCTTAATTTTTAACAATGGTGAAAACCAAACCCTCAATTCAATGGCGCAATGGCGTATTTCACAAGTTTATGATGAGGTAAGTAACCCTCAGTGCACAGAACAACGAGAATATGTACCATCAACTTTAAATGTTAAAGCAGAAGTGGTGTGCACCGGCACTGTTTTAGGCGACTCCATTTTGATCACTTCAACGCTGCTGTCCATTGATGGTGAAATTTACGAAATGTACGGAAACTTCAGTGCCGTGAAATACACATTTGAACAATATAAGAACGAGTTTTTAACAATGGCAAAAGGATTTGGAGCGTATGATGAAAACTAGGCTGGCTTTATTGTGTTTGTGTTTACTGATATTCGTGACAAAGTGTTGGGCGGCCAGCTTCGTTGAAAATCGCCACGATAAGCAAATGATGGTTGAGTTAATAGGACAAAAAGGCGAACTGACATCCCTCGATCAAAATTCATTGACCAAACTTTTTTATCATGTGGACGTTGCAGTCCTGAACAAATCCGTTGAAGTGAAGACCACGATTGGTTGGTATTATCCAAATAAAGAAATCGTTCAGGATGACGGTGTTGAGAGCCTTAGTTTTAACCAACATACGGATGAGATTGTGATCACGAACGCCGGGGTTATGTCTCCCAAAGGCGAGTTTTCATGGTTACGAGAGGGTGATGTCAATGTGATTGATTCTGACACGATCAACGTTTTCAGCGAAAGCAAAAACCTGATTGTGTCTTATCCCAAATTACAAGCTGGTAGCGTCTCTGTGATTGAGTACATCCGTAAAACGGATCTCAATAAACTCGAAGGTACTTGGTCGCGAATATTCTATCCACAAAATTTAACGGACACCTTATCCTTCAAACTCAACGTCAATTGGCAGGCAGAGAAACCGTTGCAATATTTCAATGCCAGTCCCGATGTGACTTGTCAAGAGAGTACTAGGTCACTCACGTGTAAGGGCGCATTAATTAAAGCCTTAGATAGTGACGACAACTTCCACTATCGCGACCGATTACAAAATATTGTGTTGACCCAAGCTACATCATGGCAACAGGTAAAAGGCATAGTATTAAACGGATTCAATAAAGCACGCAGTGAAAATCAAGGTATCAATGAAGTCATGTCCGAATTGGTTAACACTGATATGGGCCTAGCTCAAAAAATTACTGCCATTCATGAATTTGTTGCGCGAGATGTCCGCTATGTTTCAATGTCAGAGGCCGGGCATGCAATTACACCGCATAATGTCAGCACAACACTTGATAGGCGTTTTGGCGACTGCAAAGACAAGTCAGCGCTGTTGTTGGAGATGCTTGAAAATATTGGCGTTGAGGCCTATCCCGTATTAATTGCAACTCAACGAGAGATGCCAGAGGCGGTAAAAGTGCCATCGACCGGTTATTTTAATCACGTTGTTGTGTGTTTTGATTATCAAAATACACAACACTGTATCGATGCCACCGATGCATATACCGATTGGTCCGTGGTGTCAGATTGGGTGCAAGGTAAGGTTTCACTTGCTTTGCACAATGCCCCTAAACCTGAGACATTACAAAAGGCCAAATATCGTTGGAAGTTAAACGCAAAAATTGATATTCAACTGTTAGAGACTGGCGGGCAAATTGAGAAACAGACGGTGGCTTTTGTGGGAGAATATGCCAGTGCGGTTAGACAGCAAATTGCTGGAGCCACTAAAAAAGAGCGCAGAGAGTGGTTAGAAGAAGTCTATCACGATGTGGTAAATGAGGAGGCCACACCGACTTTCCAAGTTAACGGTTTGCATACGTTACCCTCTGATGTCGTAGTGGAGTCAGAAGTTGAATACGACCCCTATTTTGATCCTAGTGAAGGTATTGTTCTGACTGAATTTTCACCTTGGATATCATCGGAAATTGAGCAGTTTGAGTTTGAAAATACTACCTATAGTGAGGTTTTTGATGGTTTTAAGATTGTCAGTGAGATGATTATTCGATTTCCCGATATTTGGTCGGCGCAAAGTCTACCGGCAGATCTAAATTTAGTGACTGAGTATGGTAGTTTGACTCGTGAAGCTAAGCGAAATGGAACAAATACCATTATTGTGAAAACTGTGGCAGAAATGCCAGCTCGAGTGATTAGTGTGCAAGAGGCCGAGCAATTCAACGCGATTTTAGCGTCTTTTAAAAACAACTCATCGGTAGAATATACCGCCAATAAAGTAGAGTAAGGTAAAACCCCACTATCAGATAAATAGCTACTCAATTTAAGTTAGAGCAATTAAAGTCATAAAAAAAGCAGGCTTAGCCTGCTTTTTATTCATAGATTAGACTCAGTCAATTACCAAATTCTAACGCGCTCTTCTGGTGCTAAATATAGTTCATCACCTTCTTTAACATCAAACGCATCATACCAAGCGTCATGATTACGCGGAGCCAGAGCGCGGAAGCGACCAGGTGCGTGGGTACCGGCTTTAAGCTGAGACAACATGCTTTGTTCTGTGCGCTTTTCACGCCACACCTGAGCCCAAGCTAGGAAGAAGCGCTGATCGCCAGTAGTGCCGTCGATGATGGGAGCTTCCTTACCATTTAAACTCAGTTTGTAGGCATGATAGGCCATCGCCAAACCACCCACATCACCGATGTTCTCACCTAAACTGTTACGGCCATTGACGAAGTTACCTTCGATGGGCTCATAGGCGCTGTATTGTGCAGCTAACGCATCCGCTTTGGCTTCAAATGCGGCTCTATCTTCGTCAGTCCACCAATTTTTTTGAATTCCATTGGCATCTGACTTAGAACCTTGATCATCGAATCCGTGACCCATTTCATGACCAATGACTGCACCAATACCGCCGTAATTGACTGCGGGGTCGGCATTTGGATCAAAAAACGGTGGTTGTAAAATCGCGGCGGGGAATACAATTTCGTTGAACGAACTGTTGTAATAGGCGTTGACGCGTTGCGGCGCCATACCCCAACGCTCGCGATCGGTTTTTTGTAGCTCTTTTGATACGCTGTCTTCACGGAAAAATTGGCGCATGCGTACTACATTACCAACTAGGTCATTGTCTTTAATTTCCAGCCCATCAAAGCTTTGCCATACATCAGGGTAACCAATTTTAGGGTTAAAAGACGCGAGTTTTTGTTGTGCGTTAACTTTGGTTTCTGCACCCATCCAGTCAAGACTTTCAATACGCTGTCCTAGGGCTTTGCGTAGGTTTTTAACCAAGTCAGCCATTTGTTCTTTGGAGCTGGCAGGGAAGTGTTTTTCTACGTAGGTTTTACCAATGGCAAAGCCTAACGACTGAGTTCCTGACATTTCAGAGATAGCACGTTTCCACCTTGGTCTCGGCTCTTGTTGACCGCGTAAGGTTTTGCCGTAGAAATCAAAGTTTGCGTTGAAGATGTCATCAGACAACAATCCAGCATGATTAGAAATAGTGTGGTAAGTCATATAGTCTTTCCACACATCAAGGGATTCAGTATTGATTACGTCAATCACATCTTTAATTGGCTCAGGTTGAGATACGTTTAAATGGGGGATCTGATAGCCTGTTTCTGCAAAATAAGTGTCCCAGTTAAAACCAGGATAGGCCGCAGCCAAGTTCTCACGTTCAATTTGATTCAAGGTAAGATCACGATCTCGACGCTTTTCTCGTGGCCACTGCGCTTGGGCTATTTTTGTTTCCAAAGCCAAAATTTGTTGCGCTTTGTCTGCGGCATTTTCGACGTTCGCAAAACCTAACATTTGCTCTATATGATTAAGGTAGTCTTCACGAATTTTACTAAAACGTTCGGAGTCTTCTAAGTAATATGAGCGATCAGGCATACCTAATCCTGACACCGCAATCGACATTTGGTACTGATCGGGATCTAAACGGTTAAACCACATGCCGCCAGCGATAGGGCTAACTGAGCCATCTAACCAAGCGCGACCAAACGCTTTGGTTAACGCTTGCTTAGAGTCAATTTTATTAATCTTTTCAAGCACCGGATTAATTGGGGTGATCCCTTTTGCATTAATTGCTTCTACATCCATAAACGCGGCGTAGAAATCGGCAATTTTTTGCTGTTCTTCATTCAAATCAGTTGCAGTGCTTATCTCATCGATGATGGCTTTTATCTGAGTTTCACTGCGCTCGGCAAGTTTATCAAAAGCACCGTATCGGGTTTTATCACTGGGCATTTCGAAATTTTTATACCATGTTCCGCCAGCGTAATTGAAAAAATCATCACCCGGACGCACGGATTCGTCTCTAGCGTCAAGTTCGACACCAAAGCTACCTAGCTCTGCCTTAGCCTGTGTCGCTACTGGCGCTACTTTTTTGGACGCATTTTGTGTTTGTTCTGAAGACTGGCTGCACGCACCTAATAAAAATACCGAAGCAATACTTGCGGCAAGTAATGTTGTTTTCATAAATTCTCTAATTATTGTTTACTGTTGCTTACTACAAACGTATTCAACTTTAAAAAAGTCCATTTATTCGTTTAATTTACGGATATTTGAGATATCACTTTATTTTTGCGAGTACACAGTAACCAAGCTAGCGATGAATGAACAGGTTATTGCGATAAAAGGCGGAGAATTTAGGTGTAAATACTTAGGAAAATTGGACATGTGCAGTTGTATTGCATTAAATCGTCAGAATATGACTGAGCTCTGGCAATCGTTTACATCCTTTGAACGGTGCTGGTGTTTTCTAGAATGGCATCTTAACTGAAAAAGCAGCGGCTATTAGCCACTGCTTAAAAGTTTTACCGAATGCTAAATTAACTTTTACGGCGTAGTCGTAAGCCACGTAAACCGAAGCTTAAAATGGCCAGTGAAGTTGGCTCTGGAACATCAACACCTTCAACATAACTAATTCTTTGGTCTGTGAAAAAAGTGCTGAATTCTATAATGTTTGACGCATTTTGAATGGTATTATCGGTTGCTGTTGAGGAAATGAAATCTAGGTTAACCTCAACACGATCAAATTATAATCCTGCTGTAAAGATGTGACCTTGTGCGCCAATATGAACACTCCCTTGGTTTAAACTCATATCAATATCCTGATCAACTAACACGTTGTCTAGGAAAAAATTCGTAGTTACGTCTGAAACTCTATTACCTGAGTCAAATATTAAAAAAGAGGCATATATGCCTGTATTAAAGGTGTTAGTGACATTCCAATAATCATTACCAGCGGCATGAATATCCAATACATAAGAGTCACCAGCTACTAATGTAGTTCCCGCAATAGGATCTGATCCTGCGTCGATGCTTGCAGAGGTGCCATCATAGGTAATATCGAAGTTATATATTGCGGCGGCGTTGACATAACTAGTAGCTAGGATCAGAGTCGCTAGCATAAGGGTACCTTGCTTCATAAACTTGTACATTGTGGGATTCCAATAAATTAACTAAACGTAAACTACAACCAGTTAAGTAAGTTAAGTGCCAACTAAAATTATCATTTAAAATCAAATGGATAATTGGCGCGCTGTGATAGTGTATGACGTAAATGTTAATATTCCAGACACCTTTCTGTATGAAAATTAACCGGTTGAGATTTTGATATTGTTACGTTTGACATGATAATAGGGCTTGGAGAGTATATGTAAAATTGCTTCTGATGCTCATCATAGGTTGGTTAAGTGATGTTTATGATTCAATGGGTTCAAATAAATAGACATTAGTGAACAAGGTCATTTGTCCACTAATGTTTTTAGACAGTAAAAAGCAGAATTATCTTTGAGAGGCGACTACTCCGACTGCCAGCTTTTCAGTAACTCCTCATATGCTACGGTCTGGCCTTGGGGCTTTTCGTTGGCCAATTTTGCCTTGGGTGCACCGGGTTGATTTAACCAATACTCGGCAGATTGTGGTTTATTTAATTTTGGCCCACACTCACCTTGAACCTTGGCACGCTCTAAACGCTGCATAACACGGTCCTGTGCTTTGGCTAAGCCATCCAGCGCTTGCTGAGGCGTACTTTCACCACTGGTCACTTCAGCAATAAACTTCCACCATAATTGCGCCAGTTTTGGATAATCCGGTACATTGGTGCCCGTCGGGGTCCATTGTTTACGGGCTGGGCTGCGGTAAAATTCGACCAGTCCGCCGAGCTTAGGTGCCGCATCGGTCATTTGCTGTGAGTTGATATCGGACTCACGGATAGGCGTTAAACCCACCAAGGTCTTTTTCAATGACACGGTTTTCGATACGGTAAATTGAGCATATAGCCACGCCGCTAATCGTTGTTTCTGCTCAGTGGAATTAAAAAATGTCCAAGCGCCAGTGTCTTGATAACCCAGTTTCATGCCTTCTTGCCAGTAGGGGCCTTTGGGCGAGGGGGCCATTCTCCATTTTGGGGTGCCGTCGGCGTTGACCACGGGAAGGCCCGGCGAATTCATGCTGGCGGTAAAGGCGGTATACCAAAAAATTTGCTGCGCAATGTTACCTTGGGCTGGCACTGGACCGGCTTCAGAGAACGTCATGCCTTGTGCTTCCGGTGGCGCATAGTCGCGCAACCAGTCTACGTATTTTTGCGTGGCATAGACCGCCGCCGGTCCATTGGTGGCCCCGCCGCGTTCAACACTAGAGCCCACTGGACGACATCCTTCTACCCGAATGCCCCATTCATCAACCGGCAGTCCGTTAGGAATACCTTTGTCGCCAGCGCCTGCCATTGAAAACCAAGCATCGGTAAAGCGCCAGCCCAGTGACGGATCTTTTTTGCCATAGTCCATGTGTCCGTAAACGGTTTCACCATCGATAGTTTTCACATGCTTACTGAAAAACTCGGCAATGTCTTCATAGGCGGACCAGTTCACCGGCACACCTAACTCATAACCGTAGCGCTGCTTAAATTGCGCTTTTAGATCCTCACGGGCAAACCAATCGGCTCTAAACCAATACAAGTTAGCGAACTGCTGATCGGGTAACTGGTAGACTTTTCCATCAGGTCCGGTGGTAAAACTCAGGCCGATAAAGTCGTCCAAATCCAAGGTTGGTAATGTGAAGGCTTTGCCATCTCCCGCCATCATGTCGGTGATCGACACCACTTTGCCATAACGAAAATGAGTGCCAATTAAGTCTGAATCGTTGATGTAAGCATCGTAAATGCTGCGGCCGGATTGCATTTGGGTTTGCAGTTTTTCAACTACATCGCCTTCTTGGATCAGATCATGGGTTACTTCAATACCGGTGATCTCGGTAAAGGCTTTGGCCAATACATTAGACTCATACTCGTGCGTGGCAATGGTTTCTGAAGCGACGGATATTTTAACTCCCTCAAATGACTTAGCAGCTTCTATAAACCACTGCATTTCCTGCAATTGCTGCTCGGGAGAAAGGGTCGAGTCAGTAAATTCGGTCTCAATCCAGCGCTTGGCCGCTTGCTCGTCGGCATAAGCGAGGTGCGCACTCATTGAGAGTAGACAGCCGCCCAGCACAATCGGTTTTATCATTCGCATTATCTTCATGATGTCATCCTTAATTGAAATATGTGATGCGCCAAAGTCATCCCCAGCGCAAAGTCATCAGTAATAAAACAACTGAGATCGCCAGTGCAACCCAGATGCTCCAATCAGTAGCTCCCACTACCGCTAAATGAATAAATCCGCTAGCTAGCAAACTGATAAACAATCGGTCGCCACGGGTAGTCGCTATGGGCAAAAAGCCTTTACGTTGTGCACAAGGACGCTTCATTTCCCAAATTGTCATCACCAGCAATATGGTCCCGATCCCAATAAAAAATAGCGCAGTGGGCTGAGTCCATGCCATCCAGCCGAATAGCGACACTGTGGTGTTCATGTCACCTTGCATAATGGCTCCCGATTAAATCGTTGCAGGAAATGGGGATACGAAACAACATTTTCACACTCTTCCCAAGGCAAAGCCTTTGGCCAGATGATTGCGCACAAACCAGATGACTAAAATGCCCGGAATAATGGTTAACACACCAGCTGCGGCTAATAGCCCCCAGTCAATGCCAGCAGCACCGACTGTGCGGGTCATGATTGCTGATATGGGTTTGGCTTCGACTGAGGTAAGTGTGCGCGCCAACAGAAGTTCAACCCAAGAAAACATGAAACTGAAAAATGCTGTGACACCAATACCAGAGCGGATCATCGGCGTAAAAATTTTCACGAAGAAGTGACCAAAACTATAACCATCAATGAAGGCGGTTTCGTCGATTTCTTTAGGCACGCCCGACATAAAGCCTTCTAATATCCACACCGCCAGCGGAATGCTAAACAAGCAGTGGGCGAGGGCGACGGCGAGGTGGGTGTCAAACAATCCCACAGACGAGTACAACTGGAAAAACGGCAGTAAAAACACCGCCGGCGGAGCCATACGATTACTGAGTAACCAAAAGAACAGATGCTTATCGCCAATAAATTTATAGCGACTAAAGGCATAAGCGGCAGGTAAGGCCACGGTCAAGGTGATAAGGGTGTTCATTAGCACATAAATCATCGAGTTGATGTAGCCCATATACCATGAGGGATCGGTGAATATAGTGTGATAATTGTCAAAGGTAAAAGTTTGCGGCCAAAAGGTCAGCTGACCGAGGATCTCTTGGTTCGTTTTAAACGACATGATCACCAACCAATAGATAGGCAACAAAATAAAACCGAGATAAAACATCAACCCTAGCGTATTTTTCAGCGGCGTTTTATGCGCTTTCATCGGCTATGGTCCTGCGGTGAGTGCTCGTGGCTTTCGTTTTCATAGGTCAAGCTGGTAAAGAATATCCAAGAAACTAGTAACACAATCATGAAGTAAATTAGCGAAAACGCCGCGGCTGGCCCTAAGTCAAATTGTCCCACTGCCATTTGGGTAAGGGATTGACTCAAAAATGTGGTGGCGTTACCTGGTCCGCCACCGGTTAATACAAAAGGTTCGGTATAGATCATAAAGCTGTCCATGAAACGCAATAACACGGCAATCACCAATACTGACTTTAGTCGTGGCAATTGAATATAGCGAAACACCGCCCATCGTGAGGCACGATCAATCTGAGCTGCCTGATAATAGGCATGGGGGATGGCTCTAAGTCCCGAGTAACACAATAGTGCAACCAGCGGAGTCCAATGCCAGACATCCATCAATAACACGGTTAGCCAAGCATCAAGACTGTTAGCGGTGTAATTATACTCGATGCCAAGAGCATTCACTGTCCAACCAAACAAACCAATATCACCTCGGGCAAACACTTGCCAAATAGTGCCCACTACATTCCAAGGGATTAGTAACGGTAGCGCTAATAGGATCAGCACCAAAGAGGTCTTCCAATTCGCTGTTTTTGGCATTAGCAACGCAATGCATATACCGAGTGGCATTTCGATGGCCAACACACTAAAAGAAAATATAAATTGGCGCAGTAGTGAGTCGTGTAGGCGCGTGTCTCTAAGAACTTCTTGGTACCATTCCACGCCCACAAAATAGGCGGTATTTTGGTCAAAAATATCTTGCACTGAATAGTTCACCACCGTCATCAGCGGGATGATTGCAGAAAAGGCCACTAGTGCGAACATGGGCAACACCAATAGCCATGCTTTGTTGTTGTGCGTTTTAACCATATCCACCTTGCCGTGTTTTGTCTGCCGCCAGTGATTCAGGTTCAATTAAATATTCATCAACGTATAACCGCAGGTAGGTTTGGGGCAACTCAAAGTGCACTTGCGTAGGGTCACAGAACTGATTTTCACCGATACGAATATGCCAGCGCTGCTGCATAAACTGCACAGTGACAATTTGATGATCACCCAGTTGTTCAATGAATTCCACTTCAGCGCTATAACTTGTATCCGTAGGTTGCTCGACAATTCGAATATGTTCGGGGCGAATTCCCAATTTGATGTTCCCGCTACCACACTCGGCTAAGGTGTCTAGCCAACTGGCCTTTAAAGAAAAGCGGGTATTTTGCTGGGACAGGGCCTCACCTTTTAGATTAACTGCTATGAAGTTCATTCCTGGGCTACCAATAAAATAGCCAACAAAGGTGTGGTTGGGTTTATCAAACAAAGATTGCGGCGTGCCAAATTGAACAATTTTACCTTGATACATCACGGCTATTTCGTCAGCAAAAGTGGCGGCTTCTAACTGATCATGGGTGACGTACACCATGGTGATATTGAGTCTTTCGTGGATTTCCTTGAGTTTGCGCCGCAGTTTCCACTTTAAGTGCGGGTCAATTACGGTGAGCGGCTCATCGAACAATATTGCTGAGACGTCATCTCGGACTAACCCTCGGCCCATAGAAATTTTTTGTTTATCATCGGCGCTAAGGCTTTTGGCTTTTCTATCTAAGTTGTTGGTCAGATCGAGTAAGGCGGCAATTTGGTCAACTTTACGTTTTATTTGGGGTTTGTCCATACGCATATTTTCAAGTGGGAAAGCGAGGTTTTCCCGCACTGTCATGGCGTCGTAGACGACTGGGAATTGGAACACCTGAGCGATATTACGTTGTTGTGGAGTTAGCTTATTGACGCAAACATCATCAAACAATACTTCGCCGTTTGACGGTTCTAATAACCCAGAAATAATATTCAATAATGTACTTTTTCCGCAGCCGGAAGGGCCTAGAAGGGCGTAAGCTCCCCCTTGCTGCCATACATGGTCTAGAGACTGCAACGCGTAGTTTATTCCGTCATAACTGTGTGCTAATTGACGTAGGGTAATACTGGCCATTAGCTTGCCTGCTGGGTGTTAGATAGGTGAATAGACTCAGGCCAACAGACTGACGAGCCGTCTTGATCAAACACATAGATGCTGTTTAAGTTAAGAAATAAGGTGATATCAGCATCATAGTGAAAATTGTGTATGCCTTGCAGATGAACTACCCATTTGATGTCGGCGTAGCCAGGCGTTATTAGGCTGACATGCAAGTAGGTTTCTGAGGCACTTATTTCGGCTAAATCAACCTTGGCGGCTAGCGCAATCTCCTCGGCGTCTTTGTTAGTCAGCGCAATTTGGTCGGGTCTAATAGCACACTGATATGGCCCATCAGCGAGTCCGTTAGCAATTACGTTTACCAAGTTTTTGTGGTGAAAAGGAACAACCCATTTGCCATTTTCTACCTGAAGGGTAACGCGATTCATGGGCGGCTCATGATAGAGATCTGCGGCGTTAAGATTAGCGGGTTGATAATATTGGGCTAAGGCTCCACCACTTTGCAATACTTTACCTTGATGCAACAAGATGGTGGTGCCGCCCAACGCCAGCGCTTCATGCGCCTCGGTAGTGGCATAAATTGCGATGCTGTTACGCTGTTTGAATAGCGCTTTTAATTCAAAGCGCAAGCTTTCTCGGAGCTTGTAATCTAGATTGACCAAAGGCTCGTCAAACAAAATAATTTGGGCATCTTTAACCAGCGCCCTAGCCATGGCACAGCGTTGTTGTTGACCACCTGATAGGGCAACAGGAAGTCGTTGTAAAAAGTCTTCTATATGCAGTAATTCGGCAATTTCTGATACTCGCCGCGTTATCTCTGACGGTGACACTTTGGCAAGTTTTAACGGCGAGGCAATATTTTCCCAAACCGTCATGTGTGGATAATTAATGAATTGCTGATAGACCATAGACACCTGACGTTTTTGTACCGCCAAGGTCGTTATATCTTCGCCGTTTAAAACTATTTTGCCATGCGTGGGTTTGTCCAAACCGGCGATTACGCGCAACAAAGATGTTTTGCCCGCCAAGGTTCGCCCTAGCAAAACGTTAAACGCCCCTGACTCTAAGGTAAGATTTATATTGTCTAAATAGCGTTGGTTGTTGACGGTTAAGTCAATGTGATGCAATTCCAGCGACAAAGTGCAGCCCATGTAAGCAATTTGTTTTTATTAACAAAAACATAACATAAAGTGCAGGCAGTGACAGTGAATAATTTCTTATAGATATCTATAAACGCAAGCTAACCTCAAGAGGGAGTGCGTAAAGAATTAGCCTGCTAATTCGGTGCTGATCAGTTGATAATCAGTGGGCGTCACTTTGAGATAACTGCCTTGATCATACCAATCACCCAATACTATGCGTTGCGCAGGCTGGTTGTTTACTTCTAGATCATGGATTGCTGGTCTGTGGGTATGGCCGTGGATCAAACGTTGGACGCCATGTTTTTTCATGATGTTAACCACTTCAGTAGCGGTCACGTCCATGATGTCCATCGTCAGCTTTTGTTGATTCTGTTGGCTGGTTTTACGGCCGCGCTCGGCGATTTTTCGGCGGGTTGATAATGGTAGAGCCAAGACCATGCGTGGCCACCACCACCCACGCGCTTTTTTACGAAACTTTTGATAAGCCACATCTAGAGTGCACAACTCATCACCGTGCATGATCAGAGTAGGTGTGCCGTATAAATCGACTACTACTTGCTGCGCTAATAATTGCATACCAGCACGTTTAGCGAATTTATGCCGGATTAAAAAATCGCGGTTACCATGAATAAAGTATATTGGCACCCCCGCATCGGACACTTGCTTAAATAAAGCGGCAATATGTTCGTTGAATTGACTACGATCATCATCGCCAATCCAGTATTCAAACAAATCTCCCAGCACATACAATGCATCGGTGCCGGGCACAATATCACGCAAAAATGCCTCGAGACAGCCGGTGATGTCGGGTCTGTCGGCACTTAAGTGCAGATCTGCAATAAAGTAAGTACAGTTGCTCATAAAACCTTAGCAGTGACCAGAGCTTGTCTGGTCACAGTTAGCGTTATTCTACGATTTCCGCTTTTTGCAGGACAACATCTTCTAAAGGTACATCTTGGTGAGGACCGTGACGGCCAGTCTTTACCTCTTTGATTTTATTGACCACGTCCATACCGTCGGTTACCTGTGCAAAAACACAATAACCCCAACCGTCCATCGTTTCGCTGCGGTAATTTAAAAAGCTATTGTCACTGACATTGATAAAAAACTGCGCTGTAGCTGAATGCGGGTCGTTAGTGCGCGCCATGGCAAGGGTGCCAACATTGTTTGCTAAGCCATTGTTGGCTTCGTTTTGAATTGGCTCGTTGGGAGATTTTTGCTCCATACCAGGCTCAAAACCACCACCTTGGATCATGAATCCATCAATAATACGGTGAAAGATGGTGTTGTCATAAAAGCCTTCTTTCACATAATTTAGAAAGTTTTCAACCGTGTTAGGGGCTTTATCAGCAAACATCTCCAGCGTGATCACGCCATAATTCGTATGTAATTTTACCATTAAGTTATCCTGTGGATTGTTACGTTGAACGTTTGTTATAGTCAAAGGCCAAGCAGTGTAGCCTAAAGTAAAAAAAATTTCAGTAGTGATAAAATTTGGCTTATCACTAGTTTATGTCAATCCCTGACAATGCTAGACTCTGCGTTCTTTTTAACTTGAATTACGGAAGACGCCTCAATGCAAACCATATACAACACTTTAACCCGACGAAAAGAGCAATTTAAGCCTCTAGTTGATGGCAAGGTGGGCTTGTATGTGTGTGGCATTACGGTGTATGACCTTTGCCATATGGGGCATGCCCGTACGTATTTAAGCTTCGATTTGATGGTACGCTATTTGCGCCATAAAGGTTTCGAAGTTAATTACGTGCGCAACATTACTGATGTGGATGACAAAATCATTCAGCGTGCTAATGATAATGGAGAAACTGCAGCGCAATTGACCGAACGCACCATCGCTTTAATGCACGAAGATTTTGCCTCAATAAATTTATTAGAGCCTGACATTGAGCCACGTGTAACCACTCACATGGTAGAAATTATCGATGTGATCCAACGCTTAATAGATAAAAAGCATGCTTATCAAGCCGCCAGTGGCGATGTACTGTTTGATGTCAGCAGTTACCCAAACTATGGCAAGCTCAGTAAACAAGATTTAGATCAGCTAAACGCCGGTGAGCGGGTTGATGTGTCGGATGACAAAGACGATCCACTAGATTTTGTATTGTGGAAGTCGGTTAAACCCGGTGAACCCTATTGGGAGTCACCGTGGGGCAATGGTCGTCCTGGTTGGCATATCGAATGTTCGGCGATGAATAGCAAACATTTAGGCACTCACTTCGATATTCACGGTGGCGGTTCTGATCTTATCTTCCCACATCATGAAAACGAAGTGGCGCAATCATGCTGTGCTTTTGACACACCCTACGTGAATTATTGGGTGCACACCGGAATGGTGCAAGTCGATAAAGAAAAAATGTCTAAATCTTTGGGCAACTTTTTTACGCTCAGAGATGTGCTTCAGGACTATGATCCAGAGACATTGCGCTATTTCTTAATGTCCGCCCATTATCGCAGTCAATTAAGCTATTCAGAAGATAATATCAAGCAGGCCAAAGCCGCGCTGGAACGCTTATATACGTCACTACGGGATATCGAACCTAATGAGGAGGTCGATTTGCAACAAGGTGGTTATCTAGCCAGATTTGAAATGGCGATGGATGATGATTTCAATACACCTGAAGCCTTTTCGGTATTGTTCGATGTGGCTAAGGAGCTTAATAAAGCCAGTGGTCAAGCGGCCCGTGATTTGGCTGGAATTTTGAAAAAGCTGGGCGCTATTCTGGGTATTTTGCAATTACAACCAAGTGACTATTTGCAAGGTGGAGCAGGGAATAACGACGAAGTTGCTGGGATTGAAGCTTTGATCAAAGCACGTAATGACGCCAGAGCCAATAAGGATTGGGCTGCTGCGGATGCCGCCAGAGATGCTTTGAGTGCGCTAAATGTGGTGTTAGAAGATGGACCAAACGGAACCACTTGGCGAAAAGGATAATACTAAATTAGTTGGCGCGCGGTGCGAAAAACATGGTTTCAGCAAAAAACCGTCGGTAAATACCGACGGTTTTTTTTGGTCTATCTTAGTGCTGATTAATACTTGTTAGAAACCGTTACTTCCGTTCCAGACATTGTATAGTGCTCGAATTCGTCACGAGAAATACGTTTATCCGAGTTCGCATCAGCATAGCCGAAATGGTCTTTTACATTGTGATCAGAGGCTTCTGATAATGAAATGAATCCATTGTCGTCATCGTCTAAAGTTTCGAAGTTGTGCTCGATAGGATCAAGATCTTTCATCTTAGAATCTTTCGCGGAATCCGAAACCTCTTTGTTAGAAGCAACTTCACCCGTATGTCTTTGCATATAGGCATCGAATTCGCTTTTAGACAGATTGCCGTCAGCGGGGTGACCCAAAATTCCGTCGATACTTGAAAAGTGTTCCCAAATATCATCATCGTCTGCTTCTTCTTTGGAGATATATCCGTCTTCATCATTATCTAATTCAGAAAACGTACTGCTTATTTTATCTTTATTCAAGTGTTCGTGATCTCCTGCAGTAGCAGGTAGCACAAACATAGCTGCGATAAGTGATGCTAAAGTTAATTTTTTCATAATGATTCTCCTTTGATTGAATCCCTTTCATTAAATTGAGCTTCCTCTATTTGACGAAACTCTGTAAGGGGATTGAGTTCGCATAGGTATATTCAGATTGCGTGCCAATATTGAAATGCCATATAAAACAATATTTTACTTTAAAGTGGAGTGATTGCTGACCATGAAGTATGAAAATTGTGCAGGCAGAGGGACTTATTTGCACAGTATTGAAATGTTTTCCTTATACTCAAGCTAAACACTTAAGACAGATAGCTAAAAATATCGATTTACGTTCAAGTTTGATTTAAGGGTATTGGGGAGTTGAGGATGAATTTCAGTCAAACAGCAAGCTTAGTTTTCTTTTGATAAGCCTTTAGGGCGAAATTGCACCGATAATATTGGATTAAGGCTGTGAGCGATACACGATACGATTCGGACTGTCTATGGTGTTGAAACGTTGGCTTAAATCCAGCGTCTTACCGAATTTTTGTATTCTACATAAGGTTGCCCAAATAACTGCTCAACAATGCGTTCCTCGGGTTTTATTTGAAACTGCGTAATATATATAATAAAAAGCGCGACACTGACAAAGCCAATCCAAGTACCTAAGTATAAGGTAGCGCTAACAAGTAAGATCACCATGCCTAGATACATTGGGTTACGGGTAAAGCGAAATACACCATTGGTGACAAGCGTAGTTGCACTTTGAGGATCTGTAGGATCGACCGTTGTTTTAGCTCGTCTAAAGGCAACAATCCCTGCAATCAAAATGATAAATGCAATCGTAAAGCTCAATCCCACCCATATATCCAATTGCTTGACTGGTCTAAATAGTCCAATTGCATACTTTTTGGCGAGCGCACTGAGCAAAGTACATAGCATTAACACTATGGCAGGTGGAATTTTTAGCTCGAGCCATTTCAAGGAGTGACTCCTTTTTCATCAATGGTTTCAATGTCAGCACTTAATGGATCTGCTTCGCTTTTCCAGCGCTGCTGAGCTACATGAAGTTTAAGTAGTTCAATACATTCGTTAACCACCGCTAAAACCTCTTGATCTAATTGTTCATCTTCAGATGTAAAGCGTCCTAAACCATGTTCAACAAAGTCATCAATTTTCTCAGGAGTCATGTCTTTTAGTAAATTTACGATAGATTGAGTAACGATGTCGGTTATTGCTCCTTCTAAGGTCTTTTCAATTGTGCCTCCCAACACCGGCACCAATTTTAGCGTTGATATTTGTGCGTTCCTACGAACGGCTTTACCAACACTGCTATTGACATGCGAACGCACCGATTTGCCGTGTTCATCGTGCTCTATTGACTCACCAATATGGCTCATTACCGATGCCGCCCATTTGGTGATGATAGGCAGTCGAGTTACCAATACTTTTTGGCTGATGTCTTCTATTAACGGGGAGCCAGCCGCTAAATCTTTTTGTGCATCAGACAACACTTTCACCACAATACGGTCAGATAATTCTTCAACAAATACATCGTAGTAAAAGGCGATAAAACGAAACACCGCAGTACGTCGTAAGTCTATGATTTGGTATTTATGGAGTCTGTGTAAAATTGAAAAAATACGCAGAAAACGGAAAATGCGTGCCGCTCCCAACGGAATACAACCAACTAAGTCGTACCAGTGAATAAAGGGGAAAAAGTACCAGCGAAAGTAAGTTTTACGTACAACAGCGGCAATCCATCGAAGCATAAACTCGCTTAGAAATATGGCAATAAATACGAGATCGATGAGTAGAAAATTTGCATGGACAGGCGCGTAAGCAATCACCCAATCTTGAGATATCATCCCTAATGCTTGTTTAAAAAATGCAGTGGCATAAAGAGAGTCGAAAATAATCCAGATGAGGTTTATCAACAGTAGCCCAAGCATGCAAAGATCCAATAATAGCCATGGTCCCTCATGGCTTTTATCTAGGTTGCTTTTATTGAAACCTAACATGGGTTAATTTAGGTCCGCGTCACGTCAACAAACACTCGAAGCTTTTGACCCGGTTGCAGGTATTTAGATAGTTTATTTTGATTCCAACGCTTTAGATCACTTAGTTTAACCTTAAACTTGTCGGCTATTCGGGCTAATGAATCGCCTTTTTTAACCGTATACGTGAGCGTTCGCACAACCGCGTCTTTGCGCTGTTCTTCTGATACTTGATTTACCCAAATCACTAAGCTTTTGCCAGGTAGTAGTGGGTCGGTTGGTGCCATTCCATTCCACTTAGCTAAACTACGAATATTGACGTCATATTGCTTGCTTAAATCCCAAAACGTATCTCCGGATTTGACCACGTGACTTAACTGATAGGCAGCGCGTCGTTTAGATTGCGTAGAGGCAAGGCGCTGGTCTTGTGACAGTGAATATGATTCTAACGACTTTAACGATACGGGCACTAAGATGTAGTCACCTACACGGATCATATTACCGTCCATGTCATTGACCCCTTTAATGACATCAACGGTTGTATGATAGTCTTTTGATAACTTCAGCAAACTATCGCCACTTTGCACTTTATGACGCACCCAGTTAAGCCGTTTATTGGCGTCTATGTCATTCAATGCAGCGATAAAGGTGTCGGCACGTTCGACCGGTACAAGCAAGCGATGAGGCCCTTTGGGATCTGTCGCCCAACGATTGAAACCTGCATTTAAGGCATGCAGTTCTTTGAGACTTAACCCGGCAAGGTCAGCAGCCAAGGCTAAATCGATTTGCGAGTCTATGTCTATGACTTGCACAAAGGCCGTGTTTGGTATTTCTGGCCAGGCGATGGCGTCGTCTTCTGATTCCAGTAAAATGCTGCTCAGTGCTAACAGTTTAGGCACATAAGCACGCGTTTCTTTAGGTAAGTCTAAGGACCAAAAATCGGTTGGCAGGCCAGCTTTTTTGTTACGTTTGATCGACCTCATGACGCGGCCTTCACCACTATTGTACGCGGCTAATGCGTGCATCCAATTACCATCAAACATTCTATTAAGATATTTCAAGTAATCGATTGCGCCTTGAGTAGAAGCGACTACATCACGTCTGCCGTCATACCACCACGTCTGTTTCATGCCAAAGCGCTTTCCCGTGCTTGGAATAAACTGCCACATACCCGCAGCTCGCCCATGGGAATAGGCAAACGGGTCAAAAGCACTTTCAACAATGGGCAGCAAGGCGAGTTCTAACGGGAGTTGATGTTCTTCCAATTGTTCAACTATATAGTGCAGAAAAGGTTTTGCACGTTTAGCGACCCGCTCCATGTATTTGGGATGGGAAAGGTACCAATTCTTTTGACTCAAGACCCGTTCATTATCCGGTACTTCAAAACTTAGTTGATGCTTGATACGCAACCAGAGGTTTGACTGGTTTTGAGGCTGTTCCAAAGCGGGGAGCTCAACATAGTTGTCCGGCTCAACCGTAATTTCGACAATATCGGTAGGGTGAGTGACAGGAATTGTACCTTCAGAGGCTGAATCACAATCAAATAGTTCTTCAGCTAATTCGTGTTTTTCCTCACATGTCACTTGTATTTGTTGCGCAATTTGCTGCTCTTGCTCAAGCTGAGTGTCGGCTTCAGAGTTGTAGCTTATGGCTTGGCAACCCGCCAATATTGCCACTATCGCAATAGAGGATGCTCTCATGATAGCCTTAACGCCACTAAACGAGCTTGTCTGCGTAACATTAAAAATTGTCCTTCCATTTCCTGATTGCGGTAAAAACGGCTTCTTCGTTGGGTAACTGCCTTCCAACATGGTGTTCTGCATTGTGTTTAATTTCATCCTGTTGCGCGCGTAAAAATGGATTAATCGCTTTTTGTTGTTCGATAGTAGTCGGCAAAGTGGGTAACCCTTTTTCACGTTGTTGCTTTGCCCACGCCCAATACTCTTTCATTATATTATTGCTCGGCTCTAGTTGCGCTGCAAAACGCAAATTTGCCAAGGTATATTCATGGGTACAATAGACCACAGTCTGCTCTGGGAGTTGCATTATTTTTTTTAACGAATCTAACATTTGCGCAGGTGTTCCTTCAAATAAACGCCCGCATCCTGCAGAAAACAAGGTATCACCGCAGAACAACCGACTATCGCCATAAAACGCAATGTGATCGAGTGTGTGTCCAGGAACCTCTAACACATCAAACGTAAGTGACAATGTTGGAATTTCAATACGATCACCGTCAACATAATCCTGAGTTAAGTGTTTGATATTACCATATCTTGGCCCTAATACCCGAATGTCAGGATGGTGCTCTACGAGTGATGCAATGCCATTTGTGTGATCCCAATGATGATGGGTTACTAAAATACCATTTAGTTTGAGTTGATTCCGTTTACAGAAAGCCTCAACCGGTGCGGCATCACCAGGGTCTACCACCCAGCAATATAAGTCGTTATGTAAACACCAAATATAGTTATCTTCAAAAGCAGGAATAGGAAAAATCTGTAAAGCAGACATAGTGACCTTCGCTTGTTTCAGCAACCGTTTGTTGTACTATAAGAAGTTGTTGGGTGCTAAGCAATAATTAGGATCAGATGAAACCTGCATTAACTTCAAAAAAACCTCTATACCCAGCGTCTTGGGACGAATTGCCCGTTGGTCAGGGAGTGAGGCAACTTTTGCAGGACTGCGTGCTTGAATCAAGTCGTCGCTTTTTTGGGTATCACTTAGTCAAAGTTGGTTGTCTTAGTGGGGAGATTACGTTACCTACATGTACCATCAAACACATAATTAATGTAGTGAATAGCAAATGTATTTCTGAGGCCCCGTCTAGTACTGATAGTTTGTTGGTTGCGGATGCGCATAAATTACCCTTTCTAGAAAACAGTGTTGATGCTTACTTACTTGCTCATGAGCTTGATTTTTCACGAGATCCACACCAAATTTTACGTGAAGTAGATCGCACTTTAATTGCTAATGGGCATGTTATTATTGTTGGTTTCAACCCTTTTAGTCCCGCTGGCTTGTTCAGGCTTTTGCCATTGAAATCAAATAAATTAATGCGTGATGCGCGATTTTTTACCAGTGTACGGATCAAAGATTGGTTACATTTACTGGGGTTCGAAATTATCGAACAAAAGCAGTTGCTATTTTCAAGCGTGCTATTGAATCGTAAACATAAAATTTTCAGCAAATTAGAGCGGCTGTTTTGTCGTTATCTACCTATTTTTTCAAGTGTTTATGTAATTGTCGCCAAAAAGCGTGTTATTCCGCTATCCTTAATTAAGCCAAAATGGAAGGCGTCGCCTAAATTCTCTCCGGTGAGCGCAAGTATGCGCAGTTCAATGAGAAATAATAGTCAATAAATTCATAAAAAATTTGCTGTAAATGCAATTATGGTCGATAACTAGCTGTTGGGAAGCCAAAGTAATTGGTAAATGTGACCAACACATCTTGAATTAGGAAACTGGGGTCCAGTAATGTTTTTTAAGAAAGTAAACGAAGAAGACCAACGAAAAATCCGAGAACTTACCGACGACAATCAGGCATTACAAAGCCAAATTGTTAAGTTGCAGGCCCAATTGGCGGAAGCTTTAGAAGCATCAGCCCAGCAATCCACAGAAAATTCTGAAGCTCAAGTTGTTGCTGAAGTGATGCTCGACGGTCAGAAATCCTTAAGCTCTGTGAAAAATTCGCTCAGCTTAACGGCATCAACGTTAGCGGCAGAGAGTGCCAAAGTTAAAAATGCGCAGGAACTGTTTACCGGTTCTTCGGAAATGCTTGATGAAGCAGCAAGTGGCCTTACGCAGATTGACGCTATGGCAGCGAAAGGGGTAACCCATGCCGGTGAGCTTTCTGGGTTAGCTAGCAGTATCAGTAGTTTCGTTGGTGTTATCAATTCTATTGCCGAACAAACGAATCTACTTGCATTGAATGCTGCCATCGAAGCTGCGCGGGCAGGAGAAAGTGGTCGTGGGTTTGCGGTTGTTGCTGAAGAGGTTCGAAACTTGGCGATGCGTTCATCTGAATCGACTCAGGAAATTAATAATTTAGTTGAAAAAATTGAAGAGGGAACGCGCAATATTGAATCAAACATTAATGAAGTGTCGTCACAATCTAAAGAGTTAGTGACCAAAACTAGCGAAGTCAAAGATAAAGTCAGCCAAGTATTGGCTATGTCTACGTCTATGAGTAACACCATCAGCGAATCTGCTGAGCGAACATCGCTAGCCAATGCGCAAATTGATCACTTGGATATGAAACGTGCCGTTTACAATAGCTTAATCGGAAATGGAGAACGATCTGTTAATGCAATTGGCGAGGCATCTTCTTCTGATTTAACCTCTTGGATAAATTCATTGGGAGCCGAAGGTAGTTCCTCAAGCATACGCAGTGTTGAACATGCAAATCAAAAGGTCTTCGACGCAGCGCGTATGGCATTATCAGGCGCTGGAGAAAATATTGACAGCAGCGTGTTGGAAGCACTAAGTAATATGGAAAAGGCCAGCTCTGATTTGATGAGTAAAATTGACGGATTAGTGTCGGATGTTTAAGTCTTAAAAGTCATCATGCGTGTTTGGAAGCCCGTAACCCCACATTGAAAATAGATGTGAGACAGCGGGCTTTTTTGTGCGTTGCTTTTCAAAAAATTGAACTCCCCATTTATCTAATTTAATCTCAACTCGGGATAAATTCTTTATGATACAAAAACGGCACTGATAAAAGTGCCGTTTTGTTTTGCGCCTAATTCTAACTGCACATCTATTTTACTTTCATCCCTGGCTGCGCACCTTCATGAGGCTCAAGGATCCATAGATCAGAACCACCGGGGCCCGCTGCTAATACCATACCCTCTGACAATCCAAAGCGCATTTTTCGCGGCGCAAGGTTGGCGACCATTACCGTGAGTTTGCCTTCAAGATCTTCCGGTTGATAGGCCGATTTAATGCCTGCAAAGACCTGCTTTGTCTCGCCACCTAGATCTAATTGTAAGCGCAATAACTTGTCTGCACCTTCAACGTGTTCGGCTTTGGCAATTTTTGCAATTCGTAAATCGACTTTGGCGAAATCATCAAAACTAACGGTCTCAGCGATGGGATCTTTAGCTAACGGGCTGTCTGGATCTGCTGCAGGAGCGCTAACTTTAACTTCGAGGTTTTCTTTAGAGTCTTCTATTACTGCGTTTACTTTATCCATGTCTACTCGCTGCATTAACGCTTTAAATTTATTAATACTATGATCTGTAAGCGTGACTTGAGCACTGTCCCAGTTCAGAGTGTCGTTCATAAAGGCTTCGGCTTGTTCAGCTAATTTAGGTAAAACAGGTTTGAGGTACACCATTAACACTCTAAACAGATTAATCCCTAGTGAACAAACTTCATGGGTTAACTGCTCTTTGCCTTCCTCTTTGATGGTGACCCAAGGCGCTTGAGCATCAATGAATTGATTAGCCTTATCGGCAAGGGCCATTATATCGCGTATCGCTTTGTGGTATTGGCGCTTTTCATAAGCTAATGCAATGCCATCAGCTGCCTGCTGAAATTGAGCCAGTAATTCAGGTTCGATTATATTTGTCGATAGCTTGCCGTCAAATCGCTTGGTAATGAAACCGGCACAGCGACTGGCTATATTCACTACTTTACCGACTAAATCAGAATTCACTTTCTGGGCGAAATCTTCCAAGTTTAGGTCGATATCGGTCACGCCATCGCTAAGCTTTGACGCATAATAATAGCGCAGATACTCTGGATTCAAATGATCTAAGTAAGTGCGACCTTTAATAAAAGTACCGGTCGATTTCGACATTTTGGCGCCGTTAACCGTCACAAAACCATGAACGTTGACACCAGTAGGCTTGCGCAATCCGGCACCTTCGAGCATGGCTGGCCAGAATAAGCAGTGGAAATAAGTAATGTCTTTGCCAATGAAATGGTACAACTCGGCATCTGAGTCTGGGTTCCAAAAACTGTCGAAATCGATTCCGTGTTGGTTACAATAGTTTAAGAAACTGGCCATGTAACCGACAGGCGCATCTACCCACACATAAAAGAACTTGTTAGGAGCACCGGGTATTTCAAAGCCAAAGTAAGGCGCATCTCGGCTGATATCCCATTGCTGCAAGCCTTCATCAAACCATTCTTTAAGTTTGTTCGATATTTCTTCTTGAAGTGCTCCGCTAACCAGCCACTCTTTCAACATATCTTCAAATTTAGGGAGATCGAAAAAATAGTGCTCTGAATCTTTTAGTATTGGGGTTGCGCCGGAGACAACAGAGCGCGGGTTAATAACCTCCGTAGGACTGTAGGTAGAACTACACACATCACAACTGTCACCATTTTGGTTTTCAGCCTTGCAAGAAGGACAAGTACCTTTAATGAAGCGGTCCGGTAAAAACATGTTTTTTTCTGGATCGTACAATTGGCTAATGGTGCGTTTACTTATGTAGCCGGCTTTATCTAAACGATTATAAATATCTTCGCACAACTGTTTGTTTTCATCTGAATGAGTGACATAGTAGTTGTCGTACTCAATGTGAAAATCGAGCAAATCTTGGTGATGCTCGGCACGAGTTTGTGCCACCATTTGTTCTGGAGTAATTCCTAACTCTTGGGCTTTTAGCATCACAGGTGTGCCATGAGCATCGTCTGCACAGACGCTAAAACATTGATGACCGCGCATTCGTTGGAATCGGGTCCAAATGTCAGTTTGAATATGCTCCAGTAAATGGCCTAAATGTATGGAACCATTTGCATAGGGCAGAGCGCTGGTGACAAGAATTTTTCGTGGCAGATTCGGCATCGTTGTTTTTGTGTCTTGAATAGTTGAAAAAAGGACGCAAATGGTACAGAAAAGCGCGCTGATTTGCATTCTTTTTGCAAGCATTGCGTAAATCGAGGTTAAGATTATTATCAATAAACAAAGAGCGTGCTCACAGTTTGCTTAAAAAGCTTAGATGAAACACTGTCGAATTAACACTCTATGAAACAAGGAAATCCTTTTGCCAATTGCATTATCTGAAGCACATAACACAGATGAGGTGTATCAACATGCTGCTAGTTCATTGGGGATAACCCCTAAGCAGTTTGCACAATGTTGCCATGTGGAGGGCAATATATTAAAAATCACCCTACCATTTGCTTGTGAAACGCAGCATGGTGCTTTAGTTGAGTCACTTGAAACATTAGGACTGGATCGCAGTCAAATTGAGCTTCGAGTGTTAATTGATGCCAAGCAAACAAAATTGCCTAGGCTTAAGCGGGTTAAGAACATTATCGCTGTGGCGTCTGGGAAAGGGGGGGTAGGAAAATCAGCGACTAGCGTGAATTTAGCGTTCGCTTTGCAAGCGCAAGGAGCGAAAGTTGGGTTACTCGATGCTGATATTTACGGCCCCTCAGTGCCTATCATGCTGGGCAATCCACAAGCACAACCTCAAAGTGAAGATAACCGCCACATGATACCGCTTGATTGCCATGGTGTTGTAGCCAATTCCATTGGCTATCTGGTACCACCTGAAAATGCCACTATTTGGCGTGGTCCTATGGCCAGTAAAGCGCTTCAACAGATAGTTAATGAAACACTTTGGCCAGAATTGGATTACTTGATCATTGATATGCCACCTGGCACTGGAGACATCCAACTGACACTCGCTCAAATGGTACCCTTGACTGCCGCGGTTATTGTCACCACTCCGCAAGACATTGCTTTAGCAGATGCGACTAAAGGGATCGCCATGTTCAATAAAGTGGATATTCCAGTACTCGGCTTGATCGAAAATATGAGTTACTACCTGTGCCGTAAATGTGGCCATAAAGACCATGTATTTGCCAGTGGCGGGGGAGAAAAATTAGCGCAGCAACATCACATGAATTTACTCGGACAGTTGCCGTTGGATATCATGATCCGAGAACACGCTGATGGTGGTGAGCCTTTGATTATCTCACAACCGCAAAGTGAACTTTCGAATCTCTATTTACAGATTGCAATGCAAGTATCGAAGAGTTTGGCTTTTTCAATTAATTTAGCCACTGACAACAGCATTGAGATTACAACGGTTTAAAAACGATAACAGTAAGAAAAGTAAGTGTGACGTCGTTAAAAAGATTGAACATGGATTAGGCCCAGATCATAATATGGGGGCAGACGGTAAAGTTGCTTTTTTCAATAATTTTAATGATTTATCAGTTAAAAACAGGGTAAACAAAATGCGATTATGTGACAAAGATATCTACCAATATATAAAAGACGGTAAAATCGCGATTACCCCAGAGCCAGATTATTCAGAAATCAGCGGCGTGACGGTTGATATCCGGTTGGGAAATAAATTTCGAGTTTTTGAAGACCATGCTGCTCCCTATATTGATCTAAGTGGTCCCAAGGCTCAGGTTCAAGAAGCGATGAATTCCGTGATGAGTGACGAAATAGTGGTGGCTGACGACAAGTCATTCTTTTTACATCCAGGAGAACTGGCGCTGGCGGTCACATATGAATCTGTTACTTTGCCTGCCAACATAGTGGGTTGGTTGGACGGGCGTTCATCACTTGCGCGTCTTGGACTCATGGTACATGTCACTGCCCACCGAATAGACCCCGGTTGGTCAGGTAATATCGTGCTGGAATTTTATAACAGCGGTAAACTGCCGCTTGCGCTAAAACCAAAGATGAAGATTGGTGCAATCAGTTTTGAAGTATTGTCTGATTTTGCAGAAAAGCCGTATAACTCGAGAGCTGATGCGAAATACAGGGGGCAAGATGGTGCGATTGCCAGTCGTATTAGTGCCGACGATAAAGACGTGGAATAAATACATATTGAATAGGCGGGCCATTCATCCATCGATTTGGCCTCATTATTCTGTGAAGCAGCTAGGATAAATTGCATAAAGATTGCGCATTTAACCTAGCAATGCACATTTGCCGTTGCAAAGCCGAAAAATTTAAGTAAACTGCGCAGCTCGGTCGGTGTGTAGCGCAGCTTGGTAGCGCACTGTCATGGGGTGTCAGGGGTCGGAGGTTCAAATCCTCTCACACCGACCAATTAATTCCTTTCCAGACAACCCATTAACTTCTTTTCGGGGCTCTACCCCATAAACGGGCGATCAGCATTCACCTTACCTGATTGATAACACCATCCCATCCACACTGGGTCATCACTCTTATTAGATAATTTTCAAAATCTCTAAAACCATATGCTTTTCTGGATAGCCTTCATCAATATAATTAAGCAAATAGATGCAAAGACCTTAATTACGAGCCAGTTATAAACAGTTTAGATATTGCGAGGCAAAAAATATTGTTTTTCACCTCAATATAGTCATTAATTAAAAATACTTTTGCAATTTCATTCATGAATCATATTGTGGTTTACACATTTCTATTTTCTCGCTTAGTATAGTAATGTCTTCGCTTAAGTAAGCTTTTTGGAAGCCACAAAAAAACCACTCATCTTCATACAATTCAGCGATTACGGGCTCGCTGTCGATATCTCCACATTTTACCCAATAATAGCCATTTACTTTATTTTTATTTGGTCTCAAAAGTAACTCACTTATCAGTAGCGTTAAATTGATAATTCTAGTTTTAGCTTAGCTTATTTACGCATTAATGCTTTCAAAAAGAAACTTGTGCCGACAAGTTTGACAAGAAGTCACAATTGTAGTGTTACGTTTTTACCTTTTAATGTTATTCCCTATGCATAAAAAAGCCCGCTGAAAGCGGGCTTTTTACTAATTCAAAAGCAGAGATTAATTGGCTTTTACTTCGATAACGGTTAAACCGTTCTCATCACCATTTTGATCTTTATACACGACGCCACCGACATACTCGGTTCCGCCTTGCAATCCGCTCATACCAACGTAAACGCGGTTAGTGCGACCTTCTACAGCGCGAGTAGACGCTCTAACAGAGATGCCAGTTGGTGCTGATTCATCAACCGTCCAAATGTAAAGAGGTGCTTGTACGCTTTCAGCGCCATCCAAGCTCCAGCCATGCACGAAGACTAGGTATGTGTCACCAACACTTAAATCAGCTTTTGGTACAGGGTCAACTAGAACGACTTTTTCATCAGACCCGCCATTTAGACTAGTGCCTACTTGTCCACAACTAAAGCCTGTACATGCATAAACATACAAATCCAAATCTACAAATGGGCTGGCTTGATCCGCACCTGATAGACCGAATTTAGCAATACGCGTACCTTCAGGCACATTCACAAAGTAGAAGCCTAAACCAGGTTCGTTAAACGCGAAAGTGCTGTCTGGATCTTGAGCCACGGTATCAACGAATACGTCTGGCGCATCAAGTCCCATGCCTTTAGCAAAGAAGCGACCATTGTAGTTAATCTCTACTGGTAAGGTGAGCCTTGCCGCAGAACGACTAGTTTCAACGCTCACTGACGCTGGCGCATTTACACTGGGTGGAATAACGGGTTTAACCGCTATTGGGCTACGTGCACTGTGCGTGCCATCAGTCCAGGTGATTGCACCAAAGCTCCATTCGTCAATCACAGCATCGTCATTGTGAGAGAGCGTAAGGCGATATAGGCCTAATCCATTAGCGTTAAAGCCCATGGTGTCGCTTGCTACCCAAACTGGCGCGTCCCCTGACCAATCAATCACTTCAACAGTAACATCCACACCTGCTGGTGCTTCAACAGTAGCAGTGTATTCAGCTGAATTACTTACATTAGTCACATAACGAGTTACTGTTTGTGCTTCTGAAAGCTCTGCTATTGCGATTGATGCGATGTTCAGATCACTTGCATCAAGTGGATATCCCGCATTTTCAAAAGCGGCACAAGAGTACCCTGATGAACTCACAACAAAGCTTTCTTCGCCTTGACCACACAAGTAAGCCCAATAATCCCATTCGCTAGCATCGTAAACAATACCAGGCGCTACAGCTGAGTTAGGCACAACGTGACCTGCACCAAAATCGAATGGGTCAGAAGGTGTGGAACCATCTTCATCAACCACGTTTTGTCTGGCAGTCGTCATAATTGCAGACTTGATTGCAGAAGGAGACCATGCAGGGTTCACTTCTCTCACTAGAGCAGCGATACCACTAATGTGAGGCGCAGACATTGACGTACCACTTAAGTGTGCAAAGCTTTCACCAGATGAGCCATTAATGTTTGACGCTGTGGTTCCGGCCAAGATAGATACACCAGGAGCAGTGATATCTGGCTTGATAATGTCCGCAGTCGCTAAGCTTTCGCCACGCGAAGAGAAACCAGCCATTTGGTTACCAATAGAAGGCGACGTGCTTGCCGCTGGATCATTGGTCATAGTGACACTGACTTGCATTGCTTGAACATCGTCGAGCAATCTAACGCCATCTGCATTGGTGATCATCACTCCAGGAATCGTAATTCCGTCGGCTGCACCACCCATGGCAGTTGGTGTTCTGTTGTCAGAGTAAACAACGACACCGATTGCACCTTTATCTTGAGCATTTAATATTTTTTCAGAAAAAGCACAAGTTCCACGCGCTATATAGGCAATTTTACCTGCAAGAGCACCGTCGGCCATATCCAACTCAGCGCCACATGCATTTAGCGGCTCAACGGCCATCAAATCACCAGCAAGTCCTGTATCAGGAATTGGTGTGGTGATTGCACCTGGAATAGAAAACAATGTTTCATCACTACCATCATTGGACACTTCTAACGCATTACCAATTAAGGCGATTTCACCATCATAAGTAGATGCGCCAACTGTCGTTACCCAAGGTACATTGTGTGCAACGGTTTGAGCTCCTGGACCTGAGTTACCCGCAGATAATGAACCAAATACACCACCTTGAGCGGCATTAAAGAAAGCAACATGTACTGGATCGGTCTGTGCGGTACGGCTACCACTGATTGAGAAGTTGATTACATCAACCCCATCAGCGGTTGCTGCATCTATCGCGGCAACTGAATCAGCAGATGAACAACCACTGTTACCAGGAGTGCTGCCATTCCAGCACACTTTGTACGCAGCAACACGAGCTCGTGGTGCGATACCAGAAACAGTACCAACTTCAACACCGTTAATTACGGCGGTAGTATTTTCGTTACCGCCAGCAGTGGTTAGGGTATGAGTACCGTGACCGTCAGCATCACGAGGCGAGTCAAACTCACCAGGTAAAACATTTTCTGGTCCAAATCCATCATTAAAATAACGGGCGCCAATGAGTTTATTGTTACATGAGAACTCTGGGTCAGTACCTGTAACACATTCACCTGACCAATCGGGCCGTGTAGTTGCGATATCGTCATATTCGTTACCAGGAACATCATCTCTAATGCTCGCATGCTCAGGCCAAATGCCGGTATCGACAATACCGATAATCACATCTTCACCTTTAACACCCATTGAGTGCAAGCCGCCTGGATCGGTAAGCCCAAGGAATGCAGGGGTATTCGCCGTATCTAATTTTAATATTTCATTTGGCCAGATGTTTATTACGTCTGGATTACTGCGTAGTTTAGAAACTTGTGCCTCGGTAAGCACAGCAGCAAAACCGTTGAAAGAATGCTCATAGGTATAAGTTGCTTGGGTTACACCTGCGCTTGCCATAACTTGATTCTGTTTATCAGCAAGCTCTTTTCGGTAGGCCATAGAGACCAAAGAGTTTTGATCGTATTTTTCAGCGCTTACAAAACCATGTTCTTTATTAGGGATGCCACTATTACTGCTTTGAACTGCGGCAGGTTCGCCACGAAGTTGAACAATATAAGAAGTTTTGGAGCTGACCGTTTGTGGGCTAGCTGCATCCAGTGTGAGAAGACTGCGGTCTGGATTAGATAATGCTAAAGCACTATGCACAGACATCGCCAAAAAGCACCCGGTTCCGAGCACTGTTAGCTGTTTGCGTAACATAGAATTTTCCTTTGATTGATATTATATAATTATAATTATTTAGTAGACTTTGCTACTTTCGCATAGAAAACGTTTTCCAAACTTCTTTGGTCTGGTCTACGGACTATAACGCCAATCTTACTTACACACTATTATTTATTTTATTTAATGTAAGTTAGAGGTTTACACCTAAGCAACAATCGTTCCTATTGTTTATGTTGTTGTTTTATATGTGTTTTTATTCATTTAAAAACAGGTTGATTAAAATAGTGTTAAAAAACATGACACTTTCTAGTGAGAATTTGATTGTTTTTCAAACATAATCTGGTTGCTGTCTTTCGTGTATTAATTTGTCTGGAAATATTTGCATTATTACTGCGCTTTGTGCTGATTTATCCAGATTAGGCGAATATCAAAACTTAGTAGTGGTATTTGCTTCACCGTATAAATACGAAGTGTAATGTAAAGCGAATGTTTGAGGTGCTTTTTTATTAGCTACTATATATATAGCGAAAAAAAGACCTCGTAATGCCTTTATATAGATTAACAATCTGAAATCTAAAAAATTGCGATTTGCTGTTTATTAGTTACCTTAACCCACTTTTAAAAGCTGAGTTTGCTTGCGCTTCTTCTTATATGTACTAGCAATTAACGGTAGAACCACAAAAATCCAATATTTTTCTAGATTTTTCTTGACCTCTCAAACAGGGTCTGTAGAATGCGCGCTCGCTTCAGGGAGTTCTAACAAGAACATCCATTCACAAATAGTCTAAGGACGAAATTGTGACATTGCTGTAAAGCAAGTGTGAAGCGGGATGCAGCTGGTTGAAGGTTTGAAATTAATTTTAAATATTTAACGTAAAACGGTTGACAAGATTTCCAAGGCGTGTAGAATTCGCGTCCCGCTTGAGACAGACCTCTGGTTCCTCAAGCCGCTCACTAAGAGCAACGTTCTTTAACAATTTGCAACAAGACAATCTGTGTGGGCACTCA